>CAIZRG010000001.1 GCA_903935335.1 Oligoflexia bacterium
ATTTCTGTGCGCGAAAGGGACTCAGTTGTCTTGAGATCAATTTTGAAAAAGAGCCCTCTTTGCGCCGACTCTTTGTAGAAGGACCCAATTCAAAAACGGTAACGTTGCTGGAAGCACATTTTCAAAAAACCTTGAAATCACAAGCCGTTCTTTTTTTGGATGAAATTCAGGCTGCACCTGAAGTCTTCTCCCGGCTTCGCTATTTTTTTGAAGATAACTCTGAAATTCCTGTCATAGCGGCGGGCTCTCTCCTTGAATTCACTCTCGCTGAAATGGAATATAGCGTCCCCGTCGGGCGAATTGAATATCTCTATCTAGGCCCAATGGATTTTGAAGAGTATTTGAGAGGAATAGAAGAAAACTCCATGCTTGAGCTCATCAGAAACTGGCAACCCAGAGACCCAAAAACAGATATTCCAGAGGTATTCCATGAACGACTCCTTTCCCACGTCAGAGACTTCAGCATAGTCGGTGGCATGCCTGAGGCTGTCCATCGGTTCGCTTCCAGCCGAGATTTTTTAGGCTGCGAATCAGTGCATAGGAGCATTCTTGAGACCTATCGAAGTGATTTTGGAAAGTTCCGCAAACGCATTCCTCTCGAAAGGTTGGAACGAATTTTTGATGCAATCCCTTTACAGGTTGGGAAAAAATGGGTCCACGCACGAATTAACCCTCATGAAAAGGCCCTGGCCCTTGAAACAGCACTCGAGGCCCTCTGTAAAGCGAAAGTAGCTCACCCGATATTTCACTCCTCTGGAAATGGGGTTCCCCTTGCTGCTGAACGGAAAGACAATCTCTACAAAGTGATCTTCATGGATGTTGGCTTAATGGGTATCCAACTGGGATTAAGAATTACTGACCTCATAGAACCTGAAAAATTAACAAGAGTGAATGAAGGAGCAGTTGCTGAACAGTGGATCGGACAACAGCTCCTCAATCTGCGATCGCCTTCAGAAACCCCCAGCCTCTACTATTGGGTACGAGAAAAATCTGGCTCAATGGCAGAAGTCGACTACCTGATTCAGTACGGAACCCATGTCTTTCCTATCGAAATAAAAGCAGGCCTCTCTTCAAAGTCTAAATCATTACAAGTCTTCTTGTCTGAAAAGAAAAACTCTCCCTTTGGGATTCACTTTTCATTAAACCCAATCAGCACTACCCAACTGAATTCAAAACTCAAACTCCTGGAATTGCCGTTTTATCTCGTTGGACAATTACCTAGGATTTTAGAGTCTCTGCATAGGTAGTTTTTGTTCAAGGCGAGCTTATTGAAGTAGTCCAGTCTGCTACTACCCAAGGGCCTCAGCAGACATTGAAGGTTTGCGAGATAAATCTTTCTGGGACATAGCTTTGAATTGAGTAAACCCCTCTTCTACTGTTAATACGTTTCCCGGAAAATGCCATAATGAGTTTTGACGATTATACAAATTGTGTCATTGATGCATCAAAATGCTACATTGGATAGATCAATTTGTTCTATTCATGCTAACTCTTGATTCATGAGCGGAGTCCCTTAATTCGGGTTTCAGTCCGTTTGAAACTCGAGAAGCTTTATTTTAAAGGAAACTTTAAGCTACTCGTTCTTTCTGCGGTTGCTTTAAAATTAAGGAGAAGTCCGTATCAGGGAAAGCTATCATGAGTCTCTCAATTGTACTTAATGTAGGATTTTCTTCACCTGATTCGAGCCGTTGATAATGACGAAATGTGAGATCGTGAATTTTCCCTGCAGCTTGTTCCTGAGTAAAATTTTTTTTGACTCGAACAATTCTCAAAAGAACAGCCAGCTTTAGACTAGGTGAAAGCAGTTCATTTTCAAAAAGACTTTCGCTTGCTTCTTCAAAACCATAACCAATAATCTTGTCATCCTTTTCAGACTTGAAAACTGTTAAAAGACTGCTCAGAGAATCTCCATAATTCTTCTCTTGTTTAAAAAAGATTTCAGCGTAATCTCGATCACCATCGTAAAAAATTATCATTTTATTTCCCCTTTTAGATAGAGTGTGCTCCCTTTCTTCATTGCGTTTGTTGTCATTGCAGTTGAAACAAATAATCCATTATCTAAAACTTTAACACCGACCACAGAAAATCTTATTTTTCCTTCAGAGTGTTTTTTTGCTTGATAGAAGAGTCAACAAAATTTTGCCGTGGGCACTCTCGGACTTCCAGGGGATCGGCAAGAACAAGGAGAATGTTTTTTATTGTGATTTCAGGGTGTGATTCTCGAATGTGTTCCCAGGAAGAATCAGAAAGCTCAACACTCCGTCCTTGGTAGTCTTTTATTTCCATACAAGACTTAATTTACGACATTTATGTCGTAAATATCAAGTTGATTAAAAACCCCTTTTTCCTTCATTTAAACATTAAGAAAAACCGCATTTAACACATCTCATAGGCCACAACTCTAGCCTGATCATCCTGACCTGGCCTGTGATTGCGTTCGATTATTAGGTTCTTTTTTTATACTTATTTGCGTATATATTGAGCACTTCACGCATCATTCGTTGGTATTTGCTCCCAGAACTTTTTGCCTCAGATTTAAAAAATTTCAGAGTACCTGAATCGATAGATAGCGTGATTTTAATGGCCTCTTCCTTGGAGAAGTTCACTCGGAGGGGGTAAAAAATCAGCTACTTGAGTTAATTTACCAATAGGCATGTTATGGTCAGTTTTTTTCTTCATAAATTTCTTTCCCTTTCTTCCAGTATCCAGCCCCAATAATTCTAATTCTTTTGCCTCTCCTGGTAAATCGAACTGTTGCAATTCGATCCGAAACTAAGCCAATACAAAATAATCGGTCTTCTTGCTCCACTATGTTTTTCATCTTTTGCAATCAGACGGTTCCTATCTAAAAAAGCTTGAATCGCATCAACGAAAGAAAGTTGATGCTTTCTTTGATTAGACAGCTCTTTTTAGGATAAAAGAGTGCTTTTGAACATTGACCCCCACCGTAATGAGCAGTACGCCTTTTGGAACAGAATTGATCTTGTAACTTTCACTGCGATTAAAAAGATTTTCCCAATCTGGACAATCCCCCGTTTCTCAGAAGCATTCCCCTAGGTAGGTGTTTTTAAAGGTTCTGACTAGCTCTGACTTTTGACAGGATTTTTTCCAAAGAACAGCTGCTTCCTTCCAGAAAAACCAACCTAAAGGAGAATACAAAGAGGACAAATGAAATCCTGCCACTTTGAGATTTCCATTTTTTTGAGTAGCCACCCAAACTCCGTTTTCAAGCATCCAAGTCTTATGATGTTCTTCAATCTCATCAAAGGTCACTCACCCTTCCATGAAGTTAGTCACAGGTACTCTCCGACCTCAGACCGTAAAACACTCAATCTGGGATTCCTCTTTTTAAATCACTCAGGCTTCCAGTACTTTTCAATAAGACCCTTTTTATCTGCGGGTGGGAATTCATGACAACTCATGTTTCCTGAAAATGTTTTCCCAGATTCGTATTGGAGAAACTGATTGTCATCATGATTAACTATCATTCCTTGAGTGATCTCCATTATTTTTTCCTTGTCATAAAAAAGTTGATTTTTGAGAAGAAAATCATAAATTTCATGAACAGATTCTTTTTTATCAAAAAAACTTTTCATTTTCCTATCTTTAGAAAAATAAATAATATTCAGAAAATCTCTTTCTAATTCTAATGCCACTGATGGGATAGGCCTTAAATACAATTCATCTCTTGAGCCTAGAATAAATAGGTTAGGCCCTTCCTTAAATACAATCAAAAAAGGAAAAGCTTGGGCTAGTGCTCCTAAAACGCTATACACTGCTTCACAACTTAATTCATATGTATGAAACCAAAGAGATGCAACTCCTCCTGGATTTAATCTTTTTGCTATGGCTTGATAAAATTCGACAGTGAAAAGACTTGCTACCCCATTAACCCAAGGATTAGTGGGCTCAGAAATGATGATATCATAATTTTCTTTTGTATTCTCAATATAATTTCTACCATCTTGGTTCTCTATTGAAAACCGCTCATCTCCCCAAAGTTTTCCTCGCAACTCAATGAAAGGTTTGAAATATTTTCTTGAAAATTCAATCATTGAATAAGAAATTTCAACGGATTTTAATTTTTTAATTTCTGGAAATTTAAGAACCTGAGCGGCAGTCTCACCGATTCCAAGACCAATGATCAGTGCTGAATGAGCTTTTGGTTTCACAAGTGCAGGATAAAGTGAAATCAGATGAGTTATTAATGAATCATCTGAAAATTTTCCATCCGTGCGAACAATTCCATCAGGCTTACCATTTAATTTAAACAATAGAGAAAATTTTGATTCATGAATGCTCATTGTTCCAAAAGGATCATCTTTTCTATCAATTAACTTGTATGTAGGTCTAAAATAACTTAAATAATGAGACCAACCTTTTTTTTCAATTTCTTCTACTGAAGTTTTTTTATTCCTATTATAAAAAAAATCACTTGTCAATAATTCCCAATCAAATCTTGGAACAAGTATAAAAGCAATTAGAAGAATGCTCACCATAGAAAAAATTATTTTTTTATTAGAATTTTTTACAATCATTAAAATAATTGTAAAAGAACAAAGAAATATCTCTATTAAAAGGGCGAAGTTTTCGACTCCTAAAAGAGGGAAAAGCAGAAATGAGCCAATGATTGCTCCAATAATCATTCCTAAAATGTTAAAAGCATTTCCTATACCAATAGATCGGCTTGCCCGATAACCTTCTTGTCCTTGAGTAAGATTTGACATAGCAAAAGGGAATAAGGCCCCTAGGAAAATTGCTGCAGGGATCAATGCCAAAAAGCAAGTCATGAAAACAAAAACTGTACGTAGGGCAAACCCTGGATCAATCCATTGACTCCATATCAAAACTAGTTCAGAAGCTCTAGAAAGCAGACTATTGCTAAGCAACAGACTCAGGCCTGCCATCATAGGGAGAAGCTGAATATTTTTTTTGTTTTGAAATAGATCGGCAAACCACTTCGGCCTTAAGCTTGAAAAGACAATCCCTACTAATACAATACTCGTGATGATTGTAAAAATATAAACCGAAGAACCAAAGACTAAGGACGCTAATCGATTCCAAATGGTCTGAATTACAACAGAAGAAAATCCAGACATAAACAAGAGAAGAAGGCTTATTTTCTCTTCTATTGAAAAAGTTATTTTTTTAGAAGATATCTCTTGAGTTGAATTCACTTCCTCTAAGCAGACTGAATCAGTACAATAGTTCATATAAAAATAAAGAAAAAAATTGATACCAGCCGCAAATAAAACACTTTTAAAGTATCCTAAATTGGGAATGATCAAGAATCCTGCCAGCAAACACCCAACTAAAGCTCCTAAAGTGTTTATCCCATAAAGTAGATTAATTTTTTCTGAAGTTTCATTTTTATTTGGATATAAGTACTCACTTAACAGAGGCAGTGTTGTCCCCATAAAAAAAGTAGGAACAAATATTATCAATCCACAAAAAACAAACTGAATAAAGCTAACTGATATTATTGATAAATTAAAATTTTGAATAAAAAAACTATAAGGGATTTTAATGAAAGAAAGTAAAAAAGAAAAAAATAGAGCATAAACACCAATAAAAAGTTCTGCCATCAAGTAAAGTGAGAGATTCGAGTATTTCTTGTTTCTTATAAATTTTAATTTTTTCAATTTCGAAAAATAAACAGACCCTAGTCCTAAACCACTCATGTATGCAGCTAGGGTTGTTCCTAATGAATAGACAGTATGACCCATCATGAGTTGTATTTTATTTAACCAAGTCATTTCATAAATCAGTGCTCCTACACCACTTAAGAAGAAGCAAAAATACGCTTTTTTTATCAATTTTTGATTTTTATATTTTTTATTTTGATCAAAATTTTCCATATATTATCTTAATTTTTATGTAAATGTTATATATTTTTATTATGTAATACTAGTTTTTCGCAGATAAAAACACTCTAAATAGTTTAACTCAATATTCTTGAATTTTGAACGAATTAAAACAAGATTTTATTCATAATAAATAGGATAAAGCACAATTTCCTATTCTAGTAGAGTTTTCTGAAGACTCAGGTAGATGTTTTCTCATTCCTTGGGATGATTTGATCTTCGAGATTGCTCGCTTTTTTCGTCAAAACTTTGACTTTCAAAGTTTGAGTCGTTGTTTCCATCGTCGCTTAAGAAAACAGAACTAAAGCTATGAGGGCCATAAGCTCGACTTTTGCCCTTTTTGGAGGGCTTACGCCGCCTGAGCAACGCAGTACATGAGCGTCTCCTTCAGTTCGCCTCGAAGTTGTTGTAGCTGACCCTGTTTATCTAAGGTTACAAAAACCCAATCGAACCACAGCCAGCGC
>CAIZRG010000002.1 GCA_903935335.1 Oligoflexia bacterium
TCACAGTTTCCACTACTTAGGTTCTACACTCAAAATAGTAAGACTCAAAATATTTTCTGAATTTTCTGAATTGTGTCGAATTATTTCAATTTTCCGGATTTTCTGGTTAGAAAACTATCAATATCTAATGGACCCTGATCTCTAGCTCTTAAAAATTGCATAAATATTAAATAGTTAGTTTAAGCTCTCAAGAACTTAACTCCAGCGTGTCGAATTGTGTCGAATTTTCTGATTCCAAGAAAAACAAAAACGGGTTTCACGTTCGTATTGTTACAAAAGTATGGATTTAGGATCAAGACTGGCTAGTCTTCTATAAATTGTTCAGCTTTTTTGAGCTCAACTGAATCTGCTTTTTGCAACTTTTCATATTCTGCATCAATCAGGTCTTCTACAACGACAGTCGTGTTTCTCCGATAATAGGCGCTGAGGATTTTCATGTGCCGTACCGTGGTTTCATCAAAACGAAAACTCACAGGACATTGCTTGGGTGCCTTTACGCGTTTTTTCTTAGAGGGAGCAGCCATTGCAATACACACTACAATTCTAGATTGTTTTCGACAACTACAAATTACTTACAATATTGTAATGCTTGTATTGTCAATTTAGTTGACCCAAGGATGACCCTTAGGTACTCTTTGGAACATGTTTGCTGACTCAAAAGACAAACCCTTGCTTTCAGTTCGTGAAGTCATCCAGGCTTTTGGCCTTTCTCGTTACACCGTATATACACTGATCCGAACGGATCCGAGTTTTCCTTGTGTTAATGTTGGACCCCGTAAGAACTACCGAATTCAAAAAGATTTACTGGTAGATTGGCTTACTTCACGAATGGAGCAGAGAAAAAGCTTGTCCTTTCAGATTCCCTCCTTACAAGAACTGATGCAAACAGGGAGACAATAAGTGCACCACCCCTATCAAGATCAACTCACCCATCCTATCTTTAGTTCCAATTCGCCCTACATGGGTGTCCTACTTAAGCTCCACTTAGAACAAAGCCCTAATTCTAAAATTCGGGAACGAAAAAATATTTTTGCCTCATTCTGCCAAAACTTTGGTCATAGAAAGGCTTCTCAGATTACACCTAAAGAGCTTCGAGATTGGCTCCTGGGACTTCAGCAAAAGAATAATTACAGTGAGCAAAACTTGCGAGCAATAAAACCTCTCCTCAATCACTTTTTTAAATTTCTCGTCTCAGAGGGGTATCTGGCTTCTAATCCTTTAGAGAAGGTAAAATTCAACTCAAGAACTCCTTCTACTCGACAACGAGTTCTATTGAGCAAAACCGAAGTTGCTTTAGTTCTAGAAGCTCTCAAGAAAGAAAGTCCAGGAGTAGTATTTCCCTTTATTTTTTCTCTGGCTCATACAGGGGCTCGTCGCGATGAAATCCGTCAATTGCAATGGTCAGATATTGACCTTCAAAACCGGCTTATCCATTTAAAAATGACAAAAAACGGTGAAAATCGAACTCTAAAAATGAGCGACCCTCTCTTTGAATTGATGGACTCACTCCCGAAAATTAAAGACTGCGTTTTTGTGAATCAGTTTGGTCGCCTCATCAGTGCAACCCAAATTGATGATGCCATTATTCGTCTCCAGAAAAAACACCCCAAGATGAAACGATGGCGCTGTCACGATTTAAGACATAGCTACGCTTACAATTTTCTTAAACAAGGGGGTCAGATGTATCAACTTCAGGCCATCTTAGGACATAAATCCATTTCAATGACGATTGATCTCTACGGCCAACTCAAAGCTGTAGATATTGAAAAAATCAATCTTTATCCAAATAATAATAACTTAAATACTGAGGAAAGCTGATGACATTTGAAACCTCTAAAACATATCACCCATCTCTCTATAGCGAAGCACTTGGCCTAAATCAGAAACAGTATATCCTTGGCATTCTAAATTTAATTTCGATGACGATAGATCCTTATAAGCAGCTGCAATTGATGAATTTGGAAACTATGCTGAGTTTATTCATTTAAAAAAATAAGTCTAAGCTATTCTTTCCATCGAAATCTCAGAATCCAGATAAGGATTGCACCACAACAAGCTAATGTCCCTGTAATGAGTAGTATTACTTTGAAAAAATACCCATCAGTTAAAGCAGTTCTGCCTTCATAAAAATTATTTTCATATTTGATATTATCTACGTCATTGCAAATAAAACTTTTTTGAAATATGAAGGATACTTTTTTTCCTTCTAGGTTATCGAGAATTTCATCTGTATTTCTAACTCGACTTCTAAAATAAAATTTCTGATCTAGGTCTTCTGCACACTGGAACATCGAATTAACCAGTTTTTTACTTTTTTGATAATTTCTCAAAATAGTGCAGCTTTCAAACTCTTTTAGAACTTGAAAGTACTCTTGTTCAACTGCCCAATACAAAAACACTAAACCAAGGCAAAATCCAAATGGAGCAAATAACCAAGGCAATAAAGGATTTTTTGCAGGATTTAGTAAAGGTGGTGTCGGATGAGGTTTTTCTAGAAAGTCCATTTTTATGGTTTACCTGACATCGCCCCACTGATTGCTCCACCAACAAAACTCTCAGCACCAGCTGCAATACCAGTACCTGCACCTAATGACCACTTTGCACTGTTCGACAGAGTTTGAGCTGAGAAATCTAATGCTCCAGCTCTTCCCATTACAGTAAATGCTTCATTTCCTACGTTTCTCATGCCTGACAACATTTCACCCATCCCTCTATAGCTAGCAGCCTGAGCTAAATCCGAAGCAGCATATCCTTGCATCTTCAACCCCTTTTCTACCATAAACCCTATGCCAAGTTTTCCTGCTGCTGCACTAATAACTGATCCTAAACCCATATTAGTACCAAGGGTTTTCGAATCAAAAGAGTCTTGAGCACCTAAATTCATCCTCATTCCTTGCTCAAGAGTATTTCCAGCTCCTGAAAAAGCTGCCCCTGTTGCTAGGCTAGGAAGTGTAGACATCCCCAAAGTAAAACCAGCAGCTGCACCAGAAATTGCTCCACCAACTGCTGCAGCTGCATGAACTCTCGGATCAGCTCCAGGATCCATATGGTAAGAAAATCCAGCAGCAACTGTTCCTCCTACAGCTGCACCAATAAGTGCTATTGCCAAATTAACCGTTTTCCCGTCCGGATCCACAAGACTGAAGGGAATCAGTTCAATTTCAGAAAGTTCAAAATAGGTCACAGTTTCCACTAGTTAAGTTCTACACTCAAAACAACAGGTCTCAAAATAGTTTCTGA
>CAIZRG010000003.1 GCA_903935335.1 Oligoflexia bacterium
GGTACCCCCATCAGGCGTTGTTCCTGGGCTACCTGCATCGGGTGTTGTTCCTGGAGTCTTGCCCGCATCAGGCGTTGTTCCTGGAGTCTTGCCCGCATCAGGCGTTGTTCCTGGGGTACCTGCATCAGGCGTTGTTCCTGGAGTCTTGCCCGCTAGATTCTTTTTCTTCTTTTTATTTAAGGCCTTACCCGCATCAGGTGTTGCTCCTGGAGTCTTGCCCGCATCGGGTGTTGTTCCTGGGGTACCTGCATCAGGCGTTGTTCCTGGGGTACCTGCATTAGGCGTTGTTCCTGGGGTACCCGCATCCGCATCAGCACCTTGCTTCTGTTCAAAAATCTCAGCCAATGGTTTACTTGGTTGCCAGCGTTGCCTTGTTTGTGATGCTGTGCCTGCTGCTGGTACCTTTCCCTCTACTGATGCTATTCCTCTATCTATTGGTGCCTCTGGGTTATTGTTTGCTGGCTTTGGTTTCTTGCGTGTTTTACGCTTAGCTTTATCGTTGACTGGGGATTCGTCGTTTACTGGAGTAGTTGTTGAAGGATCTTCCGGTGGTGTCTTTGGTGCCGTTTGTTTAGGCGCTTCACCTACCCTAATAGTATTGGGGTCTCCTCTTTTTTTTTCAGTAAATGACCTCTTGCCAGTGCTGAGGTCTGGACTTCTTGGAGAATCTAGACTATCAGGTTGAGGTATTTCTTCTCTAGCAAGTGGAGGCAAATCGGGGCTTTTAAACCTCCGTTCGAATAATAATTCTGGTTTTTTTCTTACAGTACCTTTTTGTCCTGATTTTTCTAGTGGTCTTCCTTGTTGTGTCTCCTCTGGTATTTGTCCAATGGCATCCTTTGGCTTGGTTAGATTTCTTGAAGGACTTCTGTTTATCTCCTCTATTGGTTGAGCTGCTGGTGGTGTATCTGGTGACGTATTTGGTGGTGTACCTCGTGGCGTATCTTTTAGATTCAATCCATTTTGAAAGTCACGTAAGTCATCGTACAGAGCATTCTTTGGATTTGGTGCCGTTGGTTTAGTCGCTGCATCTTCATGAATAAGAGTGGGGTTTCCTTTTCCTTTAGAATTCTCGACATTACTGGAGTCTGAACTTTTTTGAGAATCTGTTGGACTATCAAAATTAGATATTTTTTCTCTAGTAGCAGGTGGAGGCAAATTGGGGCGTCTAAGCCTCTGTTCGAATAATAATTCTGGTTTTTTTCCTACAAGACCTTCTGTTTCTGGTGTTTCTATTGACTTTCCTTGTTGTGACCCCCTTGGTGGTTCTCCAAAGGCATCCTTTGGCTTTCTTCGATCTCCTAGACGACTTTTGCCTATCCCCTCTATTGGTTGAGCTATAGATTTTGAGCTATCAACAGATTGATCCCCCAGATATTTTATAGAGCTAGGGTCTACTCTTGAAGGCTCAGGGTCTCCGAATAAAGTATTTCGCTTGATACCAGTTTCTTTTCCTTTTCTAACTTTATTTTGTGATGTTCTTTGTTCATCTGGATCTGGATCTGGATCGTCTATAGGTTTAACTTGAATAGGACCAGTCCCAGCTGCTTTGTTAGGTTTTAAGTTTTCTTCTAATCCTCCTGTTATTCTCTCCTCATCATTAAAACCCACTGGTAGCTCACGCAATTGGCTAGGTTGTCGGACTTGACTTTTAGGATCTAGTTGGTTAATGTAAAAATTCGGTCTCTGACCACCAGATTTTCTTGTGAACAATTTATCAGAATCACCCGATTGGACCGAATCACCACCAGTTGAATGATGAGCCGGACTTTTAGTAGCCGAAGAATCTCCTGTAAAATTGTCTTCTCTGGGTCTTTGGTATTCAAGAATGCCAGACGGTATGCGATGAAGATGATCATCCTCTACTAGATCGACAGAATCAATATCAGAACCAGAGAAAGATGAATCCAAACGGCTTGGAGAACGGGGGGATTGCTTTTCAGGAGTATCCTGTGGATGTATCAAAACATCACCATCAGAAGTACTGCTAGCAGCACTGGTTGAACGATCCAGTGAACTACTAGGACTTACACTATTGTTGTAAGGGTTAATCCTAGGGTTATAAATCATTTCAGCTTCAAGACCCCTTACTTTATCTTCTGCACCTCCCGCTACTGCAAAAGACTGTTCAGAAAAAATCAGGAAGAATAACTGAAAAATGATGATTAGATATTGATTATTTTTAAATCTATCCATTCATTAGTACTGTTCGAGAAAATTTTTTGTTTAATTTAGTTTTTTTATTTATTTTGACTGGTTATCATTTTAAGACACCAAAAGCGCCTATTTCAGAAGGATGAATTAATGCATGTCATCATGAGTTTTTATTTAATAATGAGTGTAGATAAGCGGCACATATTACCGACTTGTTGTGCTGCCATTTGCTCCTCGGACGCTGCGCTCATGTTATTTAATAATTTATTTTGTTTTTTCTTTTCAATTTCAACAAGAAGCTGTTTTAAGAGATTTATCGAATTTTTGCCACCTAAGGCTATAAGGTCGCAATTCGTTGTATTCTCCATCCAGAGGGGTTTTAAGGCATGGTCGTGAGTGTGCTCTGAGTTGAAGCTAAAACGCGAATAGAAGTGATCGTTATCCATGCGATGACTTCTTTTCACTTTTCAAGTTTAATTTGTTTTAAAAAGATATAAACAATTTATTCAATTTCCCGATCATTTAAATATGAAGATAGAGTTTTTCCTTTTAAAATTATGAAAAAATTCAAAAAAGATCCAAAAACGAAGTTTGCTTTTTTAACTTTATCTATTTGCTTTTCAGCAGAAGCAGTCATCAGAAGTGCAGCTGCTTACGAAACTACAGAGGACCAGAAGTTATTAAGCCAAGTGGCTGGGTTTTGTCTGCAAAACTACTCAAGTGAGACGTCTAGTGAGACACCTAGTGAAACACCCAGTGAAAAATCTAATCAGACTATTAGTGAGACAATAAGCAGACCTGTGCCCAGTGGTCAATCGGATGCAGATTTTGATGCTTACGTTAAAAACTGGAAGGACACAGGCAAACCCCTTCCTGGAAAGCCTCCTAAGGATAACGGCTATTTGCAATGTATCTGTGACCGGATGAAACAACTTCATAAACAAGGGAAGAGTACAAACGGACAGCTCGCGGAATACTGTGCCGCTTGGGAAGAATATGATATGTCTGTAGGAATGGAGTCTGTCCTTCTTGTTCTTGACACAGCCGTTTTTGCTGCTTGTACCACGGCCTGTGCAATGCCTGCAGCAGTTGTCGCTAATGAGATATGTAACTGCTTAGGAATCGTAGACCAGGCGATTGACTTTTCTCTGCAGATGACTCTTTTTGCTAAATCTCTTGAATATCAATCCCCAACGAGCTCCCAGATCATCATGGGCCCGATTCTTGGAGGAGGCATGATGGGGCTCTCATCCTATATGGCAGTTACCCAGTGTAAACTGCCAGGCGGTAAAACACCTTTACAGATGTTAAAGGGCGTTCCGAAATGATGGGCTTAGTCCTCACAGCAGGAGGAGCAAGAGGGGCTTACCAAGCAGGGGTACTCAAGAGAATGGGTGAGATCCCAAGACTAAAAAATAAACCCTCCCCCTTTTCAATCGTCACCGGAGCTTCAGCTGGAGCCATCAGTGGAGCTTGGATAGCTGCTGGAAGCTCCGATTTTAATACATGCTGTGATTCTTTAGCTCAACTTTGGGCTCAACTGCAAATTCATCAAGTGTTTCGCACTGACTTTCAGTCAGTTTGGAACCAAAGCATGGGCTGGGTCAGGGATCTCACTTTGGGTGGGCGATACGGAAAAAACAAAGCTCAATCATTCCTAGACTTTTCTCCTCTCAGAAAACATTTAGAAACACATATCCCGTTTAAAAATATTCAATCATCTATTGATCAAAATCACCTCTATGCTGTCGCCTTGTCAGCCACGAGTTATTATTCTGGAAGTTCTTTCACCTTTATTCAAGGAAGACAAGGTCACCCCCTCTGGCAAAAAAGCCGACGTGTATCCATTGCCACTGAACTCAATGTCGATCATGTCTGGGCTTCTTGTGCCATCCCCGTTATTTTTCAGCCTGTGCTTATTGAACTTCCCATTGGAAATTACTACTTCGGTGACGGAGCACTCAGACTCACCCACCCCTGTAGTCCTGCTATTCGACTAGGTGCATCTAAAGTTTTTGCGATCGGAATTCGCTCTCAAAAAGCGGCACAAGAACGTGCAAAAACGGAACTCTTAAGCACCCCTCACCCTAAACCCCAAATGAAAGCCCCCTCTCTTTCTCAAATCTTTGGGGTCACCCTAAACTCCATCTTCTTGGATCATCTGGATACCGACCTGGATCATCTCAAAAGAATGAATGACCTACTCATTTCTTACGGAATTGGAATCCATGAAGTCTCTCAAACGAAAGAACCCATGAAGATTGTCAAACCCTTGGCGATTTATCCTTCTATAGACCTTGCTCAAGTAGCAGAAACTTTCCATCACAAAAGCCCTAAGTTTCTTAGGCACTTCATGGATGGATTGGGTCATTCAAAAACTCAAAGTGCAGACTTAATGAGCTATCTCCTCTTTGATTCAAGCTACACTCAAGCTCTCATTGAAATTGGGTATCAAGATGCTTCCGAGAAACTCCCTGAGATTGAAGAGTTTCTTGCTGACTCCTCAACCTATCCAGATCGATGAACTCGATTGATTTTTACAGAATAATTTTTCCAGATTGATTTTGCCATTGGTTTTTATGATACTCTGCTTCAAAGATCTATCTTTTGGAGTCCTCTATGAACCTCTTTTCTTTTCAAGCAAAAACGATTAACGGCCAGGAAATTTCCTTGGAGATTTTCCGTGGCAAAGTCCTTCTCGTGGTCAATGTAGCTAGCCAATGTGGTTTTACCTCTCAGTATGAAGGACTTGAGCGCCTGTATGAGAAATATCGGCCTCAAGGATTTGAAGTCCTGGGGTTTCCCTGCAATCAATTCGGTCATCAAGAGCCAGGTTCTGAGGAAGAAATCAAGACTTTCTGTGAAACTCGATTTTCTGTTCAATTTCCTCTTTTTGCAAAAATCGAAGTCAAAGGTCCTGGGGCTCACCCCTTATTTCAAGCCCTTTGTGAAGCCTGCCCTGGAATTCTAGGCACTGAGAGCGTGAAATGGAACTTTACCAAGTTTCTCATCAACTCAAATGGAAACCCCATTCGACGTTACGCTCCCAATCAAAAACCTGAGTCCATTGAACCCGATATTCAAGAGCTTCTTAAAAATTCTCCAAAATAAAACTAAAATGCCTAGCTTTTTAAAAAAAGAAAAATAGATATGGAACCTAAAGTTCATCGATTTCATGTCCAGGTTCAAAAAGAACACCTAGATAGTTATGGACATATTAATAACGCCGTTTATTTAAACCTCTTTGAGCAAGCCCGCTGGGACAAAGTCAATACCGAGGGTTATGGACTCAAACGGATCGAGGAAACAGGGGTCGGACACACCATCCTAGAAATCCAAATCAAGTTTCGAAAAGAACTAAGGCTAGGCCAAGACATTACGATTGAAACTCATGCTGAACCCATCCACTCTAAGCTTGTCCTGATTCATCAACGGATGCTCGACGAGCAGGGGGCTGAGTGCTGCAAAGCCGAGTTTAAATGTGGAGCCTTTGATATTCAAAACCGTAAGCTCATCATCCCATCTCCTGAGTGGCTTAAAGCTGTTGGGATTGAACCTGTGGAACCGAAATCAAAATCTGTTTAATTACGTTTTTTTTAATAGATATTCACACCCCCCTTGCATCTTTTGATAGAGGGGGCATGACTCCATTAGATCCAAATGTCTCCCCTGGGCTTGGATCCTACCTGCCTGCATCACCAGAATACGATCAGCTTGATCCATGGACTCAAACCGATGTGAAATCATTAGGATAGAAATTTCTTGCCTTTCTCTTAAGAAAGACTCGAAGCATTGCTCGGTCAATCGATCCAAAGCACTTGTCGCTTCATCTAAGATCAAAAGAGAAGGCTCTCCAGCTAATGCTCGAGCTAGGACAACCCGTTGACGCTGACCATTGGAAAGCGTGAGACCTTGATAGCCAATCCGGGTCTTAAAACCCTGAGGGAGAGACTCAATCAAATCTAAGACTCCAGCTGCATGAGCTGCTCTTTGTACTTGATCATCTCTTAAAGGTCTTCCACATCGAATATTGAATTCAACTGTATCATTAAAAACATAGGTTTTTTCAAACGCAAAACCAATGATTTGAGAACGATCCTGCCCACTCACCTGACTCATGGGAGAAGAGTTGAAGAAAACCTCCCCTCGGGTTGGACAAAGCAAACCTGCTGCAAGATGAGCCACCGTTGTTTTTCCGGAACCCGAAGGGCCTACAAGAACCACTCTTTCCCCAGGACGTATCTCAAAACTCAAATCTTCAACAACAGGTTTTCCAGACTGAAACTCAAAGCTTACGTTCTCTAGCTTGATCCCTTGAAATTTCTCACCCCGAAATCTCTCAAAACCCATAGGCTTTTTTTCAGGTGGCAATAGAATTTCTGGAGCCTCTAAATATTCTAAAATAATTTTTGCATGAGGTTGATACTCCCGCATCTGAGTCAATGAAAAATGAAATTGAGAGACCCACCCTTGCAATCGATAAAAGACCAAAGCAAGACTCACCCAAGACATCCAAGGAACATTACTGAGGCCGGTCTCCCAAAAAATCATCCCCAAAAAAATCAGGACTGAAACTCCATAGATCACAGGCTGTCCGAGATGACTCCAAGCTTTTAAATAAACAAAGTGAGTGCTTAAAGCACGTGAAGCTTGTTCATAAAGATTCCTTCTCACTGAAAATAAATCAAAAGCATGAACCACAGGCATAGACTCAATCTCGTCTAGGGCTAGACTTGCCATTTCATTCTGAATTCGGTTCAGGTGATTCCCCTGCAAAGCAACCTGATTTCCAATCCATCGATGCAAAATAAAGCTGATGATCCCCAAAAGAATTCCTAAAATCCAAAAAGGTCTGCCCATCTGAACCAGGTGATCCCAGGCCCAAGTCATTCCCAAAATCCCTAAGTAAAGCCCCATCAGCCCAGCACTTCGAAAAAGACTCTGACACCCCTCTAAAGCAGCTAAGAAACACTCCGTCTGAGAGGTCAAAGTATTCATCAGACTCCCAGCATCGACTCGATAAAACTCAGGTAAACTCATCTGACGATAATTCTCCAAAACGATACCCCTAACCCAAGTTGCAGCCTCCATTTTAAGACGTGCTGAAAAAAGAGTAGCCAGGTATTGTGCTGCCCCACGTAGAAGAATCAGAAGCGCAAAGCTGACTGCCCAGGGACGAAGCTTTGTTAAATCATCAAGACCTGGGACTTTAAGACCCATCAAGACTACCCCTCCCTCACACAAAAAAAGAAAAGCTGAACTGAGAGCTAACCCAATCGTCCATCCAGGAAACTGAATCCACACACAAGACAGTCCTTGATAAAATCGAATCATTCCTATTCCTATCGTTTTGCAGTTCCTAAGAAACTAAAAGCCCTTTGAATGATCCGTTTGCCATAAAGAAATGGCAGAACCCCAAAAAGCAAAAACCTCTGAAAAAATGAAGAACTCTCCCCAGTGCCCGAAACAATTTCTTTAGGAATATAAGCTCGAAACATGTAAGAAGGACTCGGAAAAAAACTAGCCCTTAAGAACTGAAGCTTCTTCCCCCAACCCTGGAGGGCCTGAAAATCTGACCAAAATTCGTGATGCCAACGTCTCCCTGAATCAAGATAAGAAGCCGTGATTTCAGGATATCGCTGGGATAATACCCAGGGCCTTGAGTATTGAGCAGGGATAACAGTCCCAAAGACTGTCACAGAAGCTTGAAGAGCTTGATCACAAATTTGACGGATCTCATACTGCCCAGCAAGATGAAAAAATTCCTGAAACTCAAAGTCAGTCATCCTCTGAATAATCAAGTGAAAATCATAAATCCAGATCAATCGCTGCTCGTTGTGATGATGCATGACAGGATGAATACAAGCCAACAAAAGGGATGACACGGCATCAAGCCCAAAAGCCCACGGACCTAGAGATACAATAGGAACCGCGCGAGCCTTCAAACGTTCATAGTTCATCAAACCCTGAAGGAGTTTTGAAAAGAGCTTTCTACAGCTGATTTCAAGATGAAAATCAAATACATTTTCCTGTCCCAACGAATCATCTGATTTTTCCAAAATAAACTGCCCAAACAAAATCTCTGGATCACTCTGATGAGCTTCACGATACCCCAGGGCCTTTAAAATTTTTTTAACACGAGGCGCATCCTCTGTGCGAATCAAAAGATCCGTATCCAATCGAGGACGGATACTGGGCGATTCATACAAAGTATAAGCCAACGCAGTTCCTTTTAAAATCAGGGGCTCAATGCCTTGCTCTCCAAGAGCTTCAAGCACACGGCAAATTTCATTTTGCCTTTGAAGCTCAAGAGCTGCTTGCCTTTGAACGAAGGATTCAATCCTCTCTTGCACTTCCTTAGGCCAACTCTCCCAAAGAGAGCTATCCCTAGCTCTGATATAAAGAAGTGAAGTCACTCCTTGCTCCTGACATTGGGGGACAAACTCAGCACTCCGAACTTCAGGGAGGTACTTTAAAAAAGAAATCAAAGGGCTTACCATTTTTTGATACCGATGAATTTCATCTAATTCTCCTAGAATAATATGACCTTCCCACTCCAACCAAGCATGCGCCAGAAAGGACCCAGATAATTCTAAAGCCCCGTCCCAAACACCTATACAAAACTCAGTAGGGACACCCCTTCCCATCAAAATAAGTTGAGCCGTTATGGCTTGGATGAGACAATTAGGCTTAAAAAAAATCCAATGACTCACTGACCGCACGGCTCGAGTCACTCGAAATACATGACAGGAGGATTGAATTAAAACAGGAGTGATTCCTCTTTTTCGTTTGACACTTTTTCGTCTCAGAAGAGGAGTGAACCATTGCATCACCTGCTTTTCGGAACAAAGACAGATAAAAATTTGAACGAGAGTGACACCCAGTCCTGCCTGAAGAAAATCAAAAAGTTCAGACCGTGAGAGTTTAAAAACCCGAAGAGCTCTTATTTTGATTTTCAAAAGATCACTCCGTGATCAAAAACCCATGGGCCTTCAGATCTAAAGCCCAAGCTCTCAGATCGCTTTCACACTGCTTGGCTTGAACCTCAAATTCTGAAAGCACTTGGTCTCTTAAGTCATCCATCTTAAGAGAATGGGTCCTGCTCGACTCCAAGGCCCTCCAAATCCAAGAACCCATCTCATTGAGTCCATAATAAATTCCATCCTCCAAATTTAGAATGACAGTCTCTTTCCCAAGATGAGTCGAAAGAAACGTTTGACCCGGTTTAATTTGAATGGATTCAAATGCCTGTGCTTGATTCATAGAATGATCCATGAACTGATGGAATCAGACCGTTCTTAGATTGTCATGAAAAAAACCCAAGAGGATATACAAAATGAGTGCCATTACAGGATGCTGGAACTTTCAGGGTAAACCTTTAGATCCCAAAATCTTATCGGCCATGAGCACTCCTTTAAAACACTATGGTCTAGATGGTGAAAATCTTTCCTTCTTTTCAGAAAAAGAAGAAGGTCTTTCTATAGGTCTTGCCTGTCAACACATGAACCTCCAAAAAGAAAACCAGGGTGAAAGACAACCCCTGATCTATGAATATAACCATGAATATAAAAAGAAAAACAAAATCGCTCTGCTCTTTGACGGAAGACTCGATCATCGTTCAGAACTCCAAAAAAAACTCTCCTGCCCACAGGAAATTTCAGATGCGGCTTTTGTATTAGAAGCCTATCTTCAGTGGGGACAGGATTTTTTAAGACACCTCATAGGAGAGTTTGCTCTTGTTCTTTGTGATTTTAAAAAAAAGACGCTCTTTCTTGCTCGAGATGTCATGGGGACACGCCCCCTGTATTATTACCGGGATCATCAGGTTTTTTTATTTGGCTCAGAAATAAAAGCAATCCTGAGTCATCCCCAAGTTCAAAAGAAAGCCAACCCAAATGGACTCATCGATTATCTTCTGATTGGGACTCGACCTCTGGATGATCAAGGAGAAACTTGCTTTCAGGGAATCTATTCCGTTCCTCCAGCTCACCAACTTGAAGTCTTAAGAGATACCCAAAAACTGAATCGGTACTGGGATTTTGATATCTCGAGGTCCATTCGTTTTAAAAAATTTGAGGATTATCGAGATGGTTTAAGAGAAGTCTTTCTTCAAGCGGTAAGTCGTCGTATGCGAAACGCGTTTCCTGTTGCTGTTTCTGTGAGTGGTGGCTTAGATTCTTCTTCGATTTTATGCAGTGGACTGAGCCTTTCTCCCCTACCCTGCCCTAAACTCTTTGGGGTTTCATATATCACTCCGGATGGAGACCCAGCCGATGAGAAGATCTACCTGACACACCTTGAAAAAAAGTACTCCACTCAAATCCACCGAGTACCGTTTCCTAAAAACTTAGGGGTCTTAACGGGAGCTCAAGAGCATATCCAAGCCGTGGAGGCTCCCTTCATTGATTTCTTAGATGAACCCACCCGATCCCTTCACCAAAAAGCTCGGGGACTGGGGGCAAGAACTGTCCTAGGCGGACATTGGGGAGATCAGATCCTCTTTTCTTATGCATACCTCACTGATTTTTTACTTTCCTTTCGATGGCGTGAGGCGAGCCAACATTTTAAGCAATACAAAAATTATTTCTCCCAAGAAGCCGTTCAAACTTTTAAATCTCGACTGATCTTAGATACCTTGCGGTACCGTTGCCCCGGAATCCTACTCCCCCTATTAAAAAGAATCAGAAGAAAATTTCTGAGACGGGAGCTGAGCAAACCTTATTTTTCAAAAGCTTTTCAAAAAAAAATCAATCAGTTAGCTGAAACTCCGATTCTCCTTCCAAAAGGATTCCACAGTGCCCAAGCAAGATCGATTTATTTAGAAGCCCGCTCCAAGTACCATGTCAACTGCATGGAAATGAACCATAAAGGAGCTGCGCTTCATGGGATTGAAGCAACCTTCCCCATGCTCGATCGAGATTTAATTTCTTTTCTGATGGCAATTCCTGGAGAATTTCAAGCCCCTCAAGGTCATCCACGGGGTTTATTTAAAGAAGCGATGAGAGGGATCCTGCCTGACGAACTTCAAAAAAGAACTTGGAAAGCCGATTTTAGTCATTTCGTTCATTCTGCCCTCACCCAAGATTATGAAAAAATAATTCAAACTTTAAAGGATGACTCTCAACTCGTATTGCATGGCTGGATTACTCCAGAGTCTTTAAAAAATGAACTCAAGCGTACCCAAAGCCAACTCTTTCTAACGGATGAGTGCCTTGAAGCTTGGAATATTGCTGATTTGGTTGGACTTGAACTGTGGATCCAATTATTTTTATCACCATGAAAAAGAAAATTTCTTCACCTCAAGAAAAACCTAAAAACCAAAATCCTCATTCCTCCAAAAAACCTTACCATTCTCTTCAACTCAAAATCTTAGGGAGCCTCACGGAACTTACCCAAGCCAAGGGTGGAAGCAGAACTGACGGGGCCAGCCCTAAGACAAAAACAACAGGCTTTCCTGCCTAACCTAAAAACCATGCTCTCCTATCAAGTCTACGGAATCCACGTCATGAGTGAGCTGAAACTTTCTTGCCCAAAGCTTGCTTCATCCCACCAAAAATCAAAAAACCTTGGCCATTCAGTCACTCTCACACGAGCGAACTCCAAGAAATTTGAAAAACTCAGGACACAGAAGTCTTTAAAAAATGAACTCAAGCGTACCCAAAGCTAACTCTTGCTGACGGATGAGTGCCTTGAAGATTGGAATATTGCCGATTTGGTTGGACTTGAACTGTGGATCCAATTATTTTTGTCACCATGAAAAAGAAAATTTCTTCACCTCAAAAAAAATCTAAAAACCAAAATCCTCATTCCTCCAAGAAACCTTACCATTCTCCTCAACTCAAAAGCTTAGGGAGCCTCACGGAACTTACCCAAGCCAAAGGTGGAACCAGAACTGACGGAGCCAGTCCTAAGACAAAAACACTAGGTACTCGTTAAATCAGCAAATCCTTTCCCACCCCAAAAATCATGTTCTCCTATCAAGTCTACGGAATCCACGTCATGAGTGAGCTGAAACTTCCTTGCCCAAAGCTTGCTTCATCCCACCAAAAATCAAAAAACCTTGGCCATTCAGTCACTCTCACACGAGCGAACTCCAAGAAATTTGAAAAACTCAGGACACAGATCCAAGGAACGCCCCAGTGGTTTCATCGACTCATTTTAGAAAATGGTTCTCAGTACTTACGGTGGAGAGGGCTTTTTGAGTTTCTTGTATCTTCGGATGGCCGATTCATTGAATGTCTCAAACTTCAATCTGCTTCTCATGAAAGTTTTGGAACTTATCTTTTAGGACAGGTCCTCTCCTTCTCTCTCTTAGCCTCACAAATTGAACCGCTCCATGGAACAGGCGTTTGTATTGAAGGTCAGGCCCTCCTCCTGCTCGGAGACTGCGGTTACGGTAAGTCTACCTTAGGTGCAGCGCTCCTTCAGCAAGGGTATCCCTTGATCACAGATGACTTAGCCGTCTTTCGAATCCATCAGAAACACCCCTCCAATGAATACCTTCTCCAAGTCGGTATGCCTAGGTTAAAGCTTTTTTGGAACTCATTGAAAATGACTTTGCCTCACCGAAAGAGTACCCCAATGGTCTTAGGCACTCAAAAACAACTCATTGCTCTTCAAGCTCATGAAAGAGTGACCCAAGAAACGAGCCTCCAAGCCATTTACCTTTTATGCCCTCCTGAGCAGCACCTCAAAAAAAGCAGGGCCAGAGTCCTGATCCGAAAGCTTCCTGCTCGGCCTGCTTTCTTCGGACTCATTAAAAATACTTTTAACTCTATGGTCTTAGATACCCAAAGAATCCAAAACCAATTTCAATTTTGTGAAAACCTGGTACGATCTGTTCCTATTTTACATCTTTCTTACCCCAGACAGTGGCAGGCTCTGGAGAATGTTTGTGACCAGCTCGTATCTGACTTTAAAAAACGCCTGACTTTAAAAGATGAATGAAGGATAAAAATTGCCCTGGATTTGCTCTGATTCTCCTGCCTTAGTCCTAGCCCCAATGGAAGGAGTGATTGATGCTCCCATGCGCACTTTACTCACTGAAAGAGGCGGTTTCAGCTTTTGTGTTTCAGAGTTTCTGAGGGTTCATCATCAAATCTATCCTAGGCGAGTCTTTGAAGCCCATGTCCCTGAACTGAAACAAGAAGGGAAGACTCCCTCCGGAGTTCCTGTCCAAGTTCAACTCTTAGGAGGCAATGAAGAGCAAATGGCCTTAAACGCCTTCAAAGCTTATGAAGCAGGAGCAAGAGCCATTGACCTTAACTTTGGTTGCCCCTCTCCTGTCGTTAACCGTCATGATGGAGGAGCTTGCCTTCTTAAATATCCAAACCGAATCCAAGCCATCGTTTCAGCCGTAAGAAAAGCGGTTCCTCATCCCATCCCTGTTTCAGCAAAACTTCGCCTAGGATGGGAATGCATGGATGATATTTTTATGAACGCAGAGCGAGCCATGCAAGGAGGAGCTTCCTGGATCACTATTCATGCTCGAACGAAAGCTCAAGGTTATACCCCACCTGCTCACTGGGAATATATTGGTCAAGTCAGAAAAAATTTAGGAATTCCAATTATTGCCAATGGTGAAATCTGGACTTTAGATGACTTTAAGAGGTGCCAAGAAATCACACAATGCCAACATTTCATGGTGGGTCGAGGGGCCCTAGCCAATCCTGATTTAGCCCAGCAAATTGCAATGGAGATTGGAATTCTTCCTCAAAAAACTGAAAAATGCTTCACTTTGATTCATAGCCCTGAATATTGGGAACCCATTCTTCACCGATTTGCTCAAATCACAGAAAAATCCTCTTTTTCTTCTGACTATACAACCTGCAGAATCAAACAATGGCTTAAACTAGCAAAACTGAAAAATCCTTTGGATTATTGGTTTAATGCACTTAAACTCTGCAAAAATTCAAAAGAACTCTTTTTAGCCCTGAGAAAAATTTCAGAAAATGGATCTAAAAGTGCTTTTTTGGATTTTAGAAGCTAAAAAATCAATAGAGAAAACTGTGATTCATACTCTGTAATCGACCCTTAAATCAAGAAAAGAAATTCAAACTACAAAAAAAAATAAAAATGGCATTTTTTATTACGATAATTCTATTATTTGTATTTGTTTAATGACTCAATGTTTGCTATAGACTGAACCCACTATGAAACGTGGACGCCCAAAAGCAAGTAGTAATAAAGATCATCGTTCCTTCGGCCCCCTCGGGGACTTAATTAGGAAACACCGTATTGCCCGAAAAATGGGACTATCTGACGTAGCCAAGGCTTGTTCTTGCTCTGTTCAGTTTATCTCCAATATCGAGCACGGTCGTGCACCTCTCCCTTGGGAGAAAGCATCTCAACTTGCCAAAGCTTTAGATATCTCATTGGATGAGATTCAAGCTGCTAATTTGGCTATTCGAGCTGACTTTAAAGTCTTCGCAAGTCCGGCCGTAGGTAAACGTGTACCCAAACCCGAGTTCCTCAAGACTATGGCAGCTACCATTGCCATTGCTTCTCAGGATTCCTCTCTCCAAGAAGTCATTCAGAGATACCAGGCTGCTTCCAAAGGAGCCCGAAAAGAATTTCTGAAGACTGCAATGGGGATTTTTTCAAATCAGTAAGAGGCAGGAATGAGGAACTCTCTCATGAAAAAGAAGCTGTATTTCTTTGTCGATCGCAATAGAAGTATGACTTTTACTTTCAGGAGAGATCATTAATTTTCTTAAATCGACTCACGTAGTTTTCACCTTTCAGGTTGAGAGCTACGTGGG
Organism: Oligoflexia bacterium; assembly: GCA_903935335.1. Lineage (GTDB taxonomy): Bacteria > Bdellovibrionota > UBA1018 > UBA1018 > UBA1018 > CAIZRG01. The sequence continues at coordinate 14,916 of CAIZRG010000003.1, forward strand.
TCGGGGAGAATTCAATTTTTTTGAACTCAGCAAATAGTTAAAAAGGCCTTCCTTGGCCTATAAAAGTTTATAAAAATCTTAAATTTAGAAAACGAAGCTACTTTTTAGACTTTTTCTTTGCTGCTTTTTTTGTCGTTTTCTTTGCTGTTTTCTTTGCTACTTTTTTTGCTGTTTGTTTCTTTGACTTTACAGTTTTTGCTTTTTTCTTTACCATTTGTTTTCCTTTCAAATTATTATTATACCTTTTCAAATTCAAATTAGAAAGCTAGAAATAGTTTTCCCTTAAATTTCATTAAGAAAAAGAGTTCATTCATTGTCTCATCATGAACAGGAGTTTTACTTCTGGTTCAATTTTGATTTTTCTTCTTGGAGATAACGAATTTTTTCATCAATTTGCTCGGCTCGATGTTGGTGACGTGCTTTTTCTAGGGATTCATGGCAGTGCTTCATCCCTTCTTCATCACTTGCTCCAGAATAGCAACTTCGAGCAGCCTGAAGCTCAGAGATTTTTACGTCCATTTCCTTAATTCGGTGGGCCTTTTGCTCAGCGAACGGATTGTTTTTATCCTCTGCAAAAGCTACAGAACTCAACAAAACAAAAATTAAAATAACAATTTTTTTCATAAATACCCTTCTTTTTTAATGAAAAACACTTTTTATTTTCTAAGCTCTTGAATCAAAATGCAAGCCCCCAAAAGCTTTTATGACCCCCTGAAATAACACCTAAAAATGATTTCCAATCTATGTTTTCCGAATGATCGATTTGACTCTCTTCAATAGAGTAGGCTTCATTTTTTTGATTGCCTTGATTTGTTCACTAGAGAACACATCCTCTTTCATTTTTTGCTCCTTTATATAGTCTAAAGGAGACTTGCCATCCTTATCTTTTTCCATAAAAACTTCAAGATTGGTTTCTGCAATATACTTGATCATGGCTACATCCCGATTCAATGCCGCCCAAGAAGCGATATTTCTGCCGTACCGATCTTTATCGTGTAATCTTTCAGGAACATTTTTTAAAACACTTTTCAGGACATTGAGTTGTTTTTCTTCTGCTGCCCAAAAAGCAATCGTTCTTCCATATTTGTCTTGACCCTTCATACTCTCTGGAGCCTTTGAGGCGATCAAGTCGATCACGTCTATTTTTCCTTCAACCCCTGCCAAATGAACTGGAGTTCTGCCATCTCCGTCTTTTTCTATTAAAATTTCAGGAACTTTTTCAGCAAAGATAGCCATGAGATTTGTTTTACCCTGAGCAGCTGCAATATGTGCAGCCGTGTTCTTCCCAGATCTCAAAGGAAAATCTTTGCTCATCATTTTTTCAACTGCTGGCACGTTGCCAACTTGTGTTGCCCAAATCAGACCATTTACTTTTTGTAACGGATTTTTATCAAATAACTCAATCAACTTTTCTGCAGGATACCCTTTCCTTAGAAACATCTTTGCCAAAGTCTCCTGAATCTGTTCATCCGATTGAGGAAAACTAGCAACTAACCTCTCCAGTAGAACTCTGTTTAAAGGCTTCGGGGGTTGTTCCATTAAAAGCATGTCAACAGCCTTGAACTTCGCAGGGTATAATGAAAGGGGCAAAGCATAAATAAGATCTTGAGTCACGATAGGACTGTTGATCATTTTTTCAGTCATTAACTGAGTAGCAAACCACAAAGCAATCGGCTCTGTTTCAAAGTGAGAGCTTAAAGAAATAGGGCTCATCTCTTTAAAAAACTCTGCCCCAACTGAACTACTCCATGAATCTTTCTTAGGCACTAAACTTAAAGTGTGACTATGGTTCTTTTCAAAAACCCATCTTAGAGCAGGATCTCCATTGACACTAAAGTCAATATTCAGTTTTGGATCTTTTGAATGAATATCTCCACCTTCAGCTTTCCAGGAAAGTATAAATCCTTCTCGTGAGACTGCATTACAAAGCGCATCCAATTTATCAGAACGCTGATTGGCTTTAGCAATAGAACCTCCATGTAAAGCACCATGAAAAAGTAACCGATCCATCATGTTTAGGATATTATCAACGTCCACTAAGACTTCACATTGAGACTCTACTGCTTTATACTTAACCCCATGGTTTTTAGACATCACCTGGCTCCAATCATTGCGTACCTCTTGAAGCATGAATTGAGCAGGGTTACTATTTTTTTTGTAAAAATCATGTAACTTGGGGTTAATCTGAACACCGGGTGAGTTCAGTAATTTTAAATTCTCAGCATCTAATATTTTTCTTTTACGGTCATAAATAATCATATTGAAAAAATTTCTGAATGATGTCTCTCCACAGTCCGGATATTTTTTAACTCCTTCTGGAGTATGATAATCAGATTGTCCATAAAGAACCGCAGGAGGAATAACACTAGAACTTAATTGATCTTGAACTGATGAAAAAATAAGCTCTCCAGGATTCTCCTTAAAATACTTTAATGCCTTCTTAGGATTGGACTCAATTTTTAATGGATCATACTGAGACTCATTGTATTTTTCTGATAGAAAAACTTGCTGCTCTAAACTTCCTGAAACAAGAACCTTGGGTTGAGTTAAAGCATGAGGGATGTGATTAAATAACTGTATAAAAGATTTTTTATGTTCAAATTTTTTTAAAAAGAAAGCAATCAATGCTTGCTCCGGTAAGTATTTAGGATAAACACGAGGCTCTGACCTCGATTCTTTTAAAGCTGAAACTAAAATCATTGCAATTTTTTTAAAATCACCTTCCTTAAACTCTCTAAAATTTTTATCACCAGCCACACTTCCAGAAGTTGAATTATTTTCTAATTTTTCTAACAGCAAGGAACTCACTGACTGTAAATTTTTAATTTCTTCATCGATTTGACTCATTTCTTTCGGATCACAATCTTTTTTAGAAAGTTTATCCTTTTTTTTTGAAAGAGCCTGCTGCTTAGTAGTTAAAATATTTATATACTTTTGAGGGGCAATTCCTCTAAATAAAATATTCTGAATGTCTTCAGTCAAATCACTTAATTTCTTCTTATCTTTAAGATCAGAGTCCTTGATTTTTGAAATTACATTTAAGATTTCTCCTAGGGTATCGGGCTTTAAATGCGACATTGGATCTGATTCTAGTTGATTAGCAACAAGACTCACACCATCTTGAGATGGAAACAGCTTTTGAATCCACTCAGAATTAAAATCTTGTGGGCAGTCTTTAGCAGTCTTTAGCATGTCTCCAATTCTAGTGTTATCCAAGCAGCTATGATCATTATTTTTAGGTCCATAATTTCCATAAAAACGACGATTCTCTAGTGAACCTGTTCCCAATAAAGAATACGCAAATACAGGAGATAGTTGATTTTGGAACTCTGGCTGGATAAGTTCGTGCACACCTTTTAGATCTAAATAGCTGATATCTGCACGAGCGATAACAGGTAAAATTAAAAAATACAAAAATAACTCGGTGCAAAAGTTAAATTTTTTATTATCTTTCATATACTAAATTATAGCACTATAATCTAGTATTGTGTATTAATTTAATCAACTATTATTATTAATTTAGTTCTCGAGTGACTTCCCCTTTTTAAGAGCTTGAAAACCTAGGAAAAATCAAGAGATATAAAAGACAGATATCCAGATTAAACTTTCGTAGTTATCATGATTTTTCAGAGGGGAAAACTACAATATGAAATTTTATGTTTTAAATCTATTTTTAAAAGGATCCAGTATCTTGCTGTTTATGTCTACTTTTAGATCAATTCATGTCACAGCTTGCCCACTTCATGATGCCGCCAGAAAAGGAAATATTGTAGAAATCCATAAACTACTTTCTAAAAACCCAAAAAATATTAATAAAAAAAATAGTTTAGGAAAAACCCCTGTAGAAATTGCAATTGAAAACGGACAAAATGATGCATTTATAATCTTAATGATCAGTGGCGCTGATATTGACTTAGCAAAAGCTGCATACAAAAAAATCACAGGAATTAGAGATGACAAAATAGTGAATAATACTTTTTCCCAATATACTTCATGTGATTTAATCCTGGAACAATCTAAAACCAATAATGGATTTATTCCAAGTTTTTTTAATGGAAATAAATCCATTTTTTCTAGTAAAGAATATGAAGAAAATCAAGCTTTTATAGAAGAACTAAATCATCCTTCTTGGAAAATTATTTATTTTCTAGAAGACATGTTAAACAACCATGACATCCCGATTCAGTGTGATTCAAAACTCAGTAAATATCGAAAAGCTCGATGTATACAAATCATAGAATCCTCAATCAAACGAGATCCAAACAAACCGACTACACTTCATAAATCTCTTAAAGGAACTATCCTGGATGAGATCTCTGATGAAAACTATGAGTTCTCTTGTGGCCCGATCAGCATTTCTTTTGCATACAAATTAATGGGATACACTAAGGATTGGCCTCAACTGATCTCTAGTTTTCCTTACTTTATGATGGGAGTATATCCTCATGAAATAGTTTCACACTTAAATTCTAGAAAATCTCAATCAGAGCCCAAAATAAACCATATTATGAGTCATAAATTCGAAGAAATAATACAGGTTGTAAAGAAAGAAATTGACAACAACAGACCAACTATAGCTTTACTTGTACAAGGTTCAGCAACTCAGCATTATGTCAATTTAGCAGGCTACAACGAGGAAGAAAAAACTATTCTCATTCTAGATCCTACTGGCACTCTAAAAACTTACCCATACGACTGGATAGAAAAAATAATGTATTCAGGAATAAAAACAGACTTAGGGATTCGATATTTGTTTGGATCGATATTGACTATCCCATATATGATGCTAAAAACAAAATTTGGTTATTACAATATTTTCACTTTCTCCTAATAACAAAAATTAAGTCCTGCTCTGAATTGAAACTATTTTTTAATATTTTTTAAATCAATCAATAAATATCCGCGATAATTATTTGAAGAATCTTTAGTGTTTATACCAGAGAAGAATGTATCAAAAGACACCCAGTATGGCTCAAAGTACTCTCGATCTGTATCAAGCACTAAAACTGAGGATTTCTTTTCATTATAAACAGCTACAGGAGAAAGATGCCCTACATGAACGTCATCTGTGAAAACATATTGATCGAAGTTAGCGATCATAAATTTTTGCATTGAAAGTGACTTTAAATCTTCGATCATTTTATTTTTTAAGGGTGTTGTTGTATCTTGAGCTTGAACGAGTTCAACCGTAGCATTAGGAAACCCGTACTGCTTAAAAGCTACTTCTACAATTTTCTGAAAATCTGAAATTTTAATTCCATGTTCACCATTATATCCATCTTGATTCAAAAGTTTTTCTTTCCAATGACTCATATTAAACTTTTTAATCAAATCTAACTCAGTGATATTCAATTCTTCTGACGTTCTTTTGAGTTGAACTCTGGCTGCATTCAAAATAATAGCAAGCGAAGCTGCAGAACAAGAGCTATGAGTCATTTGTGGAACATAAAACGAGACTAAAGCAAAAAATTGAGGTGCTTGAATTTCTGAAAAAAAATCATACGAAATGGATAAAGGTGTCGCCCGTGGATTTGGATCTGGCCCATATTTTGGTTTTGCATCAACCTCTAAAGAAACAAGAAGCTGTAATACAAAAAAAATTAATAAGAAATTATTTTTCATAGATTTAAATTAGCAAAAGACAGTACACCTTTCAACCCCCTAAAGCTCTAGGGCCAGAATTTTAAAATGATTGATCCAAAATAAGGCAATCGCACTCCGCTAAGAGGTAATAAAAATACTGTATTTTGAATGAGATCATACACATACTCTCACTTAACTTGCCTGAATGTCGAATATTTTTGAATATAGGCTTGCTACGACTGCATCAAAGGGAGAAATTGCATCCGGTTTCCAATAGTGAAAAATCTCCATTAAATCTAAGAAAATAAGATCAGCTATTGATGATTTCACTAATAAAAAACTAGACATACTGAAGAAAAAACTTATTATGAATACGATTTTTTAATATTTATTTTTTTTTAAACTCAGAGATAAACTATAAGTGGAGATCATGTTTTTTTTCATACTCACGCTTAATATACTTATTTACTTCTGTTTTAATTTTTTCAATATAAATTGGGTGTTGACTTAAGCCTGCAACTAATTTGGAAACTTGACTTTTTCTTTTACAGCCTAACTTCTCTTTAATATTCTCAATATAGTGTTCAACAGTTCGAACAGATAAACCGAGTGTAAGAGCTATATCACTTGCAGTTTGCCCAAGAGAAATAAATGCCACACACTGAAGCTCTCTCTTTGTGAGTGAACTAAGTGGATCGTTCTGTAGGCTTGAAAGTTCAGACTGCTCAACAATTCCTCTGACTGAAGTTAACATTGACCTAGGGATTAGAATACGGTGAGTTGAAGCCGAACTGAGCCATGGCGACATCCAAGCCTTAAACTCGATAATAAATTCGTCCATGATCGTTTTATGGATCAAGAAAAGGTTCGCAGCATAATTTAGCCCCAAAGGACAAACAAACCAGACTTGATCATAGTACCCAAAGTTCCGATCAATCTGTTGAAACCCGGTCCCTAGTTGAAAATTGTGCATAAGCTGCCGATGAGGTTCAAAGTCTGAACCCATCTCTTGGGTTTCTTTTGATAAGAAAAATGAGAACGATTTTTGGTGTGAACAAGTCTCTGCAAATTCTGCAGTAATTCTATGGTTATTTTCAAGAAGATATTGAACTAGCTCTGGGCGACTAGTGAACCGAAGACAACTTCCATCGTTGTAAATTCGATCAAAACCAAAACACTTCGATTTTGTCTTTTCTAAAATATCTTTACCAAATTTCTGCAGAGCAAGAGAAACCTCATTTCCTAAATACCATCTTTTAATTTCATCAGCTCTCATGCTAGTAGCGACATATCATGTCTAATACATAAAAGTATAGTTTAAAAAAATAATAATAGATTTTAGTGTAGAATATAAAATAATAAACTATTTATATTATGTACCTCTTCTTTCTTTCTCTGAAATAAGGCTCGGAAGTAAATAGAATAAATTTATTATTTTATTTAATACTTCTTGAGATTCTTGTAATTTAATTTTCGCTTCTTTAAGCTTTCCAGCTTTTAAACGATCACCTTCATTAACTAATTCAATATAATAACGTTCAGCTTCTTCGCTCATTTTGCAATGCTGCCGTCTCAAAGACATAATTAGACCGGGTTGCATATAATTTGCTGCAATCAGATGTCTCTGAAGATCAGATGAAGTCAAAGAATGAATACTTTCAACAGTTAACGGAAACGACTGACCAAACAAAAATACAATATCATCCATAGATTCTTGTAATTCATTGAATTTATCGAAAAATTCTACTAACATAATCAACTCCTATAGAAAATAACCATCACTTTAGGTAAAAAGTTCACTGATCTTTTCACCCGTCTTTTCAGGAAGAAATCCAAATTGTTCTGGCCGTAACTGGATACAAAGAACACCATTTTGAATCACAACATCTATTGTATTCTTTGTTTCACGAAGAAAAGGTTCAAATTGAATCCTCTTCTTACCTACCTTAATTAGAAAAGACTGCCTTGTGGAAGGATACTTATTTATAAAATCAACAAGATGGTTCACTAAAGCGCCTAAGTAATGATCAAGGACTAGCTCACCCATATTCTTTTTGAAAACTGACCGAGGGAGACGTTGATGGAGATCTCTGAAGTCTACTGCATATTGAAACTCCACCCCTAAAACTTCCTTAAGTCGATTGAGGTGCTCAATGCATTTCACTTGATGCTTCTTAATTTCATCTTGTATTTCTAACATAAATGGACCTGCTGGATAGGGATCAACAACGGGAGCTGTTGAAACTAAATTTAAAGGTAAACAATTAAAAATAAAATAGTACATATAGATAATTTCTCAATTTAAAAAAGGGAGTATTGTTCTATGAAACTAAAACCATATACTCCCTGATTTAGAACGCTAGATACTTAATTATAGAATCTTCTCAAGATCTGATCCAGCTTGTTTAAAGTTGCAAGGAAAGTGTTTCTTATTTGCAACTAAACACAGAGCCCCATCTACAATGGATGACTGAATAAATTTTGAATAGTCTAGCTCTTCCACAAGAAATGAGATCTTCTTCGCTGTCGCTGCACCTAAAAAAGCCTCAAGAGTCATTTCATCCGCCATAATTTTAGATAAATTCTCAGCTAAACCACCTAAATACTGATCATAAATGATCTTTCCAAGTTCATTTTTAAAGCTATCTGGAGTTATCTCATAGAGCGCTTCAAAATTGCATTCAAAAGAAAACTGATCTTTAAGAATGCTTGAGATTTTTTTCAAATTCTCTTCTTTTTTTGGCTCGAATTCTTTCATATTTTTTCTAACAGTTAATGATAATCCCATTTTAATATCTCCTTTTTTAGTATTATCTGTTTTTCTTAATGACCAGCTGCTTAATTGCAGCAACAAAGATCATTTTTAAAATGAGTTTTTATATTTAATTTTGGATAAAAAACAGGGTAGTTTCTACCTAATTATTAAACATTAAACTAGTTTGTGGACGAGTATGCGGTCTGTATATGGATGGGTGGGACTCCTCTGGAGTACGGCACTCATCTGATGATCATTCAAGTTCCAAATGTTTACAGTTATCAAATGGGTTAGCGCAAGGACATTACTCCTGCCTTGAGAGTCTTTCTCTTTTAAACGCAACTACGGGCGAGGTAATTACCATTGGCGAAGGTCGGGAAAACACAGATGATGAAATGACAGCACCTAACTGGAGCAATATTGTGTCACTGTTAATCAATAAATACCCTAACTCTACATGCGATTTCACTGGGTGCTCCTGCTTATTAAATGAAGAAGGACCTCCGCTACCCATCTCGGGTCTGGCAAGCGAATTAAGTTTTAAAATCAGGAAGATAGCTCAGGAAAGCTTTGACTTTTTATAAAGTCTCCCCTATCACTAAACGCAATAGAGGAGTGCGTATCCAGTATATGGGAAACCACCAGATTTTCGCCCCTCCATTAACGAACTGCAATCAATTCAATCGGATGTGAATCTTATATTGTACAAGTCTATCGATGGAAACTAATTTAAAAATAAAATCATAGAGAATGGGGAAAATGCCGAAAAACTTATCTTTATTTGCAGGAATAATTTTATTTATTCAATCATCAACCTGGGCTGGAGTTCCTCAAGACTTAAAAATAGATCAAATTATTAAAAGATATAAAAACGGCTCTGTAACTCTTATCGACGTCCTAAGAAGAGCTGCATTTAATATGATAAAAATGGGTGCAAATTGTGACGGGGCATTAGAGCTGTTAGAGAAGCTGAAAGAGAATGGAATTTGTCCTGATTCAGTTATTTATCATACAATCATTGATTCGTATATTCAGGCTGGAAATCGAGAGAGAGCTTACGAGTTATTGCAAGAAATGAGGAGTTATGGGATTTCTCCTGATTTGATCACTTATGGCACAATCATCGATGCGTATGCTCAGGCTGGAAATGGAGAAAGAGCTTACGAGTTATTGCAAGAAATGAGAGATTTTGGTATTTCTTCTGATTTGATTGATTATAATACAATCATGTATGCTTATGTTCAAGCTGGCAATAAAAAAAAAGTTTACATATTATTTCGAGATATGATGCGTAATGGAATCTCACCAGATGAAAATATTTATGACCTGCTTCGTAGTTCTCAAGGTATGCAGAGCTTCAAAGAGTGTGCAGCTCAAGACTAAGGCAGCCGCCTGGCAAGCCAGAGGGAGGACGGAGAGCTAGCGAGTGTTCCCCTTCTTTTCCTAAATTATATTTTTCTTTTAGCTGCTGATAATCAGGTTAATAGCTTTCTGAATATTGTTTGTCAATATCACGGTTATCAACGTTCGATTAATTACATCTTAAAAGATCGTTTCTTCGAAAAAACTATAGATTCATTATAACTATTGCATTTGTGAAAATTCTAAATTTCAACTTGTGTTTATTTTTAGCCATAAGCTCCATTTTCACAACCCCTTACGGTGCAGCAACAATTCTGACCCAGTATCCGGCGGATTTTCTTTTATCTCACTATCAGGGAAATAGGATTATCGGATTTGGTGAATCTAACCATGCTAAATTTCAAACCCTAGAGTACCTCATAGAACTATTGAAAGTCTACGCTGTTGGCTATGATCCCGAACTCAAGATCATAGCTACTGAATTCAGTCACAAAAACCAAAAATTTCTGGAGCGCAATTCAATCGAAGAATTTCAAGATGAAACATCTCTTGCGTGATTTTCGGCAAGACAAACATAGTGACTATTATTGGAAAGTATTTTTTCCCTTTATTCGTACATTGAATTTAGAAAGAGCTACACGAAACTTGAGCCCGATATTAGTGACTGGAATCGATGGATATCCAACGGTTGATTTTCCTGAAGAAGCAGAGAGGATTTATGGCTCATTACATTGCGACCTGCTTTGGAATCGAGAGAATGGTACAAGTCAAAACTTCCAAAAACTTGCATCTCCTATTTTAAATCAATTCCAAGGAAAAATGATTGTTTATTATCATTTTCTTCATCTTGCTACATTTCCAACAGAAAATATTCAACGAGTTTTATCCGACTCAGATGGCTCGGGTTGGAAATTGGAAATACTAAGAAATACTCCTAAAAATTGGTTAAGTATGGTGTTTCAGGCTCATCCTGATTGGAGATCTCAAACTTCAATTATTTTATTTGATGAAATTTATCGTCTTGGGAATAGTGAGTGGCAGCGTAAAAAATTGAATCGATTGATCGTGAGCGATCCACGAAGCTAAGCGGCAGTATCTCAATCCCTCTGCAGCAAATGATGGTCGGCACCAACTGCACTTCTCTAAACCTATCTCTTTTAAGTGCCTGATCACTCCAATTGCTAAGTAAAAAAGTTACTTCACAATTGGATCAACCCTACCACCACTCGATTGCAGAAGAAGCTGTTTCAGCGCTTCAGCATGTAAGGCACCCACAATGAGAATCAGATCTTTCTTCTCCCGAGAAGCTTCGCAATAAAGATGAGCAGCGTTCCTTGCAAATGACAAATTTCTTGTCTCTACCGTAAGTTTTTGACCCAATGTCTTATATGGATCAGAGATAGATCCAAACTGGGGTGACAAATGATGCAAAGGATAATCAAGGACTTGTGAATAAGTTTCTGACGTAATTCCATGAATTTTAAATTCATCTTTCTCCAAATAATTAACTAATTGCTTTCCAAGCCCATGTGAAATTCGAATAAATGAGAGAGGATTACTCCAACTCGGCCTAGATTTTAGATCTTGGAAAAATGTAATCAAGCTGCTAAGTGAGGATGAATTATCGTGCTTTAAGTAGAGATCAATCCACTTTGCCAATTCCTCGTCTTCAGCATTCTCCAAAGGCCGTCGAATTTCGTTCCATGCCTTACGATGAAACGTATTTGTTCTTAAAATTTCAAAAAATTGGATCTTGAACTCCCCGCGAATTTGGTCCGAAAAATTAGGATCAATACTGTTTGACTCAATCGTAATGTCATCGACAAATGAAAAGTGATCGAAAAGTCCACGCGAAAGGGAATATGCAAACTCATCTTCGATGCCAAACATCCGTGATGTTTTCAGATAGTCTACCACCCCTAGTCGCTCACATTCTTGACAAGCTAAAACTCTATCTTCGAAGGTATATCCTTCAATCCCCAAAAACTGAACACCTTGACATGCATTCCTAATTGATTCTACCTTGACTTTCCTGCTTTCAGGTTTGAAGTGGTGTTCTCCAATAATTTCAACCTTAGGATAAAACCCCAGCTGATTGAGGTTACAAGGAAAAGAAAAATTCGAATCTTTTATACCACTTGAGGACCCTTTTATTTCGGGAGGGGCCTTCTCAAACAATAATTCCAAACCAAAATTCACAATCTGACTTATTGCAACAGGTCGAGTCTTTGCGTTCGGTATTTTCTCAAGAAACTCGGCAAAAAGACTCGTCCCTATATCCTGAAGTCTTTTCCCTCCAAAAGGGCTCAGAGTTTCAATCTCTGATTGATGCGGCTTAACCAATTCGTGTACCAATGCCCATTCTTCTTCCGTGAGTTCATCCCCTGCACGAGCAAACTGGGAACTGGTATTTATAAAAACGAAAAATATATTAATCCACAGAAAGTAAAAATTGATCGCCTTCATCACATCTAAATAACGTGACGCTACTTTGAGTTCAAGACTGAAATAATAAAAAGGTCTTACCCTACTAAAAAGCAACGCTTAGGGACACCGAATTGAGTAGAAAGCCTGTTTGAGAGGTTCCTCCTATCGACATAAAAGTTGGATTGCCATCACTGACATTTTGACTTCTAATACCATATGGCATCCCAAGTGCTTGGAAAGAAAGTAGTTTACCAAGCATGAATGACCTAGCCGCCCTCATACCCTCCAAGACTGTATGAATGAGGTTAATAGGGCCGCAAGAGCGTTTGAGGAAATCAAAAATCATCCTAACTCTGCACCCTTAGAAAAATCTCGCTTCGAGCTTTTGGATAAGTACTTGGGTGAGAAGACCTCAAAAACTTCAAAAGGCCAACCTGCCGCAAAGAAAGAGAAGAATAAAGGTTAGATTTATAAATCGAAATGGGTTAGATAAACATAGGTTGACCTGACCCCTATTGTCGCTTATAAATGAAGTATGGTTCAAGCAAAAGTGCTCGTAGATTTAACCTATACACTCACAGAAAAATATTGAGTTGAGATAAAAGTATATGAAATCAAAGCAAGCTATAAGCACCCTGAAGGGGTAAAAGTACAATTTATTTTGATAGATGAAGGGAAAAGGGCCCCTCGGCTCATAGTTGATAACCACGCACCTTTTGGATTTCACATGCATACGGAGTTGCCCGAGAACAAAGATGTACGAGTTCAACTGCCAGTCAAAACTTATGAAGATGCATTAGAAGAATTTCTTCAAGAGGTAGAAAGGATTGTTAAAGATGAAAGCTAAAACACTGAAAATTAAATTTGAATCTTGGGATAGCTTCAAAGAAAGAGCAAAATTAGCTGTCCACGAAGCCGTTAAACATGGGAAGAAAACTGTAGAGCCTAAAGATACTCTTGTTTTTGCTACTGTCGCTGCCTATCAGAAATTTATGACAGAACAAAAATATGTCATTCTCGCGGCTATCCGCAACTTGAAGCCTACTTCACTGTACCAATTAGCAAAACTTGTAGACCGGGACCTCGCTAATTTAAAAAGAGATTGTGAAAGCTTGGAAGCAATAGGTTTTATTCAGCTTGTTGAGAGTGGCGATGCCAAAGGCTCAATCACCCCTAAATTGGTATTTGATTATGACATCATCGAAATTCACATGCCTCAGATGCTTTATAGTCATCATCTAGGAGAAGCTGCCTAACATATTACACAACGACTTCCTAAACCATCGGAACAAGTCATATGCCTGAATTGAAAAAACCAGATTCTGATGAAATATGTCCCCTGGCACTCACCTGGTACATGGGCATGAGCGAGTTTGCAAATCTGGAACTGTAACATAAAAATCTGCTCGTAGCTGTCTCTACCTATGATATCGGCATCAACATGATGAGACCCTCATTAATTTTTCGTGTAACAAAAGACCGACTTGAATTTATAGAGGAAAGAGGCCCCATTAACGTGGTGGCCGATGAGAGCATCTTACGAAAATAAAATGAGATGAGATGAAATTAAGGGTATTGCAAAATTATAATAAATGGAATTAATTATATCAATTTATCTGTCAAGAACCTTGAAACCTCATTACAAATTCTATACACAAATTTTAGGCTTTAAGCCTCTTTCTAAATCGAAAGAAGGGGCTTATCTATTGGCCGGCGATCTGTGATTCTGTCTTAATTTGGACCCAAAAACAAGATTAGACGTTCTCCCTGAATATACACATATTGCCTTCAATGTTTCTCCTCTGAATTTCAATTGAATTGCGTTAGCAATTACCAATGCTGGCGCTCATATTTGGAAAGAAAATACTAGCCCAGAAGATTCTCTTTATTTTTTTGATCCAGATGGTCATAAACTCGAACTACATGTCTCTGATTGATATCTAGGATTAAGATCGCAAAAGAAGAAAAATACAAAGGGATAAAGTTTTTTATCTAAATCTTCAACACTCAGGCCTCTATTCGCAATAGCTAGAACTTCCCTACCTATTTCCAACACTGTTTTCTTATTTTATTCGCTTTCATTTTTTTTAAAAAAATCTTTTTTTTGCACTCGGTACAATTCTACTTGGTGTTTTGAGAAAGTGGAGTTTCGTATAAATTTCATATCTAGTCTGAGCAGAACAGCCCGAGAAGGAATATTCTCAGGCAAAATAAACCCAATAACAGAAGGCAAATCCAATTGGCCAAATCCATATTGAAGAAGAATTTTCCCAGCTTCTGTAGCAAAGCCTTGTTTCCAATATTTTTGACCCAGGCGATACATAATCTCAATTTGATCGGTAGGCTCGTCATCCAGCTTTGCAGGTTTAAGAGCGCAGATCCCAACGATCTCAGAGGTTGCCTTTAAAATAATAGGAAGCACGCCCAACTGAATTTTCCTGAAGCCCTCAGTCCATACTTTTATCATTGCCTGAGATGCATTCACATCAGACAACCGATAGCCAGAAAGACTGAATTTGTTTATTCCTTCATCCTGAGACAACTGAAACCACGCATCAGCGTCTGTGTCTACCCAGGCTCGGACTAGGATGCGGGAAGTCTGTCCAATCTTATTAAAATTCTCCATTCTAGTATCATAATGGAAAAAAGAGCGTTCCCCAAGTCTATCCGTGAGTGGAAATGAGTCGTTTTGGCCTCACTTATCAAAGGCGTTGATGCGTTCATACCCAGTATCGGGAACCGATCCTCAGTATCAGAATGGTCTTGATTACCCTGAGCCTCCACACTATTTTACGATCACTCACCTGATTTAACTTGAATAAGCACTCCGTCAACAATTGGGATCTCTTGTTTAAGTACGTCAGGGAAAGTTACTTTTCGAATAACTCTCGTGCCATTTTCATCCTTCAAACGATCAACAAATTCCATTGTATTAAATTCTGTAATCTCTAGGCCTTCCATTTGCATAAGCAACCAAATTGGAGTGTTTAGATTGATAATACTAACTTTAATTTGAGAATTATTGCTCTCTACCTGCTTCAATGTTTGTTTAAGTGCAAATAGCTGAATATTTTCTTCTGAAAGACTGAGTAACCCATGTCCCAGAATTGCATTGAACCTCCCCTGTAAGGCAGCGATAGATTTGAAATTTTTTTTATTTAAAACACGAGCAACTTCGAAAAATAAGCTTGTCCTCGTAGGGTCCACGTAATTCAGACCGGCGCAAGAATGATTAGAACTATCACAGAAGCAAAGACCTCGCCTCATGACGATCGTATCAAAATGATCATCAGAGAAAGGTAATGGAAACCTGTTATCGATTCTTTTGCTTTCAACCTTTCCATCTTTCTGATCTTTCAGATGTTCTGGACAATCTAAAGAACCTCGAATCCAAGTTTCCCCCTGAAAGGAGTTTTTAAGAATATCGGTAACAGAATAATTGTCTATATTTGGATCGTTGAATCCATCCGAAAGAATCATGACTCTATTGGCTTGAGAGAAATAGGGAGGCACTCTATTTTGTTCGAAATTATAACCAGGTTGAACTAGTTGATCCCAAGTTGAATATAATGGATCGTCAGGAGTCAAATATAACTCTTCAATAGCATGGGCCACTAAGGGGGAACCGATAATAAGAGCTAAAACATTCCAAATAATAGCCCGTTGATTTCTGAAAAAAAAGAATAATTTATTCATTAATTAAACGAAAACCGTTGCCGATTTGCGCTCCTGTTAAAAATTGTAATACCTAGCAATGCGGTACTTTTCTCAGCCGGTGAACCCCGCTGAGAGCCGTTAAAATCTATGGTGGGCACTGCAGGGATTGAACCTGCGACCTTGGCCGTGTAAAGACCCTGCTCTACCGCTGAGCTAAGCGCCCAAATTTTTCCGGTCCATCTTTCAAGAAGATGACTCTATCTGACCATGGGTACAGAGACGAGACTTTGTTCTCCGAGATGACTCTCTTCCTTCTCATCATCCATCACCTTCACCTGAAGGTTTTTGTACTTCATCAAGCCAGTTCCTGCTGGAACCAGTCGACCCATAATGACGTTTTCTTTTAAACCCCGTAGGTAATCGACTCGACCTCCAATACTGGCCTCAGTCAACACTTTCGTCGTCTCCTGGAACGATGCTGCTGAAATGAAGCTTTCCGTACTGAGAGATGCCTTTGTAATTCCGAGTAATAATGGCTCTGCTGTGGCAGGAACTCCTCCTGCTTGCATCACTCTCTGGTTCTCGGCTTCAAAGCTGAGTTTATCGCTCTGCTCTCCCGGCAAGAAGACGGTATCTTCAACTTCCTTAATCCTAACCTTACGAAGCATTTGTCTAACAATGGTCTCAATATGCTTGTCGTTAATCTTCACACCTTGTAACCGATACACTTCTTGAACTTCATCGACCAAGTACTTGGCTAATGCCTTCTCACCCAAAACTCGGAGGATATCATGAGGATTAATCGGACCATCCATCAAAGGCTCACCCGCTTTGACATAATCTCCCTCATTCACAGCTAAGTGACGGCCTTTTCCAATTAAATACTCTTTAGGCTCACCCAGCTCAGGAGTCACAATAACCTTTCGTTTACCCTTGGTGTCCTTTCCAAACGAAACAATACCGTCGATCTCACTGATCACCGCAGAGTCTTTAGGCTTCCTAGCTTCAAATAACTCAGCCACCCGAGGAAGACCCCCAGTAATATCCTTTGTTTTTGTCGTTTCTCGATGAATCTTGGCAATCGTATCCCCAGCTTTCATCTCATCCCCATCATTGATAACCAGGTTTGCTCCCACTGGAATCATATAACGGGCCAGCCGGTTGTTTGAGCCTTCAATTTTAAGGACATTGCCAGATGTATCCTGAATCAGAACCTTGGGCCTCTTATCGGATGCCTTAGACTCTACAATCACTTTGTGAGAAAGCCCAGTCACACTGTCAAACTGCTCCTGCATAGTGAGACCTTCTTCAATATCCTCAAACTTCACAACTCCAGAAGCCTCAGTAATAATGGGTGTCGAATAAGGATCCCACTCTGCCATGAGCTTCCCTTTTTCAACTCCTTCTCCATCTTTGACCAAAAGCTTAGCACCATAAACAACAGGATACTTCTCACGCTCACGGCCATTGATATCCACAATGGCAATTTCACCGTTTCTATTCATGACTGTAAGGTACCCTTCCTTATTGGTAACCGTCACTACATGATAAAACTTTACTTTGCCCTTAGTCTTTGCTTCAAGGCTAGACTGTTCAGCTCGACGAGAAGCCGTCCCACCAATGTGAAAGGTTCGCATTGTCAACTGAGTCCCTGGTTCACCAATGGACTGTGCAGCAATCACACCCACTGCTTCTCCAATATTGACAATCCGGCCTCGGGAAAGATCTCGGCCATAACAAGCACTACAGATCCCTTTTTTAGACTGACAGGTTAAGACTGAACGAATTCTCACTCGGTCAATCCCAGCTTCATCAATCTCTCGAACCAACTGCTCTGTGATTTCTTCATTAGCTTTGACAATCACTTGGCTATTCATCGGATCAATCACATCATCCAAAGCCACACGGCCTAAGATCCGATCGCCCATTCTTTCAATGACCTCTCCCCCTTCAATGAGAGCGGTCACAAAAAGACCATCCAAGGTTCCACAATCGACCTCTGTCACAATGACATCCTGAGAAACGTCAACTAAACGACGTGTCAAATAACCCGAATTTGCAGTCTTTAAGGCAGTATCCGCCAACCCTTTTCGTGCTCCATGAGTCGATACGAAATACTGAAGAACCGATAGCCCTTCTCGAAAATTAGCAACAATGGGAGTTTCAATAATTTCACCTGATGGCTTAGCCATCAAGCCTCGCATCCCAGCTAACTGCCGAATCTGAGCGTTACTGCCTCTCGCCCCCGAATCCGCCATCATGAAAATCGAATTAAAGGCAGGTCCAGTAATCTCAGTTCCACTATTAGGTAAACCGGGTGGAGCAATAAACTTCTGAACTGAAAGACGCTTCATCATTGCCGTTGCAATCTGCTCAGAAGTCTGCGCCCAAATATCAATCACCTTATTGTAGCGCTCACCATCTGTAATCAAACCTTCAATGTATTGATTTTCAATTTCCTGCACCTGCTGATAAGCCTTCTCGAGAAACTCTTTTTTCTCAGGTGGCATCAACATATCATGAACCGAAATCGAAATTCCTGCTCGCATTGCCTCCCGGAACCCGGTCTGCATTAAATGATCCGCCAAAAGCACCGTCTTTTTGTTTCCAGTGAATCGGTAACATTGGTCAATCAGCTCTGCGAGATCCTTCTTCCCTAAAACCTTATTATAAGCACTAAAAGGAATCTCTGAAGGAACAATCTCTGATAAAAGGGCCCGACCCACGGTCGTTTCACAGATTTTTCCATGTACCCGACATTTGATCTTAGTCTGAAGCCCCACAACCCCTGAGTCATAAGCAAAGTGAACCTCTGTCGGACTTGAGAAAATCTTACCCTCACCCTTTCCAAAAGGTCGCTCCCGAGTCATGTAATACAAGCCCAGCACAATATCTTGTGAAGGAACAATGATCGGCTTTCCATGAGCCGGAGATAAAATATTATTTGTGGACATCATCAATACGCGAGCTTCAATCTGAGCCTCAATCGAAAGAGGCACATGGACCGCCATTTGGTCACCATCAAAGTCTGCATTGAAAGCAGCACAAACTAAGGGGTGAAGCTGGATGGCTTTTCCTTCAATTAAAACTGGCTCAAACGCCTGAATCCCTAACCGATGCAAAGTCGGTGCACGATTCAATAAAACGGGATGCTCTTTCACCACTTCTTCTAAAATATCCCAAACTTCTTGCCGCTGCTTTTCTACCATTTTCTTGGCGGATTTAATGGTTGTGACATAGCCATACTCAGAAAGCTTATTGTAAATAAAAGGCTTAAATAGCTCAAGCGCCATCACCTTGGGCAAGCCACATTGATGAAGCTTAAGCTCCGGACCAACCACAATCACCGATCGTCCTGAATAATCAACCCGCTTTCCTAAAAGGTTCTGACGGAATCGCCCTTGCTTACCTTTGAGCATATCCGACAGGGATCGAAGTGGCCGCTTGTTGGGCCCCGTGAACGTCTTTCCTCTTCGACCATTATCAAAAAGAGCATCTACAGATTCTTGGAGCATCCGCTTTTCATTGCGAATAATAATCTCAGGAGCATTGAGCTCCATCAGTCTCTTGAGTCGGTTGTTTCGATTAATCACTCGGCGATAAAGATCGTTCAGATCTGAAGTCGCAAAGCGCCCTCCATCCAAAGGCACCAAAGGTCTGAGCTCGGGTGGGATCACCGGAATGACTTCCAACATCATCCACTCAGGCTTATTAGTTCCACTGGACTTAAAAGACTCAACCACTTTCAAGCGCTTAGAAATTTTCGTTCTCTGAGCTTCAGAAGAGGTTTGCTTGAGTTCACGCCTGAGTTGCCGTGAAAGAACCTCAATATCCACCTTCTTGAGCATATCGCGAATCGCCTCACCCCCCATGGCTGAAGTAAAACTAAGACCCTCTTTAATCATTTGAGAATATTTTTCTTCAGAAATGACAGAGTTCTCTTCGACACCGCTATTGCCTGCATCCAAAACCAAGTAGGCTTCACAATAAAGAACTTTCTCAAGGTCCTTCAATGTAATATCCAGGAGTGCTCCAATCCGAGATGGAAGGGACCGCAAAAACCAAATATGAGCAACTGAGGTAGCAAGCTCAATATGCCCTAGACGTTCTCGCCTGACCTTGGACTGAATAACTTCTACTCCACACTTTTCACACACCACCCCCCGATGCTTCATCCTTTTGTACTTGCCACAGTTACACTCGTAGTCTTTCACTGGGCCAAAAATTTTAGCACAAAACAATCCATCGCGCTCAGGCTTGAAAGTTCGATAATTAATCGTCTCCGGTTTCTTGACTTCACCAAAGGACCACTCGCGAATTTTTTCCGGAGAAGCGAGGGATATCCGAATTCCGGTAAAGCTCAGCGGATCTTTGGGTTTATCGAAAAAATTGAGAAGGTCTTTCATTTTTGCTCCATCGTATTTTAATTCAATTCGCCTTTGAGTTCTTTGTCGTCATCCTCAATCAATTCAACATTGAGAGCTAAACTTTGAAGCTCCTTCACTAGAACGTTGAATGACTCAGGCAAACCTGGCTCCAGGAGTTGCTCTCCTTTAACAATGGCCTCGTACATTCGGTTTCGACCCGTCACATCGTCGGACTTGACTGTCAAAAATTCCTGTAACCCGTATGCTGCACCATAAGCCTCTAAAGCCCAAACTTCCATCTCTCCAAGCCGCTGACCTCCAAACTGAGCTTTTCCACCCAGCGGCTGCTGAGTCACTAAGCTGTAAGGGCCAATGCTACGAGCATGAATCTTTTCTTCCACTAAGTGATGCAGCTTCAGCATATACATAATCCCAACAGTCACCTCCTCAGCAAAAGGCTCTCCTGTCACCCCATCGTAAAGGGTGGTTTGGCCCCTTGCTGGCAGATCTGCTAGTCCAAGCATGCGCTCAATGTCTTTTTCACTCGCTCCATCAAAAACTGGGGTCGCAATATGGACTCCGTATCTTAAGTGGTGAGCCATCTTTTTGACTTCTTCATCACTGGCTTTCTCCAGAAACTGATCCACTTCAGGATGACTATAGGTCTCTTTAAAAAGCTTCCGAAGCTTCCCTGAGTTGAAGTCCTCAAGATAAGCGTTCACTTTCTCTCCAATTCCATGAGCTGCCCAACCCAGAGTTACCTCTAAAAGCTGCCCGATATTCATTCGAGAAGGCACTCCCAAGGGATTTAGAACCATGTCCACTGGAGTTCCATTGGCCATGTAAGGCATATCTTCCATCGGCAAGATTCGACTAATCACACCTTTGTTCCCATGCCGACCCGCCATCTTATCACCGACTTGAAGCCTACGCTTAATGGCAATTTGAACCTTCACCATCTTAATGACACCCGGGGCAAGCTCATCACCGCGCTTCAACTTATCCGTCTTTTCCTTAAAGACGTATCGAACCGCTTCAATCTTATCCTTGGCCAGTTTCATAACCGAGGTGACCTCTTGCTCGAGTTCATCCTTGACAGGAATAAACCCAAGAAGATCAAAGGGGATCCCGATCAGAACAGACTCTTCAAGCTTTTGTCCTTTTTTCAAGAGTTCCTCTGATCCATCTTCTGACAAAAGCTTACCTGTAGTGACCGCTTGGTCTAAAATTTGGATGATTTTACTCAAAGCAGACTGACGAATGGCGTCGGTCTCAATTCTCTCATCCCTTCGGATACGAGAAATCTGTTCCTCTAAGATGGACTTCGTTCGCTCATCAGGTTCCGTCCCCTCTCGAGCAAAGACTTGAGCATTAATCACAATCCCTTGGACACCCGAAGGAACACGCAAAGATGTATCTCTGACATCGCCCGCTTTTTCTCCAAAGATCGCTCTTAAGAGCTTTTCCTCAGGAGAAAGCTGAGTTTCACCCTTAGGGGTTACTTTACCAACCAGAATATCCCCAGGCTTAACCTCAGCCCCAATCCGGATAATTCCACTCTGGTCTAAATCTTTGAGCGCTTCTTCGCCTACATTCGGAATATCACGGGTGATTTCTTCTTTTCCTAATTTCGTATCTCGAGCAACACACTCAAACTCCTCAATATGAATCGACGTGAAAGTGTCCTCTTTAATGAGTCTCTCAGAAATTAAAATTGAATCTTCGAAGTTATATCCACTCCAGGGCATAAATGCGATCAAAACGTTCTGCCCCAAAGCCAACTCTCCTGCATCCGTTCCAGGTCCATCAGCCAATACCGAACCTGCCTGAACTCGATCACCGACATTCACAACAGGTCGTTGAGTGACACAGGTATTTTGATTGGAACGCTGATACTTCGTCAAATTATAGATATCCACATCCGAATCTTGATCCTCCGTACGGACATCCATTCGACGAACCACAATCTTGGTCCCATCGACCATGATCACTTCACCTTCGTGGCGATTCACAATAATCTGCCCTGAATCTCGAGCCACAACCCGTTCAATCCCAGTACCGACTAAAGGGGCATGGGTTCGAATCAATGGGACAGCCTGACGCTGCATATTTGAACCCATCAAGGCTCGATTCGCGTCATCATGTTCCAAAAATGGAATCAACGATGCAGCAATCGATACTAATTGATTAGGCGAAACATCCATCAACTCAATCTCGTCAGGTTGAACGAGAGCAAAGTCCCCTTTCCGTCGAGCGGAAGTAAACTCACCTGAGAGACTTCCCTCCCTAAGCGCGTCTGGAGCAACTTGTGCAATAATCTTGTTTTCCTCTTCTGTTGCTGTAAAAAATCGGATTTCATCGGAGATTTTCTTAGACTGAACCAATCGATAAGGAGTTTCGATAAAACCAAATTCATTCACTCTGGCATAAGTAGATAAACTTGCAATTAAACCAATATTCGGACCTTCAGGCGTCTCAATCGGACAAATTCGACCATAGTGAGTATTATGAACATCGCGAACTTCAAATCCAGCACGTTCACGTGTCAATCCTCCAGGCCCCAATGCAGACAAACGCCGCTTATGAGTCACTTCAGACAAAGGATTGGTTTGATCCATGAACTGAGAAAGTTGGCTGGATCCAAAAAATTCCTTCACCACTGCTGACACAGGTTTTTGATTAATCAAGTCATGAGGCATTAGAGTTTCAATCTCTTGAATGCTCATCCTTTCCTTAATCGCTCTTTCCATACGAACTAAACCAATTCGGTACTGATTCTCAATCAACTCTCCAACAGCCCGAACTCGACGATTCCCTAAGTGATCAATATCATCAATGGTCCCTCTCCCATTGTTGAGCTCACAAAGGTAATAAAGGGTCGATAAGATATCCTGCCGTGTGAGAATGGTTGTTTCAGGTGAAATGCCATTCTCAGGAAATTTATAGTTCAGTTTCAACCGGCCGACCCGGGACAAATCATATCGGTCTGGATTGAAAAACAAATTATCAAAGAGCTGTTTTGCTGCTTCAACCGTAGGAGGATCCCCCGGTCTCATCCTCTTATAGATTTCAATCAGAGCCTCTTCAGGACTTAAAACCTTGTCCATGAGAAGAGTTTCTCGAACAAAAGGACCGTAAGTCAGATTATCCGTAAAAATAACCTTAACTTCCTGAACTCCTCTGCCACGTAACTCTTCAATCTTAGCGGCACTGAGCTCTTGATTCGTTTCAAGAAGAACCTCGCCAGTTTTATCATCCACAATATCTTCTGAGGCAACTCGCCCAACAACCGCCTCAAGAGGCACTTCTAAGCGTTTAATTCCCGCATCTTGAATTTTTTTGATGACAGATTTAGTAAATTTTCTATTTTTCTTAACAATGATTTCACCACTCTTAGAATCCGTGATGTCATCTTCAGCTCTCTGGCCAGCCAAAATCTCAAGATCAACCGATCGAAAAAATTTCTCACCTTTTTCTAAGACTAACTTTTCAATGCGATAGAAGTAGCCCAAAATTTCCTGATTGGACATACCCATGGCTCGAAGCACAATCGTTGCCGGCAGTTTTCTCTTTCGATCAATTCTGGCATAAAGAACGTCTTTATGATCAAACTCAAAATCAAGCCATGAGCCGCGATGAGGGATAATCCTGGCCGAGTACAAGATCTTTCCACTGGAATGACTCTTGCCTTGATCATGATCAAAAATAACTCCTGGAGAACGATGGAGCTGACTCACAATGACTCGCTCAGTTCCATTGATAATAAAGGAGCCGGCCTCGGTCATGAGAGGAATCTCTCCCATGTAAACTTCCTGCTCTTTAATATCTCGAATATTTCGAGTTCCAGCCTCCTCATCGACATCGTAGACGACCAGCCGCACTGTGATCTTCAGCGGCCCAGCATACGTCATCCCCCTTTGTCGGCACTCGGCTACGTCATACTTCGGCTTTTCAAGAACATAGCTTTCAAACTCAAGTGAAGCTGTTCGATTAAAGTCCTCAATCGGAAAAACCGATTTGAAGACCGCCTGAAGTCCAGAGTTCTCACGTTTGCTCGGCTCTACGTCCGCTTGTAAAAACTTTTCATATGATTTTCGTTGCAGCTCAATGAGGTTCGGAATCTCCACCGGAGATGTAATTTTAGAAAAATCTTTACGTATACGGCGATTTTCCGAAAAAAGGGAAGCCATGCTTGCTCCTAAAAAAGAAAAAAGAAATTCGTTACCGTGCCCAGCCTACCTGTTTTCTTTAGATTAGCAAGGCCACGGTACGATTTTTGAACCAGAGGAACTAAAAAGAAAGAATAAAAATCGATCACTTAATCTCGACCTTGGCTCCTTCAGCCTCAAGCTTCTTTTTAATCTCATCTGCCTCTTGTTTATTGATACCCTCTTTCAAAGGCTTCGGTGCTCCTTCTACTAGTTCTTTGGCTTCTTTCAGCCCAAGACCGGTAATCACCCGAACTTCTTTAATCACATTAATTTTCTTCTCTCCTGCAGCAGTTAATACCACAGTAAACTCTGTCTTTGCTTCAGCAGCCGGTGCAGCACCTGCCGCTCCTGGAGCCATCGCTACTGCCATGGGAGCTGCAGCAGAAACACCAAACTTTACTTCCAACTCTTTGACAAGAGTGGATAGCTCAAGTACAGACATATTTTCAATAAAGGAAACAACTTGTTCCTTACTTATTGCGGTCGACATTTTTATACCTCGTTTTTACTTCTTCACACCTTCGACCTTCTTGATCTCAGGATTGGGTCCCTCTAGTTCTTAAAGATGAGGACCTAATTGCTGATCACTTTCCTTGTGACCAGTTGAAACTGTACTCTCAAGCAGGATCTGCCTGAGTGCCCGCCTTCTTCTTCTCAATGGCTGCCAGAACTGTCACCAAACTACGTGGCACAGCTGCCAACACACCCACGAAATTTTGGATAGGAGCATTCATCGTTCCTAGTAATGTTGCCACCAAAACTTCTTTGCTCGGAAGTTTAGCCAGCACCTCGACCTCAGATACATCGATGCGCTTTTGGCCCATCAGACTATCTTTGAGTTTAAGAGCCTCATTATCCTGAGCAAACTTATGAATCACTTTTGCAGTCAAAGCCGGATCACTGAATGCAAAAGCAACCAGGGTAGG
The DNA here is from genome assembly GCA_903935335.1 of Oligoflexia bacterium. GTDB lineage: Bacteria > Bdellovibrionota > UBA1018 > UBA1018 > UBA1018 > CAIZRG01. The sequence continues at coordinate 40,204 of CAIZRG010000003.1, forward strand.
ACCAACGACACCTTCCATGAGTTCTTTTGCCTGATCCCCAAAACTTCCATCTTGAGTAATGAGTCGACCCACATTGTTTTTTAGAACTTTCACTTCCGTGTGATGCAAACGCAAAGCACGCCTCAGTTCATCTGCTTGTGGACCCGACAACCCTTTATAGTCAGCAAAAATAGCAACTTGAGCACGCTCAAACTTATCTTTGAGCGTTTTAGCTAAATCAGCTTTTTCTGTACGATTCATGATTTTCCAACCTTTTTGCGTCGTTCTAGAATTTTTAGTAAGTCCTCTTTCAAGCCAAGCCAGCTGCAGTCATAGCATCCATGGGATCGACTGAAATGCCTGGACCCATCGTTGATGAAAGGGTAATCGTTTGCAGGTAAGTACCCTTACTCGTCGGTGGTTTCGCTTTTACAATCACAGAAGTCAATGTTAAGAAATTCTCTTTAAGCTTTTCAGCTCCAAAAGATTTTTTCCCAATTGCAACATGAACAATTCCAGTTTTTTCTGTTCGGTACTCCATTTTACCTAGTTTTTGTTCCTTCACGGCCTTAGTTACTTCAAAGGTCACTGTTCCTAATTTTGGATTTGGCATCAACCCACGAGGTCCTAAGATTTTACCAATCTTTGAAACAGCAACCATCATGTCTGGAGTCGCAATCATTTTGTCAAAATCAAACCAGCCCCCTGAAATTTTTTCAATCAGGTCTTCAGCACCTACAAAGTCAGCGCCTGCAGTGGTTGCTTCTTTAGCTTTTTCACCCTTAGCCAAAACAGCTACTTTCATCGTTTTTCCAATACCATGAGGAAGAACGACTGCACCCCGAACCATCTGATCAGCATGCTTGGGATCCACCCCTAAATTAAAAGCAACATCAATGGTTTCATCGAATTTTGCATAAGCAACTTCAGGCAAAAGCTGAAAAGCTGCATTCACAGAGTATCGCTTTTCTTTTTGAATTTTTTCAAAAGCCATCGAATACTTCTTTCCATGATGCCCCAAACGCTTTTTTTTATTTTCTGTCACAATTTTCCTCCGTGGTTCAAACGCCTAAAAACTTGGCTCCCACTTCAAATCCATATTAATCAACGACTGTAATACCTGCGCTGCGAGCTGTTCCAGAAATGGTTCGAATTGCCGCCTCGACACTTCCTGCATTGAGATCAGGCATTTTTAATTTTGCAATTTCTTCAACCTGCTTTTGTGTCACTTTTCCAACCTTATTCTTATTTGGCTCTCCCGAACCCTTCTCTACCTTTGCTGCCTTGAATAATAAAATCGAAGCAGGAGGTGTTTTGGTGATAAATGTAAAAGAGCGGTCTGAATAAACCGTAATAATAACAGGGATGATCACCCCTTTTTGATCCTGTGTTTTTGCATTGAAAGCTTTACAAAATTCCATGATGTTAACACCACGTTGACCTAGGGCTGGACCCACAGGAGGCGCTGGATTGGCCTGTCCACCTGGAATTTGAAGCTTAATTTGGCCTGTTATTTTTTTTGCCATAATCTACCTTTCTCAAAGCACTTCCTGTACTTTTCTGCCTACTTCCTTCGTGCCAAATAGGCAAGACACTGTCTCTATTGCTGAGTTGTTCCCTATAACATAGTTTTTTAAATTTTTTCAACCTGAATAAAATCAAGTTCAACCGGAGTCGATCTTCCAAAAATGCTGACTAGCACTTTCACCTTTCCTTTATCCGGATTGACATCCTCTACAACCCCATTAAAATTAGAAAATGGACCGTCTACAACCCTCACATTTTCTCCCTCATGAAACGAGATCCGTGGACGAGGTTTAACCTGACCTTCAGCAATCCGGTTCGTCATTTTTTGAACATCGGATTCTGGAACTGGAACAGGCTTGACTTTATCTCCTACAAAACCTGTGATCTTCGGAGTGTTTTTCACAATATGCCATGTTTCTTGGTTTAAAACCATCTTAACCAAGATATAGCCTGGGAAAAACCGACGTTTTGTTGTTTTCTTCTGGCCCTTGACCAGTTCAACTACATTTTCTTCTGGGACAATGATCTCCCCAAAAAAGGTATCCTTCCTCAAAGCCTTGATTCGCTCTGCAAGCGCAATCTTTGCCTTATTCTCAAATCCCGAATACGTATGAACTACGTACCATGCCATTTCACCTGACTGCTGCTCACCTGACTGCGATTGAACCTCTCGCACAATTTCTCCTCTCTCAGAGAATCCACTGAACGACCTGGATCCAGAAATAATCCAGAAGACCCAGAATCATTCCTGAAACCACGACCATCACAATCACAACCGCTGTCGCAGAACTTGTGTCCTTTTGTGTTGGCCAAGTCACCCGCGAAAGCTCCACCATGACTTCATTCATAAACTGATTGGCTTGCTCATGCCGATAAAGAACCATAAACACGATTAGCCCCAAAACGGCTGAGACCCCCTTTAGAATCAGCTCAATATTCCGAAATCGAACCTCTAAATCATAGGCACCCACGATTTTCCCAGAAACAGAAAAAACAATGTATCCGACTAAGATTGCCACTGCTAAATAACTGAGATTGACCCACTTCTGAAATTGACTCTCCATACATTTTTCCAATTCAGTTTCATTTATGGCAGGGCAGGAGGGATTCGAACCCACAACCCACGGATTTGGAATCCGTTGCTCTACCGTTGGAGCTACTGCCCTATCCTGCCTTAGGCCTACTTACCTTCTCGATGGGGTGTATGCTTACGACAAAATTTGCAGAATTTTTTAAACTCTAGCTTATCCGTCGTTTTTTGTTTGTTCTTGCTCGTTGAGTAATTTTTTCGCTTACACTCAGTACAATCTAAACTTACGGTGACCCGCATAACACCTCTACCTCAATCTACTTGTCTCAGCCCGAGAAGAGCGATACTGCCCTCCCTGGGCTGAGAACTTTAAATCAACTTTATTCAATAATCTCTGCAACCACTCCAGCACCCACCGTTCGACCCCCTTCACGGATTGCAAAACGGAGCTCCTTTTCCATTGCAATCGGAGTAATCAGCTCGACCTCAACTGCTACATTGTCTCCAGGCATCACCATTTCTACATTGGGCGGAAGCTTCACCACTCCAGTGACGTCGGTTGTACGAAAGTAAAACTGAGGTCTATATCCATTAAAGAAAGGAGTATGACGACCCCCTTCTTCTTTTGTTAAAATATAGGCTGAACCTTTAAATTTTTTATGAGGGGTCACACTTCCAATATGAGCTAAAACTTGACCTCTCTCAACTTCTTCTTTCTTCGTTCCCCTCAGAAGCGCTCCAATATTATCGCCTGCTTCACCTTGATCCAGAAGCTTTCTGAACATTTCTACGCCCGTAACAACAGTCTTCGTCGTAGCCCTCAGTCCAATAATTTCAACTTCTTCACCTACCTTAATGACTCCTCGCTCAACTCTTCCCGTCACTACGGTCCCTCGACCTGAGATCGAAAACACATCTTCAACCGGCATCAGAAACGGCTTGTCTTTTTCACGAGTGGGCTGAGGAACATACTCATCCACAGCTGCCATTAACTTCAAAATAGCCTGCTCACCTAACTCTCCTGCATCTCCTTCCATTGCCTTCAATGCAGAACCTTTAATAATTGGAATTTTATCGCCAGGATACTTGTAAGAAGTGAGAAGCTCACGAACCTCCATTTCAACAAGCTCCAGTAATTCTGGATCATCCACCATATCGCACTTATTCAAAAATACGACAACCGCAGGTACTCCAACCTGACGAGCCAACAAAATGTGCTCCCGCGTTTGAGGCATTGGTCCATCCGCTGCAGAAACGACTAGGATCGCTCCATCCATCTGAGCAGCCCCTGTAATCATGTTTTTTACATAATCTGCGTGACCTGGACAATCAACATGAGCATAGTGACGTTTTTCAGTCTGATACTCAACATGAGTCGTATTGATTGTAATCCCACGCTCCTTTTCTTCAGGGGCGTTATCGATCTGATCGTAAGCTCTCGCCTGTGCCCAGCCTTTCTTTGCTAAGACCGTAGTAATAGCTGCTGTTAACGTCGTTTTTCCATGATCGACGTGTCCAATTGTCCCAATATTGCAATGGGGTTTTGTCCGCTCAAATTTCTCTTTTGACATACCTCTCCTAGGCCTCCGCTTTTGGGTTAAGTTCATTTGGAACCTAACAACCGATCATTAATCTGGAGCTCTTGACGGGATTCGAACCCGTGACCTCTCCCTTACCAAGGGAGTGCTCTAGCCAACTGAGCTACAAGAGCACTCATTCTTAAACGAGTACACCGAGTTTTATGAACGAGGTTTATTCGTAGTAAGCAAGTACTTACTCCAATTCACATCGTTTTTCAGCTCTTTTTGCATCTTTACTTTTCTTAAAGATACAAACCCGGAAAAAACTCTTCATGGAGTTCTTTCCCGGGAAACTTTATGGAGCGGGAGACGGGACTCGAACCCGCGACCCTCAGCTTGGAAGGCTGATGCTCTAGCCAACTGAGCTACTCCCGCACTCTACCCTATGGCTTGGCTTTTCCATAGGGGCAAATCAGACACAAACCCATAGGCACAAGTAATGGTGGAGAGAGAAGGATTCGAACCTTCGAAGGCGTACGCCGCCAGATTTACAGTCTGGTCCCGTTGGCCACTTGGGTATCTCTCCTGATGCCCAAAAAAATTTTCGGCTTCCACCTACCCGTACCTTTTTCAAGAATGGAGCTGGAGAAGGGACTCGAACCCACGACCTGCGGTTTACAAAACCGCTGCTCTACCAACTGAGCTACTCCAGCATAACTGTTCCGAATCTAGACGTAGGGGTCCATTCAGTGTTTAGCCGACATTGAGTTGTGAAAAATTCCATCCTTTTCTCAAAATGTCAAGCTGTCAATTGATGAATTAAAATTCCAGCAGCAACTGCCGCATTCAACGACCCCACTTTTCCAGTTCCTGAGATCCTGCACATCACATCACAAGCTTCTCCAGTCAGGCGCCTGAGTCCTTTTTCCTCGTTCCCAATGACTAAAAGCCAGGGTCGATCCCGAGGAATAGATTTGAGATCATCTGTAGCATGCTCAGAAGCTCCTAAAATCCAAAGCCCAGACTCTTTTGCCTTTTCAAAAGCCCTTTGGAGATTGGTTTGAATGGAAAAAGGAACACACTCGACACCTCCAGAAGCAACATCGTAAACCGTTGAAGTGAGTGAAGCAGAACGTTCCTGGGTCATTAAAATTCCCTGAACCTCAAAAAAAGCAGCGACCCGAAAAATAGCACCTACATTTTGAGGGTCCTGTAAACTATCCAGAGCAAGCCAAAGACCCTTTCCATTTTTTCTCTGTCTAGCCTCTTGAAATAACCCTTCCAAAGAGATCGGCTCTTTTTCACTGATCTTAGCCCCTGCCAAACCCATCCGGGCCCCCTCTTCCCCTGACCGCACTCCTATTCGACGATCTTGAGCTAAACGAACGACTTGAGACCAACTCCCAGCTAGAGCTTTCGAAGGAACCCAGACCTCTCTCACATCTTGAGGTCTTGCTTCTAAAGCTGCTAAAATACTGTGAGGATTTCTTAAAATCAAAGACATCATTGAATCACCCTGGGATCAACCTGTTTCATTTGGGAGCTGCTAGCTCTTGTAAAATCGCCTCCACCAACCGCCTCGGATGATTTGCCTGAATAATCGGTCGACCGACCACCACAGCATTCGCTCCTAGCTCATGCGCCTGTCTCGGAGTTCCTATCCTCACCTGATCGTGAGAAGCAAATCCTTCTGGGCGAATCCCTGGCACCACAAAGTAAAGAGATGGAAACCTAGCCTTAAGCTGAGCCAACTCAAAAACAGAGCAAACCACCCCATCTATCCCCCAAGAAGCGGCTAGCTCAGTCAATCCTTGAACAGATTCCCAAGGTGTCACAGCATGCCCGGTCAATGCACGAGACAGCTCTGCCCAATGAACATCATCAAAAGAAGTCAAAACAGAGACACCTAAAATCTTAGGACAAAGATGAGGAATCTTTCTAATTTCCTCAACCACTGTCCGAGCCATTCTCCCTCCTCCAGCAATATGAATCGTCATCATTTCAACCTGGAGAAAAGCTGCTCGCTCAACCGCTTTAGCCACAGTACAAGGGATGTCATGAAGCTTCAAATCAAGAAAGACCCGATTCTTTCGATGTACCAACTCTCGAACAAAATCAGGACCTGCACTCATAAAAAGCTCAAAACCTACTTTGTAAATGACTGATAACCCTTCTAGCTGATCGATCAACCGAAAGGCTAGATCCGACCGAGGAAAATCTAAAGCAATAATAAGATCTGTGAGATCTGTGAGATCTGTTCGTCGATCCATTTACACCTCAAACCTCTTGATCAATAACTTCTGGCAAAAATCACACGCACAGCTCGCCCTTTTGCTCCACAAATAACACAACTCTGAGACTCAGCAATGGGCTCGTACTCTGAAGTCAGAGGAAGACATCGAATTGTGGCTTTGGTCTCCTGTTTGACCTTTTCTTCACATTTTGAATTCTGACACCATGAAGCTTCAATAAATCCTCCTCCGGGTTGATCTAATTTTTTTTGAAGTTCAGAATAGGAGTCCACCCGAAAGGTCCGCGCATCACGAAAAGCTCGGGCTTTCTCTAAAAGATCTTTTTGCATCGCCTTCAAAGCTTCAACCACCACTTGGCCTACCTGAACCATTGGAACAAACTCTTTTTTACCCAGGTCTCGCCGAGTGAGAACAACCTGCCCTTTTTCTAAATCCCTGGGCCCCAGTTCAATACGCAACGGAATTCCAATCAACTCGTACTCATGAAACTTCCATCCAGCCTGTTTCGTCTCATCTTGATCGAGCTCTACCCCAATCGAGTAAGGCAAATTCGAAAGAGAAGAAGCAGTTTCAATCTCACCTAAAACTTTCTGAGCCGCTTCAATCACCTGAGTTCTAGCTTGCATCTGACCCTGTGATTGAGGAAAAATCGGCACAATCACAACATGTGTAGCAGCTAAACGTGGAGGCAAAACAAGTCCTCGGTCATCTGAGTGGGTCATAATCATCCCACCTAAAAGCCTTGTTGAAACTCCCCAACTGGTTTGATGAACTTCTTTTTGCTTGCCGTCTTTATCTAAAAACAAGGTTCCAAAAGCATGAGCAAAATTCGTAGAAAGATGATGAGACGTTCCTGCTTGAAGTGCTTTTCCGTCTTGCATCATCCCTTCAATACAGTAAGTTTTGAAAGCCCCTGCAAACTTTTCACTTTCACTTTTCTGACCTGCAATGACGGGCATCGCAAGAACTTCCTCAGCAAATTCTGTATAAACCCGAAGCATCTGACGTACGCGCTGTTCAGCCTCTTCTCCAGTAGCATGGCAGGTATGCCCTTCTTGCCAGAGAAACTCGGTTGTCCGAAGAAATAAACGAGTCCTCATCTCCCACCGCACCACATTAGCCCATTGATTAACCATCATCGGAAGATCCCGATAGGACTGAATCCATTTAGCAAACATGCTATTGATGATCGTTTCAGAAGTGGGCCGAATCACTAACTTCTCTTCTAACTCCTTAGCACCAGCATAGGTTACAACAGCACACTGAGGAGCAAACCCTTCAACATGTTCTGCTTCTTTTTTTAAAAAACTCTCAGGAATAAAAAGAGGGAAATAAGCATTCCTAACCCCCGTTTTTTTAATTCGCTGATCAAGATCTTTTTGAATTTGCTCCCAGATCGAGTACCCGTTCGGGCGAATCACCATACACCCCTTCACCGGACTATAATCAGCCAAACGCGCCTGAATCACGACATCTTGATACCACTGAGAAAAGTCTTCAGCTCGCGGAGTAATTTTTTCTGCCATAGTTTTGTCAACCTATTCCGGATCACGGTCACTTAGCAAATACTTTTCTTTATCCTTCTCTGTCCGAACTGCCGGCACTTCCTGGGCCAGGAACTAACCCAATCCCAAAAGACTTAATCTTCCGATGTAGGTGACTTCGTTCGATTCCTAAAGCATGTGCTGCCTTTGAAATATTCCAATCATATTGCTTTAAGGTTTTTAGGATAAATTCTTTTTCAAACTCTTGGCGAGCATCTCGAAGATTCGTTACTCCTGAAGTTGTACTAGAGCTTAGCTCAACTCCTGATGTTTTAAAACCCGCTTTCATCATCATACTCAGAGCATCTTCTTCTAAATTCTTTAGAAAATTTGCAGCTGTAATGACTTCCCCTTCTTCACCTTCAGAAGCCAAAATAATGACTCTTTCAATCAAATTTTTAAGTTCACGCACATTCCCCGGCCAAGAATAAGCTTCTAATACCGCCAATGCTTCCGGAGATAGCTCTCGAAGAACACGTCCATGAATGGCACAAAATTCCTTGAGAAAATGATGAGCAAGCAAAGAAATATCTTCAATTCGCTCTCGCAGTGGAGGCACCTGAAATGGAATGACATTGAGTCGGTAAAAAAGATCCTCTCGAAAATGACCATTCTGAATTTCAAAGCGAAGGTCTTTATTGGTTGCTGCAACGATCCTAACATCCACAGAAATCGTCTGAACCCCACCGACCCTCTCAAATTTTTGCTCCTGCAGAATCCGTAAAATCTTGGCTTGAGTCTTAAAAGACATATCCCCAATTTCGTCCAAAAACAGAGTTCCCCCATTGGCTAGATCAAATTTTCCACGTCTCAGTTGGGTAGCACCTGTGAAGGCTCCTTTTTCATGACCGAATAGCTCACTTTCAATCAGTTCTTCAGGAATCGCTGCACAGTTCACCTCAACAAAGGGCTTATTAAAACGAGAAGACAGAGCATGAAGACTCTGGGCCACCAATTCTTTTCCTGTTCCGTTTTCACCCGTAATTAAAACAGACCCAGTCGTTGGCGCCACCCGTTTAATTAAAGATTGAAGATTTTTCATCACGGGGCTATCCCCCAACAAAATCTTTGTCTTTTGAACTTGTTTCCTAAGAGCTTGATTCTCTCTGGCTAAGTCCTGAACACTGACTACATTTTGAAGCAAAACTAAGAGCTTTTCCAAAGACAATGGCTTTTCAATAAAATCAAACGCTCCTAATTTAGTCGCCTTCACTGCCGTTTCAATATTCCCATGCCCTGACATCATAATGACAATTTGATCGACCCACTCCGCCTTAAGAAGTCTGAGAGTTTCAATCCCATCCATATGGGGCATCCAAATATCCAAAAGAACGACATCAGGCCGTTCCACCCGAATAGCCTCAAGGCCTTCACTCCCAGAACCTGCAAGGGTAACCCTGTAACCCTCATCCCGGAGGGCTCCAGCTAAAGACTGCCGAATTGAAACTTCATCATCAATCACTAAAACAAGACGAGACATAAATTTTTAAGATTCCTTCACATACGGGGTGAGTCGACTCTTCGCAGGGAGCTCAATAAGAAACTGAGTCCCTTCAGCTAACCCTGACTTCACCCGAATAAACCCATCATGATCATTAATAATCCTCTTGACGATAGATAACCCAAGACCCGTTCCTCCGGCTTTCGTTGAAAAATAAGGCTCAAAAACCCTTGCTTTCACTTCTTCACTCATTCCAACCCCATTGTCTTCAATTTCAATCACAACCATTTGAAGCTGATCATTATAATGAGTTTGAATTTGAATTTTCTTAACTCCTTCATTAGCGATCTCCTGGAGGGCAGCTACAGCATTATCAAAAAGATTAATGACTACTCTTTTAATCTGATCTCGATCAAATTCAAAAATGGGGAGCTGTTCTTCCATCCTTGTTTTGATTTCGATTTCAGGATGAGCTTGCCGAAACAGAGCAACAACTTCACGTAAAGCCCCTTTGAGATCATGGGGAGCTGGAGAAATTTCTGGAAATCTAGCAAAATTAGAAAATTCGTTCACCATCTCCTTGAGCTCGTCAGTATGTCGAATAATCGTCTCAGTACATTCTTGCAGTAAAGCCCCGTCTCCACCTTGAAGAACGCCCAATCTCCTCTGAAGTCGTTGAGCAGAAAGTTTAATCGGGGTTAGAGGATTTTTGATTTCATGGGCAATGCGTCGGGCCACTTCCCGCCAAGCCATTTCTCGCTGGCCTTTAATGAGATAAGTCATATCATCAATAACAACAACGACACCCCAGTTAGTATCGAGCTGACGTAAGGGTGTGGCAACCGCACTCAGAACTTTAAGCTTCTCCCCGAATCGAACATTCCATTGCCCCACTTCAGGTTGAAGCCCTTCTCCCCTATTTCCAGCAGCAAAAGTTCGATCAATCACTTCTGCCAAAGGTGAGAGTTCTCCCTTTAAAAGAGTGGGATAAAGACTGTGAAGAGCTTCAGATGGCTCAATTTGTAAAAGATTTGAAACAGCTCGATTGAAAATTGTAATCTCCCCTTTTTTATCCATTGCAATCACACCGGTTCCCACATTAGCCAAAACTGCTTCTAACTGAAGACGACGCTTTTCAAGATCCGCAGCAACTTGAATCAAACTTTGCCGATTTTCTCGCAAGTCACGGGTCATCTTGTTAAAGGAATTCACTAAAACCGTAATTTCATCATGTCCTGAAGCTGAGATGGAAATATCTAAATTACCTGCCCCTACGGCCTGAGCTCCCAAAACAAGCCGCTCCACTGGCACCGTCAGCTCTCTTGCCATGTAAAGTCCAATCCAAATAGCTACAAATAGAATCACTAAAGTAATCATCACTAGAATGACCAAATAGGTGGTTTTCATGGGGTACTTTAAAGGATTGGTCTCCTTGTAATCATCAAAAACACTAGCAATTTCACCTACTTTATTAACAAGACTCACAGGAACATAAGAATCTACGACCAATACCCCAACCACAGGCAAAGACTCTGAAGCCTGAACCCTGACTGGAACTAAACAGCGGATCAGATCGCCCGTTCCAACATGATGAACCACAGAAAGACGCTCCCCACCAAAAGCCTGCCCAAGCAAGTCCAAAGGCAAGCGAGGGACCATTTTAGCAACATCTGGACTCGGTCCTCTTTTTGATAAAATCCTCTCTTCAAAGCCATCCTGGTAAAATTCAACGGCGTCCAAGGCTAAAAGCTCACGCTGCGAACTTAAATAATCTTTCAGCCAGACAGGAATTATTCCTAGCCATTCAAAATCTTGATTTCCTTTTTGCATCTTAAGTCTACTGCCAACACCTTTGGAGAGATGCTCGGCAAAATGCATAGCCGTATGTTCTGTATTTCTATAATAAGTCCCTGTAATTTCAAGAGAAGCTTGCAAAGTATTTTGAATTTTTAAAGAAAACCATTTGTCAAAACTAGAATTAATATACATTGCTGATATAATGAATAAAACAACAGTAGGGATAATTGAAAAAGAGAAAAAAGCGATCACCAATTTTGTTTTGAGTCTAGCACCCAGGATCTTTCTTCGCCGTTCAATAAAAAGTTTCCCTATGTTTCGAAACACGAGCCATACTAAAGCGATCAGGATAATGATATTAATATTGAGCAGACCAAAGAAAAAGATTGAGTTAACAAAGGGCAAGGTACTTGAAACCTGAGTCAACTGAAACTCAGCCAAAGTCAGGGTGAAAAACAAAACAGCTAAAAAAACAATGAGCCAACCTTCCCTTTTTCGTTTTCTCATTTCCTTAGCATCAAGAGGTGGAATTGACTCGGTTTCATTTGGAAGAGGAAGAGATGGCTTTAGCACAGCTTTCAACCTACAGTTGCCTGACTTTCTCATCAAGCTATTTTGGGTATTTTGCTGATCTTAGTTAAACAAATAGACTTCGACTCGATTTGCTCCATTTGCTTTAGCAGATCTTAAAGCTTCACCTGCAACATGAAATAAATCTGCCATTTTTTGATTGGATTGTTCAGGGGTAAGGCTAGCCACTCCCACCGTCACAGTCAATTTGATGATCTCTTTCTCTCTTTTAAATGGCATCAATTGAATTTCATCTCTTACTTTCTCTGCGACAGTCTGAGCAGCGGATAGATCTGATTCCTTTAAAAGGACCATAAATTCGTCAGCTCCCACCCTAGCCACAATATCCGTGGACCTTAAACATTGCTGAATCCGACGAGCCACTTCCTGTAAAATTTGGCACCCAGCAATAAAACCATGATTTTGATTCACAGACACAAAATGATCGATATTAATTAAAAGACAAGAAATCGGCTTTCTCAATTTTCTTGAACGAGCAATCTCTTCTTCACCCCTACGATAAGCGGCTTTCATATTCAACATTCCGGTTAATTCATCCTCAGATGTAAGCTCTTCAATCCTGTGATGAGCTCGCTTTAATGTATCTTGAACGTCTTTGATCTTCATCATGGAATAAACGCTACGAACTACATCCAATGATTGAAAGGGCTTAAATAAAATGTCATCGGCTCCTGAGGCAAACCCTTTTTGGATCATTTCCATAGATGCTCGCTGAGTTGCTAAAATCAAAGCGACATACTTGCCTTGAGTCAAAACCCGAATTTTTTGAATCAAACTCCAATCTGTTAAACGTGGCAAATCTAGACTCAAAAAAATCAAATCAGGTTTCCAAGCTCTTAAACGATGCAAAGCAACATCAAGGTCGACAGCACTCTGGAGAGCGTAGCCCTCTTTTCCCAAAAGCTCTAAAAGAATCCTTAAGTCTTGCTGTTCTTCTTCAACAATTAAGATCCTTTTCATATCATTGAATCCTCTTATCATTAAATTCTCTGAATTCTCTTAAAATACCCTTACCCACCTATGAATTCAAATTATTCTACGATAGAAATGTATCATGAGCGAATAAAAACTACTCCATTTAGGTATTTTAGGAAATAATTTGTGAATTTTTAACCCAAAAAAATTTTTAACCCCCATAAATAAAAAAAAATGCAATTAGAATGAGATCTTTTCTTGATATCAAATGCTTTCGATGTAAACATAAAACTTGAGCGTTGCAATTGAGTAGATGCTCTAACGGAGGAAATAGCGATGGCAACAAAAAAGAAAGCCACCAAAAAGAAGACTAAGAAAAAAACTGCTAAAAAAAAGAAATAGTTTTTCTTTTTCAATCTACAAAGGCCCTAAGCTGTGCTTAGGGCCTTTGTGTTTATGAAATCAGAGCATCCTGAGAGACGCCTGGACACCGATTTGGCAATTCACAAATTCTTCGATTCAGTCTCGCTGGAAATTGAGGGCCCTGATAAATCCATCCCGTATAGATTTGAAGAAGATCAGCCCCTCCTAAAATTCTTTTTACTCCCTCCTCACAAGAAAGAATGCCTCCCACAGAAACGATAGGATGATGGGTGACTTGCCGAACTTCATATAAGCTCTTTTGGGCTGAGACAGAAAGTGGGCCACCACTCCATCCCCCATCAAGAACTCTCCCCTGATGATTCAGCTGGCCCCCCAAAGTATTGGTTAAGACCCATCCATTCACTCCCCACAGATCCACCTGAGCCACTAGGTCCGTCAATTTTTCCCCACAAAGTTCAGGGGCAAGCTTGACGAGTAGTGGAAGTCTTCTTTTCCATCCTGAAATCAAGTCCTGCAATGCCATTAAGATGGGTCTGATCGTTTCAACCGTTTGTAGGGAGCGAAGACCGGGAGTGTTCGGAGAACTGATATTCACAACCAAATAGTCTGCTAGACCCTCAAAATATCGAGCTGCACTCACATAATCTCTCCAAGCCTCCTCCAAAGGAGTATCCTTATTCTTTCCTAAATTGATCCCAACCCGAAAATTCTTAGGCAAAAGCCCTCTTCTCAGAGCTATTTCGTGAGAAACTTGCTGAGCACCCCAACTATTAAACCCCATCCGATTGAAAAGAGCCCTTCTCTGCGGATCCCGGAATAATCTCGGACAAGGATTCCCAGGCTGAGGACGAGGAGTCACGGTTCCGATCTCAGCAAATCCAAAACCTAAGGCCGGAAGTGCTGTTAAAATCTCACCATTTTTATCAAACCCAGCAGCCAAGCCAACTCTTGAGTGAAACTCCATTCCAAAAGCTTGAAAAAACTCTTGCCGTTCTTCTGGCCTTTCTTCCTCTTTTTGAGTCCCACTCACAAAACGAAGCGGAGAATGCCCTATCAACCGATCCACCCAACGGATCATGAACAGAGTAAAAAGGTGGGCTCGCTCAGCATCCCATTGAAAAAAAAACCAGCGGAGCACTCTCCAAACTGAGTCCCTCCCAATTTGAGAATGAAAGAGTCTCATCTTAATACTCTGGAGACTCTGCGACTCGACGACTCGGCTTACGAATCAAGGCCTGCATAAAAAAACCATCGCAGGGTTCTGGGCCTAAATACCCACCTTCTGACAAACTAAAATCAGGATGAGCTTTTAGAAATTCCTGTATAGGGTAGAGGGTTTCTTCTTTTCTAAATGTACAGACTCCATAAACGAGCCTTCCCCCAGGTGCAACTAATGTTGCGTACTGCTCAAGAAGGCGCGACTGAATTTTTGGCATCCGAAGAAGCATCTCTAAATCTTGTCTCCATTTAAGATCAGGGTTTCTTCGTAAAACACCCCAACCACTACAAGGAGCATCCACAAGCACTACTTGAGCCGACCCCTGAAATTTAGAAATCGCCTCTAACTCTTTTCCCTCCACAAGAAGAACGGTTTGAATATTATTCAACCCAGCACGAGTAGCTCTTCTTTTTAAGGCCAGTAGCTTTGGACGTGATGTATCATAAGCAAAAACTCTTCCCTTCCCTTGAAGAGCATCAGCCATTGCCAAACTTTTGCCACCTGCTCCCGCGCAAGCATCCACGACTATGATCGGCTTAACCTCTGACGGAAGTGCTGGAACACCCTGCTTGTTTTGAATCTCCCCGGGATTTTTTTTAAGTAAAAAACTATAGCGTTCAGGCCATAAAGCAAAAAGAGCCATGACTTGAGACCCTTCATCCTGAATCTCAAAAGCTCCTTTTTTATATAATTCTGATCCTAAAATCGGAGCATAACCCGATAGCCTTACCCCCACAGGAGAAAGATCTGAAAGAGTTATTTTAACAGGCAATATTCGTTCACTTCTAAGTTGATCCAGGAGGGCCTGAGCACTGAAAAGACGATTCGATCTTAAACTGAGAGGTGGCTGAGAAGCCAAAATGCTCAGTAACTGCTGAGCCGTTTTATCTCCCCAATCCCTTTCCCACTCTAAAATCATGGACTCAGGAAAATCTCCCCGAATCGGCCTGGCCTCAGGTAGACCCTGAGTCATTCCTTCATAAATACGACTTGCTAAAAGAAAAGCAGGTCGCCACTCACTGAGATCTTTTTGATCCAGACTCCAGGGTTCACCGATCGAAATTCCGACCCCCATTTTTTCAGATTGAGAAGCAGGCTGCCTTAAAACTATGGGTAAAATTTGAGCCAGAATAGATTTAGCAGAACGAGGCAACTTTGAAAGTGCCGAGTCCAGGTGAATATGGGTTGTAAACAGACTCTTCCAAATTTCTTTGAATAGAGACATGGTTTGGAATGAATTCTTGCCTTGCATCACCCAAACCTAATGACAGATGACCTAAAGCACAACTACAAACACTGACTCTGCCTCTTTCTTTAGAAACCAAAAGACAGTAGGATTAGACTTAGTTGTTTAAACTCTCAGCAAGAAAGTAGAGGACTCTCTATGATTGATTTTTCTTTGACACAAGACCAACTCCAACTCCAACAGCTGGCAAGAAAGTTTACAAAAGATGAAATCATTCCAAAAGCAGCTCACCATGATAAGGCAGGAGAGTTTCCGTGGGATCTGATTCGAAAGGCCTGGGGCTTAGGACTGATGAACACCCATGTCCCACAAGACTTAGGAGGTTTAGGTTTAGGAGTCCTCGATGGATGCATCATTACTGAAGAACTTGCTTATGGTTGCACTGGAATTGCTACCGCCATGGAAGCTAACTCTTTAGCGAGCGCCCCAGTTATTGTTGCTGGAAACCCAGATCAAAAAAAAGAGTTTCTAGGTCGACTCCTATCTGAACCCGTACTGGCCGCTTATTGTGTCACAGAACCTGCAGCAGGTTCAGATGTCAGCGGGATTCAAACTCAGGCCAAAAAAATAGGGAATGAGTATATCCTTCAGGGCTCAAAGATGTGGATTACAAACGCCAGTGTTGCCAACTGGTATTTTGTTTTAGCTTATACAAATCCTGCTTTGAAGCATAAAGGGCTCTCAGGGTTTATTGTCCCTGCCAATACTCCAGGCATTACGGTGGGTAAGAAAGAATGGAACCTAGGGCAAAGAGCCAGTGACACTCGAGGAATCACCTTTGATCAAGTCAAGATTCCAGAAAAATACCGCCTCGGTCAAGAAGGGGATGGGTTTAAAATCGCCATGAGTGCTTTTGATCACACCCGCCCCAGTGTAGCAGCCGGGGCAGTTGGATTAGCTCGAAGAGCTTTAGATGAATCCATCCAATATGCCAGAAACCGAAAAACCTTTGGTCAACCGATTTCAAGCTATCAGGCTATAAGCTTCATGATTGCAGATATGGCTAAGGATATTGAAGCAGCCAGGCTTTTAGTCTATCAAGCGGGCTGGACGATTGACCAAGGGCACAGAAACACAAAGTTTGCAGCTTTTGCTAAAGCCTTTGCTGCTGACACTGCCATGCGAGTGGCTACTGATGCTGTTCAAGTCTTTGGAGGTTATGGATACTCTGAAGAATATCCGGTAGAAAAACTGATGCGTGATGCCAAGATTTATCAAATCTATGAAGGAACCAGCCAAATTCAGAGACTCATCATTGCTAAAGAGCTTTTTGATCGCTAGCAAAATAGCGATTCTGCAGCTCTAGTCTAAAACTCTGGATTGAATCAGGAGAAAATATTGAAAAAAGAAAAAATTTTACTCACTTCATGGGTTAAAGCTTTGAGCTCCCTCACGGAAGTTTTAAAGGAAAAAAAAACAGACATCGTCAGAGATGCAACGATCCAAAGATTTGAATACACTTTCGAGCTCTCATGGAAAATCTTAAAACGCTATATAGAATCCCAAAACCATACCCTTGAGCCTAGTATTAAGAATGTATTTCGTGAAGCAGGTAAGCTAGGTCTCATTGAAAGTGTTGAAGATTGGTTTGATTTTTTAGAAGCTCGAAATCTCACATCCCACACCTATGAAGAATCCATCGCCGAGCGAGTATACACTGTGGCCATTGAGTTTGAAAAATCTGCTCAATTTTTGTTAAAACGCTTGGAGAAGCTTCTTGAGTAAGAAATTTGGATTAACTCAAGAACAGTATCAGCTGATCCAGAAGATCCTCCTTGTTTTTCTTCCTCATGCCAAGATCTATATTTTTGGTTCTCGGGCTCGAGGTGATCACAAGAAGTACTCTGACCTGGACTTAGCCATTGAAGAGAAAGAGCCCTGCATGCAAAAAACCTTGACACAAATCCAAGAAAACTTTGACCAAAGTTTTCTGCCTTTTAAGGTCGACCTCTTAGAATTGAGTCAAATGAATCCAGAATTTAAAAAAAGTATCGCTGAAGATTTAAAGAAATTTTAACCGGCCTGTCCGGCCTGCAATGAAAATCAAGTTTTTCACGGTTGAACTAAGCCCTATTCTTCATGAACTTTAAAATCTTTTCAGAATCGAATGCCAGACCCTGGTCAAACTGAATGAGAGCAGGATTCAGTTAATATTCTAATAAAATTTTAAACATGGCACCATGTTTCTTGATGTTAGCTTGGTCTTTCTTTGTGTCCTATTCAAACTCTATTTTTTAATTTTACCCTACTTATATGTATATGTACACATCTATACTGTTGCAACAAAAACAAGCATTGTGAATACTGAAAAATTTGATCGCCCTTCTGAGCTTCTTCTTTGGGAAGATCGGCTCGATGAGCTTCCACTGATCATCTGTACCTTCCATTGCGAAAAAGAAATATTTTCTTGAATTATCGAACATTTAGTTTCAGTGTTTTTAGGGCCGCTGTTCTTTTTCCGACTCTGTCTTCAAGATATTTTGAAATGATTTAATGTTTATGCTATTAACTCCCATTAATGAACGCTATTATTAGAAAAATTTTTCTCGCAGGATTCCCTCTCACTTTCTTAGTTTTTCCTAAGGTTACATTCGGTCTGGAATCTAATCAGCTGCGTGTGATTCAAAAAGCAGCACAGTGCCAATACAAAGTTGATTGGCTTAACCATAGCGACACTAGCCAAGATGTAATCTTGATCGGAGAAACTCACGTCGTCAACAAAACAAGGTATGAGATCGCCAAACAACTGATGAGTGAGTTCCCGCTGATTGGGATCGAAGGGGCACGCACAATTGCTTTACCGGCACGAATTACTTCGTTAGGCAAGAGTAAAGACAGTTCATTGGCCCTAAAAGTTGGAAGCTTCCCAGGACCTATCAAGTTAGCGAGGCAAAAAATCGGAGGTCTTCATTATGAGAGCCTTCGTGAGATTGTTGCCTGGTACAGGGATCAGGACCAGGGATTCAAAAGAGCGTTGCAAAGGGGCTTTCCCATTCTTGAGGAACGGAGCCTATTGATAGTACCTGGCTTAACGCAAGAAACTATGGTCACTGAAGAAACCATCGATGCTATAATGCAGAAAGTAGAATCTTTTCTGTCTCAGACCGGTGTAGTTGAATTAGAATTCTTTGAACCCATTCCTACATCCTTAGCAAATTTAGCTCTCGCACAAGATTGGGCTTCTGAGGAACTCATTGAAAAATCATGTGCCGATCGAGACACCATCATGACCCGTACCATTTTAAGTACACTGAAAAACCGGCCGGACGACAGAACCATGTTAGTTTTGGTTGGAGAACACCACGTTGACGGTATCGCTTCAAATTTGATAGCAAGCGGGTTTATCAAGACCACAATGCCTCAGCCTCAACACTCTTACTGTAACGTCATGTAAATCTTCTTGCGTCAGCCAAATCCCTTTAAAAGAATCAAAAAATTGATCCAAAAAACTCGACCTCTTGCCCTCGAATAGCAAACTGCCTACTCTTTTAGTTTCTTTTTAATTTCGCGATACTGCGTTCCCATACCGATAGCCTTCTTTATAAAGATTGTTATAGTCAGTACCCTTATATGGATCAATCTACTCATGCCAGTTCGAATCAAAAAACTTTAAGATTTTGAAATACTTGAGTTATTCATACCAACCCCCTAAAATAGTGGATTAAAAAAATCATCTTGGACTCTTATGATTTGGATAACCACATGCTTTGAATGCTTCTACTTGATCCGTGAATCCAAAAAAATTTATATCCCCTAAAATTGACAAGACTGTATTCACTACCAAACTAAATAATAGAGATAAACTTTAAAATAAAAGGAGAAAAAAAATGAAAACATTAGAAAACTATAGATCTAATCCGTGGTCTTTTTTGAATGATGACTTTTTTAATATCTTGAGTGGTTTTGTTCAGCCACTGACTGCTACAAGAAATGAGAGGAGTGAATTTCCAAGATGTGACGTCGAAGAAACAGACAAAGCTTTCTTAATGAGCTTTGATCTTCCAGGTGTAAAAAAAGAAAATATTAACATCGAAGTAAAGGATGGTGTGATGACTCTAACCGGAGAGAGGAAAAGTGAAACGAAGAAAGATGGATATTCCGAGAGGTTCTATGGAAATTTCCAAAGGAGTTTTTCAATTCCTGTTCACGTAGACTCAGAAAAGATTGAGGCGCGATATGAAAATGGAGTTTTGCAAGTAGCTTTACCAAAATCTGAAGTAAAAACAGGAAAGAAAATCGAAATAGGACATGGAGAAAAAGCAAATGGAATATTTTCGAAACTAATCAGTCATAAGAAAAATGAAGAACGTATTGCTTAATGAAACGAGAAATATGCCGATTATATGCATCTCACATACAAGGTTTAAATAAAAACTTTGTATTTATAAATCTATGGTTGACACCTCCGAATGTCATCCATAAACTCTCGAGAATTCTTACAGGGTTCTCGAGAGTTTTTTATTAAGTTCAGCTGGGACTTACTATGCCCTGATGAAATGAAACCGCCCTGCTTGAGAAGTCGCCTTAAGTGAACCCCAATAATCTGGTTGTAAAGGTCATTAAATTTTTAAGAAAGAGGTCTACTCTCATTCGCCGTTATTCTAAAATAGTGGTCCTGCACAAATATGCTGATAGTCGAAGAACTGAAGCTATCTGTTCTCATGTATGTATACCCTGCTTCAAATAAGAGACGAGTGGAATCACTTAAAGCGATTCCGTATCCCGCTCCACCCAAAAACCCAAAACCAGTATCTGATTTAGCCTGAGTTCTAATAAGAGTAGATTTACTTAAAGATGTTCGGGCCAGACCTGCATCTCCACGTACAAAAAAACCAACTCCAGGTTCATTTTCAAAAGTATGAACAACACTCAAACCTAAAAGATTTTAGCCAAAAGAAATACTTGAATCCAAGTAAGAAAACCTATCTAAAATAGAGGTACTTGCTACACCGATCACTGTTTCTCCAGTTTCAATAGGCCAATAAATTCGGAGAGAAGACCCTATACTCGTTCGACTCGCCCCTAAGAGCGATAAGCTATCGACTGCTGTATTTAATGGATTATCATAGTTTGGATTTGACCAGCCCAGATCAAAACCCCAGTACCAGCTCTCTTGGGTGGCCTGTGCAGAGTGGCCCAAACCGTAGATCATAACATTGAAGCATACAAACCAAAGGAATATACGGAAAAGTATGATTGTCGATGTGGGTTTCTTGGTAGTATTTTCAATTTTCATATCATTTTATTAATTGGTATTTCCATTAAAATGCTTCCATAACTATATTCCATGATTCAAGAATTTTTTCAGTTTGGACGTTGTAGAGAATTACTTAATCCGGTTTTTGGACCCACTGCTACTAATAGGCATTCAAGAAACTAAAGAAATTGGAGATAAATCTGTGTTTATTTGAAACCCCTCATTTGTATATCTGCCTGGAGCATCTTCCCAATAAAGGTCATTTTTAGAATCATAATAAATTTTTGTTCCCCAACCATCATTTTTCTCTTTATGGAGTTGGAGCTTTATCCCAAAACTTTCTAGTTCTTCGACCGAATATTGCCTAAAACGAAAAAACCCTTTTGGCATCAAATAGTTGTTTATTTCGTTATTGATGAGATCGTTTACATCAGCCTCACTTTTGATACTCTTCGTTATTAAGCCAGATGCTTCCATTAATTTCAGAACCCGAACAGCTTCAGGATACCCAAGTGGAAATTTGGAAATCATCTTGTTTATGATCTCGACCTCAAAACTACCTAAATTTCCCATAGCTATACCTCTACTCAATAAATTCGATCATCTTCCTTTGATTAAGATTACTGTCCATAATCCATTCCCTTGCCTGTCCCGACGTTTTGCCTCCCGGTAAAAAATTATGCCCCCTCTGGATGCCGAACTCGACTGGGGAAGCTAATAATGAAGTATCTCCGGTGAACTTGAATTTCAAGACAGTAAATTTTGAAGTATCCACTGGCATGGTTCCAGCTTTATCGGCAAATAGACCAAGTCTATGCGATAATTCTGATGGATGGAGACCCTTTATATCGTCATATGCAGCTACAAATACTTCTCCATGAACATTGGGCTTACCTAATGGAATTTCTCCCGATTTAATTTTAGAAGCAAATTCCTGTGGAACAACACGAGCAAAAATTCCATTTTCCGGCACAGGATTTGATAGTTTACTAGTCTTATTGAAAAGAGTGTAGCCTTCATCAGAAGCTACGACCGCCTCCTTTCTAATCGTTTGAAGGACTTTTCCTCCCGAAGAATGAGCAATTCTCTGGATTGCCTGATCAATCTCAGCCAATTTAGGAGCGAGGATTTCAGAGGCTCTCATACCCTGATTGATTGAGGTTCCCAGAGCCTCACTTGCACCGGATCGATTCAAGGTATCAGCGACCTTTTCAAGACCGCCACGTGCTGCAGTGGTGGCCTTAGCACCTGCCATTGAAAGAACAACATTGGATCCTAGCTCACCTAAAGCATGGCCTCTTTCTTGGGCTGAACCATAGGCCATCGTAAGCTCAAACTGA
>CAIZRG010000004.1 GCA_903935335.1 Oligoflexia bacterium
CCTCCCCTGTGCTCCCAGGCTTCTAATCTCAGTCGGATGACCCCACTCATCTCTTTGAATCTGCACTCCTATCGTAAAGTCCCATCCTGGGTTCTCAGAATGGGTTCCCTTCTTTTGCACTTGAGCTGGTAAGCACGTCAGAAACTCTGAAAGTGCAGGGGGCTTCACATACTGGGTGCTCATCTCTAAGGACTGCATCCCTTGTATTTTGACGACCTGTGCAGGACAAAACTCGTCTTCATACCTTATATAATTCTTCGACCCGCTCTGAATTAAATCCCCTGCTTCATTCCCATATCCCCTCATTTCTGATTGAACTTGGTCATAAGAAATCCCTAAAAATTCTTTCTTCTCGGATTGAATTTTTTCTACCTGAGTGACTCCAGGTTGCCTTTGATCCCATTCTTTCGAAGAGAGGAATAAAGAAGGCAACCGGTCTTCATGCTTAAACTTTCCTTCAAAAACATGAGGACCTTGATGCACAGTAACCTGGTTAAATCCTAGCAACGATCCATTCTCTGAATCGGTCTGAGACTCACGGTACTCATACGTATAACTTCTCTGAGCCTTCCCCGCTGTCTTGACCTTCAGACCACTCAGCACAGGCATTCTCTTGCCAATCCCTGGCTCAGGCTTCGCTCTTTCGTAATCAAACTCCAGCCGATTGCCTTTCCCATCATCGACTGCTTGAAGAAAGCCTGTACCTGGAGAACTGAGCTCCAATGCATAAGCATGCGATGGATCAATCACGGTGAGCTGAGGGTTTCCACTGCCCGTAAAATCAGCAAATAACGGCATAAAGCCCATCCGGTTGATGCTCTCCGCAAAGGGTAACTCCTTAAACTTCAAGGCAGGAAGATCCACTTTTACAAAGTTTTTTCCATCTGATAAAAATGGAGAAATAAAGTTCTTCCCATAAACCACGACGTCCATCACTCCATCATGATCTAAATCCTGAAACTCGATCTTGACATCCCCACCCAAAAAAATCTGACTCCCATTTTTATCTAAAAATTTATAAAAAACATGCTTCTTTTCAAACTCGTAGTTACCTTTACCATACCAAACGGTCAATCCATTTCCTGAGATCCCCACTGCTTCAGGAATTCCGTCTCCATTCAGATCTAATACACGCATATTATTACAAAATAAAAAATCTACTTCTTTTCGAATAATCTCATTAGAAAACTTAAGCTCGCTTAGGGTCGACTCATTCCGAATCACTTTGTAGCTTCCGGTTGTATAAAATTGAATCAGATCGGGTCTCCCATCCTGATTTAAGTCCACAAGCATCGTATCCCTATTCAATCTCCAACCATGAGGAAGCATTACAGAGCCTGTTCGATGTCCCTCTAAATCACAGGTCAATAGCTCAGTTCCAACATCAACACTCTCTGGATAATGCGTCACTACCACCTCAAGCGGAGCATGAACTCCTCTCAGCCTCACCAGGTTTCTTCGTGAAGGCGATAGCTCCAAAGCCCTCCGGCAGAAAGGATCAATCGTCCCAGAAGCCACAGGAAGCTCTTCGAGCTTAAATCCCTCTTTCCCCAGGTGAAGCCTCGCATAGTCTTTCCTGGGAACCTCCAACTGAGTCTCCCCACTCTGCTCTAAATCTAAAAGCGTCGTCTCCTTGGGTGAGAAAAAACGGTTCCCATGCTTCTCTAAAATCTCATCCAGACCCTCAATCTTTTTCCAGGATGACTGCTGAATAAAATCAATCGCCCTCGGAAACTCAAACTGCTTCTTGGGCTCAGACTGACCCGAAGCATATTTCTTCTCAATCGATTTCAAATAAAAGGCAGGACCTGTTTGATCCGCATAATACTCAAACTCATACCCGTATCGAAATGAAAATCCCACGCCTCCTAAACCTTTGGACAATACATCCACCTTCTTCACTCGCCGAGTTAACTCCTGAAGCTCAGTTGATCGATAATTTTTAAAAGGATACTTCATCGGCTCATACTCAAACTTAACCTGATACTGAGGATCCCCACCTACTCCTCCATAAAGGATCTGTGTTAAGTATAAGAACCGCTGTTGAATCGGCCCATACTCATACGTCGTTACTTCCTGCTTTGAGTTCTTTGCTTCTACCAAATACCAAGCGTAAACCCCTCGAGGCACCTGAACCACGGCTGTTTTACCAAACGTAAGTACCGATCCATCCTCTAAAAAAGCTTGAACCTCTGTCTCTGAGTGCATCTTGACTCGAACTTTAGACTTAAACCCTAAAGGATAATAATCCCCATCCCCTCCCAAAACCAACTGGCCCCAAGGAGACATCAAATCGTCCGTTTTAAAATCCAAAAACCCCTGGGATCGAAACCGATAGATCGAAAGCTCGACTCGAATCCCCATCCCCCACTCCGATAGGCCTTGTCCCGGTGAATACATAGGGCTTACCGGATACACCATCTCCCCTCGGTCCTCCGGAAAAGAAATGCCCAAGGGTAAAGAAAACGTACCTCGAGTCATGTCCTTGGCCTTCCAAGCCGTCCCTCCATACTCTCCGGCCAGAGATCCCCTTTGCGGAACATCCAAGCTCGCAGGTTGATGCAAATACTCAAAAAACTCAGGGGGATCTCCTGCATGCAAGGCAAAACTCGACAAAAATCCAAATAACCCAAAACAGATCAATCTTTTTAAAGCAAACATCTTTCTTACCTACTCACTTCAGTTCCATGGATCTTCGATTAATTATAGATTTTGAAATAATCAATTTATATATTTAATGTTATTTAGAATATTTAAATTTAAAAAATGGATTTCCACCGGTACACCTGAGTTAATTCGATTTCAAATTCATTTACCAACCCATCTTTTTGATGTTTACGATAAATGACTTTTGAATTTTCAAATGCCATCGGAATTATCCAACCGTATATTAACTTACTAAGTTGACATTCTTTTTTATCGACCATGTCGAATACAGTAAGTGAGGTGTATGGACCGCTTTGAACATCTGTTGTCAACCATTCTTGAACCGCAAGATATCGTGAATCAGAGGACCATACTGCGACATCTCCAAAAAATCTTCCTTTTAAAACTTGTCCGTCAATTTCGAGCTTAAAATAAACCGGTCCAAATTTAATCTCACCTGCACTTACAAAATTAATCAAATATCTCCCACTTGGTGAAATTGCTGATTTCATAATCTATTCTCTACTAATTAATTTGGTTTCATAAGATTGCTAGAGTCTGGAACAAAGAGTTGTTTCTGTCCGCCCGAATAAAAACCTTGCGAGACAGCGTTGCCATGCAAAAATTGCGAACCTTCTTTGACTTGCCATTGCTGAATTCCAGTCATTTGATTCCATTCAGATTTTAAACCCAAACCCTCTCTTGTTGCTGGAAACGTTTCAAACAAATATCTGCCTTCAGGTTTAGCTGCTACATTATCGAAATAACGCAAACCATATTGAGATGATCCTGCAGTTTCAACGCTCAAAGTTCCTCTTTCAAAGGAACCTATAATTTGTGGAATTTGATTTCCAGGAACGCCGCTATTTTTTAGAAAGTCAGTTGCTATACTTGTATTTTGGTACATGTGCAGCTCGTAACTAGCGGCCTGGAACGCTGCGCTTCCAGCTTTAGCACCTCCCGCACCCGCAAAAAAATCAATTAGTGAAGTCGTCGGATAGATTGCATCTCCTGTCACACGACTGGATGCAACCTCATGGTATGCCCAAGCCACAAAACTAATTCCAGCACTAATTGTCCAGGGGTTAACTGCAAATCCACCTTCCGGATCCACAAAACTCACGGGATTCCCAGCAGCATAGCCATACAGACTGCACTCCAAGGGGCTTTCTAAGCACTTCTCTGCGCTCTCCAAAAATAGAGGATCGGGCGTCATGAAGCGCTTGAGCTTGGGATCATAATCCCTCTGCTCCATCCGGTAGGCTTGCAGATCTGCATCGTATCCTTGTGCTGCATACTCCAG
The DNA here is from genome assembly GCA_903935335.1 of Oligoflexia bacterium. Taxonomy (GTDB): domain Bacteria; phylum Bdellovibrionota; class UBA1018; order UBA1018; family UBA1018; genus CAIZRG01. Next base: position 3,950 of record CAIZRG010000004.1, read on the forward strand.
CACTGAGGCATGGGGATTTTTCCACTCCCCTTTCTTCTCTCCGTACGCTGTATGGCTCTTATTAGCATTAACACTCCAATTGAGTTGGTCTATATTATAATCTAAGCTTTTCATGATTAGTAAAAACATGGTCATAAATTAATAAAATTTAAATAATTTATCTATGTATGATCCAGTTTTCCCCATTTGCAGCTCCTTGGGATATAATATTTTTTTTTATTCGCGCGAATTCTTCTTCTGTGAGATTCGATTTGCAAGGCGGATCCCATTTTTTTTCTAAATAAGCCTCCCAGCATAAGCTCTCAACATTATACACAACGAATAAAGTCATTTTCTTACTCTTTTCTTTATATATTGCCTCCTCCCGACGGACGATATTAAATGACCATTTTTTACTCAAAAAATTATTGATGATTTTATTAAAAATACTTTTCATTTAACTATTGAACCGATAATACCATCAACATTGGAGTTTTTTAATAACGCAGGCAGCTCAGTTCTTTGAAAAATACTTTGAGAGTTTTCAAGTCCTTTTTCAGTCATAAATACCCTTACAGAACCTGAAGCTTGTTCAGCAAATCTCTCAGATACTCTATCCCAAATTGTTGAGGCTTGGGTTTTTGTGATCAAGCCTGAATTAAAAAGACCCTTCGACTCTAAAAACTTTCCTCCTTGGGTCATTTCTAGAGTTGTTCGAGTCAAAGATGATCCATTAACATAAGATTCAGCTGCTCCTCTTGCAGACGGACCACCCGAATAGAAAATTGCAGCCTTACCGCTACTGCTAACATCCAACTTTTCGGCAAGATTCTGGTAACTCGAAAATTGATATTCACCTGCCTTATTATATGCGACTGATCCTAATCTAGCTCCAACAGCCCCGGCAAAAAAATCAATCGGTGAAGTTGTTGGCTGAATTGCATCCCCTGTTACACGACTGGATGCAACCTCATGGTATGCCCAAGACACAAAACTAATTCCAGCACTAATTGTCCAGGGGTTAACTGCAAATCCACCCTCCGGATCCACAAAACTGACGGGATTCCCGGCAGCATAGCCATACAGACTGCACTCCAAGGGGCTTTCTAAGCAATTCTCTCCGCTCTCTAAGAACAGAGGATCAGGCGTCATGAATCGCTTGAGCTTCGGATCATAATCCCTCTGCTCCATCCGGTAAGCTTGCAGATCTGCATCGTATCCTTGTGCTGCATACTCAAGCACGGAGGCATAGGGATTTTTCCACTCCCCTTTTTTCTCTCCGTACACTGTTAAACCTTCAAGGCTACTTTCGTGGGAGTGAAACAAGGATCCCCTTGCATCTGCCAAAACCGGAGTAAACTTCCTGTTCTCAAGCACTCCCAGCACAACCCCATTCATCTTGACAGGCTGAAGCATCGAATCTTGGGTGATCACTGAAGATCCCAGATAACCCTCCACA
>CAIZRG010000005.1 GCA_903935335.1 Oligoflexia bacterium
AAATTAAATAAAAATCTGGATTACCATTATCCAAAGTCTTCAGTAGGCATTAATAAAATTTGGAATTCCAATTCCTGGCTATCTTCAAGTAAACACTAAACTCGTTAACTCCTTATTTCTGAACAGATAAATTATATATTTATCTGTTTGATTTAGACCCACCCAAAAACTGGACAGTTCTGAATTAGAAATTTCGCCCTTGCTACGCCGTCCGTTTCCGATGTTGTTCCGCAAATTCTGTTGGAGTTAGATTCTGAATCGAGCTGTGCGGCCGAACATCGTTGTAGTCCTTTCGCCATGCTTCAAGTTTTTCTTGAGCGTCTTCTAACGAATGAAAGACCGAAACGTTCAGACACTCATCTCGTAGCCTCCCGTTAAAGCTCTCAATAAAGGCATTTTCAACGGGTTTTCCAGGCCTAATAAAATCAAGCGTAACTCCGTTTTTGTGTGCCCACTCATCAAGCGCCGCTGAGATAAACTCCGACCCATTGTCTACTGTGATTGTTCTAGGATAGCCGCGAGTTACAGCAAGACGTTGAAGAGCTCTCGCGACCTTGACCCCCGTGAGAGAAAATGAAGCCTCGAGTAGCGGACATTCACGACTAAACTTATCAATCACCGTCAGTGTCCTGAATCGCCTACCCGTGATGAGGCTATCGCTAACAAAGTCCATACTCCACTGATCGTTTGGCCCACTGGGAGGTCCCAAGGGCACCCGTAAGTGACTTGGTCTTTTCTTCTTTCTCTTGAGCCGAAGATTCAAGCCAAGCTCGTTGTAAATCCGTTGGACCCGCTTGTGATTGACCTTCCATCCCTCCCGGCACAATAAAACCTGAAGTCGTAAATACCCAAATCTAGGTCGACTTGCTGCAAGTTCCTTTAACCGCAGTCGCAATGCACTGCCATCTCGTCTATGGTTTTTGTAATAGTATGAAGATCTCCTCAGTTCCAAAAGCCCGCACGCTCTTTTGATCGATATTCCAAATTTTTCTATGAGCCACCTCAATAACTGGCGTTTTTGTGCGGGTTTTACGACTTTTTTGAGATCATCTCCTGGAGCATATGCTTATCTAAGCTGAGATCAGCAACCATCTGCTTGAGCTTCCGATTCTCATCTTCGAGTTGCCTAAGCCTGCGGACTTCTGGCACCCCCAGTCCTCCAAATTTTCTTTTCCAAATGTAAAAGGTGGCCTCGCTCACTCCCAACTTGCGGCAGATCTCGAGAACCGGTGTTCCCCCTTCTGATTGCCTGAGTGCATAGGCGATTTGTTCTTCTGAATAACGTGACTTCTTCATACCTTCCCCCTGAGAAATTCCGGCCTACAGGATTTCAATTGAAATGAAGACTGCTGAGCCGGGATTCAATTCCACAGAACTTGCTTAGAAATCTCTATGCAATTCTGCCTGTTCATGACTTCGCGTTAAAGTTGAATTTTCTACTTTTAAAGTGCCCAGTTTTTAGGGGGAAGGTCACCCCTACACAAAAATTAGGTCAACTTGTCCAACTTTAGGGGCGCAGTCCACCATTATGAATCTACTCGACTTGGTACAAAGTTCCAGAACGGGAGTTAAATTATTTTATGATCATACTGCAATTTCAACTCAACTTAGCACTTCACCCTGATAATTCGCTGCCCTCCTTGATGCCTGAGTACAAAAAATCACGGCCTCATAATTCCCTATGTAGTTTAACCCGATTAGATTTTTTAAAAATTCGAATTTTAGAAATTGAATCTAAAAAAATTAATTATTAATAAATATAAAATAACGTCTCAGAAAAGAAAAGCAGCCTAATAAATTATCAATATCTACTGCTAATTTAAAATTATTTTTCGTAATTGGTATAACTTATAACAAGCTTCTAGTTATAAATATTTGAAAATACTTTTTTGGTTTTATTGCAGACTAAAATCGCTTTAAAAAGTATGTAAATAAAATATAGCGGAATTTAAAAATAATTTAAAACAAATTATTAAAAATTTATTTTTATACAAACATAGATGAAGAAAAATACATTTATTACTTTTTATTCATTTGTGGTTTTCTTCATCTGTGCGCCACCGGAATTTAAACAACTTATAAAAAGTTGATTTTTTAAATAGAGACTCAACCAGGTTTATTTTTTTAAATATCGCACCGTAATCTTTTTCTGATAGAATCGCCGGGTAGCTACAAATAACAGCTAAAGAGAAAATGCCTACATTGAGACAAAAATACATTATTAAATGCAATAAAACCCCAATTGGAACCGAATATTTAATATATTTTCTATTTATTAATGAAAAAGGAATAAAGATTTCTAACAAAATGGTTCCGTAAGTTGCAATTGTTGTAAAAGGAGGAAATGTTAGAAACTCATGAAGAAAATCCATGCCACAACCCATTCTAAATACATAATAAACACTACGGCCATTAATCCAACTAGAGTCTAAAAGTTTATACATTACACAACTAAAATACATAATAAAAAGCTGAAAAGAAATTAAATTTTTAGGCCACAATGGGATTTTCTCAAAGCTATTCATATCAACAATCCCTAATTTAACTTTAATCAACCTATCCAAAGAAAAAGCCGCCCCTGATTGAGAAAATAGTAAGTAGGAAATATTTAAAATTAACAATCTCGATGAATTAATTGAAAAAACATCTAAGCTAAAATAGTTGCTAATAGAAATAATGCATACATAAACAGCAAAAGTAGAAATTCTTGAAAAAAATCCAAAAGTCATAAATAATGAAAAAATTAATGAAACCTTTAAAAAAATAATGACTGTAGAAATGTCGGAAACATCATTTAAAAGAGAAAAATAAGGATCCGAAAAAAATATCCTTTCTTTGAATGAAGAATATTCTTCTTTTGATAAGTAATCAGTTATTTTTAAAAAAGATAGCACATATATAGCAGAGCAAAAACCTAAAGAAAGTCTGACAACCCCTGTTGAAAAAGGGTCTCCATAATGAAAAAACTTATTTACTCCTATATTTTTTAAAAATTTATTCAGTTTACTCATATTGAATTTACTTCATATAGTAATTTATCAGGCCATTCTTTTCTTTCTTCATTAGGCATATTGATGTATGAAAATTTTTTTAATATCTTTAAATTTATTATTCTATTTCCTTTTTTTAAATTTTTTTTAGCAGCCCAGGTCGCAATAGACTTTAGAATAACTTTATTTTCTTTATATATATGATTATTCACAATTCTTGCAATTTTTGAGCCATCAAATGAATTTTTTGTTAAAGTTTTGAGCAATGGGACAGCGGAAGTAGTTTTATCTTCATAAGTGATATAAACTACCAAATCACTATCCCATCCGAGCCCAGTGAACATGTCCCATTTTTGTGGTGTAAACATAAATTTATTCGAGAAAAAAATAGGGTGAAGATTTTTTTTAAATAAAAAAGAATCATTAAACTTGAGAAGTTTTTCTATCGAAGGATATTGCTTAGCTACATCTGAGTCAGGAAGTGAACTAAATATAACTGTAATCAAAAAAAAAATACAAAAATACGAGTAAACATACAGGATATTTTTACTTCTTTCTGATTTTCTATATTGCTTATCATATAAAAAATATCGTCATTTAAAAATATATTATTTAGATAAATGTAACGACCGAGTTTAAGCAAGCAGTAAATATTAACGAAATGATTAAACATGTGGGATAGAAAAAAATTAAATAAAAATCTGGATTACCATTATCCAAAGTCTTCAGTAGGCATTAATAAAATTTGGAATTCCAATTCCTGGCTATCTTCAAGTAAACACTAAACTCGTCAACTCCTTATTTCTGAACAGATAAATTATATATTTATCTGTTTAATATTCAACCCTTTTTTAACCTCTCCATGGCCTCGGCTGGGGTGATATAGCCGATTGACCCATGAACTCTGGTTTCGCTATAGAATTTGAACAGGTATGAACTTATGCCTTAATTCCTCTTCTAGTTTTGATAGCCAAAGAGCAAATTCACGTGACGTTATCTGAGAACCTCAGTTACTTAGAATACAGATGGTCATAGATGACTCCCTCCCTTTATGATTAGATTATTTATAAACAATTTAAAGTTAGAGGGGAACCCCAATGATCAAAAATAAGAATACTGAAAAAGAGGTTGTTTTGGTAGCCATTGATATTGCTAAGAGCAAACATGATGTCTTGATTGAGAGGCTAAATCGACAACGGAAGAAATTTGTTATCAGAAACCGTCGTTCAGACTTTCTGGAGTTTTCTAAGTATCTGAAAGATCTAAAGATTCCTTGCTCTATTGGAATTAAACCTACAGCCGACTATCACCACAACTTGGCTTACTTTCTTAAGACTGAAGGTTTTGAAGTCAAATGGATGTCATCTATTGCGGTTGCAAGAACTCGTGAAGCTCTTCATAATTCATGGGACAAAAACGACTCGAAAGATGCTCAAGTAATTCTTCATCTAATGAAAAATGGAATTACTCAGTATTACTACGATCCGGTTATTGAAGAAAACAACGATTTACAGGAACTTGCCAAAACCCACTTCCAAATTTCATTACGCAAGACAAGGTTACAGCACAGTCTTTTAAATCACTATTTGCCCCTCTATTTTCCAGAAGCAGAAAAGTTTTTATGTTCGCATCGGGCTCATTGGTTTGGAAAACTTCTGCTTCGATTTCCGACTCCAGCCTTGGTATTAGAGTTGGACAAAGAGGAATTCATTAAGCAAGGAACTCTAATCCTTAGGACAAAGAAAACAAAAGACACCCTCCTGGGAGACTTTTACGAGTGCGCAAGAGAGAGCATCGGAGTCCCAATAGCTCTGGATTCCCAGGCAATCTCGATGTTCCGGCTCATTCTTTCAGAACATTTGGAACTAGCCCAAAAGCGGTTAGATCTAGAAAAGAAAGCACACGAGACCCTCATTCAAAACCCTAGCTACAAGATTTTAAGATCTCTTCCAGGCGTGGGTCCGATTATTGCGCTTACCATTTTAGCTGAAGCCGGGGACCTCAGACGGTTCGGGCATGAACGTCAATTCTTAAAGTTTTGTGGGTTAGACTTGGCAACGCAGCAATCAGGAGCATTTTGGAGTTACCTCGAAAAAACGGGCACGAGCTTAGGCGGCTAAGGACTCCTCAAACTGAACTGGTGTCATATATCCAATTGAAGAATGAATTCGGTTCCTGTTGTGCCAAATCTCAATGTATTCAAAAATAGCTTTTTTAGCTTCCTCCTTATTTTTATATTTTGAACGGTAGA
>CAIZRG010000006.1 GCA_903935335.1 Oligoflexia bacterium
ACCACCTAATCGCGAATTTCTGAAGTTTCTATCACTTGGGCTACTTTCTCTCCACCCTTAACACAATTACCTTTTAAAATGAGATCTCCCTTTACTACAGTCATTGCATTAAGGTGTATTCTGCTTACCCCAGCGCAGGTTTCGCAACATACTTTGTTAAGTAATTTCACTCGAACCTCATTTAGAATTCTCTCCCATTGCTTCTTTTCAGTAGAGAATGCTTCATTGAGCCACCAGCGCCTGCTGTTTTATAAACTGACGAGGGGAGAGCATTTTTAATCCTTTATGCGGTGCCCATTCGTTGTAGTCTTCAAACCATCCCGGAAGTTGATTCATCACAGTCTTGGCATCAGCAAGATTTCCAAACCAAACATAGTCACGCTTGAATGTTTTAACAAATGCTTCGGCCATACCATTAGATTCAGGGCTATAGGAAGGGGTGGTACAAATTTCAAATCCCAGATTTCTTCCAAATGCCACCGTCTCACGTGCAATATAGCATGGGCCATTATCACTCAACCATTGAACTGGGCTTGGAAGTTTCATTACTGTTCCGAAGCGGGATTCAACACTTTCCACCATAAGGTCTCTGACCATTGAACCGTCGACCCCAACTGTGGAGGCCAGGTACCTCATTGCCTCCCGATCACACGTATCCAATGAGAATACTACGTGAACACGATCTCCATTCCAGCACTGAATCACGAATGAATCAGAACACCAGCGTGTGTTACTTCTTAACGTAATGACCTGACCATCATGGGTACGACTCGGCTTACCTGTATGGCGTTTCAATAGGAGCCGGTTCTGTTTCATGATACGGTAAACTCTCTTGTGATTGACTCTGTTCTTTCCTACATTCACGAGCTCCAGATTGAGCAATGCTGATACTCTGCGATATCCATATGTTGGTCTTTTTGCAGTGACATCCTGGATCATTGGCAATAGCCATATATCATCCTTGATTGTGTATCTTTTCCTGGATTTTACAATTCCAGTATTCACTTGCTCAATCAGGTTGGAGCGGGATACTTCCATCACTCTAGCTAGCGCTCTCATTGGAAATCTTCCATTCCGAGCAATGGCTGACGCGAGATCAGTTTTTTTTCCCGTCCAATCCTCACTGCCTCTTTTAGAATCTCAATATCTACCGCTTTTTGGCCAATAATGCGCTCAAGTTGGCGGATCTTCGCCTCCAATGCTTTTACCTGGCTGGCCGGCACCACGGCTTCTTCTGATCCAACTGCAGTCAATGCTCCTTCTTCCATTCTTCTTCTCCAATAGAATAATTGGCTAGGGAAAATACCATGGAATCGAGCCACACAAGAAACGTTCTTTCCTGGTTCATAAGTCTCTTGAACTATTGACTTTTTTTCTGCCGGGGACCATCTTCGGCGCTTTTGAACTGATGTAACTACCTCTATCTTCTCTTTAGCACTAGTCATATCTCTAGTCGTACTCCTATCTCTTAGGAAACAACTAAGTGGTCCGGTTCAATTGGGGTCTACTACACATACTAGTAACGATAATACCGCCTAATCCATGTCCTACTGGTAGAAGTGGCTGCTTCAAGTTTGGTAAGCTAGTAGTTATATCAAATCCAGGCTGAAAATAACTCCAGGCTTCAGCAAAGCTATCTTCAAGCTTCACCGCAGCATGAATTTGGCTTCCATCTTCAATAAAGCAAACCTCTTGAGCACTTTCCCCTAAAAAAAATCTATAAATGGTGCTTGCATAGGCTTCAAGCCACCGGTTATTCTTAATAAGATATCTATGGATAGGAGAATTTTTGTCTTTATAAATAGACATGGTCCCAGAACCAGTTCCACTGAAAGTTAGGCCCGTGTCTTCAAACTCACTCAACTGCCTTTGGCAAGGCACAAACAAGCTCGTATCAGCTTGAATTTGTGGTTGTAGAATTATTGGATCTGATATTTTTTCTGCACAAGAAACTGTTGCTAAAGTTACAACAATTGCTAGAAGTAGATTCATTTTTTCTTTTTTATTAAACTGCATCATCATAAGAGACCATAATCCAATCTTGGGTTATGGTTATAATGTATTTTTAAATAATTTAAAAGTGATTTTTATTGATCTCGAGATTTAAGGCGGGTAGATGTTTCAAAATTATTTTATTTTATTCAACAAAGTAAACTTTTACAATTTATAAAATAATCTTATTTGAATAAACTTTTTCTGGAAGTCCACTGAAGGGACTCTGATCGCTTTCTAAGATCGAAATATTAATACTGAGGCAGTATTAGCAACCGGATGTATAGTTCGAAGAGCACTTCAGTCCAATGGTTCCTGATGCCGTTCCGGTCCAATTCACTGTTGTTCCTACATCTACGGTACCCGCATTGATGGTCCCAACCTGATTGAATGTGACAGAATCATTGGAGTTTAAGTCTCCGGAGAGAACTCGAATGTTTTGATTTCCAAAGTCAAGTACAGCATTTCCTCGCACATCCAAGTTATCCAAAACTAAGGCCAGTTTATACGTACTGCTCGAACCACTCACGGTCGTTGGATCACCCGAAGTCGTTAAGCTTGAAGCAGTGACTAAAGTAATTGGAAAGACCGTGTCATCTGACAGTTTCCCGGTCGCATTTTGATCAATTCTTGGATTTAAGTAATAACCTAAGAGTTGATCATACACAGATGCAGTGGGAGATAACGAGAAGGTAAACGCTCCTGCCTGGGTTAAGCCTGATGAGCTTAAAGAATCAAAGGCTGTTGTTGCAGGCCGCAAGAAGACCGTAGCTGCATTTGCAGTGATCGTATTGTTGACTAAGAGATCACCGTAGGTCTGGACTGAGTTCTTAAAGAAGTAGATCGTTCCAGCAGCACCACTTAAAGTGGCATTATTTCCTGTATTGCCTCCGTAAGCATTGAACTGAGTCACAAGTTTACTCCCGGTATCAAATGAGCTTCCAGAAGTAATCGTATTATAATAAAGAGCGATTCTCCCTCCACCTCCACTTACGTTTCCACCAGAGCCTCCGTTTGCAGTGAACTTCCCTCCAGTACCCGTCAAAGTGCCTGTGCTGATCCAAAGACTACCGCCAGAACCTCCATCACCCGAACCCACCCCATTGGCACTGATTGTACCCGAGTTACTTAAGGTACCAGACACAGTGGCTCGGATAAACCCTCCCCCTGCTCCAACTGCATTAAAATTACCACCACTAGTTCCCAGGTAATTGGGTTGTTTAAAGTTTCCATAAACTTCATTTGTAGAATGGGTAGATGTTGCACCTCCGCGGCCTCCGTAGGATCCCCCAGCTGAGCTACTTCCATCTTGATTGATGTTCCTAGTATTGATATTCCCAACTGTTCTAAAATATCCAGGAGACAGTGGATCAGGATATCCTGCTCCATCTGCATTAATCTTGCTGCTTGTATCCACCGTTACATTTCCCGATGAAAGATAGAGATAATTCTCTTGAGAAAGAGTTGTCGCTTTAGAATACAAGGTCGAAGAGTTAGACACAGTGAGAGTGCCAGACACCACAACGTTAGGTGTTGTTTTTGTCGAGTTTCCGGCTGTAAGTGTCGAGCTTGAATCGATAGTCAGATTGCCCCCAATATTAGCAGTAGAGGTCGTCACTGCCGAACCACTCATGGATAGGCTTCCACCCACGGTTGAAAGAGAAGATACATTGACCGTAGAGGAAGTCATCGTGAAATTCCCTGCTGAAGTCCCAAGACTGGTTCCATTTAAAATCGTACTCGTCAAAGCTAATGACCCAGCTGTAAAAGAGCTGAAGTTATAAGTTCCGTTTTTAAGACTCACTGCTCCAGAAGATACCCCAGCTAGAGCAAAAATATTAGCGGTACCCCCTGCATCAATGGTCAAAGAGTTCACAGTGCTTCCAAACTCAAGACTTCCAGTTCCAGCTAAAGTCCCTGATACAACAGCTGTCGTATTGTCGTTTGAACTCACATCCCCTGATGTCACAAAAATAGGACCACTCGTGGTAAGATTTGATTTTCCACGAATTTCCAAGTTATCTAATAATAATCCAATCCTAAAGGGGTTGCTGGTCGAAGCGTAAGTATTCATCCCAGCAACAGTCGTTAATACATCTGAAGTATGAGAAGTAATTCTAAAGAAATGATCGTCAGACAGAGTCGTTGTAGCGTTCTCTCCCATATTCGGTTGAACAGCAAATCCCTGAAGATGGCCGGTATAACCAATGTTCCCACTCACGGTATTAGGCTCATTAAAATACCCTGAGTTCGTCAAAGTAGTATCCGTCGTAGCTGTTGGAAACGCTCCACTGGCAGCCATCACAATCGGGGTTGTATTACAGCTTGTTCCATTATTGTTCACGATGAGATCACCGTAAGTTTGAGCCGCTGATTTCAGATAAATCGTTCCTGCTCCTCCACAAGTAGTACCCGTAGTTGAACCAAAAGCTGTAATGTTATTATAAAGAGTTGGATAAGAAAAACTTCCTGCAAGTGATCCATAATAGACTGCAATTCTACCACCACCACCTCCAGCTTGATTGTAGTTTCCTCCATTAGCGCTAATCACAGCAGATGCGGCACCTGCACTTTGAGTCAAGCTACCTGCATTGATATAAATACTTCCACCCGCACCGTTTACGTTACAACCTCCACCCCCGTTAGCAGAAATCGCACCTGGGTTTGCGTACCAACCCCCTCCACTAAAGCCTGTTGGAGTAGTGCTAGGTCCAGTCCCAGTCATAGAAAGTGCGCCACTCAAATTAATCCGAATAATTCCACCCCCTGGGCAAATACTCCAGCCTCCTACGTACCCAGCACTAGAACCTGACTCCCAAGGATTCATGATACTCCCGTACGTCTGAGGAGGATTCTGACCTACTCCATTGACTCCACCTCGTCCACCATGAGATCCTCCAGCTTGGCTGTTTAGGTCTCCATTTAAATTCTGCACATCTAAGTTTCCAAAGGACCTAAACTTACCAGCAGCTCCCGATGAAGTATATCCTCGACCAATGGCACTGATCATCGAAAGATTATCAATGGATAAACTCGCACCATTTAATTCTAATGTGTATTCGGTTGTCTGAGTTGTAGGAGCTTGATAGAGAATTGAGTTTGAAATCAGCTGGATGGCTCCCGTAGGCGTATTCATTGCCCAGCTTGGACTGAGAGGAACTGTCGTAGACTTTGGCATTCCAAGAGTCATGATTGTATTATTTAAAACTATATTTCCACCCGCAGTAATCGAAGTACCCGTTGTCGTCACGGTGCTATTGGTAAAATTCACAGCACCTGATGCAATAATCTGGGTATTGTTTGAAAAGTAGTTGGATCCTGTTACAGTCAGTGAACCTACTGTCATAGGACCTGAGGAAGCAAAAGTAGAATTTTGTAAAATTACTGCAGCTCCTGGAGCCCCATTAAAATAGAAGGGATAGCTTCCACTATTGGATGTAGGAGAAATAGTAACTGAATTCACATTGGTTCCAAACTCAATTCCATAAGAAGATCCTGTATTAATACCAGCTAGCCCTGCTGGTACAGAGTTTCCAGCAACTACAGCTGTCGTTGTGTTGTTACTGCTTAAGTCTCCTGAAAGAGCCAGGATTGGACCTGTAGCTAAGTAATAAGCATAACTTCGAATTTCTAAATTATCTAAGATCAAAGCCAAATTAAAGTTTTGCCCTGCACTTGCATAGGAAGTCATATCCGAAGCTGAGTTCACATTCGTTGAAGTTCCCACATTGAGCATGTTTGAAGTATGAGAGAGAATGGGGAAGTAATGATCATCGGCCAATTGAGGGGTTGTATTTTCTAAAGCATTTGGCTGAACCGATAGACCTTGGAGATGTCCGGTATAACCAAAACTACCTTCATTAAAGTAATTTGAACCTGAAACAGACAGGGATGACGGACTTAAAGAAAACGAAGCTGTTCCACTGGGAATATTAATTGCTGTAAAAATAGGCGTTCCAAAGGTATTGGTGTTAGAGTTAAGAATTAAACTTCCATAGGTCTCTGAGTTTGCCTTTAAGAAAACTGTTCCTGCTGCTCCACCACTGCCTCCTCCTCCTCCATAAGCATTGATACTGTTATAAACATTAGCAGCAGTTATACCTCCGGTCATAGTTCCATAGAAAATAGCGATTCGTCCTCCGCCACCTCCGGCTTGATTCCCACTTCCTCCATTAGCTGTAATCATTCCTGCTGTAGCAGGGCTTGAGATTGTAGCTGCTTTCAGGTAAACACTACCACCTGCTCCTTGGAGATTACACGCATTAGTTGCACTCGCATTGATGGCACCCACACTTCCGAAGCCGGTTCCAACACCTGATAAAGTAGCCGTGCCTGAGAGATTAATCCGAACAACTCCTCCTCCATTACAAGAACTCCAACCACCGGAATAATAACCCGCACTGGATCCTGACTCCCAAGGGTTATAAAAGCTTCCATAGCTTTCATTGGGATAGTTTCCTCCCGAGTAGTAAGCTCCTCGACCCCCATGGGATCCACCTGCTATGGTATTTGCTGTCAGATCTCCATTGATATTGGTAACATCCACATTGCCAAAAGTTTTGAACCGATAAGGAGTCGCCCAAACATAACCTTTCCCATAAGCATCGATGGTAGAGGATGCATCAATCGTCAAGTTGGCAGCATTGATTTCTAAGGTGTATTCCGTCGAAGCAGTCGTTTGAGTCTGCGTGATTCTTGAGCTTGAGGTCAAAGAGATATTACCTGTTGTGTTAATTGCCCAGCTCGGTGCTGTAGGAATAGCTGTTGACTTTGGCATTCCTAATGTCATCGTACTACTGGTCAGTGAAATATTTCCAGAACTCGTTAAACTTGTTCCATTGTAGGTAGCTGAACTTAAAGTGAGAGAACCTCCAACATTAAGAGAAAGATTACTTGTAAATGCAGAGTTCTGTAACGTTACATTCGCTCCTAGAGCTCCATTGAAATAGAAGGGGTAACTTGCATTATTGTTAGGTGGAGATATGCTCACCGTGGTCACTCCTGTTCCAAACTCGAGTCCATACGAAGGACCGGTATTGACCCCAGCCAAGCCAGCAGGAACTGAGTTTGCAGCCACTACAGCGGTAGTCGTGTTATTGCTGGATAGATCTCCTGAGAGTGCTAAGATCGGTCCCGTTGCTAAGTAGTAGGCATAACCTCGAGCTTCAAAATTATCTAAGATCAAAGCAAGATTGAAATTTTGACCTGAGCTTCCATAAGCCGTCATATCTGAAGCTGAAGAGACGTTCGTTGAAGTTCCTGTATTCAACGCACTTGATGTTTGTGACAGGATCGGGAAATAATGATCATCTGTCAGTGTTAATGTTGAATTCTCAGAAGCATTGGGTTGAACGGATAAGCCTTGTAGGTGTCCCGTGTATCCAAAGCTTCCTTCATTAAAGTAGGCCGACCCTGAGACAGAAAGCGATGTAGGACTCAATGAAAACGAAGCTGTTCCACTGGGAATATTAAGCTTGGTAAAGGACATTCCACCAAAATTATTGACAGTATTATTATTGAGAATCAGACTTCCATAGGCATCTGAATTTGACTTTAAGAAAACTGTTCCTGCTGCTCCACCAGTGCCCCCTGCCCCTCCGTAAGCATTAATACTGGTATAGGCATTAGCAGCAGTCATTGCTCCTGTGAGTGAACCATAGAAAACAGCCACTCGTCCTCCGCCACCTCCAGCTTGATTTCCACTTCCACCATTAGCCGTAATCACACCTGCTGTAGCAGGAACGGAAAGCGCCGAAACTTTCAGATAAACACTTCCTCCTGCACCCATCAGATTACAGATACTTGGAGAACTCGCATTGATGGCACCCACACTTCCAAAGCCGGTTCCAATTCCTGATAAAGTAGCCGTGCCTGAGAGGTTAATCCGAACGATTCCTCCTCCATTACAAGAGCTCCAACCCGCATTATAACCCGCACTGGAACCTGACTCCCATGGATTATAAAAGCTTCCATAGCTTTCAATGGGGTAATGCCCTCCATTATAAGCTCCACGACCCCCATGGGATCCACCGGAGGCTGTACCGGCTGCAAGATCTCCATTGATATTGGTAACATCGACATTTCCAAAGGTCTTGAACCGATAAGGAGTCGTCCAGGCATAACCTTTCCCGTAAGCATCCACTGTAGAAGATCCATCAATCGTCAAGTTGGCAGCATTGATTTCTAAGGTGTATTCGGTCGAAGCAGTCGTTTGAGTCTGTGTGATTCTTGAGCTTGAACTCAACGAAATATTTCCTGTTGTATTGATCGACCAGTTAGGTGCCGTAGGAACTGCAGTTGACCTTGGCATTCCTAATGTCATTGTACTTCCTGTCAGTGAAATATTTCCTGAGTTGGAGAGGCTACCCCCATTGACCGTACTACTCGTCAATGTAACAGCACCTCCTGCAGTAATATTAGATGAATTCACCGTACTACTCGTTATGATTAAACTCCCTCCAGGGCTTATATTACTTGCCGTTAAGGTAGCTGAGCTTAAGGTCAAAGATCCTGTTGGATTCAATGCTGCGGCAGAAGAAAAAGTACCGCTTTGCAATGTAAGATTAGCGGCATTGACCGGTTGACTCCCCAAAGCACCTCCACCATTGAGTGTATAATTAGTAATCGATGTAGGAGATGTTCCAAACTCAAGAGGACCCGAGAAGTATCCTCCCATCACCACTGAAATGGTATCCCCACTAGAGATATCACCGCTATAGGCCAGCACAGGACCTGTTGCCAAAACATTGGCTTTACCCCGAACTTCTAGATTATCTAAAATCAAACCCACCCGGTAGGGATAGGCTCCAGCGGCTCCTGCATCCGAAGTATAAGCCGTCATATTTGGATAAGGAGTTGTATTCGTCGTTAGAACACTGGAAGTATGAGATTGAATCGGGAAAAAATGATCATCGGTTAAAGTTGTTGTTGAATTTTCCCCTGTATAAGGCTGAACAGAAAGTCCTTGTAAATGCCCAGTATAACCGTAAGAGCCTTCATTAAAAGAGGTTCCTGTTGCAGACAAGGATGTAGCCGTTAAGGCTGTGGAAGTCGATGCTGAAGGAATATTAATTCTAGTATAATTTCCATTTCCACCGATTGTCATAGCAGCATTATTATTATTGAGCAATAAGTCTCCATAATTTTGAGCAGCTGACTTTAAGAATATAGTTCCTGCACCTCCACCCGTACCACCCGTACCACCAAAGGCTGTGATTTGATTATATATGGTAGTGTAAACGACTCCGCCTGTAAGACTCGTGTAATAAATAGCAATTCTTCCTCCGCCGCCCCCTTCAGTGGACGACCCGCCATTTGCAGTAATAAGATTGGTAATGGACGGCAAAGAAAGTGTTCCTGCTTTAATGTAGACACTCCCTCCAGCTCCCTCAGCATTTCCTGCAGTTTGTCCATTCGCTGAAATCTGGTTTGAGTTTGTCAAAGTTAAAGTTCCAGTCCCCAGATCAATTCGAATAATACCTCCACCACTACTTGAGGTCCAACCACTGACTGAACCCCCACTGGATCCTGACTCCCATGGATTTGCAATGCTGCCATAAGTTTCGTTAGCCACATGAGCTCCCGAGCTATTATATCCTCCCCGACCTCCATGAGATCCTCCAGCTTGAGAAGCTGCTCCACTATAATCCCCATTAGCATTAGCAACATCCACGTTACCAAAAGATTTGAACTTACCCAGAGGAGCCACTCCAGAAGCTCCCAGAGCTCCTCCTAAGTACCCTCTTCCATCTGCATTAATATTTGATGTAGAATCAATACTTAAATTTGCAGCTTTAATTTCAAGAGAATATTCATTTGTTCCCGTAGTGTAGTTTTGATAAATACGTGAGCTATTGGTTAAGTTAATTGTGCCACTACTCTGAATTGCCCAAGAAGACACTGGAGGAACAGCAGTGGACTTAACCATACCCGTCCATAAACTTGCTGCATTTAAAGTCAAGCTCGATAAATTCATGGGGTGGTAGGTTTGAACAGTTCCACTTGTAAATGTCACTGCCCCGAGATTTGCAAATTCAACCGTCCCTAAACTCGTCGTCCCAAGAACTGAAAGACCCATCAATGTTGCTGGACCTGAGAAAGTTCCATTCCAAGAAACTGTGCTTGTATCATTGCTGGTAATATCACCTGACATCACAAGAACAGGGCCTGTTGGAGAAAACATCGCTCCTCCTCGAATTTCAAGACTATCAAGAAGCAAGGCGGTCTTAAAAGTATTCCCTACAGAACCATAAGCAGTCATGTCAGGATTGGGAGAAGTGCTTGTCGTTAAAGCGTTACCAGTAGAAGAAGTAATTGGAAAGTAATGATCATCTGTCAAAGTCAGTGTTGAATTCTCATTCGCATTGGGTTGGACTGAAAGCCCTTGTAAATGCCCTGTATAAACTGGACTTGCAGTCCCAATATTTTCATAAAAATAAGTAGGACTTGAAACCCCAAGAGCTGTTGCACTCAGTGAATTGGACGACGTTCCGGAAGGAATCACAAATCGAGTAAAAGTTGGGTTTCCATTATTCGTGGTTCCATTATTATTGATCAATAAATCCCCGTAAACTTGAGTAGGATTTTTTAGATAAATCGTTCCAGCAGCTGCTGCTGAGCTAGCTCCTCCAAAGGCATTGATGCTGTTATAAAGGTTAGTAATATTCATGGCTCCTGTCATTGACGAATAATAAAGTGCAATTCTTCCTCCACCACCCGAAGCACTTGAAGATCCTCCATTTGCTGTGATCACGGCAGAAGACATAGTAGAATTAATCGCACCTGCACTCAGATAAACACTACCTCCAGCTCCTCCTGAATTACATCCACCCGCACCATCAGCAACAATGGCTCCGCTGCCTCCTCCATTACCTAAGAAGGTGGCAGTCCCTCCCCCTAAATTAATTCGTATAATTCCACCCCCAGAACAAACACTCCAACCTGGCCATCCACCCCCACTGGAACCTGACTCCCAAGGATTGACAAAGCTTCCATACACTTCATCTGGATAATGACCGCCAGAGACACCCCCTCTTCCTCCGTGTGATCCCCCGGCTGCCACATTGGTATCTCCATTGATATTTCCGACATCAACGTTTCCAAAAGTTCTAAATTTCGAATTACCAGGACTAGTCCCATTCCCTGTTGTGGGTACATAGCCTCGTCCCATTGCACTAATATATGCAGAGCTATTATCAATTGAGAGACTTCCAGCCTGAATTTCTAAAGAATACTCTGTAGTCAAAGTCGTTGCAGCCTGCCAAAGCTGAGCATTGCTGCTCAACTGTAAAGCTCCTGTGAGAGAAATAGCATAGTTAGGAACCGAAGGGATCGCCTGAGATTTTGGAATCGCCATCGTGAGCACAGTGCTACCCGTTAAATTTAACGAATTAGCCACAATTGGACGAGTAAAAAGATAATTTCCTCCAGATAAAGTAATGTCTCCAACGGGGTTAGCTGTAAATCCAGGAAGAGTTCCAAACTCAAAACTCGATAAAGAGGTCGCATCAAAAGTGGAATTACTCGTATAGCTACCTGGGGCCCTGAGATTTCCTGTCCAAGACACAGTACTTGTATCATTGCTCGAGATATCCCCAGACATGACCAGAACAGGTCCTGTTGGAGAAAAGGTCGCATTTCCTCGAACCTCAAGACTATCCAGAACAAGAGCAAGATTGAAGGTATTAAACGGGCTACTGGTTGCTCCATAATTCCTCATATCTTGACCAGAATAAGGACTTATTGTTGTGAAGACATTCCCAGTATGAGAAGCAATCGGAAAATAATGATCATCTGTTAAGGTCGAAGTAGAATTTTCAGCGACATTAGGCTGAACAGAAAGTCCTGCAAGATGGCCTGTGTAAACCGGTGATGCTGCTCCAATACTTTCATTGAAATAAGTAGAACTGGACACAGAAAGAGTCGTTCCAGTTAAACCGTTAGCTACTGTCCCAGTTGGAATCATCATCTTCGTAAAGGTGGGATTTCCATTATTCGTATTTCCATTATTATTAATAAGCAAATCTCCAAAAGTCTGAGCAGGGTTCTTCAGATAGATCGTTCCAGCAGCTCCTATTGCACTAGATCCTCCAAAAGCATTAATACTATTATAGAGATTAGGGATTGTCATGGCACCTGTCAGTGAAGTGTAATAAACTGCAATTCTTCCTCCACCACCAGAAGCATTTCCTGACGTCCCTCCATTGGCCGTAATTACTCCAGAAGATGAAACTGAATTAATCGCTCCGGCATTGAGATAAACACTGCCTCCAGCTCCACCTGAATTACATCCCCCAGAACCATTCGCAGAGATCGCTCCGTTTCCTCCTCCGTTACCCAATAAAGTTGCTGTCCCTGTTCCTAAATTAATTCGGATAATTCCACCCCCAGAACAAACACCCCAACCTGGCCATCCACCCCCACTGGATCCTGACTCCCACGGATTGACAAAACTTCCATACACTTCATTTGGATAATGTCCACCAGAGACACCCCCTCTTCCTCCGTGTGATCCCCCAGCTGCGACATTGGTATCTCCGTTTGTATTGCCTACGTTCACATTGCCAAAACCTCTAAACTTAGAGTTACCAGCGACCGTATTGTTTCCAGAAGGAGGAGCATACCCTCTTCCGGTCGCACTAATATAAGAACTTGAATTACTATCAATCGTCAAACTTGCTGCTTGAATTTCTAAAGAATACTCAGTTGTTTGTGTAGTCGTGGCTTGCCAGAGCTGCCCTCCATTGATGAGCTGCAGGGATCCTGAAAGATTAATTGCATAATTTGGAGTTGGAATCGTTGAAGTAGATTTTGGAATAGCCATGGTCACATTAGCACCATTAAGAACTAGGGAACCTGCAACAATTGGAGTTGAATAAGTATAAGTTCCTCCCACTAAAGTTAAAGCACCTGTTTGAGGATAAGAATTGAAAGTAACACTCCCACCTAAAGCGTTGATACTCACTGAACTCATGGAGTTAGGAGTTGCTCCAAACTCAACACCTCCGCCACCTGCGATATTTCCAGAAATATTGGCGGTCACTGTATCCCCGCTTGCAACATCCCCACTTAAAGCCCAGATCGGACCGGTTGCATAAATATTCGCATTACCTCTCACTTCAAAATTATCGAGAATCAAGCCTACTTGATAGGGGTTTGTAGTGGATGCAACCGTAGTTAAATCAGATGCAGTACTGAGAACATTGGAAGTGTTGGAGTTAATTTTAAAATAATTATCATCCATCATTGTTGGCGTTGAATTTTCATTAGAATTAGGCCTGATCGAGTAACCCTGCAGGTAAGTTGTATTCGCGTACACTCCGGAACTGATTAACTCACTAAAAGCATTGGTAGCTGCAGTCAAAGAATTGGATGTTAATCCTGTGGAATTAGCATTTGAAGGAAAATTAATTTTTGTATAATTCGGTGAGCCAATACTGATTCCTTGACTATTGTTATTAACAATCAAATCTCCATAAGTTTGGGATATTGTATTTTTTAAATAAACCGTCCCAGCACCTCCACCAATTCCACCTGTCCCACCAAAGGCTGTCACTTTAGAGAAAAAAGCAGTCGAAGGATAAATCAAGTTTCCTGTTGAACTTAAAGCCGTGTAGAAGATTGCAATTCTTCCCCCACCCCCTCCTCCGTTGGCACTGCCACCGTTGGCCTGGATGATCCCGTTACTTCCAGTTAAGGTTCCTGTGGCTGAGATCGACCCTGCGTTAAGATAAACACTACCGCCTGCGCCTCCCATATTATAGCCTGACCCAATTCCGTTAGCGACAATCGATCCGTTTCCAGAAGGACCGTTTCCTACAAAGGTCGCAGGCCCCCCATTCAGATTGATTCGGATGATTCCACCGCCTGGCCCCCCGGTCCAACCTGGAGTCGTCGGTGAGCTCGACCCAGACTCCCAAGGATTGTAGAAGCTTCCATAAACTTCGTTAGCAGAATGCCCACCGTTTCCACCACCTCTTCCCCCGTGGGACCCACCGACTTGAGTATTGGCATCCCCTGCTCCACTATTAGCCACGTTTGGAACGTTCACATTACCAAAGGTCCTAAAATTGTAGTTTGGAGCAAGACCCGTTTGATATCCCTTCCCTGAAGCATTGATCTGAGAACTTCCGTCAATGGAAAGTCCACTTGCATTGATCTCTAAAGAATATTCAGTCGTCCCAGTACTCGTTTGCTGGTTGATGGTTGAGCTTGAAGCTAAAGAGATCGATCCACCCGTCGTAATAGCCCAGGATGGAGCTGGAGGAAAAGAAGTTGATTTAGGGGTAGATAAAGTCATCGTGCTATTGGTCAAGGAGATATTCCCGGTGCCCGTAATCCCTGTGGCTGTAAATGATGTGACGTTAGTCAAACTTAAAGAACCCACAGACATATTCCCAGGAGCTGAGAATGAACCGCTAGAAAGCAAGAGAGCACCGTTTGTAGGCGAATTACCCAAAACAAACGATCCATTTTGAGCATTGATACTGACAGTATTAGCAGGAGAAAACTCAAAACTAGAAGAGCCGGTCGCAAAAAGTCCACTCACAACGGCCGTTACGGTGTCTCCACTTGCGTAGTCTCCTCCTTGAGACAACACAGGGCCATCAAAATTCACATAAGCATTGTTTCTCAGCTCTAATCCATCTAGAATCAATCCGACCCTAAAAGTATTGCCGGTTGAAGCATAACCTGTCATTCCAGAGCCTGTTGTTAAAACATTAGCAGTATGAGAAAGAATCGGAAAGAAGTGGTCATCTGACAAGGTGGGTGTTGTATTTTCTGCAATGTTGGGTTGAACTGAGTACCCTTGTAAGTAGCCCGTATAACCATAGTTGGATTCATTAAAATATCCAGCCCGAGTCAA
This sequence comes from Oligoflexia bacterium, assembly GCA_903935335.1. Classification (GTDB taxonomy): domain Bacteria; phylum Bdellovibrionota; class UBA1018; order UBA1018; family UBA1018; genus CAIZRG01. Next base: position 14,858 of record CAIZRG010000006.1, read on the forward strand.
TGTTGTATCAGAAAAGGCTGTGGGAGTTGCATTCGAAGGCATCACAATTCGAGTGTAATTCAGATTCGATGAAGAAGGTGTTCCCACTCCAGATCCACCATTATTAATAATTAAATCTCCACGAGTTTGAACCCCAGTTTGGAATAAATAAACCGTACCTGCAGCTCCAGACTGAGTACTTCCAGCCCCCCCATAAGCAGTAATACTCGCAAGAGCATTGACGGGTGTAGCAAAATTTCCAGCAAAACTAGTATAGTATACAGCAACCCGGCCCCCACCGCCTCCAATTTGAGGAGCACTGACGTTCGCATTTCCATTGGCTGAAAGAACTCCAGTCGTCCCAGTCAGGGTTCCTGCCCTAAGATAAAGGCTACCTCCAGCTCCAGGAGGATGAGCACCTCCGTTTGAGTTAGCAGCATTAGCAGAAATCGTTCCATTCACAGTAGCAGTTCCAGTCCCTAAATTAATTCGGATAATCCCTCCTCCATTCGTAGGAGTAGTTCCTGAATAATAAGATCCGCTAGAGCCAGACTCCCAAGGATTGACAATACTTCCATAAACTTCATTGGAAACATGGGCAGAACTCACTCCCCCACCTCGACCCCCATGGCTTCCTCCAGCTTGGGCACTTGTATTCGTCAAAATATTTTGAATATCTACGTTCCCAAAAGATCTAAAATAATTAAGAGATCCTGACGTGTTAGGAACATACCCTCTTCCATCAGCACTAATTTTAGAAGTCGTATCGACAGTTAAACTACCAGCACTCATCTCTAAGGAGTACTCAGCAAGCAAAGTAGTAGGCTCTTGATAAATCGTAGAAGAATTTAAAACCTGAATCTGACCTCCGATATTCATTCCGGTATTTGAAACAGGAGGGATAGCCGTAGATTTTAATTTCTTAATAGTCAAACTCGTTGCATTATTCACTGCAAGATTACCAGAAACACTTAATGTAGTAATGTTTCCCAATTTAACTGTAGAAGCACTCAAACTGACAGAGCCAGTACTGGCTGTAATACTGGAGTTTGAAGTAATACTGGTAGGATCATAAGTTAAGTTCGAGGCTGTTAACGATCCTACTGCCAGGAGACCATCAAGCGTGGTATAAGTTCCATTATTGAATGTGACAGATCCATTGGAGTTAAACCGATTAAACGTAATTGTTCCATAAACAGTGGTGTTTGATGAATTTTTGGTAGTTGCATCCCCAGTAAAAACACCGAGTGGGCTTACAGTAGTGCCATATTCCACTCCACCTGTCCCAATTAAAGTCCCTGCCATGACTGCAGACGTTGCATCATTGCTGGTCACATCCCCACTTTTTGCCCAAATGGTGCCTGTGGTATAGACATTTGACCTGCCTCTAATTTCAAAATTATCAAGCACTAAAGAAACCTTAAAAGAGTTCCCAGCTGCAGCTCCACTTGTCAGCATTCCGGAACTGGTCGTTAAAACGTTACTATCATGAGAAATAATTTTAAATAAAGTATCATCCGTAATGGTTTGAGTCGAGTTTTCTGCTGTATTCGGCTGAACATAAAAGCCCTGTAGATTTCCTGTGAAAACAGAAGACGCTCCCCCAATGCTTTCATTGAAATAACTCGCTTTATTTAAAGTCGTATCCGTTAAGCTTGAAGAAGTGGAAACTGAAGGCATCACGATCTTGGTATAGTTAAGGCCACCAAAAGCGGTATCTACACTATTGTTGTTAATGATTAAGTCTCCGTAGGTCTGAGCTGAAGTATTTTTTAAATAAACAGTTCCTGCAGCTCCCACTGTAGCTGGTGCTGCAGCTGTCCCAGTTCCTCCGTAAGCAGTCACACTTGAGGGGAGAGTCGTATTATAAACAAAGTTACCTGTCGTCGGTAATGAAGTATAGTAAAGAGCCACTCGACCCCCACCACCGCCATAACCACTGGATCCATTGCCTCCATTGGCAGAGATCGTCCCCGTAGTTCCTGAAATTGTTCCTGTGTTGATGTAGATGCTTCCACCTGCACCTCCACCTGCACTGGTTGCAGCAGCACCATTAGCAGAAATAACTCCATTTAAAGCAGCACTTCCAGTTCCTAAATTAATCCGGATAATTCCACCCCCATTGGCTGGAGTAATCCCTACATTTTTTCCACCACTGGAGCCAGACTCCCAAGGATTGATGAGACTGCCATAGACTTCACTGGGAGCATTGGTACCTGTGTATCCACCACGACCCCCATGGCTACCTCCAGCAGCTGCCACTCCACCGGTTGCTGCGTTCACATTCTTGACGTCAGAATTTCCAAAGGACCTAAAATAATCCGTCGTTCCGCTGGATAAAAATCCTGCTCCATCAGCCACAATGGAGGAAGTAGAATCTATGCTGAGTCCTGCCGCTGAAATTTCAAGTGATTTTTCAGTGGTTAAAGTGGTAGCAGCTTGAATCAGCTTTGAGCTTGAGGCTAAAATTAAGTTTCCACCGAGATTAATCGAAAGAGTCCCCTTTGTTTTACCCAAAGTGACAGTAGAACTAGAGAGCTGCAAAGCTCCAGCAGCACCACTTGCAGTGATTGAACTGACCGTAGCTGTCGTGCCCGTCAGAACAACTCCATTTGTGGTTGCAGTAATATCTTGAGCAGTAATATTGGTATTAGTTGCTGAAAGCCGACTCACGGTCAGGGCACTACTAAAAGTAAATGTTCCATTTTGAAGACTCAGACTTGCTCCTGATAAGGTTAAAGGAATATTAATGGAATTACCTAAAGACTGACCGTTAATGGAGATGGTTCCTGTATTTTGAAAATCTAAGCCTGCAGGCAGATTTGCCATCGCTAAGGTTGCATTGCCAGGACCTGAGAGAAGATCTCCGTTATAAACTAAGATTTTAGCAGAAGTGTTAATAATGGGTAATCCAGAGATCTGAAGATGATCTAAGGCTAAGATGGGAAGAGTCATGTTCTGAGCTGGAACTGAAGGAGTCGCATGAGCCAACATCGTGCTTCCGGTAGGAACTGTATAATTTGTTCCATCCCAAGAGACGATGGAATAAATATAATTATCTCCTTCTGTTGCTGTCGCATTGACTGCAATATTAGGATCAATCGACCAACCCAAATACGGAGTTTTTGTCGACAAATAAGTATCCGCCATAAGAGCTGACGCCATTTGAATCGTGGTGTTGGTCATATTAATGGGATTGGATGCTACCCAGGTAGGAATGGATGTAGCTGCTCGAGTATTATTTGAATTTGAATTATTATTAATAACTAGATCGCCGTAAGTTTTAGACTGACTTTGTAAAAAGACGGTCCCTGCGGCTGCACCTCGATAAGCGGCATTCCCAATCCCTCCAGAGGCTGTGACTGAAGCAACCGTAGAAGTAGGATAAGAGAAGTTTCCACTGAGCGTCGTATAATAAAGAGCAACGCGGCCACCTCCTCCACCAATACAGTTACCTGTAGTTCCTCCCCCGTTGGCATCAATCGTACCCGTCCCAGTAATGGTACTTGCAGTAATCCAGACACTCCCTCCTGAACCGCTCGCATTATTACAAGCCAGGACAGAGCCTCCACCGGCTGCTGTAATTTTCCCGTTATTCGTTAAAGCCCCCCCTGAAGTAATTGTAATCTTGAGCTGCCCACCCCCTGCACCGCTACTCCCCACACCCGATGCAGCACTGGAGCCCAAATCAGTAGGTTGCATGATGCTTCCATAAGCATAAGCGGGGAAATGAGTCACATCATAAGTTCCACCCTCACCCCCATAAGAACCTCCTGAGATTGTATTGGTGTTTGAAGCTTGGTTGGAAGCATCGATATTGCCTTGAACACGAAATTTATTAGCTGTGACCTGAGGATAGCCTTTTCCACTCACATCAATCTTACTCGTTGAATCAATATTGATGGAATTGGCACTGAAGGTTAAACCATAAGCTTGAGTACTGGTCGTAGCAGAATGAGTGAGGATCGCACTATTTTGTAAGGTAATCGTATTAAAAACGAAACTACTGGCACAGTTGGCTCCCGATAAAGCCGAGCCAAGGGAATTCATGGTCAAAGTTCCGCTATCCACCAAAATGCTTTTATTTTGATAGCTTGAGATATTACTACAATCAATGGTCACTCCCGCTAAATTGGTAAACGCTTGAAACGTCACACTCGCTGTGCTTGAAAAAGGCTGTCCTACTAAAGAGCCAGAGACGACGGCAACGTCATTGGCAGTTGTACTGGACTGCAATAACTGGTAGTAAGTTCCATTCCCATTATCCGTGAGAGTCCCTAAAAGAGTCCCTTTCGTCGTGGATAATGCTAGACCCGAACCTGCCCCAATAGCCACGCCTCCTACAGGGATTAAGGTTCCATTAGCATCCTTTGCAGTCAGAAAGATCGTTGAGGTTGAAGTTCCTGTCGGAGCAATTGTTGTTGGAACTGCTGAGATCACTGAATTGGTAATGGACATCCCTCCATAAAAAGCCAGCGTAGGCTGAGAATAAAGAGCCAGGGAATCTACAGTCACACTAATAACCGCTGTCACTCCTGTTGTTGTGGTAGGAGCTTGAATCACCTGAACATAGGTTCCATCCCCATTATCAGTAACTGACCCCAACATTTTTCCAGCTGAAGGGGTAATCACAATATTACTGCCCCCTCCTGCAATTAAGTTGGATGCAGAATCTTTCACACTCACTTTAATCGTAGCAGTAGAAACTCCATCACCAGGAATCGGAGTGACTCCTAAGACTGCTACCGTTGATTGAGCTGGGTCAGGACCTAAACCTCCATTGGTGAAGTAAACTGTGGTTGTTTTTGGAACAGTAACCCCATTGACTGTTGCACTAACCTTAGCTGTTGATGCACTCAGCGGTGACAAGAGTGCTCGTTGATAGGTTCCATCTCCGTTATCTTGAGTGGCTCCTGTCCAAGTTCCTGCCGTAGCGTTAATCACCACTGGAAGATTAGCTGAAGTCGTCAGACGATTTTGATTAGCATCTTTCAAAGCCAGAGTAATCACGGAGAAGGAAAATCCATCGGGAGGAACACTCCCAGGAGAGGCTAAGATCACCGAGTTTGCCAAGACAGGAACCCCAGCAGAGAATGTCAAGGTACCTGAGTTATTCAGAGGTACCCCCCCAACCCGAGCTGTCAGTGTACTCACACCCGCAAGCAAAGTTGCCTGCACCGTTTGTGTGTAAGTCCCATTCCCCACATCTTGAACAGACCCAATTAAGGTTCCAATCGAAGAACTAATCGTGACTGTTTGACCCCCTTGGCTCACTTGATTGCCTAGACTATCTTTTAAAGTCACTGTAATCAGAGCCGTACTCGTGCTATCCGCTGGAACCGGATTGGGTGATGCCGTAACCGTTGAAGTGGCTAAACTAATTGAGCCAGCAACCAGACTAATCGAAGCTGCAGAACTGGTCAAAGAATTGCCCCCCACAGTTGCAGAAATACTGATTGGATTAGTCGTCACGCTCGTTGGAGCCCGTAAAACCTGCGTATAAGTTCCATTTCCAAAATCTTGGACACTCCCCACTAAAGTTCCTGCATTTTTTGAAAAGGCAACTGTTTGTCCTCCGGCAGGAATCACGTTTCCATAAGCATCTTTTGCGGTTACAGTCAGTGTCACGACACTGGATCCATCCGCAGATAAGCTTGGAGATGAAGAAGTCACTGTACTTTGAGAAAGGCTAACCACACTATTGGTAGGGATAATCCCTGTTTCATTAAATGAAACAACTTGACCACTGACACTCACAATCGTTGCTGTCAAAGAATTTGCAGTACCGACTGTACCCAAATCAAAGTTCACCTGAGCGACACCCGAAGCATCCGTAGTCACTAAGGCTGTATTGGAAGATGAATTAATATGACCATTGCCTGAAGTAATATCAAACCTCACCAAGATCCCTGAAGCAGGAGTTCCAGGACCCGAATAATTCACTTGAACTTTAAGAGGCAGAGGTAAGGTCGATCCAATGGCAGCAGGAGATTGATTATTCCCTGAAAGGATTGTAATCAAAGTTCCGCTTTGGTTAACCACCGTTTCTGTAAAAGTAGCAGATAAAGAATTATAACTTGCAGAAATGGAATAAGATCCAGCCGCTGAACCTGTGGTGAAGTTCGTCTGAGCTATCCCTGAACTATCAGTGGAGGCTGAGTCACTACTAAAAGTACCCCCAGTTCCAGAACTCACTCCAAAGTTAATCAGTGCGTTTGGCACGGGTTGATTATTATTGAGAAGCTGAACCTTAAGAGCATTGCTTAAAGTCGTGTTAGGAGCACCACTTTGCATGTTGCCACCTATAATACTTAAAACATAACCCGGGTTTTGAGAGGTCAAATTAAAAGTGACTGTCGTCTGAGGATTATAAGAAGCTGTAATCACTGTTGATCCAGGGTTTGAACCTGCCGTAAATACAACCTGAGCATATCCATCCGAACCCGTTGTTGCTGATCCTGAGCTGAAGGTCCCTGAAACACCACTTTGTATGGTATAGTTAATCGTTTGACCTGCAGAAGGATTTCCAGTATTTGTCAAAAAAACACGAAGTGGAGCTGAAACACCATCCGTACTAATCGTTTGATTATTCCCAGAAGCGATAGCTAGAGAATAAGAACTGGAAGAAACAGTTAAATTAAAATCAGCATAGACATTTAAGTAAGTAGCACGAACAACAGCCGTCCCTGATGTTATTCCTGCGGTAAAATTAACTTGAGCATATCCATTTGCATCTGTTGTGACAGAAGGCAGTGACAGAGTTCCGGTTACACCACTGGATTGAACCCCAAAAGCCACTGTTTGATTAACTGCTGGAGCATTATCATAAAGCAATTGAACAATCAATGGATTAGTAAATTGAGTTGATGTAAAAGCTGTTTGGCTATTACCAGAAACAACAGAAAGAACGGCTCCTTGACCCACAACTGAAAGATGAAAATCAACACTTAGTCCCTGTACAGAAGCTCTCACCACTGTTGAACCGGTTGTACTGGCTGACGTGTAATTGACTTGGGCATATCCATTGGAATCCGTTGTGGCCGTGCTTGAACTCAAACTTCCTGCTGGACCACTGAATACTGAAAATGTAACCGTTTGCCCTTGAGCAGGACTGCCGTCATGGGTCAATAAAACCTTCAAAGGTGCTGCGTAAGCTATAGATACAGCAGCGCTTTGGACATCACCACCCGCTTTAGCTAAAACATAGCCCTGGTTTTGAGCGGTAAGATTAAAATCGACGTACTGAGTCCCATATGCAGCCCTCACCACCATGGCTCCAGGTGTTGTTGCTGCTGTCACATTAACTTGAGCAAAACCTGAACTATCGGTAGTGACTGATGTAGAACTCAAAGTTCCAACCAGACTTCCATAAAAAGTAAATAAAACAGGAGTATTAGCTAAAGGTAATTGATTGTTCGTCAGCTGAACAATTAATGGATTAGCAAAGGCTTGCGTTGCAGGGGTTGATTGACCATTTCCAGAGAGAATACTGAGTAACACCCCTTGATTTTGAACTGTTAAATGAAATAAAGTAGTCGCTGTACTGGAAGAAACCTGAGCAGAAGCTTGTACAATGGCTGCTCCTGAGGTTGAACCCGCTGTAAAATTCACCTGAGCAAAACCATTGGCATCTGTCGTTGCTGAAGCACTACTGAAAGTGCCAGAAACACTTCCACTTTGAACTGAGAAATTCACCGTCCCATTAGCCACAGCTTGTCCGTTATTGGTCAATAAGACTGTTAAGGGAAGTGCAAATCCTGTTGTCACCTTGGCTGTTTGATTATCCCCAGCCACACTACTTAACACCACTCCTTGTCCTACAATCGTAAGGTTAAAATCAACATAGGTCGTTCCATTATAACTTGCTCTCACTACACTGGGTCCTGCTGTGCTTCCTGCAATGAAGCTGAGTTGAGCATTCCCACTTGAATCAGTCGTTGCAGTAGCTGTAGAAGGACTGAAGCTGCCTGTCTGACCACTAAAAACCGTGTAACTTACATCTGCCCCTGAAACAGGCACCCCATTGTTCAGCAAAAGAACTTTCAAAGGGGTAGCAAAGGACTGAGAGACCACAGCGATTTGATTGTCTCCAGAAGCTTTACTCAAAACTTGGCCGGCCCCTGTAATCGTTAAATTAAAATTCGTAGTCATCCCGCGAGCACTGGCTTGAATCACGTTCGTTCCTACAGTAGAGCCTGCTGTAAAACTCACTTGAGCATTTCCGTTAGAGTCAGTCGTTGCAGAAGCTGATGAGAATGTCCCGCCCATTCCAGTGGTTGTAATTTGAAAACTAACCGTTTCGTTGGCAGCAGGTAACCCATTGTTGAGTAATTGAACCGTGAGCGGAGAAGAAAATACGGTTGATAACGCAGCTGTTTGATTATTTCCAGCCACGGCGCTGATCATATAACCTTGACCCATTGAGGTTAAATTGAAATTGACGGTTAGACCTTGAGTAGCCGCTTGAATGACAGTAGAACCCACCGTACTTCCTGCTGTGTAATTCACTTGAGCATATCCATTGGAATCGGTTGTGACCGTGTTTGAACTCAACGTCCCTGCTGGACCGCTCAGAACTGAAAACGTGACAGTCTCTCCGGCTGCTGCTTGACCATTATTATTCACTAAAACTCTCAGGGGCGCTGCATAGGCTGTGGATACAACAGCACTTTGAACATCTCCTCCCGCTTTCGTTAACACATAGCCCTGATTTTGAACTGTTAAATTAAAATCCACTGACTGCGTACTATAAGCAGCCCTCACCACGAGTGGCCCTGTGCTGACTCCTGCTGTCGCATTGACTTGAGCAAACCCTGAGCTATCTGTACTCACTTGAGCAGCACTGACTGATCCACTGCCACTATAAACGGTAAATGTGACAGACTGATTCGCGTAAGGTAATTGATTATTCGTCAATTGAACCATAAGAGGATTAGCAAATGCATGCGTTGCAGGGGTGGATTGCCCTCCACCAGAAAGAATACCGAGTTGTATCCCTGCATCTTGAATCGTCAAATGAAACAGAGTACTCACCGTGCTACTCCCCACTTGAGCAGAAGCTTGAATCACACTGGATCCTGAGGTCGAACCTGCTGTAAAACTCACTTGAGCAAAACCATTAGCATCCGTCGTAGGTGAAGCATTCATGAAAGTTCCAGAAACACTTCCACTTTGAACTGAAAAGTTCACCGTTGTATTAGCCACAGCTTGTCCGTTATTGGTCAATAAAACTTTTAAGGGAAGTGCAAATCCTGTTGTCACCTTGGCTGTTTGATTATCCCCAGCCACACTACTTAACACCGCTCCTTGCCCTACAATAGTCAGATTAAAATCAACACTGGTCGTTCCATTATAGCTTGCTCTCACTACACTGGGTCCTGCTGTGCTTCCTGCAATAAAACTAAGTTGAGCATTCCCATTTGAATCGGTTGTGGCAGTAGCCGTAGAAGGGCTGAAGCTACCTGTCTGACCGCTATAAACGGTGTAACTTACATTTGCTCCTGAAATTGGGGCCCCATTGTTGAGCAAAAGCACTTTTAACGGAGCACTAAATCCTGTAGAGACGACTGCGATTTGATTATCTCCAGCAGCCTTACTCAAAACTTGACCCGCACTTTGAATTGTTAAATTAAAATTCGTAGTCATCCCGTAAGCACTGGCTTGAATTACGTTCGCTCCTGGGGTCGAGCCTGCTGTAAAACTCACTTGAGCGTTTCCGTTAGAATCAGTTGTTGCAGAAGCAGATGAGAATACCCCTCCCATTCCACTCGTTGTGATTTGAAAACTCACTGTTTCGTTTGCAGCAGGTAATCCATCTTTCAGTAAAAGAACCGTGAGTGGAGATGGAAATACTGCCGATACCGTAGCCGTCTGATTATTCCCAGCCACAGCGCTGATCACATAACCTTGACCCACCGAGGTTAAATTGAAATTAACTGTTAAGCCTCGAGTAGAAGCTTGAATAACAGTGGAACCCACCGTACTGCCTGCTGTGTAATTCACCTGAGAATATCCATTGGAATCGGTTGTGACCGTGCTTGAACTCAACGTCCCTGCTGGACCACTCAGAACTGAAAACGTGACAGTCTCTCCAGCTGCTGCTTGACCATTATTATTCACTAAAACTCTCAGGGGCGCTGCATAGGCTGTGGATACAGCTGCACTTTGGACATCTCCTCCCGCTTTCGTTAAAACATAGCCCTGATTTTGAACTGTTAAATTAAAATCTACTGACTGCGTACTATATGCAGCTCTTACCACGAGTGCTCCTGTGCTGGCCCCTGCTGTCGCATTGACTTGAGCAAACCCTGAGCTATCTGTACTCACTTGAGCAGAACTGACTGATCCACTTCCACTATAAACGGTGAATGTGACAGACTGATTCGTGTAAGGCAATTGATTATTCGTCAATTGAACTATAAGAGGATTAGCAAATGTATGCGTTGCAGGAGTGGATTGCCCTCCACCAGAAAGAATACCGAGCTGTATCCCTGCATCTTGAATCGTCAAATGAAACAGAGTACTCAGCGAGCTACTCCCCACTTGAGCAGAAGCTTGAATCACACTGGATCCTGAGGTCGAACCTGCTGTAAAACTCACTTGAGCATATCCATTTGTATCTGTGGTTGCTGAGGCACTCCCGAAAGTTCCAGAAACACTTCCACTTTGAACTGAAAAGTTCACTGTTGTATTAGCTACAGCTTGTCCGTTATTGGTCAATAAAACTTTTAAGGGAAGTGCAAATCCTGTTGTCACCTTGGCTGTTTGATTATCCCCAGCCACACTGCTTAACACCGCTCCTTGCCCCACAATCGTAAGATTAAAGTCAACACTGGTCGTTCCATTATAGCTTGCTCTCACTACACTGGGCCCTGCTGTGCTTCCTGCAATGAAGTTGAGTTGAGCATTCCCATTTGAATCTGTCGTTGCAGTGGCTATAGAAGGACTAAAACTTCCTGTTTGACCGCTATAAACGGTGTAACTTACGTCTGCTCCTGAAATCGGAACCCCATTATTGAGTAAAAGCACTTTTAACGGAGCACTAAATCCTGTAGAAACGACTGCGATTTGATTGTCTCCAGCAGCCTTACTTAAAACTTGACCCGCACCTGTAACCGTTAGATTAAAATTTGTAGTTACCCCGCGAGCACTGGCTTGAATCACGTTTGTTCCTGGGGTCGAGCCTGCCGTAAAATTCACTTGAGCGTGTCCATTAGAATCAGTCGTTGCAGAAGCAGATGAGAATACCCCTCCCATTCCACTCGTTGTGATTTGAAAACTCACTGTTTCGTTTGCAGCAGGTAAACCATCTTTGAGCAAAAGAACCGTGAGTGGAGATGAAAATGCTGCAGATACCGTAGCCGTCTGATTATTTCCAGCCACAGAGCTGATCACATAACCTTGACCCACCGAGGTTAAATTGAAATTGACCGTTAAGCCTCGAGTAGAGGCTTGAATAACAGTGGAACCCACCGTACTTCCTGCTGTGTAATTCACCTGAGCATATCCGTTTGAATCAGTTGTTGCTGTACTTGCACTCAATGTCCCTACTGGACCACTCAGAACTGAAAACGTGACAGTCTCTCCAGGTGCAATTTGAGTATTGTTCGTCACTAGAACCCGAAGCGGTGCTAAGTAAGGGGTCGAAATAATAGCAGTTTGAAGATCTCCTCCAGACCTTGAAAGCACGTAGCCTTGATTTTGAACCGTTAAATTAAAATCAATGAATTTAGCCCCATAGACGACCCTCACGCCCAGAGGTCCTGGGGTCATGCCTGCTATAACATTCGTAGAAGCAATTCCAGAGGAATCCGTTGTCACTTGAGCGGAACTCAGAGAACCACTCCCGCTATTGATTGTGAATAAAACAGATGTATTACTGAGAGCAACGTCATCCTGGGTTAACTGAACAAAAAGTGGATAAGCAAAAGAAGAACCTGCTCGAGCGGCTTGTCCATCTCCTGACAAAGCACTCAAAACTAGTCCAGAGGTCTGAACGGTTAAGTGAAAAAAAGCTGTCTTTAAATTTGAAAAAGCTTGAATCGTACTCATTCCAGCTGTCGAACCTGCTGTAAAAACAGTCTGAGCATAACCCGATGAGTCCGTCACAGGAGAAGGAGGATTAAAAGTTCCTGAAGCACCACTGCTCACACTGAAATCAACAGCCTGACCGGAAACAGCAACTCCATTATTGACCAGCTGAACTTTCAGTGGAATAGAAAAAGTAGTATTGACTTTACCCGTCTGATTATCGCCCGTTGCTGGGTTTAAAGCAAAACCAGGCCCATTGATCGTTAAATTAAAATTGGTATTGACTTGATTGGAGGTGGCTTGAATCACTACAGACCCAAGTGTGCTGCCTGCATTAAAATTCACTTGTGCATAACCATTCACATCGGTTGTAGCAGTATCAGAAGGACTAAAGGTTCCTGACTGCCCACTTAAGACCACATACTTGACTGCCATATTTGCAGCTGGAAGACCATTGTAAAGCAGCTGAACCCCAAGAGGTGATTGAAAAAGATTGGAGACTAAAGCAGACTGATGATCTCCACTGACAGTCTTTAAAACATACCCTTGTCCTGTGACATTCAAATTAAAATTAACTGTTTTTCCATTCACGGAAGCCTGAACGACACCAGGACCCATCACATTTCCTGCAGTGAAATTCACTTGAGCAAAGCCATTTCCATCGGTTGTTACAGTTGAAGCACTTAAGCTTCCAGGTTGACCACTGATCACCTGATAGTTCACTGTGGCACCACTCCAAACTGATCCGTTATTAAAAACTTGAACCATCAGAGGAAAGGGAAACAATGATTGAACCAGAGTACTTTGATTATCTCCAGCAACCTTACTCAGTCCAACCCCAGTGTTTTGAATGTTTAAATTGAAATCAACAAACTTAGTCCCACTGCTTGCTCGAACAACAACATTTCCCGGAAAATCTCCGGCAGTCACAGAAACTGTGGCAATGCCTGAACTATCTGTATAAGCAAACTGTGAAGGACTAAACACAACAGGGGGTCCACTCAGCACTGAAAAGAAAATAGGTGAACTGGACGCTGCTGCATTCCCTGCTAAGAGCTGAACCATGAGTGGACTGACATAAGCAGTATTCCTCATCGTGGACTGTGCGTCTCCTGAGAGAGGATAAAGAACATTAGCAGGAGGCGTTACAGTCAGACTAAAATCAACACTCAGAGAACCCGAAGTCGCTCTGACCAATGCAACCCCAGAAGTAGTTCCAGCTGTCACAGTAATTTGAGCATAGCCACTGTCATCTGTCATTACTAAATTCTGACTAATCGTAATCGGAATACCTATAGCAACAAAACCAACATTGACTCCAGAAAGAGGTTTTCCTCCTTGGAGAAGCTGAACGAGCAAAGGATATTGAAAAGAAGATGAAACCTCAGCTACCTGATTTCTCCCAATCACAGCACTTAAGGCTTTTACATTTGAATTAGGATCACTTGATACAACAGCCACACCTCCAGCAGGAGCTCCCACCACTGAGTCTGCTGATTGTGGGACCTCACAGCTCGTCAGAAACAACCCTAATAATGGCCCTAATAATGAAAAAACCAAACGAGATCGACGCAATAATAGCCGAAACGGATCTCCCTGCCTACAGTTCTGGGTTTTAGAATATTGAAGCATAATTAACTCTATGATCTCTTATAGGACTTTTTTGGTCAAGAATTAAGCAATCTTTATTTTAACTATTTAAATTTAGGGAAAACTCAATTGTGGTGATTTTTTAATATTTAAGAAGCCTAACGAAAGACACAGAAGCGATTTATAAAAATATTTTTTAAATATTTTTAATTTAAATTAATGGCTTGACTTCCTGGATGAGATGGCTTTTAGCCTAAAAAAAGATTCCAACCGTAAACCTAAGATCGTTTGCAGCTGTAGCTCCACCCAACGATAGGGTATCTTGTCTAACTCCTATAAACGCAGTCGTATCTAATGATACATTAAACTCATAGTTTATAAAAAATCCACTCCCTGCTAAACTTCGAACATCCACTGTACTGGTTAAAAACATCATTTCAGTGGTCACGCCAATTCTTAAACCCCCTGAGAATTTCTCATAAGAATGAAAAACATCCTGCTGAAAAAATGAAACCTTCTTTTCTTCTGCTCTCAATTTCCCTGTAAGGGCATAAACAAGCCTGACCCCAAACTCTCTATAAAGGTTAGCAAACCCTGAAAGATAACTCGCCTGACTAAAAGACCCAATAACTCCAAATTTATCATTCATAGCATACTGAACTGCTAACCCTAAACCTAAACCAGAAACAGAAGCGCTGTTTCGACTCAACTGCACAAAATCAAATTCCAAAAAAAATCGAGCATTATGAGGCTCACTTCTCACTTCAAGAGATTTAGATAATTCACCTGAAAAAGCTTTTGGAGAATAGAAAATTACAAATCCCAAAAGCATCGAAGAAAAAACAAATAAACTGATTTTTTCTTTATATTTTTTCACCGATATTTTTCTCTTCTTTAGATTTAATCTTCTCAACCATCAATCGATGAATTTTATTAAAAGCTACAGATTTTCGACTCGGAGGGACATTCTTGAGCATGGAAGAAACTAACTTCAATTTCTTATCTGCAATGCACCCTCCTAAAAGCTTCAGGGTTTCTTCAGGTCCAATCCAAGCAGAAGCCAAATCTCGAGCCGACCAGGGACTTAATAATTGACTCAACTCATCCGTTGAAAGCCGATTAGCCCAAATCAAGGACGGAACAGCTTCTATGAGTTCCATGGAAATATGATTCGACTGAAGAAGTTCAATTTCTTGATCCAAGGATTGAATTTCAATTTTTAGGAAGCTTGGAAGAGCCCTTAAAGGTGATTTTTTAATCCCTTTTATATCTATCTTTTCATTAGCTGCACTAGAATCTAAAGCCTGAGCCTTTGAATGAAGTTCAAGTCGTTCCTGAATCCCTAAACTGAGCCCCTGCAATCTCAAGCTAGAAAGTCGTTTCATCAAAGAGTAATTTTTTCTCACTAAATCAGTCACTGTAGAATTATCAAAATATTCAATCTGAATGGGATTTAAATAAGTAGGTTCCTCTAAAAACCCAAGATCAACGCCTTCTAAAGTATTTAAATAAAAACTGTAAGAAGATAAAAAAGTAACTTGATCAATCATTTGCTTCTTAAGTAGAACCGGTGTTTGCTTCCAAAGATAAGCTGCGTAGTGATCACTTTTTGACCAATAGCAATCAGAAAAACAAGCCACTAAGCTTTCTAAGCTATAACGAGCCACCGAGTTCTCACTTGAAGTGTCTTGCCTTGCTGGCAAAGACCCAGGCAAATCCTGAGATCTTAAAGATGTCGAAACAGCTGCTGCTTGAGATCCCCCTTCTAAAGCTTGAGCTTCTAAAGCTGTACTGATTGTTCTTAAACCTTGGTTGATTGATTTCCTAAAAGCAGAGCTCTGGTTCAGATAGAGTCCGAACACCAAGATGCTCAGTAAAAACATTCCACCCGCAATCTTAAGTTGAAGACCCCAAGACATCTGATCGATCCATCCCAAACCTTGGGGCTTTGTCTTTTCAGCACTCGCTTGATCTTCTGGTACTTCTTTTGAAAGCTCTTTCAAATCTTTTGGTAAATCTTTAGGAATTTCAGCAATATCTTTTTTAGCAGACTTGGACTCAATAGAGTCATCAGCTTTTGATGTTTTATGGAAAAATGAAGCAGGAAGAGATTCATATTGAAATGTTGGAGTTGCTCCAAATCCACTGGCAAGTTTACTTAAAATTTTTGTAACTGACTCTGGAAGGGTCCCACTCTTAGTGTAAACGGTTAAAATGAGTTTCTCAAAAAGCACACTCGAATCTGTATTTTGAATTTGAACTTTCATCAAAAAAGGAGTTCCTGGAACTACTTTCTCCTTCTCCTTCATTGGAAGTGCTGTAACAATGACAAAAGATTCTGGCTCATAAAATCTTAAAATAGGGTTGACTCTCTCTTCAACCTGACGTTGAACCTGTAAGCAATCACTTCTTGAAACTTCAGCCCATGCAGAATTCATTAAACATAATGCAATTAAAAAAGAAGCAAGTGAAGTTTTCATCGTTTTTATAGATAAAATCATCGACTGCGCACCTCCGCAATGCGTATAGACAAAGACCTCATGTTTCGAGAAGAAGAACTAGCTCCTTGTGCAGCCAGATTATGCATATCAAACCCCATGCCCAAAGCGATTTCTAAAGCTCGAACGGCTCGTAAATCAGACAACACAAGATTAGAGTTAATCACTTTTGGACGCGTCCCTTTAAGAAGCCAAGATGAATCTGTATGACCAATAAAAGTGATATTTAAATTCTTTTCATGGGGTTTAATAAGCTTGAGAAGCTCTATGAGATTTTTTTTATGACTGACTGGAAACTCATATTTTCCTGATTGATAAATATTTTTTTCAAAATCGATCACTACAACTTGGCCTTGATAGTTTTTTTCAACACGGACAGAATCTTTTCCAAACAGTTCTTCTGCAGATTTAAAAAATTCAGATTGCGCTAGAATTGTATCTACACCTCCCAGCTGAGGTGTCGCTGAAGGAGAAGTTTGTACTGATTCCACTGATGGCTTTTCTACTACCTTCTCTGGAGAGACCTTTGAAGTAATCGTTTTGTTTTTTGAAAGTGAAAGCATTAAATTTTGAATCACTGACTCTTGAACATCATCAGCCTGAAAAAATAAAATAAAAAAGCTCATCAGGACCATTAATAAATCGCAATATGAAACCGCCCAGAGGCCACTCAGACCTTCCTCTTCAATACCAGCCCCATGTTCTGCATCCTGAGACGGAAGCAGAACACTATTTTTTCTTGCTGATTGAGCTGTCATTGATTTCATCCTCAACAATCGATTCACCATCCCCCTGATGAATCAAAAGTAAAATTTTACAAATATATTGATTCACTTCACTATGATGCAGATGAATCAAATGAAGGCGATCGGCTAATGGCATTAAAAATGCGTTGGCAAGCAAAAGACCATACAAAGTAGCCGTCATGGCTAAGGCGAGTGAAGGACCGAGTTTTGATCGATTTTCTGGTTGAAGATGAGAAAAGAGAGTCACTAATCCAATCACGGTACCTGTCATTCCCATGGCAGGTGGATACTTTGCTAAATTTCTTAAAGCAGAGGTCACTCTCAGCGTATCCCCATTGAGTTCTTGCATCCGCCGAGTCAGTAAAGCAGGAATCATTTCAGAATCTAGTCCCTTGATCCAAAGCTCTTGAGCATAGACAATGAGCGGATGGGAGTCAGATAACTGAACATCTCTTTTTTTATTCACAGCTAATAGCTGCTCATTATAAAAATCCACTGATTTATCAGGAACACTGAGCTTCATTAAACTTTTAAAGACATTCAAAATCCCAACAGGTGGAGTAGAAAGGGCAAAGATACCTAAGGTTCCGAGCACAACGATGATAAAAGAGTGAGCATTATAAAATACTGAGCTGTCCACACCATGAAAAGTCATAGCAAAAACAAAAATTAAGATCAGCATTCCTGAGGTTAAGCTTTTCACTAGTTCCCCTTCTTCTTTGAATTTTTACGACTTTTATTGTCTGATGAATCATCTGAACTCCCATCAGAATCTGACTCTGAACTACCCATTCTTGTTGCGTTTTTATTAATTTTCTGTTTATAGTTCTGAAGACTCCCTCCTAAAAGAAGATAAAAATCTCGGATTTCATCTGTATCCATGGAGTCTCCGAGTGCATCTTCTAAGGCTGACTTTGCTCGATCTTTATCTCCTAAAACATAGAGACTTCCAGCTCTATAGAAGTTCAAATACCCTACGTTAGGGTATTTTCTTTGAAGGGTTTCAATTTTTGAAAAAGCTTCTTTTGCTTTCTGTTCAGACATGAGTTTTTGAACATTATTAATTTCACTCAGAATAATTTGAAGATCTGAAACATTAAGCCTCTGCGAATCCTCACCGATGCTTGCTTCTTGAAATTTAGTTTTAATGATTCCGGATTCTCCACCGGTAGGGACAATGAGCATACTCATATGCCCGGGTGATTCCAGTAAAACTGCGCCCGATCCTAAGTTAATTTGATCACCTTTTTTGTGAAGCCGGGTTTCATGGTTTTCATCAGTGACATAAGCTTTTTGAGAAAGCTCAATTACAGCTCCCTGCCTGGATCCTAAAATGGCACAACCTTCTAGCATGAACGCTAGTGATAAAAATGAAACCCGACTCACAAAAGCACGCTTGGATAGGCAATTCACCTTTAAAAAGTATTTCACATCTGATTCTTCGGATGCCCTATCCAAAGACTTTAATTTTTGATAGAATAGGCCCATAAAACGATATTAGAAAGGATCCTCATTGTGCCTTCGTTTGATGTTTCCTCTGAAATGAACTGGCAAGAACTTGATAATGCTATCCACCAAGCCATGAAAGAACTCACCCAACGCTTTGATTTCAAAGGGGTTAAATCTGAAATCAAGCTCGATCAAAAGGAAAAAACAGTCACTCTTTGGTGTAGTGAAGAGGGTAAGCTTGAGGCCGTAAACGATATTTTTCAAAATAAGGCCATTAAACGAGGGATTTCACTTTTGTCATTCGATTACCAGAAAATTGAGTCTGCTTTTGGTGGAAGTGTGAGGCAGGTCATCACTCTCCAAGCGGGAATTTCAAAAGAAAAAGCAAAAGAAATCATTGCAAGCCTAAAGACCAGTAAACTCAAAGTTCAAGCTCAAATTCAAGATGAGCAAGTCCGAGTCACTGGGAAAAATCGAGACGACCTTCAATCTGCAATTTCTTTACTCAAACAAGAACAGGAAAAAATAAAAGTCCCCATGCAATTTGAAAACTTTAGAGATTAATCCGAATGACTACCCCAATCCCTATTTATTTTGTTAGCCTGGGTTGCCCCAAGAACTTAGTCGACTCTCAAGTCATGTTAGGACTTCTTGAAAAAGAACGTTACGTCCTTACCCAAGAGCCCCAAAACGCTCAAGTCATCATCGTCAATACCTGCTCTTTTATCCAAGCATCTCAAGAGGAGTCCATTGAGACGATTCTTGAAATGGCTCAATTCAAAGAGTCCGGACAGTGCGAGATCCTAGTGGCTTCTGGTTGTCTCACCCAGCGCTATTCGAAAAAACTAGAGACCGAAATGCCTGAGGTGGATCTCTTTATAGGTACGGGTCAGTATCACCGCATCACTGAACTTCTTGAAAAACAGCGACAAGCACTTGAACTAGGATCCCCACTCCCAAAGCGATCCTATGTGGATCAACCTGCCTTTATCCATACGGAACAAGACCCCCGATTACATACAGGCCCTCAGTACTCAAGCTTTTTAAAACTCTCAGAAGGGTGTAACCGAAGATGTGCCTTTTGTATTATTCCAAAGCTTCGAGGCAATGTTCGTTCTAGAACCATTGCTTCTCTAGTCAAAGAAGCCGCTGCTATGGCCTCAAACGGCGTACGAGAACTCAATTTAGTAGCACAAGATTTAACTGAATATGGAATGGAATGGAAATACCGTGAAAAACTAGAAATGCTTCTTCCTGAGCTTTGCAAGATAGAGGGCATTGAATGGATTCGTCTTCATTATGTTTATCCAGATCAATTTTCTGATGAACTCATTTCGGTCATAGCTAGGGAGCCCAAGATTGTAAAATACTTAGATATGCCCATTCAGCACACGAATGACGCCATTCTAAAACGGATGAACCGCCGACTCACAAAAGCTAAACTTTTTGATTTGGTTCAAAAATTACGTGATCAAATCCCTGGAATCGTCTTTCGAACTTCGATCATTGTGGGTTTTCCTGGGGAAACCCAAGAGCAATTCCAGGAGCTTTGTGAAGATCTCCAAAGCTTAAAACTGGATCATGTTGGAGTGTTTCGCTACTCCAAGGAAGAAGGCACTCAAGCCGCTCTTATGCCCCATCAAGTACATCCAGCCACGAAGAGACGAAGAGCAAAAGAACTGACTCAAATTTTACAACAACAGTCCCAAGAACTTCAAAATCGATACTTAGGCTCTCAAGTCGAAGTCTTAATTGAAGGCCCCAGTTCAGAAACGGACTTACTGGTTCAAGGGAGAATGAGCACTCAGGCACAAGAGATTGACGGCCATGTCCTGATCAATGATCTGGATCAACTGGGAGGCCACCCGATTCGTTCGGGAGATCTCATTGAAGTTGAAATCACAGAAGCATTGCCCCATGACCTCTTAGGTCGAGCCACCCGAATTTTATCCCATGGATCTTCCTACACTCCTCATTGAGTCTGCTCATCAAGAAGGCTTCCTATTGGCGGGAGTGGTGGATATCGATTTAGCTTTTTCGGACTCCAAGCATTCTATTCAAAAGCACATTGACCAATTTGATACATGGCTTAAGACAGGGTTTTCAGGATCTATGGACTACCTCATCCGGGGAAGAAATCCACGAGCCAATCCACGCCTCTTACTGCCGGACGCTCAAAGTGTCTTTTGTGTTGCTATGGCCTACCCTAAAACTCCAGCAGGTGCGGCTCAGCTCAGTGAAGGCCCTCGCTACGCTCGGTATTTACATGGCAGGGATTACCACAAAGAAATCTATGAAAAACTAGAAAAAGTAATGTTATCTGTAAAATCCAAATGGAATTCTACCATTAACCCTTCTCAACTTCATTGGAAAATCTGTGTAGACACCAGTGCCGTCTTAGAACGAAGCTGGGCCGCCCTAGCTGGGCTAGGGTGGATTGGAAAAAACACTCTTCTGATTCATCCACGACACGGAAGTTACCTTTTCTTGGCAGAAGTTCTCTTAAATCAAGCCACGGGTAAAGCCCCTGCCCCTCTGCCTAACCTGTGTGGGCACTGCCAGAGATGCCTAGATACCTGCCCGACACAGGCTTTTCCTAAACCTCATCTGCTGAACTCAGAGCGTTGCATCAGTTATTGGACCTTAGAAAAAAGAGGTCATTTAAACCTCTCTGCCTCCGATCAAAGTAAGACTGGAGCTTGGATTGCTGGATGCGACCAATGCCAAGAAGTTTGTCCATTCAACATCAAACCCTCACGACAAGAACTGAATGACTCCGCATCGGCTGACTCCCTTAAAAACAAACCTTCGGCCACTCATCTTCATTTATGGGAGGATCTTTTGAGTGAAAGCCCAGAGGAATATAAAAAAAGAGTAAAATTTTCTGCCATGAATCGGATCAAACCTGCTCAGTTTAGTAGAAATTTGGCAATTACTCTTTCCAATTATCTGCAAAGTGATCTAGCCAGCCCTGAAAATATTGATTCCTTAAAAAATTATATCCTTAAAAGAATTTCAGAGGAATCTGACCCAATTACTCTTCAAGAGTGGACCCGTTGCTTACACTTTATGAGCATGAGTACTACTAAAGTCAGCTTTAATCATTTCAGCAAGCTAGATCCCGATCACGTATGAATTGAAGTCAGGGGATTAAGACCAGAATGCATTCAACTAAAATAGTTTATTATTATCATTTTAGTAGGACCCTTGAGCTCAAGATAATCGTAAAACCTGAGGACCGTCCCTCTCGTCAGCTAATACCGCTCATGAAATAATAAGCTCATAATATTTAATTCTTTTTTTTTGAAAGTAAATGATGTAAAGTACACTCCTCAACTTGACTAACAGCACTTTCAATATTATTTAAGTTAAAACCATGAGTTCTGATATGACTAATTTTATTAAAAAAATATTTTTAATTTTAATAGCAACCTGTCTCTTTTTTTCTTTATTTTCTTGTAGTGGTAGTGAATTACCAGACAGTAGTGGATTGCCAGAAAATGGACGACCAGCACCTTGGAGACTATGATTGAGTTATAATGGAGTTGAATCCACATTTGATCGAATCCATGCGAATTCTCTTCATAAAGCAGGATATCTTGGGAAAGATATCCTAATTGCGTTTTATGATGTTGATAGAATTAATTTTGAAAGAACGGAATTAAAGCATACTGTTTTACCAGGACGTGAGATTCTTGCCGGAGTTGAAGGTCACGCTACACAAATGGCGCTAATAGCTGCTGGAGCAGTCAATACGCAAGGAAATATTGGGATTGCCCCTCAAGCAAAAATTTCGAGTGACCCATTAGATGAACATCTCATAAAAATCGTAAGTAATAGCATACTTGGAAGAAACTTATTAGCAGCTCAATATACGATGCCTCCAGGCGGGGTTTCCCCTGGTGTTTTTTTAAACCCTCCAGATCCTGCTGTTGTTGATAATATTTATGTTATTATTGCAGGAAATAGTGGCCCGGGGGTTAATACTAATATGGGATTTGGAATCCCTGATAATTACTATCCTGTTCATGGAAACATTATTGTCACTGTAGCTGTAGATGAGAATAACCGTATTACTACAACAAGCAGTAGCTGTGGAATTAAGACTCATCTCTTTTGCATAGCTGTTCCATCTCCTGGACCTACTTCTCCAACTGCTCCTATTGTGAGCGGAGCTATTGCGCTACTTATGGAAGCTGTCCCAGGACGACCTCTGAACCAGTACGTTCACGCCATATTAAACACAGCAACACCTCTTCCTGACTCGTCTCCTAATGAAACGGGTGTTGGATTATTAAATGTTGAAGCTGCCTGGAACTATTTAAGGGCAAACCCGTAAAAAAAGTGTTATAATTTCAGTTAATTTTATTAAGGAATTACCCTCCCATAGAAAATTTAGGCAACCCAAGGATTACCTAAACGCAAACCGTAGAGAGCAACTCCCACCGCGTGAGCAGCAGGGAATCTCAAAGTCACTTCCGACATCTGTTTTGGATCGAGTTGTATCAAAACATGATAAAGTTTCGGAGCCCCAAGCCTCAGTAAAGACCGTCCCGAATCATCAGCACTTAAATCTTCTCCCATCATCGATTCGAAAACAGGAACTCCATTCACCTCAACTGAAATCACTCCAAGCTCAAACTCTTTTAACGACTGTGCGACTACAGAAAACCGAGAACTGGGACAAGTAAAAATAAGGGATGCTTCTGAATCCAGAGTATAAATTCTATCGTCATTCTGGGACCATTTTCCCTGCAAAAAAACCTGACCCACACCCATTTTTTTAGAATAAGGGTTCTTAAAATCAACGGATCGATTTTTTTTAAGTCCCTCACCCACATCAAATCCTTGGGGTAAAAAAAGATTTTCAGTTTGACGTAAAGCTCCTAGCTCAATTTTTAGAGCATCCTGAGAGAACAAGAATGAAGAAGATGGCTCAAAAACAGGAAGTAAAGGTAAACCTACATCTTTTGATCTTAAAAAACTCTGAATCACTTCTTCGATCTGCGTAAAAAATCGGGATCCTAGCTCTCCTGATTTTTGAGTACTCAAATCAACTCTCCCTTCATTGAAAAGAACCACGTGAGGCATCTGCTTCACATCGAAAGCAGCTGCAATCCTTCCTTCAAGATCAATGACCATTGGAAACTCTTTGTTTTTTTCAAATTTCTGTAAATAAACTCGGTTTTTCAGGTACGGATAGGTCGGTTGAGCAATCAGAAGCATCTTCAATCCATGAACCTGATAACGCCAATGCCACTGTTTGAGATAAAAGAGAGCTAACTCACACTCAAAATGAGTCCAGTCTACAAAAAGCATCACCCAAGATTTTTGAATAAAGTCAGATTGCAATGGAACCACAATGGCTCGATGACCTTGCTTCAACCCTATCATTAAGGGAGGTGAACCCAACCAAAAAGGAGCCAGTTCTTTTTTTGCCAACTCAATCGCTTCTTCCTCAGTCAGGTCTTTTTTCTTAGCCTTCCACATGTCTACTGACCTTTTGACGAGATAACCTTCTGCCGCTTCTTCGTTTTCCTAAGGAAGCGAGCATTGCTCCAACTGCAGCCACTCCTGCAACAAACAAAGACAAATGAAATGAATCTACAAAACTGTGAGTTTCTGTCATCCTCCAAGAAAACAAGGATGTTGCTAGACCTGTACCTGCCATCAAACCTAGA
The DNA here is from genome assembly GCA_903935335.1 of Oligoflexia bacterium. GTDB lineage: Bacteria > Bdellovibrionota > UBA1018 > UBA1018 > UBA1018 > CAIZRG01. Next base: position 38,831 of record CAIZRG010000006.1, read on the forward strand.
TTTCGTGTTGTAGCTAACATGGCTGAAGCTACACCTAGCTTATCGATGGGAACACTTCCCATAATCGCATTATTATTAGGCGACTGAAATAATCCTAAGGCTAAACCCATCACACACAACCCAAAAACAATGCTCGTCTCACTAGTTTGAGCATAGAGGCCTTTACCAAATAAGCCTGCCATTGAAAAAAACCCAATCCCCGCAAGAAAAGCTCCAGTGAAGCTTAACCCTTGACTGCCCAGCCGATCTGAAGCTCGGCCACTCATTGGAGCAATGACAAAAATGGTCAGTGGAATCACCGTCATGAAAAATCCAGCCTTATGAGGAGAAAAATGACAGACTTCTTCAAGAAAGAACGGCATTAATACAGCCACCGATTGAAATGCCACAAAAGTGAGAAACCCAGCCAAATTTGCAGTCCAAAAAGTTTGATTTTTGAGTAAGGATAAATCAAAAAGAGGAGCTTTTGCACGTGACTCGACCTTGAGAAATCCATAAACAAGCCCAATCCAAGCAATAAAAACCATCCATCCTGAAAAACTCAATTGGAGAGGAGAATCAAATAACAGCATAAAAAGGACTACAATAGCAGTTTGCAAAAAAGCCCCTGCCCAATCAAAAGGACCTGCCTTTTTATTGGATTTCTCATCATTTACAAAATAATGAACCAGAGAAACCCCCAAAACACCGACAGGAAGATTGACCCAAAAAATACTCCTCCATCCCATTTTTGAAATGAGAAAACCGCCAATACTAGGTCCAGTCACTAATCCTGTACTCACAACCATGGCCAAAATTCCAAGAGCAGCTCCTCTTTCTCGGACAGGGAAGGCGCTTGTAATCAAGCTCGGCCCGTTGGCCATGAGCATGGCTGCTCCGACTCCCTGGACGACTCGAAACAAAATGAGCCAAGAGAGTTCTGGAGCAATGCCACACAAGACTGAACCTAAAACAAAGATAAAAAAACCAATTTGAAAAACAAGCTTTCTTCCCTTTTCATCAGACAACCTGCCACAGGGAAGTAAAACACAAGTAATCACGAGGAGATAGACCATAACCACCCACTTGACATGCGAAAGATTAGGTCCAAATTCTTTATTCAAAGTAGGCAAGGCTACGTTGACAATACTGGAGTCAAGAGTTGCCATGAAAGTCCCACAGCCTACTGATGTGAGAACCCACCATTTTTGCTTCATTCTTTTATTACTGTAACAAGTTGAAACGCAGCGTTCAACAACTGGGCTCAATAAACCACGAATGAACTCAAATTCCGTGGTATGAGAGGGAAATGCAAACTGAATCGTTAAACAGGATAGCCAGTGAGCTTAGAACTTGGATCATTGAAATGTTAGCTCAAGCAAAATCAGGTCATCCAGGAGGAAGCCTTTCAGCGATTGATCTCTTGACAGTTCTTTTTTTTAAGGAAATGAAAGGCTTAGACCCCTCACATCCCTTCCAAGAGCGAGATCACTTCATTCTTTCCAAAGGACATGCCGCTCCGGCTCTTTATTCTGTTTTGGCTAAAAAAGGATTTATCCCCTACGAAGAACTTAAAACTCTTCGTCAAATAGGCAGTAGGCTTCAAGGTCACCCCGATCGCGTAAGACTGCCTATCGTTGAAGCCTCAACCGGTTCACTCGGCCAAGGACTTTCTGTAGCTCAAGGGATGGCTCTTGGCCTTAAAATGGATAAGAAATCATCCCGTGTTTATTGTCTATTAGGAGATGGAGAAATTCAAGAGGGTCAGATCTGGGAAGCAGCTATGTCAGCTCCTCAGTTTAAGCTTTCTAACCTCTGTGTGATCTTAGACAGCAATGATGCCCAGATCGATGGGCGAGTGAGCGAAGTCATGCCCATAGAGCCCATTATTGATAAATGGAAAGCTTTTGGCTGGAATACTTTTGAAATAAATGGACACGACATCCATCAAATCACTCAAACTTTTGAAGAAGCTCGTCGATTGGAAACACACCCATCTCAAAAGCCTGTGTTTATTTTAGCTCGAACTGTAAAAGGCAAGGGAGTCTCCTTTATGGAAAATCAAATCGGTTGGCACGGAGTTGCTCCCAATACCGAACAAGCACGCAAAGCCATTGAAGAAATCAAAAACTCTCAGAATCGAGGGCACGATGTCTAAATCCACACGCCAAGCCTTTGGTGAAGCCTTGGCAGAACTAGGCAAGAAGCACTCCCAGATTGTGGTACTAGATGCTGATCTTTCGAAATCGACAAAATCTGATATTTTCGCTAAAAAATTTCCGGATCGCTTTTTTGAAATGGGAATCGCTGAAGCCAATATGATTGGTACTGCAGCTGGACTTTCTTTTACTGGAAAGATTCCCTTTCTTTGCAGCTTTGGATGCTTTCTCACAGGTCGCTACGATACAATCCGTCTCAGTGTTGCTTATTCTCAGGCCAATGTCAGGATGGTAGGTACACATGCCGGAGTTGGAATTGGAGATGATGGATACAGCCAAATGGGACTGGAAGATCTGACCTTGATGAGAGCACTCCCGAATCTGGGAGTGTTTCAACCGATGGATGCTACTGAAACTGGTTTACTTTTAGAATACCTGGTTCAGGAGTGGAAAGGCCCTGCCTATCTCAGACTGACCCGACAGAATCTGCCGGATCTTTATCCTCGCTCGACTCCCTTTCGACCCACTCGACTACTCCAAATTCGTCCACCTGGCACTTCAGAAACTCAGGTGATTTGTATTGCAACCGGTGCTTCCGTTTCTGAAGCAGTTCAAGCTTCTGGAATCCTTGAAGAAAATGGGATTTCTATGGAAGTCTGGAATGCTCATTGTCTCAAACCTTTTGACGAGTCCACTCTCCTTCAAATCGCTCAGAGTTCTTCTCTCCTAGTGACTGTAGAGGATCACTCGGTCATAGGTGGATTGGGTAGTTGTGTAGCTGATGCTCTAGTAAAGCAAAGTCAGCATCCTCCTCTTCTCAAATTAGGAATCCAAGATCAGTTTGGTGAAAGCGGGGATGCCCAGGAGCTTTATGACAAGTTTGGGATCTCAGCTCAAGCCATTGCAGCTCAGATTAAGATGACCCTGAATAGGAATTTGAAGCGATGAAAGCTTGGAGAATTTCAGAACATGGGGATCTCACTCATCTCAAACAGGTAGAGGTTCCTTCCCCTGCTCCTGGTCCAATGGAAGCCTTGGTCCAGGTAAAAACCGTCGGACTCAATCACCTTGATCTTTGGGTACTTCGAGGAGTGGCAGACCATCATTTTCCTCTTCCCTTAATCCCAGGCTGCGATGTGTGTGGAACCCTGGAAGCATTGGGTCCAGGCTCAGAAGAAGCGTTAGCCAAACGACAATTAGGCTTAGGCTCTGAAGTGATTTTAAACCCAGGCACCTCTTGTGGAGGATGTGAACCTTGCCTCAATGGCTTAGACCCTTTATGTCGATCCTATGGTATTTTAGGTGAAACACAAGACGGGGGATGCGCTGAGAAAATCGTGGTCCCTGTAGCTAACATCATCCAAAAACCAGGAAACCTCTCAGCCATTGAATGTGCTGCTCTTCCTATTCCATATCTTACAGCATGGACAATGCTGGTTCGCAAAGCACAACTCCGTGCAGGTGAAATCATCCTCATCCAAGCAGGAGGAAGTGGAGTCTCTGTCGCTGCCATTCAAATAGCCAAACTTTTAGGAGCGACAGTGATTACAACAGTAGGATCCACTGGTGAATTAACGGGTAAATTGAATGATAAGGTTAAAAAAGCTCAGGCTCTTGGAGCAGATCACGTCATTGAGTACTCGCAGACACCCTTTCGAGAAGAAGTTCAGCGTTACTTAAAAAGCTTAGGAAAGAAAGGCTGTGATGTCGTCCTAGACCATATTGGAGCAGACACCTTCCAAGAAAGTTTGAAATGTCTCACCTGGGGAGGGAGATTTGTCACCTGCGGTGCAACCTCAGGAGGTGAGGTCAGCCTAGACCTGAAGGCCTTATTTTTTAAAAATCTCTCTCTTTTAGGTTCCACCATGGGAAGCAAAGGGGATCTGATTCGTGTGATTGAACTAGCTCAAAAGAAGAAACTCCAACCCGTCATTGACACTGTGCTACCGCTTTCTCGTTTACCAGAAGCCTTTGAACGACTGACCCAAAGAAAAGTATTTGGAAAGGTCGTTCTCACCTCCGATGAGATCAACCTCTGAAGGATTCCTCATGTTCTTATTCGGCCATCTGGGCATTGGTAAAACACTTTTAGGCCCGATTTCAAAAGGCCTACCGAATCGATACCTTCTGGTTGGAACTATTTTACCGGACTTGATTGATAAACCCCTTTACTATGGAGCTACTTTTTTCTCACAAAACCACGGCTCAGTATGGAGTAGTATTTCTGGCAGTCGAACCTTGGGTCACACTGCCCTTTTTATTCTGATTTTGAGTAGTCTCACCTGGATCAAAAAATCAAAACGAATTGCTGCTCTTTTCTTAGGGAGTGCTATTCATTTACTCTTAGATGCAGTTTCGGATGCTCTCCTCGGAAGAGATTTTTCTGAATCCTTACAAACAGTTATTCTTTGGCCTTTACTCGGAACGAAGTTTCCAGACTTTCCTTATTCCAGTCTGAGTGAGCATCTCAATATCATGGATCGACCTAGCCTCATTTTAGAGGAACTCATAGGTGCAAGTCTCCTGATTTTTAACTCACGCTCTATGACGACTGAAACGACTGTGGCGATATCCATAACTGAAGTAAAAAATAAGCCCGATCAGGGTACTAATTAAGTAAAATTTCCAGTTTTCAACCCAAAGCTGAGTAAAAAGAAAAAAACATAAACCTGCCGACACAGAGGATACCCAATAGACAGCAGGACAACGAAAGGTTCGTTTCACTTCAGGGTGCTTATACCGCATCACCATCACCTCCACTGAAACAAAAGCAAAAACTGCTAGCGTTGCCATACTGCTCAGCTGCCCTAAGGTGGATACAGAAACAAAACCCGAGATTAGCATCATCACCCATCCACTCGCTAGAATACCAAAATGCGGTGTTCCAAATCTTGCGTTTACCTGAGCAAAAAAATCAGGGACCAAACCGTCTCGAGCCATGACCATCAGAATTCGAGACTGCCCAAAAATCTGGGTTAAAAGAACGGTAGTCATTGCTGCAATAGCCCCTGTCGCAACTAGCTTTGCACCTATGTCCACTCCATTTCTTCTTAAAGCATAGGCCATGGGCTCTGAGCTATTCAAAGAGGAGTAAGGAGCAATGGCTGTCAAGACCCCTGATACAACAATATAAAGAACAGCAGAAACCAGCAAAGACCCTATAATCCCAATGGGTAAGTCCCGATTAGGATTTTTACACTCCTCTGCAGCAGTTGCTAAAGTATCAAATCCATTATAAGCCATAAAAATAAACCCTGCGCCTGCAGCCATACCGAAAAACCCGTGTGGAGCAAAAACTTTCCAATGAGTTGGGTCAATATGTGGCGTTGCGGCAACCAGAAAGATCAAAATAGCGACTAACTTTACACCCACCAAAACACCGTTGAGTTTAGTAGCGCCTTTTGTACCCACAAGTAAAAACAGAGTGAGGCAAAAAACAATCCCAACAGCGGGTAAATTAATAATCCCACCCTGAGAAGGAATTTTTGAAATCTGATCTGGAATAACCACCCCTAGACTTCTTAGAATCCCAACAAGATAGCCTGACCAGCCCGAGGCAACAGTAGCCCCTCCACAAGTAAATACCATTAGAACAAACCATCCCACAAGAGCTGCAAGTAGCTCGCCCAGTGTAACATAGGTATAGGTATAGGCACTTCCTGCCACAGGCAGCATCGAGGCCAATTCAGCATAGGCAAGCGCTGTAAAAACACAAGCGACTGCTCCTATTGCAAAAGACACTGTAATGGCTGGACCCGCATACTGAGCTGCAGCAATTCCCGTCAGAACGAAAATACCCGTTCCAATGATAGCCCCCAGACCCAGCAAAATCAGATCTAAAACCCCTAAGTTTTTCCTGAGTTTTGTATTTTTAATTTCAACTGCAATTTCATTCAGGCTTTTAATGCGGAGATGATTCATAGACCAGGGTTTATATATTGCATTCCGTCATAAAGCTACTTTTTCTTCCCTCCTCGATTCTAATATAAGAGAGGACTTGGAAAAAATCAGAGATCTCATGTTAAGATAAAAAATGAAGTTGAAACTAAAAAACGATAACCTCAAAACTGTAAAACCATGAAAATTCTACTCATTGAAGACGATCCAGACATTCGAGAACTAGTTTCACTGATTTTACAAGTGAAACTGCTAGCCAAAGTGACCCAGGCTGCAACAGTTCAAGAGGGACTTCAGTCTCTGAACGACTCCACTTCCTTCGATCTTATTTTTTCAGACTACCATCTGCCTGATGGCACTGGAGGAATGATTTATCTAGCTTCACAAGCTTTAAATTCTTCTATTCCATTTTTGCTATGCAGCACTGAAAAACCTGAAAACTGTGTCGAACTAAAAAACAAAAAAATAGCAGGCTTCATCCAAAAACCATTTGATACGACGTCCGTCGTAACTCAAACTCGACAAGCTTTAGGCTCTTTGAGCAGTTCGCCCATTCCTGAGGATCCTGCTGAATATTTGCCCATTTCTCTTAAAATCTTTCTTAAAATTAATGTTCTTTATTGTGATTTATTTATTAAGCTTTCTGACTCTAAGTTTATTCGTCTCGCAAAAGCTGGAGATACATTTGGAAAAGAAGATTTCCAGAATTACCAATCTAGAAAATTAGATAACTTGTATGTTCGAAAGACTGACTCTGGGAAATTTGTTGAACATTTTTCAAAGGACGTTCTGAGCTTAAGTCAAGCCAAGTCTTTACCAGAACAAGAAGCATTTGAAAAAGCTGAGCAGAATTTTCAAGTTCTCCAATACGCCATCAGTTCATTAGGTTTTACTTCAGAGGTTCAAGATCTCACCCGTTCATGCACCAGTTTAGCTATTCGATGCATCTTAAATGATCCTGTTGCTCAACCTCTTTTTCAAAAAATCTTATCCAAGAAAGGAAACTTCCTCAGCACTCATAGTATTCTTCTCGTTCAGCTGTCTTGCTATCTCGCTCACCTGATCGGTTGGAACTCAGAAACAACACGTTACAAACTTGCTTTAGCAAGCTTTCTGCACGACATCACTCTTTCTGATGAGACCTTAGCTAACCTTGAGCTCGCTGATCGAAACAATCCAACAGACTCTTCCAGTCTTCGCTCTATTTTTGAACAACATCCTCTTGATGCAGAAAAACTAGTTCTTTCCATGAAGAATATACCAACAGAAGTTGATTTCATTTTAAGAACCCATCACGAGCGCCCAGATGGAAGTGGATTTCCGAATAAACTCACTGCTGCTCAAATTGAACCTCTCGCTTCCTTATTTATTGTTGCCCATGACTTAACAATTTATTTTTGGATGAGAGGCACAAGTGCAACTTTAAATGAGTTCTTAAATATTTATGCCAATGATTACAAAAATCATTATTTCAAAAAATTGATCTCACAACTCACGGCATCAGGTAAAACCGTTACACTCTAAGCGTAACCCCTATTGTTATTGTATGGAAAAATAAACCTCTTGTAAGGTCAGACTGCAATTTTGACTCAATTTAGCATTTCACTGAAGCTTTATTCATGATCGCTTTTAGCACGAGGATCTGGTGTACCTGAGTCTATTTTAGAAAATTCTTTTAATTTTAGATTTTTCTCGCCTTGAAATACTTTTTCACAGAACTTTAAAAAGGGTTTATGTAAGCGGTTAGTAGAATCCAAATCGCCTACGCGCCACTCACAACCACGAGGGGTTCTAAACGCAGCTTTTATTCCAGCATCTCCAAAAATTTTTGTAATTTCATCTAGAGCTTGCATGTCCTTGTCATGTGAACTTTGTTGATTATTAATATTTTTATAAATAATCGCTGCTCTAAGTTGATTTTTAATTTTTTTACTAACCTCTTTTTCGGAGCGACTCAATCTACTACGAGCTTCACGCTCTTCTCGATCAATCATTGACGCATCGACCGGTCTATTCACCATTTCCTCTTGTTCGAGTACAGCACGAGCATCTGACTCATTCTGAACGTGTAGCAGTGCTTTCAACATCTCAGCTATTTCATTGCAAATCTGTGTAAAAGTTATATTATCAACGCAACCTTTTACAAAACCTATATTATCAACATCCACCTGACGTACTCTTGCACCGGCCTCTAGAAGTTGTCGAACTGATTCTAAATTTCCATACTGAGCTGCAAAAAAAAGAGCAGTTTTTCCGGGATTATTATGCTGGTCACTATGCTCCTGATTCACATTCGCACCTGCTTCTAGAAGTTGCCGAATGAGTGAAGCAGGATGGTTCATCCAAGCTGCACTCACAAGGGCAGTTCTTCCAATCCGAGATGTATGATTCACATCCGCGCGCGCTTGTAGAAGTTGCTGAACTATTTCAGGGTGGTTATGTATAACTGCATCCATAAGAGGAGTGTCTGGATAGTTAGCTGGATGAAGACTTGCACCCGCTTGTAGAAGTTGCTGAACTATTTCAGCATTACCAGACCCAACTGCAAGAATAAGAGGAGTGACTCCATTCACGCCCTCCTCATCCACATTTGCACCGGATGCTATTATCCTAGCAACCTCAGTAGCATCTTTCATCCTTACAGCTTCGCTCAGAAGTGTGGCAAAAGAAAAATTCTCAGAAAATACGAAAACAGCACTGACAACTAATAAAAAATTTAAACTATTATTGAACACAACAACTACTTTCTTTCCGATTCATCTCCTAATTGAGTGGCGATATTGAATTATGAAAATATTTAAATCATATGAAATTGATCAATGTCAAATTAAAAAGCGTCAATGGTTGGAACTTGAAGCAAGCATTCCCTGCTGATCATGAATCGGAACTGCCGCTCCCGAGAAGACTGAACTCTCATCAATAGACTCAGCTCCTTAGGCAAATATCCTTTAAGGATATTTTTTTGGCAATGATGGATGGCTAATTCTTTACAATCTTCTGTGCTTTCTGCATCAAACCGAAGACGAATCATATCCCCCAGCGAAGAAAGTCCCACGTTTCGACGACCCCTGAGATCGGAAAAAGTCCCAAAAAGAAGGCAAAGAGTCACTTCATTAGAAACTGAAACAAGTTGGCGGTTTTTCAATAAATTGATGTCTAAAATTCTATTTAAACTAAAAGCTAGAAGCAGAATAAGAACGACCCAAATTATTGCTTTTCGCATAAGATTAAGTTACTCGAATTCAACTTATTTTCCTAGGGATTCCTCTTTTTTTGACTCATATGAACAAAGTACTCAATCAAATCATTCAGCTCAGACTCACTGAGCTCAGAGTTAGAAAATCCTTTCATTTTGCTAAAAGGCCAGTGTCTAAGGGACTGCGGATCTCGAATGAATTTTTTGAGTGCCTTTTTTTTAAAGTATTCGATTGGGCTCATGGGCATGTTCAGATCCGGACCTATCTGAGACTTCCCTTGAAGATTGAAAGTATGGCACATAAAACAATTTTTTGTAAAAACATAAAAACCTCTAAAAACAGGATCTTTTTTAGAAACCCTACCCTCCGGAAAAATCGCTGGATAGGCGTCCTTCATGGATTTTTCAACCTCAAATCCCGCCAACTGAAAAGGCCATTCCTCCCGACCAATCTGAGATCGCTCGGGATTCATCCAGACCAAATAAAACGGACCTGCTATCTTCGCATCGGAACCCGAACTCTTTAAATTCAAGAATGGCCATCTTTCTTTTTCAAGCTCAATGGCTAAATAAGCAATTGCAGCTGTTGAAGAATGATTCAGAAGTCGTTCACGGCTGATTAGACCTGAAAATCCATCTAAACACCTAAACTGAATACTGGCATCTGAACTCATTGGAATTTGTTTAAATAATTCATAAACGGGAACTGCAACATATTGCATGGGTTTACCAGAATAAGCGGGATCACTTTTTACTGTTAAGTGAATCACTGCAGGATGAGAAAGCAAGACTGATCTCTTAAAAACAACAGAGTTTTCACGAGAACTTTGAGTGGATACCTCCTTCGACTCCGTTACTAACTGATGAGAGGAGGTCGATAGCCGAATGAAAAGCTCAGGTTCATTAAATTTTTTTTGGAATTTTTCTGAAGCTTGTTCTCCTGCAAAAATAAAGCATCCCATGAAGAAACAAAACTTTAAAAACTGACTTTGAAAAGTGAACCCTAACATGCAAAAAAGACACTATCTAAATCTAGATGTGCATGCAATGAAATGTCTTGACAGAGATTTTTGAGACCCAAAAACTCCTTTAAGGAAAGATAATCAGTACTCCCTCATTCATTTTTCCATTAGACAATTTCTCATAAATCCAGGGATAATGAGCTTGTTTTAAATACTGAATCACCTGCTTTTGAATGACACCTGTACCTTTTCCAGTTAAAATTCTTGCTGTCTTTTGATTTTTTTTAGATACTTCCATCAAAAATCGATCCAGCACTTCTAATACCTGATCTTTTTTGAATCCATGTAAATCTAATTGCATTTGAGCCATAAGTTTGAGTCAAATACCTTTTTTCACTGAATGAAGCAAGCGCTCAAATAAATACATAAATAAATAATACTTAATAAAGTAGCTCTGAATGCCACCCCTATGAAACAACTATTTGCAACATAAAACCCTTTGAATAACTCGGGCTTCGAGTTAAGATGGAAAAAATTTGAGTGAAAATCTTCATCATTACATGAATTCAATTTGATTCTGAGGAAAAAATCAATATAATGGTCAGCTCTACTAGAACTCCTGTTGCGCATGTTTTTTTTAGCACGAGGTAATAAAGCACTATGGACAAAAAATATACAAATGCATCTCCACTTTTAAAGCGGAACAGCTTAACGACTTGGATTTTTTTAGCCCTCTTCGTTGGCTTAATACTCGGCGCATTTGCCCCTAACTGGGTTCCAATAGTAAAACCATTTCAAGGGCTTTTTCTGCGTGGAGTCAAATGTGTTATTGCTCCCCTGATTTTTTCAACTATTGTAACAGGAATTGCATCAGCAGGAAATTTTAAACAACTTGGGTTAATGGGTTTAAGAACTTTTATTTATTTCGAAGTAATCACTTCCTTAGCATTAGTTGTGGGCCTTCTCGTGGTCAACATCCTAAAGCCAGGAGTCGGCATTCATCTTGAAGGATCCAAAAGTGAAAACCTTCCAGCTTTTACAACAGGAAAAATCACAGTAGGAGGACTCATCGAGCACCTTCTTCCCTCTAACTTTGCAGATGCCGTAGTTCGCGGAGATATCCTTCAGATTGTCATGTTTTCAACGCTTTTCGCTCTTGCTATGCTGAGCATTGGTGAGAAAGCTAAACCCATTTTTGCGTTTTGTGAGTCCTTATCGGAGGTGATGTTTAAGTTTATAGGCTATGTCATGTACTTAGCCCCTTTAGGGGTTTGTGCTGCTCTGGCTTCCGCTGTAGCTGAAAATGGATTACACGTCATAATCCCCCTTTTAAAGCTTGTCAGTACGCTTTATCTTGCACTAGGAATTTTCGTAATCTGTGTTTTATTTCCAGTCTGTAAAATTCATAAAATCCCAGCTTTACAGTTTCTCAAGCACGTAAAACAACCTGTTTTATGGGCTTTCGCAACAACATCCAGCGAATCTGGCTATCCGATGGCTCTGGCTGAAATGGAGAAGTTTGGAGTCCCTCGCCGCATTGCAAGCTTTGTTTTGCCGATGGGGTATAGTTTTAATTTAGATGGGTCCACACTGTATCTCTCTTTAGCTTCAGTATTTATCGCACAAGCTTCTGGAATTGAGCTGTCTTTGGGTCAGCAGGTACTCATCATGCTCACCTTAATGCTCACCACGAAAGGGGTTGCTGCAGTACCTAGAACCTCCATTGTGGTTCTTTCAGGAACTCTCACTGCATTTGGGTTACCTTTAGAAGGCCTAGCCCTTATTTTAGGAGTTGACGCCTTTATGGACATGGGACGCTCAGCCATCAATCTTTTAGGCAACTGCCTGGCCACAGCTGTAATCGCCCGATATGAAGGTTTTAGTCTTGGAACTCATCACCCCAATCTCACTCCTCAGGATTCTGTTTCTTTTAAAAAAATAAGTGCATTGGAAACAAAATAGGCTAGACTTGATTTTTTAAACGAGAGATCATTCCCGATGAAAGCAAAAGAGACCATTCTTCTTGATAAAAACAATCAGGAAATATGTCGATACCCCTCTTCTCAAAAAACTTTTGGAGATACCCTAAGGAAGTGCTTTCATTTCTCATGGAAGATCCGACTTCCTACTGGGGCAGTTTTAACTCCGTTATTTCTCGTTCTATTGTTCACGGGGTCGATTGTCTTTTTTATCGGATTTTCTGGTCTACTTTTTGGTCTTTTAGCTATCATCGTTTTAAGCGTATGGGTTCGAAACCTTATGAGACTTTTTTTGTAGCAAGGAAATAACTTTTTATGATGAACTACTATAGCACAAAACTCATTCATCTCATTGCAATCTTTATGCTTTTTCTATCTTTTGGGTTGCTATTAGGAAGTAAAAGTGAAAAACCCCGACTTGCCCTAGTCCTTCACGGAATGGCTTTAATCATCTTGATCATTTCAGGATTTGGAATCCTAGCTTACCAAGGAATCCATGGAGCACTCCCACACTGGATTATTGGAAAACTCGTCATTTGGCTACTGCTAGGTGTCTCAGCAACTTTTGCCAGACGCAAACTTTTACCTCAGGCCATCTTGATTCCTCTGCTTTTACTGCTGGGTGGAGCTTCAGCTTATCTTTCTCTTTGGAAAAAGTAGATTTTTAGAGGAACTCGTTCTGAAGAATCTTAAAAATGTTTTTAAAAGATCCTTTCGAATATTCCTCAGCTCTAAGAGACACATACTCTGACAGACTTCCTGCTCTTCCTGTAAAATACAAATAATTTAATAAGTCATGAGCAATAATAAAAAGTGCTGATAATGGCGCAATTTGACGATAATGAAGTTTTCTTGGAAAACCTAAGCCATCAGGCCGCTCATGATGCTCTAAAATAATGATATCAACATCAGGGGGGATTTCCCGAAACTCTTTTGCATAATTGGCTGCTTCGATCGGATGCCTTTTATAGGCTTGAATCTGGGCTTCAGTCAAATGACTTTGTTTATCTAATTCTGACAACAACTTAATATGCACTAGACTATCATCTTGAAGGGTAATGTCGTGCAAAAATGCTGCTAATGAAAGCTTTAAGAATGTCGTTGAAGAATGCCAATCCACACGGCAGGCCAAAGCACAAGCTACTTCAGCAAGAAGAAGACTATGACTTTCCATATACCCTTTCCCGGTTCGCTTCATCGATTTCAAAATTCCAGATAACTTAGGACTATTGCCAATCACTTTTAACGTAAGAGTTACTGTTTTTTTTGTTAACTCTTGAACTTTTTCGTTAGCTCCAACTTTTTTAATCATTTCATGAATGAAGTCAATATTGGACTCAATCATGTTTCGACTCTCTTTTAGATCAAATGTTTTTGATTCTAGAAAGGACCCCATTTTTCTACTGTGTTTCTCAAAAAGAAACTTGACCTCTGTGTTTCTGAGATAAAAAAAGTCTTCCTTAATTTTTTTTAAATATTTTTTTAAATCTTCTTCTTCGTATGAGTCATCTTTTTTAAATAATTTCAAATATTTATGCTCACTCAAGCGAATATAAAGATCAACACCGAGAGGCTTTAAAGTTTTGAATGAGTTGAAATGGATTTTCATAAATTCACTATCTAAAATTTTAACAGCACTCAATTTGTTTTTTTTCTGAAGCTTTTCTAAAATAGGTCCAAGCTCAATCACCCCTTGGCTCCGATCAATGACTTTACTCAAATTCTTTTCTTGTTTTTTATCTAGAAGTGCCTCGATTTCTTGTACTTTATTCGTGATAATTATATAGTCAATATTAGGACGTATACCTATTAAAGACTTTATTAACACCTGGCTATGTCCATGATAATCACAAATAATAAGTCCAATTTTATTGTCAAGATTTTCAGAAAACTCAATACCTTCCTGTATTGAAGAAACTGTTATAACTTCTTCTTGAATATATTTTTTTAATATTAAAAGAATTTCTTTTTTTTCTTCTAAATTATCTTCGATGAATAGTGATTTCATAAAAAATTTGACCTCTTAAAAAAGATTCTTATAAACTATTTTATACCTGCCTCTAGTGATTCAAAATCAGTTTTGATATCTTTGATAATAAATTGAGGGCTAATTATTCCATGAGAAAAATATTTTGGAAGGTTTCTTTAACTCTTTTTTTTATTACAGCACTATTAGGCTATTTTTGGAAGCCTGCTTTTCTTATAATGTTATTAATTTTTCCTGTTTTCATTATTGGTCTTGCTGATATGCATCAAAAAAAGCATTCAATTCAAAGAAATTTCCCAGTTATTGGCCATGGGAGATACCTCCTTGAGCTGATTCGACCTGAAATTTATCAATATTTTATCGAATCTAATTCAGATGGAATGCCATTTGATCGAGAGGAACGATCGATTGTTTACCAGAGAGCAAAAGGTCAACTTGATACACTTCCTTTTGGAACTCAATCCAACGTCTATGCGATAGACTACGAGTGGATCAATCATTCTTTAAATCCCATGCCAGTTTATCCTAACCATCCTCGCGTCTTAATTGGAGGACGTGATTGCAAACATCCTTACTCTGCATCTCTTTTAAATATTTCTGCAATGAGTTTTGGTTCTTTAAGTAAAAATGCAATCTGTGCATTAAACAAAGGTGCTTTCTTAGGAAAATTTGCACATAATACAGGCGAAGGGGGGCTGAGCCCTTATCATTTAGAAAAAAAAGGGGACCTGATTTGGCAAATTGGAACAGGCTATTTTAGCTGTCGCAACAAAAATGGGACTTTTAATCCTTCTGAATTTTCTGAACGTACTTTACTTCCTTGTGTCAAAATGATTGAAATTAAACTCTCCCAGGGAGCAAAACCTGGGCATGGAGGTATTCTTCCAGCCCGCAAACTCACTCCAGAAATTGCAGCCATTCGAGGAGTCGAGCTAGGGAAAGATGTCATCTCTCCCCCTGCACACACTGCCTTTAAAAGCCCTCTAGGCTTGATTGAGTTCATTGCCCGCCTACGTGAGCTTTCTCACGGCAAGCCCATTGGATTTAAACTGTGTCTAGGGAAGCAAAAAGAATTTTTAGCCATTATAAAAGCGATGATCAAACTTGATACTTACCCTGACTTTATCACCATTGATGGAGCCGAAGGAGGAACAGGGGCTGCACCTTTAGAGTTTTCAAACTCTGTCGGAACACCCCTCAATGAAGGGCTGCTTTTTATTCATAATGCTTTAGTTGGAACAAATTTACGTAATAAAATTAAAATTATAGCTGCAGGTAAAATTACAACTGGATTTAATATTGCCACCAAAATTTCCTTAGGAGCCGATCTTTGTAACTCAGCTCGTGGGATGCTCTTTGCCATTGGTTGCATCCAAGCTCTTCGTTGCAACACGAACCAGTGCCCAACTGGAGTGGCCACACAAGACCCAAACCTTACGATTGGATTAGATGTTCCTGACAAAGCACAACGTGTGGCTCACTTTCATAAAGCGACACTCGAGAGTTTTTTAGAAGTCATTGCTGCAGCAGGCCTAGCTCAGCCTTATGACCTAAAGCCATGGCATATTCAACGGAGAATCGACTCGAGTCAAGTAAAGAACTATTCTGAAATTTATGAGTTTATTGAGCCGGGTATTCTTTTAAGCGGTGAAATTCCGCCTTCTTTCTCAAAATCGTGGAAATGGGCAGACCCCACTCAATTTTAGCTCTTAGTTTCGATCTGATTTAAACGACCTTGGGTCAGAAGAAATTGGATTCCTCTGACCCAAGGTCGTTTTTAGGACAATCAATATTACGATTTAACTAAAATGACAAGGGTGCGCTTAGGGAAACAACACCATATTTTCCAGTCACTTGGTCTGTCAAAGTCGAGGTAGTAGTGGTTCCTGAATAACTTGCTGAAAATTTCTTATAGGTTGGAAGAACGAGTTCTCCATTCACTTGGATCACTCCAATCAGCTTAAAGCCTACACCTACAAAAAAAGAAGAACCCGACACTTTAGCAGAGCTATAATCTCCTAAAGTTGCGTCAGTGCCTGAGGGTTGAGTGAGTTCATCCAAAACGTTATACCCTCCCCAAATGCGAATCGGAAAGGTCTGAGACCAAAGCCCAATAAATCCACCGGCTGTCATGAGAGTGGGTTTTGGACTTGTAGCAATTCCAGTTCCATACGGAGTATAAGTCACTGAGGGTAAGTATTTTACACTGGGGCCAATCACAAAAACCCTGCCCAACCTAACTCCTGCCCTTGCACCCACACTCAGTCCACTCAACGTATCATCGCCCACAGCACCTGCAGCCTTCAAAGTTCCCTTCAATGCATATCCAACATCAGGCTCAATGAAAAAAATTCCCTTTTTCTCACCGGCTTGAGCAACTACCGATAAAAAAGATAGTCCAAGAAAAAAACTCCATGTCATTTTTTTGACTTTCATGATTAACCCCCTGTTTTTGTCTGAATCAAAATAAAAATGGATTCCTATTTCCATTATCTTTCTAGGAGTTCAATTGTAAAATGAAATAAAATAAAGAAGAGATAAAATGAACTCAAATCAAAATCTTTTTTAACTGCTCTATCAGAATTTTAGAAGTATAGGGTTTTTCAAGAAAATAAGAGTCAGAATCAAGCAGTCTTGGATCCTTGATCTGAGCTACAGTTTGACCGGATAAATATAAAACTTTGATTTTTTTTTCAGGGTATAAACTCTTCACACGTTCCACCCAATCCAGCCCTGACATTTCTGGCATAAAAACATCAGTCACCAGTAAATCAATTTCAGCCGAATGCTTTTGAAACAACTCAAGAGCCTGGACTCCCCCAGCAGCCACAATGACTTCATAAAAATTTCTTTTTAAAATTCCTGCAGTTAACTCTCTTAGCTCGTCTTCATCTTCCACAAAGAGAATTTTTTTTATCCCACTCATACTCCTATCCTTTTCGGCTTATGGATCATGAAATATGAGATTTTTTATTAAAAAAAAGACCTCCCTCTTATTCTGAGAGGGAGGTCAAAATTTAGATCTTTAAAAAATCGAGAAAGCTCGACTTAGTAGCGATTTCCTCGACCGCCGCCGCCAAATCCACCTCTTGGACGACCACCACCACCACCGCCACCGCCAAATCCACCGCCGCCTCGATTTTCACGAGGTACCATTGGCTTAGCTTCATTCACGGTCATCGCTCGACCATCATAATCAGCACCATTAAATTTGGTAATGACCAATTGAGCTTCGGCTTCAGTTGACATTTCAACAAAACCAAACCCCTTACTTCGACCGGTATCTCGATCTGTAATGATTTTTGCTGATTCGACCGTTCCACATTGAGAGAACGTATCTGTTAAAATTTGATCTGTTGCTGAGAATGGAAGATTACCGACATACAATTTTTTACCCATATTACCTCCTAAAGGCAGGGAGCCACTTTCAGAGGTTATGGACACGATGTCCGCAGACTCCAAAGAAGCAATTAAACAATTACCCAAGTAGTTTACCCAACTGAGATTGAATTAGCAATATAAAAATCATAACCCCCTGGATAAACTAGACCCAATAAAGGAAACAGTACCGCTATACTCGCCTTATGACAACTCGGGTGCTGGAGCTGCCTGGGTGTTTACTCCCTAGAAAGTCAATCCATGAAACTGCTTGAGGGAATCTCATGAGGAAGGCAAAATCAAAAATATGTCCACACAATCAAAAATTTTTAGACCTGGCCAAGCACTCTTTTCTGAAGGGGCTCATGCTTCCTCCCTCTTTATCATCAAAAGAGGTGCAATTTCTCTTCGTAAAAAAAGAGGCCCTGAAACAATCGAGATAGGTCGAGCCCTATCAGGAGAAGTCATTGGAGAACTTGCATTCTTTGACCGTAAGCCCAGAAGTGCTACAGCCATGGCTATCATTGAAGTCGAAGCTATTGAAATTACCTTTGACTCTCTCGAGAAAATTTATTCCAATATTCCAGACTATGTCAAAACCATTGTCGCTTCTCTCGCTGAGCGACTGCGAAGAGCAAATGAACAAATCCTGAGGCTCCAAAAAAAAACCAGCCTTTTCAGCCTTCCTGACGATACTCTGGCCGACTAACCTCCCAACTGTCGAATCGCCTCATAAACCCCAATACTTGCTGCATGAGCTAAATTCAGGGAGCGAACTCGTGCATCATAAAGAGGAATTCGAACCAAATCGGAAGGATAGGACTGAATCAACGGTTCAGGTAAACCTGCCGTCTCTTTTCCAAAGATCAGGTAAGCCCCCTTCTGAAACTGAAAGTCAAAAAGAGTCTGACCTGCTTTTTTAGTAAAAAAAACTTTCGGAGCTTGAGCTGGAATATTTTTCAAAAAATCAGATAAGCTTGCATGCCGAAGTACTTGTAGGTGCTCCCAGTAATCCAATCCAGCTCTTTTTAACCTAGAATGAGTTATTTCAAATCCAAGGGGCTCAACTAAATGTAAAGTAGTCTGAGTTGCTAAACAAAGCCTTCCAATGGATCCTGTATTTTGAGGAATTTCAGGCTCCACTAAAACGACATGCAATCCATAAGGCATGAATGAAAACCTACTCCTTTAAGGCCGAAGAGTGTTTAGCATTCGAGGAAAAGGAATGGATTCCCGGACATGCTCTATGCCTGTCAGCCAAGCCACAACCCGCTCTGCCCCCAAACCAAAACCTGCATGAGGAACTGATCCAAACCTTCGAAGATCTAAGTACCAAGAATAGTCTTCTTCTTTGAGTCCATTTTCCTGAATTCTGGCCCTTAAAACCTCAGTACTTTCTTCTCTCTGCCCCCCACCGATGATTTCTCCATAGCCATCGGGAGCAATCAAATCACAGCCTAGAGCATATTTGCCGGTACCCATCACTCCAGGTCCTCCTATTGAATCCACTTGCTTAAAATAAAATGATTTAATCTGCGACGGCATATGATGAAGAAAGACAGGCTTTCCAAACTCATCCCCTAAGGCTGACTCATGAGGAGCACCTAAGTCTTCTCCCCAGAGAATCCCTACTCCTCTTTTTACCAAAATTTTGAGTCCTTCATCATAAGAAATCCTAGGAAAAGGAGCTCGAATCGCTTCTAATTTTCTCAGATCTCTTTGTAAAATTTCAAGTTCAGCACTTCTTTGAGATAATACGGTCTGTACCAAATACTCAATCAAGCGCTCCCCTAAGACCATGGTATCTTCGAGATCTGCATAAGCCACCTCCGGTTCAACCATCCAGAACTCTGTTAAGTGCTTCCGAGTCTTGGACTTCTCAGCCCGAAATGTAGGACCAAAAACATAAATCTTGCCAAAAGCCATGGCCCCTACTTCTCCATAGAGCTGACCAGACTGAGTGAGATAAGCTCGCTCATCAAAATACTGAGTCGAAAAAAGAGTCGAGGTTCCTTCACATGCACTCGGAGTTAAAATCGGAGAATCAAAACGAATAAAGCCATTTTCCTCAAAAAAATGAGAGAGGGAGTGCATCACCGTCGAGCGAACCCTCAGGGCAGCCCACTGCCGAGTACTCCTCACCCAAAGATGCCGATGAGCCATCAAAAACTCCACTCCATGCTCTTTTGGAGTAATGGGGTAAGTTTCAGCCAATTGAACAACACGGAGCGTTTGAACACCGACCTCAAACCCACCGGGCGAACGGGGCTCTTTTCGAATTTTCCCTGTAATTTCAATAGACGATTCTTGCGTAAGACGCTCAAAATCAAGCAACGCCTGGTCCCCACACTCTCCTTTCAGCAAAATGCCCTGCATGATTCCGGTTCCATCACGAATCATGAGAAACTTAATCTTACCTGAACTTCGCTTATGATAAACCCAACCCTGAATTCGAACGATCTGTCCGTCATAACGAGACGCATTTTCAATGAAAAATCGATTTGGCCACATCCTTTTGTCCCTCAAAAATCTGCAATAAACTGAGCAAGAGTTCTCACATAGGCCCCACTTGCACCTTTTTTTGGATAATAAGGCAAATTCCCTAGATCATACGCCATGGCCGCAATATCCAAATGAGCCCAACGAGTTTTTTCTCGAATAAACTGTTTTAAAAAAATAGCACCCCGAATTGTACCGCCAAGAGCATCATTAGAAGAATTTTTTAAATCTGCACAATCGGATTTCAGATCATCTCCATATTCATCATAAAGCGGAAGGGGCCAGATTCTCTCTCCATTGAGACTTCCAGCATCACGCAATGCAGATATCAATTCATCGTCATTTCCCAAAATCGCACAGCACTGTTTGCCCAAAGCCACAGAAACAGCACCCGTCAATGTTGCCACATCAATAATCACATGAGGCTTAAGATCTTGAGCATAATCCAATGCATCTGCCAGAATTAAACGGCCTTCTGCATCCGTATTAATCACCTCAACTGTTTTACCACTCCGAGCTGTCAAGACGTTCCCTGGCTGAATTGCTCCTCCATCGGGCATATTCTCAACAAACGGGATTAAAGTGATGATTCGGTTTGGAACTTGCCAACAAGAAGCTAAAATTGTAGCACCCAGAACTGTTGCAGCACCAGCCATATCATGCTTCATATCTTCCATTCTGAGCGAAGGCTTAATTGAAATCCCACCACTATCAAACGTCACTCCTTTACCCACTAGGACAATTGTTTTTGGATTTTTTACTTTTTTTGGAAGGTACTCTAACCTGACAAACTGGCTAGGTTGCACAGAACCCTGTCCTACTCCCAAAACAAGACTCATCCTCTCCCGAACCATCTCTTTTTCAGTTAAAATTCGACAAGAGAGGCCGTACTGCCGTGAAAGCTTCCTAGCCTCATTAGAAAAATAAGTCGGCGTTCCATAATTTGAAGGCTCGTTGGACCAATCTCGCGCTAAATAGACAGCCTCACCCATCGCTGAAACCTGATTCAAGTGCCACTCAAGAGAAGCCACCCAACTCTTCTCTGAAGTAAGAAAAGAAATTCTTTTTGAAAAGTCACTCCCTTTTTTAGAGTCCTGAGAACCCACAGACTTATATTTTTTGAACTCATAAGCACTTAAAACAAGCCCTTCAGTAAAAGCACGAATCTTTCTCAGATGAGATAAATCGGACTTTAAGGAGCTCCGATCAAAAAAAGGATCCACATGAATGACAACAGACCTACTTTTTTCAGAAACAAGCTTTGCCCAAACCTGAGCCCCTACCTTTCGAATTTTTTCTTCTGAAAGCTCTGAAATCGGGCCTAAACCAGCAAAAATGACATGATTTAAAACATTTTTATTTTTTGTGGCCCAACGTAGCCCTTGGACAGATCCTACTTGAGCTGAAAAAATATCAGATTTAAAAAATTTTTCTACAATCTCAAGCTCATTCCTTGAATTCCCCTCAAAAAAGGGGGATGTCACTTTCGGCGGAATTGCTTTTTCCCTCAAATCCTGAAAGACCGGAATAATAATCGCATCCACTTCCCCTAAGATGGCTGTTCGAGCTTCTAATAATGGTAGTTTTGGCATGTTTGACTTTTGCCCTTTCACAGCCTTTGCATTAACATAGAGCCTAATTATGTTGAAGAGGTATCACCATATTATTGGAGGAGTCTTTCGAGCAGTTGATGCTTGCGTCATTGGAGTGGCATGGCTGACTTCTTATGGATTAAGATTTTACTTACCCATCATCCACATTACCAAAGGATTTCCCCCTTTCACTCAATATGCAGCCCTGAGTCCTTTAGTTATTATTTTATGGATGACCATTTTTTCTTCTTTGCGGGTTTATCAGTCCAGAAGAATGCTCAGAAGAACTCACGAAGTTCAGCTGCTTTTGAAAGCCCATGGCGTTGCTCTCCTTTTTTTCATTTCTCTCACTTATTTGTTTAGTGAATATAAATACTCTAGAGTCGTCATCCTGTATTTTGGGCTCCTCGGAGGAATCTTGCTCATTTTCTTCCGTCTTCTGCTTCGCAATGGACTCAGAGAAATTCGAAAACGAGGGTTTAATCTCAGGCATATCCTCGCTATCGGTGAAGGACCCGCCATTCAAACTCTCATCCATCGACTTGAAACATTTCCTGAACTAGGGCTTCGAGTTCTAGGTATTGTGACCCATGAAGACTCTTCAGCCCAATCGATTCAGGGAAAACCTGTGTTAGGTCACTTTTGCCAAATACGTCTCCTTTTACAAAAGTTCAAACCCGATCAAATCCTTCTTTCCCTCCCCAGGCACCAATATGCAGACCTAGACCGGATTTTACTGCTCATGAAGGATGAAACGATCGATATTCAACTCATCCCTGATATTCATGAATATGTGACTTTAGGCTGTGAAATCGAAGATTTTGATGGCTTACCCATCGTTCATATCAATGACTCTCCTTTGTCAGGCTGGGGAGCCATCGCCAAGCGTTCCACAGATGCAATTCTTTCAAGTCTTGCCTTAATCGTACTTTTACCTATCTTTTCGCTCATTTCAATCGCCATTAAAGTCACTTCAAAAGGAGATATTTTTTACACCCAAGAGCGAATGGGTCTTGATGGAGTGACGTTCAAAATGCTTAAGTTTCGCTCTATGCAATTAGACGCTGAGTCCACAACCGGTGCCATATGGGCAAACCCCGGAGATGACCGCAGAACAAGGATTGGCCGACTTCTCAGAAGCACAAGCTTAGATGAACTTCCTCAGCTTTGGAATGTCTTAAGAGGCCATATGTCCTTGGTTGGCCCACGCCCTGAGCGGCCAATTTTTGTTCAACAATTTAGAAAAGATATTCCCCATTACATGCTACGCCATAAAGTCAAAGCAGGCATCACAGGCTGGGCACAAGTCAACGGGTGGAGAGGCAATACTTCACTCAGCAAACGAATTGAATTTGATTTGTACTATATTCGAAACTGGTCTTACGTCTTTGATCTTAAAATCATGCTCCTCACGCTCTGGAAGGGATTTATTCATAGAAATGCCTACTAATCGTCTCTCATTTCTTAAGCCCTCAAGGCTGGACCTGTATTTACTCCAAGAAGTCATCGGTACCTTTTTTGGGGCTTCTGTTTTTATTATTTTTGTCCTTTTAATGTTTCAAACCCTTCGACTTGCTGAATTTTTTATTGTTCACGGAGCATCAGCAGCCATTTTAATGAAAATGACTTTTTTTCTAGCCATCTCTTTTCTTCCAATGGCTTTGCCGCTCTCTTTTTTAATGGCAATTCTTATTGCTTTCAGCAGAATGTCTGCCGATAGTGAGATTATTGCTATGAAGGCCCATGGCATTAGCCTGGCCAGACAAGCAGCACCTATTCTCTTATTTTCTCTAGTGATCTCAGCTCTTTCTATCCTATTAAACCTTCAATGGGTCCCGTGGAGTGCTCTCGCCTTTAAGCAAACACAAATCAAGCTAGGAAACACAAAGGTCGTCACTGCCCTCAAAGAGGGTACTTTTACTTCTGGTTTTTTTGATCTCCTCTTTTTTGCTGATAAGATTGATACTCAAACCAATCGCCTTCAACGAGTTTTTATTTACGATGAGCGAGAGCCGAAAAACCCTCTGACGTATGTTTCTCGTGAAGCCGAGATTTTCCCCCTCAAGGACCCTAAAAACTCAAGCCCTTCTATTGTCCTTCGACTTTATCATGGAAGCATGCACCATCATGATCTAGAAACGAACACTTATGAAAGAATTGACTTCCAAACTTATAATCTTTACCTCAAAATTCAAGAAGGTAATGACTCAGCATCTCTTTCGCCCTATATGATTCCTCAAGAAGATTTATTAAAAAAAATCAAAGAAAATCCGCTATCAACCCACACAGGCAAAGAATTAAGAGGAGAATATTGGCGCCGATATGCAACGGCTTTAAGTCCTCTCCTTTTTGTTTTTTTGGGGATTGGCTTGGGTACTTTTCAAAACCGAAATGCCAAAACTGGGGCTGTTTTAAAGGGGCTCATCATTCTCTTGACTTACTGGGTTCTTCAAACTTACGGAACCTCCGTTCTCTTAAAAGGAATTCTTCCTCCTTTTGTAGGTGCACAACTTCCTAATCTCGCTATGCTTATTGGAGGAATTTTCAGTTTTCGTCGTGCAGCTTGGTGAAACCCATTAAATAAAATCTACAGAAGGAAACGATTTGATTTTGACACTTCTATGCAGAAAGCCTACAAATACGAGATTTGTGGATAACTTTTAAAAAAATATAAAAAAACAGTTCATATAGATACAAAACTCTTATTATTTCATACAGTTAGATTATGTGGATAACCTTGCTCTATGTTGTGGATAACTTAATTCTGAGGCGACAATGTTTGATTAATTTCGTCTAGCAAAGGGTCTGAAGTATCCGGAAGTGGTTTCTCATTTTTTAAAATTTCTTCAATCTTTTCAGAAAGTTCACTTGGCAGAACCAAGGTTGAAATTCCCTGTATCTGGACTCTACTTTTGACATCGGTAAAGCTTTTGGTCGGATTTCCATTGTAACTCAGACTTAAGGATTTTGGATTTGAAACCTGAAACCAGAGTTGGTCTTTTGCTCTGAGGACGAGTGATCTTCCTTTTCGAATGATAAATTTCCGCATAGGTCTTTCATCAACCTGAAAGCGAACCCAGATATCAGCCAACGCCTTGGACACAATTTTGTACCGGATTTCATTCACGGATAGCCCCACCCCTGAATCTAAAGGATCCAAAGGATTCGCCCCAGCAACTGAGATCAGATTCACAGGGCTAGGCAAAACAACAGGGCTAGGCAAAACAACAGGGCTAGGCAAAACAACAGGGCTAGGCAAAACAACAGGACTAGGTAAAGCAACAGGGCTAGATAAAGCAACAGGGCTAGGCAAAACAACAGGACTAGGTAAAGCAACAGGGCTAGGTAAAGCAACAGGGCTAGATAAAGCAACAGGACTAGACAAAACAACAGGACTAGTTTTCATGACTCCCAAAGAAGACTTGATAGAAGGTTCAACAACGATAGCCGTATGACTCGCCCGAAGTCGATCAATATGGGACTTTCGATGATGATGAAAAGAAGGTTTAAAGAAAAGCATAGCAATACCGCCCAATAGAACAAAGCTCACAATAGCCATAAAAAGAACGGTACGGCCTTGCTGCTCTCCATCCTTTTTTTCAAAAGCATAGCCACTATGCCCTGTTTCTCGATTTGGGCGCTCACTCGCCTTAGCGGTAATAAAAGGATCAAATCGATTCAAAACTGCCTTAGCTTCTAGACCAATAAAACGACAATAGGAAGTAACAAAACCACGAATAAAAGGCTTTGCAGGCAGTTCAGAATACTGATCTTCCTCAAGATGATGGAGAGTGCGAACACCTACTTTTGTCGCAGAAGCAACCTGCTCGATCGTGATACACCGATGCTCCCGCTCCAACCTTAAAAATTCTCCCAAAGTCATTTCTTTTTCTGAGTCCATGGATCCTTCTTGCAACTCCCCTGAAAGAGGCTGATCACCTCTTGCTCAGTTCTGATTAGGGTAGATATTTCAGCTGGTCTAAAGCCTGCTCGGCTAGTTTAGTATTAGGGTATCTTCTCTGAATCTCAAGAAATGTTTTTCGAGCTAGTTCGAATTTTTGGTCTTGCTGATAAGCCATTCCTAAAGCTAGATAAGCATCTCCAAATTGGGAACAAAGCTTTTTAGAAGCTTCAGAGTAATCTCCAATAGCAATTTTCCACTGTTTGTTCCTCACTCGAATCTGACCTCTATAATAATATGCAACACAGGACAATGCAGGAGCTTCTTCAATGGCACGGCTCATATAAACCTCCGATTGCCTATAATCTCCTCTCCTGTAACTTAAAATTCCAAGATTAGTCCAAGCTTTATAAGCTTCTCGATTCAAAGCATCTTGAGCAGCAAGTTGAAGAGGTGGAATAGCTTCATCATATTGCCCTGAGTCAATCAACAATTTACCTAAAGTATTGTTTGCATCTGAATAATTGGGTTTTAAACGAACTGCTTTTTTCACGCATTGAAGAGCTTTTTCAGGGTCATGCTTCATCAAATAGGCCAAGCCCTTTGAGTGATGAAGTTCAGGTAAACCATCGTCCTCTTGCTCTGCCCTCATGAGACTCTGAAGAGCTCCCGTCGGATCTCCTGAAAGCAATGCACTATTTGCAACCTGGATGAGCATTCGTGATCGATCAGTCTTCGAATAAACTGGATTTTTATTGGAAGCCCCCTCCGTCGCACACCCCAAATCTACAGCACTCATTAAAATGAACAAAATTTTTATTTTTCGGAAAAGAATCCCCATCTTAATAAAATAAAAGGCATTCGTGCTTGTGTCAAATACCAGCCCCCTATTACGAAAAATATTACTTCAAAACCAAAACACCCACGGACTCTAAGTGATATGTTTGAGGGAAAAGATCAATGGCCAGAAGTCGCTTAAACTCCCATCCCCGCTTGACCCATCGAGAAAGATCCCTAGCCCATGAATCCACATCACACCCAATGGCAATAATCTGACGAACCCCTAAAAGTTCGAGTATCTGAGCAATCTCTAAAAAGTTCTGCGACAGCCCTTCTCGAGGAGGATCTAAAATAGCAGCCCCCTCAATTTTCCCAAAAAAACTTTGCTTTTCCTGAGAATGACTTCGCAGCCAAGCCAAAACCTCCATCCTGTGAAAGTGAAAATGACTGGAAATTCCAACAGGCTGAAGCCTGGGAGCTGTGAAGTCAACACAGTGAATCTCGCGAACAGACTCCTGGAGGTTTAAACTCAAATTGCCTGATCCACCATAAAGGTCTAAAACCCATTCCTTATTTTTTAAAATCTCATAAACCCAGCTTTTGAGTTTTTTATTCTGTTCATCATGAACTTGTCGAAAACCTGTTGAGGAGTGGCGAGCATTCCAAGTGGTTCGGATCTCTCCCTCCTGAGTCACCTCAACTTCCACTTTAAAAGGCTTTCGAAATTGAACTCCTTCCTTCCGTACAGCTTCCCAAGCTTCATTAATCTCGGAACGAGCCAGATCACAACGATCCACTGAAACCCGTTGGTTTGACCCTGCCTTTAAAAATCCAATTTGACTTCCCTCTCCTCGAAGCTGGACACGATTCCGATACTCCCACGTCTGATGAGCTGGAATTGAATCCAACTCAAGGGGCCGCGAAACTTGAACTCGATCTAGGGCCTGTAAAAGCCCTTGGACCTTAGTGTCCCACTGGAGAGAATAAGGTAAGTGCTGCCATTGACATCCCCCACAAACCCCAAAAGCAGGACAACGAGGCTTTTGCCGAAGTGCTGAAGGCTCTAAAATCTCAACCACCTCCCCCTGTGAATATCGCTTTTGAGTTTCTAAAATTCGTACCCGTACCTGATCCCCAGGAGCTGTATACGGAACAAAAATGACTCTGCCCTCTTCATCTCGGGAAACTCCTGCCCCCCCACGAGAAAGATCCGTGATCTTCACAACAACTTCTTTTTGCATGACAGTGATTTTACCATGCTATAGGATTTTCTTAAATGAGGGTGGAAGTGAAAATTCAAATCGCTTTGTTTTTTCTTGGATCTATCGCTCTGGTGCAGTGTGGATATCAACGTAGAAACGAAGACTATAGTCAGCTCGCTTCGGTGACACCTCATTTTTCTTCCGTCAATCTGAATATTATTCAACCCAAGTGTCTGCCCTGTCATACTCAAACGGGAGGAGCACCTTCATTTACAACTTATCTCGAAATATCTCGGAGAATTAAGCCTTATCAGGCAAATTCTAGCTCATTTTATACCACTGTAGAGTCTGGAAGCATGCCCATTGGGAGACCTATGCTCAGTGATGATGAGATTTTAGCCATTTATCAATGGATTCAAAACGGTGCACTCAATGATTAAGATTCGATCCTTTTTTTTGATTCAACTTTTCTTCTTCCTGTATTTCTATCAACAAGCCTATGCCTTTCCTTGGATGGTGCGTCATGGTTATGTCAACTGCAATTCTTGCCATTTCAGTCCAAGTGGAGGCGGAATCCTCACTCCTTATGGTCGAGAAATTTCTGGAAGCCTTTTAAGCACCTGGGCAAGTGAACGTGAATCCAAATTTGCTCATGACCTGGTAAGTACACCTGAATGGCTCAATTTAGGGGGTGATATTCGTGCTATAGAAATCTACCGAAACACTCCTCAAGTTCAAGCCTATCGATTTCTCAATATGCAAGAAGACCTTGAAGCTGCTCTCACGTATGGAAAATTCACAGGGGTGATCAATGCAGGTTTATTTATGCAACAACCTCAATTGAGACGATTTTATCTCAACTATCGTCCTTCGGAGCAACTTTCGGTTCGAGCAGGAAAATTTCGGCTTGCCTATGGATTGATGGACCCAGACCATACGACACCGATCAACAGAGGTTTAGGCTGGGATGAAGGCTCAGAAACTTATAATGCAGAAGTTGCTTGGCTTGGAGAAAATTTGAATCTGTATCTCACCTTGGATCTAGGACCCTTGAACTCAAATTCAATCCAGCAATTTTCTGAGGAGAAGGGATTAGCGCTTCGCGTAGGAGTGCCTTTCACTGAATATTTCCAAATTGGAACAAGTTATTTTTATGGCAGTAGCACCCTCTCCAAACGCAATGCCATAGGACCTTTTCTGATCTTAGGGTTCGCAAATCATTTTTTCCTGCTTTCAGAAGTGGATTACCAAAATATCTATGATTCTCTGATGTCCAATCAAACTGCATGGATGACTTGGAATCGCCTGGATTATGAATTCATCCAAGGCCTTCATGGATATTTGACCTATGGACTCAAACGTTCTCAATTCCAAAACGCATCTATACCCTCTTCGCAATCTTCGTCATGGGGCCTAGGAAGTCAGTGGTTCCCACGCCCTCACTTTGAGTTTGATCTGAAGTGGCAACTCCAATCCACTCCGGCATTTCCGTCTCAAACATTGCACTATGCCACTCTACTTTTTCACTACTATCTTTAATGGGAGACCCTCTCATATGAAAACAAGACGCTTTTTAAAAATAGGAACTTCTTTCTTACTGACTGGTTTACTGGCTGTTCTCACTGAAATTCTCATTCATCCTTTTTCATTTGCCGATAGTCCATTGAGTTTGACCCTCAAGCAAGGCTCAGGGTGGGTTGAATTTCATGCAACTGGACACCCAAGTGCCATCAGGATCACAGGGAAAGGCGACAAACTGCAAGGAAACTTGTTTGTGAACCATAGAACTGTCACAGGACAAGTCCAATTTGACCTCTCAAGCTTAAATACTGGAATTGAAGTACGAACTCGCCACATGAAAGAAAAATATCTAGAAATCAGCCAATATCCAGAGGCCAAATTCACCCTCACCCAAATGGAACTTTCTCAAGATCTGACCGGGAACACATCCATGAAGCAAGTACCCTTTCAAGGAAAACTATTTCTTCATGGAATAGAAAAACTAATCTCGGGCACAGCAGAGATTCAGACCCAAGAAAAACAAGTCAAATTCAACGCAGAATTCAGTCTTAAAATTGGAGACTATGGAATCGTGTTACCCACTTTTGCAGGCATTACAATGGCCGATGAAGTAAAAATCTTAGTCCAGGATACAACTCGGATCCAATCTGCAAACTGAAAGCTCTCTGAGTCAGGTTGGAACTGGCCAACCCTCATTTGTTCTGCTAGTTTGCCTCAAAGGCTATGCAAAAGAACATCCGAAACTTCTGTATCATTGCGCACATTGACCATGGCAAGTCCACCTTAGCAGATCGTCTTCTGGAAAAAACAGGAACTGTTACAGCCCGAGAGATGGAATCTCAGTTCCTAGACAATATGGATATTGAGCGAGAACGCGGAATCACAATCAAAGCTCAAAGTGTTAGGCTCAACTACCGCGCCAAAGATGGGAAATCTTATATCTTAAACCTGATTGATACTCCAGGGCATGTGGACTTTACTTACGAAGTTTCAAGATCCCTAGCTGCTTGTGAGGGAGCGATTCTTGTTGTGGACGCGTCTCAAGGGGTTGAAGCTCAAACCTTGGCGAACGTCTTTATGGCATTGGATAATAACCTTGAGGTTTTTCCGGCCGTCAATAAAATTGACCTTCCGTCAGCAGACCCTCAAAGAGTCCTCAAAGAAGTGGATGAAATGATCGGACTGGTCGATACCAGCCGAGCGGTACTCTGTAGCGCAAAATCTGGACTTGGAATTGAAGAGATTTTAGAAGCCATTGTTCAGTACTTTCCCGCCCCTTTATCAGCGGATCATCAGCCTTTAAGAGCTTTGATCTTTGACAGCTGGTATGATGCTTACCAAGGTGTGATCGCCCTATGTCGAGTTTTTGATGGAAAAATCACAAAGGGAAGCCGGATTCAACTTTTTCACATCGGCAAGGAGTTTGAAGTCCAACGAGTGGGAACTTTCTCTCCTAAATTTACCGACGTAGAATGCCTCTCAAGTGGTGAGGTAGGTGCAGTGGTTTGTGGCATTCGAGATGTGAGGGATTTGCGTGTGGGAGACACCATCATGAATGCAAATCACCCTATTTTGGCTCCTTTAGCAGGATTTAAAGAAGTCAAACCTATGGTTTTTTGCGGGGTGTACCCCATTGATGCAGATGCTTATAACGACCTAAAAGAAGCTTTAGAAAAGCTCAGGCTCAATGACTCCTCGATTAGCTGGGAACCAGAAACATCGACTGCACTTGGATTTGGGTTTAGGTGTGGCTTTTTAGGTTTACTCCACATGGATGTGGTTCAAGAAAGATTAGAAAGAGAGTATCAACTCAGCTTAATTACGACAGCCCCTTCCGTCGTTTACCGGGTCACTCAAACGGATGGACACACTCTTCTTATTGATAACCCTTCGAAACTACCCGATCAAACTAAGATTCAAACCATTGAGGAACCTTACATCAAACTCACAGTCCATATGCCTGCAGAGTATGTAGGAACAGTGATGGCTCTTTGTAATGATCGCCGGGGTATTCAAGAAAAACTTGACTATATCACGAAAGATCGAGTTGCTCTTGTCTATCAGCTGCCGCTCAACGAGATGGTTTTTGATTTTTATGACCGTCTCAAAAGTGCTACCCAAGGTTATGCCTCGATGGACTATGAACTCACCGAGTATCGCCCAGCTCATCTCGTCAAGCTTGACATTCTGATTAATGGAGATGCTGTGGATGCACTCTCTCTCATTATCCATCGAGACAAGGCTGCTCACCGAGGCAGAGAACTTGTAAAAAAAATGAAAGCACTCATTGATCGGCAAATGTTTGAAATCGCAATTCAAGCTGCGATTGGATCAAAAGTAGTCGCCCGAGAGACCCTCTCAGCCCTAAGAAAAAATGTGACGGCTAAGTGTTATGGCGGTGATATTACCCGGAAAAGAAAGCTTCTTGAAAAACAAAAAGAAGGTAAAAAAAGAATGAAGCAAATTGGGAATGTTGAAATTCCTCAAGAGGCATTCCTAGCAGTCCTCAAGGTGGATTAAGGTCAGAGTCGATGTTGAAACACTCAACTCGCATCATTTTGAAAGACTATGGAATCACCCTTTCACTTGCCATTGCCATTGGGTTTTTCATCCGTACGTTTTTGATTGAAGCCTATCAAATTCCAAATTTTTCAATGAAGCCTACGCTCATTGAAGGAGATACAGTTTTTGCTGTAAAATGGCCTCTGTGGCTTAAGTTAGGTCACTCTCCAGAACGAGGCGATGTGGTGATTTACACTCAAAAAATACTCACATCCTTCTCTCAAACCCATTCTGTCAAAAGAATCCTGGGTCTTGAAAAAGACACGATCACAATCAAAGAGGGGACCCTTTTCCTCAATAACAAGCCGCTGGATCTCTCCCAAATGAGTCATTCTTTTCAGGAAAACCTGCCCAACGGTCGAACTTATGAAACTTCTAGAGAACCTCCTTTTTTAGACGATTTTGGACCTGAAAAAATTCCTCCCGGATTTGTTTTTGTTTTGAACGACTTTCGCTCAAAATCAACCCTTTCAGGAAACCAAGTGCCGTGGGCCATAACGCCACTCTCTTCCATTCAAGGAAAAGTACTTTGGATTTGGCTTTCTCTTGAAAAACAATCTCACCTCAAAGGTTCTTCCTGGTTTCCTCAGTTTCGGTTTAAAAGAATGTTTCAAAGGATTCAATAATCATGGATCAAGCCCATCCTAAAAATCAAAAAAATCTCATCTCAAGCCAAGACATGAGTGCAACTGATATCAAGCGCCTGTTTCAAATTGCGAGAATTTTCTCTCCTGAAGTCAAGCAAGGAAAAACCCTTCCCTTGCTCAGGGGGAAAACCTTAGTCAATCTGTTCTTTGAAAGCTCCACCCGGACTCGTACCTCATTTGAACTTGCTATCCGCAAGCTAGAAGGCAGCGCACTGAATTTTGTATCCATCGGTTCAAGCCTACAAAAGGGAGAAACCCTCATCGATACGGCTAAAAACTTAGAAGCGATGGGGCCTCATGGCTTAATCGTAAGACACTCCTCAGCAGGAAGTCCTCTGATTTTGGCAAATTCCCTTAAAATTCCAATTATTAATGCTGGAGATGGATTTCATGAACATCCAACCCAGGGGCTCCTAGACGCTTATACGATTCAAGAAAAGCTAGGGACCCTGGAGAAAAAAAGAATTGTGATCCTGGGAGATATTGCTCATAGCCGAGTTGCTCGATCGAACATTCATATTCTGAAAAAACTAGGCGCTTCGATCGCAGTCTGTGGCCCTCCATCATTACTTCCCCCTCACCCTGAAGCTTTGGGGGTCGATTTTTCTTTTCGCCCTGAAAGTCTCATGCCCGATGCAGACGTAGTCATCGCTTTAAGAGTTCAATTAGAACGACAAAATCGTATGCAAATCCCTTCTCTGAGTGAGTATTCTCGTTTTTGGGGGCTGAGTCGTGAACGAGCCCGTTTACTTAAAAAAGAAGCCCTTCTTTTGCACCCCGGACCAGTCAATCGAGGGATTGAAATAGATTCAGAAGTGATGGAAGACCCGAGATCAGTCATCCTGGATCAAGTTTTTAATGGAATTGTGATTCGAATGGCAGTTTTAGCTGAACTGTGCAATCCCTTTGAACTTGCCCAATGGCTTGAAAAGCGAGGTCAAAATGTCTGAATTTATGAGTATCCTCATTCAAGGAGGACTCATCATTGATCCTTCCCAAGACTACTGCCAGGAAGGAGATTTACTCATTGAGGAAGGTAAAATTCTAGCCCTCGATCGCCCTGGGCAAATTCCATGCACTCGAGCTTCTCAAGTGATTCAAGCTCAGGGAAAATGGGTTGTACCCGGTCTCATTGATGCTCATGTCCATCTGAGGGAGCCAGGATTAGAATATAAAGAAACCATTGCTACTGGAACTCGTGCGGCTCGGGCAGGAGGTTTCACATCAGTAGCCTGTATGGCGAATACTCAACCTGTGAACGATAATGCTTATGTAACAGCTTTTATCCGAGAAAAAGCTAAAGCTACAGCTTCTTGCCGAGTTTTCCCAGTTGGAGCAGTAACCAAAGGCTTAAAGGGAGAAGAGCTTGCTGAAATCGGAGGCATGATTGAAGCCGGAGCTCAAGCCATCAGTGACGATGGGATGCCGGTTATGAACTCGTATTTGATGCGAAAAGCAATGGACTATGCCAAAGCCTTTGGAGTTGCAGTGATTAGCCATGCAGAAGATGCCAACTTAGTTGGGCAAGGAGTCATGAACGAAAGTGCTCTTTCCAATGAGCTAGGTCTTCGTGGCAACCCTGCTGCTGCAGAAGAAATCCTAGTTGCCCGAGAAATTGCGCTTTGTCGACTGACCGGAGCACGCGTTCATCTTGCTCATATTTCTAGCAAAGTAGCCTTAGAACACATTGTGCGTGCTAAAGAAGCAGGTCTTCCGGTCACAGCTGAAGCTTCTCCCCATCACTTGATTTTGACAGAGGAAACCCTTCGCAGCTTTCAGACGAACTTCAAAATGGCTCCTCCTTTGCGCACAGAGGAAGACGTAGAAGCCCTCCAAAAAGCTGTGTCAGAAAAATGGATTGACTTAATTGCAACCGACCATGCCCCTCATGGAATTACAGAGAAGGCAGTTGAGTTTGATCAAGCAGCTTTTGGAATTATTGGACTTCAAACAGCAGTTCCTCTGACTCTGAAGCTGGTCGAGCAGGGGATTCTTTCTCCTCTACGCTGGGTAGAGTGTTTAAGTATGAACCCAGCCCGACTTTTAAATCTACCCTACGGGACCTTACAAAAGGGACGAGAAGCTGATATCACTTTAATCCATCCCGAGTGGGAATGGAAATTCACTGCAGATCAGATCCTTTCTAAAAGTCAAAATACTCCTTTTTTAGACTGGAATCTGAAAGGAGCAGCCATCGCAACTCTCGTAGGAGGAAAACTCTTGGATCATAGCCCTCCTCCAAGGAGAAATCATTCAGAACTGTTGAGAGGTTTTTATTCTGTGGAGACTTCTAAAAGATGAAAACAAATTATAAACCTGGAGTCCTTCTCTTAGAAGACGGTACTGAGTTTTCAGGTTTGCTCTTGAGTTCACCTGCATCTCATAAAAACTTTGGATACGGTGAAGTCGTCTTTAATACTTCGATGACGGGCTACCAGGAAATCTTAACAGACCCTTCTTACTACGGTCAGATCGTCTGCTTCACACACCCCCATATTGGAAACACTGGAATCAATTTGGAGGATCCTGAAAGCGCCCGGACTTGGTGCTCTGGTTTATTGGTCAATCATCTTTGTGATGAGCCTTCCAGTTGGCGAATGACTCAAGACTTAAACTCTTATCTTTTATCCCATCATATCCCTGGACTTTTTCAGGTGAATACCCGTGCTCTGACCGTCCATCTTCGATCTAAAGGAGTTCTTCGGGGAGTTCTACTACCAGAGTCCGAAAAAGCTCAGGGGAAAAATCTGCTTCTGGATCTCCCTCCCTTTGAAGGGAGAGACCTCATCTGCGAGGTTTCAACTCGAAAGCCTTTCCTGTGGAACTCCAAAAAGGAATCCTCAACAGAAATTCGACCAGAAATTCAAATTGTCGCTTTGGATTTTGGAATTAAATTCAATCTCCTCAGAAGTCTAGAAAAATGGGGATGCAGGATTGAGGTTGTCCCTGCTCAAACCACAGCCCAAGAAATCATACAAAAAAAACCGGACGGAGTATTTTTGTCAAATGGTCCAGGGGATCCCTCGGCTGCCCCTTATGCTGTTGAAACTGTGAGACAACTCTTAGGGCGGATCCCCTTGTTTGGTGTTTGCATGGGTCATCAAATTCTTGCTTTAGCGCTCGGAGCAAAGACCTATAAACTGCGCTTTGGTCACCGTGGAGTCAATCAACCCGTCCTAGATCGATCTACAGGTCGTATTGAAATCAGCTCTCATAACCATGGATACGCTGTCGATGCGAATTCTCTTCCTACAGGGGTCGAAATCACACATATTAATTTAAATGATCAAACGGTTGAAGGGCTAAGAGTCAAAGGGATTCCTGCTTTTTCTGTTCAGTACCATCCTGAAGCTTGCCCAGGACCTCATGACTCCCTAGCACTTTTTGAACAATTCATTCATACTATAAAAGGCCATGTACCAAAAATATCTTGAACCCATCATTGAAGACTTTACGACAGGTGAATACTATCGTGAAGTCTATAACGCAAAGCAAGAATACTTCGATAAAGCTGGAATTGTGTATGAAGATGATATTGAGTTCGAACAAAGAATGTGCATTTTTATGGATTGGTATATCTTTGATCGAGACTTACCCGGAGTCGACCTTCCTCCGATTAAATACTATTTTAGAAAGCATAAAGATCGTTTTTCTAGCAATGAACTGAACATTTATCGTGATTTTTGCTCAACCATTCATTCCATTTTTAGATTGAAAAGATTTACTTGGAATCGAAAAGGATTTGTCATTCTTGACTTATTTTCAAGCAAAACACACACCGTAACGGACTCTGAGATTAGCCAAGGATTTGCGAGGGGTGATATTTTCGAGGCAAGAATAATCCCTTTTAAAGGTGGGAATGAATTTTCACGAGGATTTTGCTTTCATCCTACTGAAATGGAATCGTTTATTCTAAATGAAGTTAAAAAGGTCCGCTTTCAGGACAAAAGCCGCCAAACAAAGCTCATTCTTCAGCTTTCTGCAATGAAGCTCAAGCAACTGCGCTTTCAGCATATTGATATTCGTCATATTTATAAATTCGAATCTCGATTTTAGAAAAACTCAAGCAAGTCTATTTGAATGGATAGAGAATGAAGAAGCTGTAAAGTGAAAACGGCTGGTTACACAAAATTCTTTACATCCTCCGATGCATGGGAAGAGCCTCTTAAAACGGAGCAAAAACCCAAGATGCTCCTATGCTATTGCTGTCAGAAGGCCCACCTACCAGGGCTGTATTCCCGTCCCGACTCAGAGATACTGAACTGCCTTGACCCGATTGACCAATACTTCCAATACCTACTAATTTCGATTGTTGGACCCATCCTCCATCTGCGCTGCGTGTAAATACCCAAGTCGCTCCGATGTTGATATTGTCACTAGATCCACCCACTAAAGCTGTATTCCCATCTGCGCTCATGGACACTGAGTTCCCTTGCATCATACTAACCCCAACACCTCCAGTCCCTACTAACTTGGACTGCTCAACCCATCCTCTATCTGCGCTGTGTGTAAATACCCAGGTCGCTCCAGCAGAGTCGTTATCGTAGGGTCCACCCATCAAAGCGGTATTCCCATCTGCGCTCATGGACACCGAGTAGCCCTGACCCACAAAAGTTCCAACACCTTCAGTCCCCACTAGCTTGGTTTTCTCGAACCAACTTCCATCTAAGTTCCGTGTGAACACCCACGCTGCTCCGATGCCGTCGCTGTCATAATACCCTCCTATCAAGGCTGTATTCCCATCTGCGCTCAAGGACACTGAGGTACCAAACTCGATATCACTTCCGATACCTCCCGTACCTATTAACTTGGATTGCTGGGACCAGAATAGCTCTCCTGTCGATGTATCCAATTTTCGTGTAAAAACCCATGCTGCCCCGATGTAATCGTTATCGTAGGATCCACCCACCAGGGCTGTATTCCCATCTGCGCTCATGGACACTGACATGCCAAATCCAGTACCACTACTTCCAAGACTGTCGTTCACTACCAGCTTCGGACCTTGTTGCGTCCATACCCCCTCTGGGCTGCGTCTAAACACCCACGCCGCTCCCATGTAATCGTTATCGGAGGGTCCACCCATTAAAGCGGTATTCCCATCTGCGCTCAGAGATACTGAGGTACCAAACTCAATATCATTTCCAACCCCTCCAGTACCTACTAACTTGGACTGCTGAGCCCATGCTCCATCTACGCCCCGTGTAAACACCCACGCCGCTCCAGCATAGTTGTTATCGTAGGGTCCACCCATCAAAGCGGTATTCCCATCTGCGCTCATGGACACCGAGTAGCTTTGACTTATTCCAATCGGAAAAGCTCCCATGCCTACAAGCTTGGAGCCTTGCTGCGTCCATACCCCATCTGTGCGTGTAAACACCCATGCTGCTCCCATGCCATGGTTGTCCTGATATCCACCCACCCAAACTGTATTTCCATCACCGCTCAGTGCCACTGCAGCGCCCTGGTAAACCTGAGTCCCAATACTTCCCGTGCCTACAAGCTTAGAGCCTTGCTGCGTCCATACCCCATCTGTGCGTGTAAACACCCACACCGCCCCCATGACGTTGTTGTCTTCAGGATTACCCACTAAGGCTGTATTCCCATCTGCGCTCAGAGATACTGAGGTACCGAATTCGACATAGCCAAAAGCAGGACTGCCCGTATCTAGTTTGGGACCCTGTTGGGTCCATACCCCCTCTGGACTGCGTGTAAACACCCAAATGACTCTTGCAGCAGTGGAATAGTCTATTCCACTGATTAAGGCGGTATTACCGTCTACGTTCAATGACACCGAGTGGCCAAACTTATGGCCATCATTATCCGGAGCTAAAAGCTTAGACCCTTGCTGACTCCAGACTCCATTAGTACGCGTAAACACCCAAACTGCTCCAAGGCTACCATTGTCGTACATTGAACCCAGCAGGGCTGTGTTTCCATCACCGCTCAGTGCAACTGAAGCGCCCTGACCCTTCAATCCAAAACTTCCAATACCTTCCGTACCGACAAGTTTGGAGCCTTGCTGCGTCCATACTCCACCTGTGCAAGTATATACCCAAGCAGCTCCAGCATAGTTGTTGTCACCAGGTCCGCCCACCAGGGCTGTATTCCCATCTGCGCTTAGGGAAACTGATAAGCCAAAATAGATGCTATCTCCAATACTGCCAGTACCTACAAGTTTAGACCCTTGCTGAGTCCATACTCCCCCTGTACGAGTATATACCCAAGCAGCTCCAGTAGTGTTATTGTCGTACATACCACCCACTAGAGCTGTATTCCCATCCTCACTCAGGGAGATTGAGACGCCAAAGCTGACACCCCTTCCAATAGCCCCAGTCCCTACTAACTTAAGTCCCTGCTGATGCGCAGGGACTGCATTGCCTGTCACTGCAAAAGTTTGACAGCTCACTTGGTTTCCATCGACGACTAAAGCTGCATGATTTGGATCAGAAAACGCTCCAGGCATCACCATGCCCACTAAAGATTGATTGGATTGGCTAATCAAAATACCTGACACACCACCGATGCTCAAAGTTTGGGCTGCTGAAAAATCAGCTCCTGAAATCGTAATGAACGTCCCTACAGATCCACTGGAAGGCGTGAAGGTCATGGCAGGACTGCAAACTCCATTTCCACTGCTGCTGATGCTACCAGCGTTAGTCCCTAGGCCACCGCTATTACCACTATTAATCATGCCACTGGTAGTGTCACTGGGAGTTGTTAGAGCCCACATTGTTTGACTGCTTTCAGAACATCCAAAAAATTGGATAGGCAGAAAAATGAGGTGTACTATCCACTTGAATTTGGATGTGAATGAGTTCATATGATTTAATAATATATTAAATCAGTCACTCATTAAACAAGAACAACTTGCCTCCGATCAACCGATTATTCTTGACTTATTTTCCGGAAAAACACACTCAGTTTTAGAAAAACTCAAGTAAATGATGCATTTCGCTACAATGTTTCATTTTTCATCAAATTCAGACACCCTTTTAAAAAAAATTATTCCACTCTTAAAATAAACTTGCGCATAGCTGTCTTTTCCACCTAAATAGAAAATATAGGTAGAAGAGCTATTTTTTAGCTCAAATCTAAAACAAAAAAGAAAGTTATCCTTTCTAAGGAGAAAGTCTATGAAGAAGTTTGCTCTTACTTTAATTGCAATTTTTGCATTCTCAACTTTTGCTTTTGCTAATGCTGAAGAAACAGCAGCTCCTGCTAGCAATCCTGCTGCTCCTCAACACCCAGCGACCGAAAGCAATGCACCTGCAGGACATCATGAAGATCAACAGGAAGGTCAACATGAAGCCCATAAAGGCTCCAAAGCAACCAAGCACAAAAAAGGTCACAAGCACAAGGCTCATAAAACCTCTGAAAAGTCTGCTGAATAATTCATTGCACTCAAAACCCCTGGTCTTCCACGAAAAAGCTCATCTCAGCTCATTCAAAGACTGGGGGATTTCTTAAACCCGAGCCAACCTCTCACATTCTTTCAAAACAGAATCCTCTTCGATCTTTTTCATGCATTGGTGATTTTCAATCACACACTCCTGAAGACCACACCAAGGAGGAGCACCTGCATCTGCACTTTGCCTACACTCTAAAGACTCAATAAAAAAATAAGAATGCTGATCTTTGGAGTAAGGGTGCCACTCAAAGGGATGCTCTGGACCAAAAAGAGTGACTGTTGGAGTACCCACTGCAACTGTTAGATGTTTGGGTCCTGAGTCATTTCCCAATAAAACTGAGACCTGACTTAAAATAGCGGCTAATTTCCTAATAGGAAAATCCTGACTGCTCACTAAGCGACCCTGAACCTCTAACCTTTGCTTGGGGTCGGGTAATCGAGTGATTAAAAAATGACTGACCTGGCTTTGAAATTCCTCGAGTATTTTCCCCTCTTTCGGACCTACAAAAGCAAGGACTGACCCTTGGGTTTTTAAAGCCCAATTCAAGGCAAGCACTGCAAACTTCTCCAGGGGCCAACACTTAGTGGGCCGACTAGCCCCTAGACTAATCGCTAAAACCGGAGATTTTAAACCTTTTTTGGCTAAAAAACTAAGAGCTTCTTGAATCTCAATAGATTCTAAAAAAACCCGAGGACCCTTTTCAGAAGAAACGACAAGCCCCAAAGCTCGGAGAGCATCTAGGTCCCGCTCAATGATGGGCTTTGTCACACCCTTCCCTGGAATTTCTACCGTAGAAAAGCGATTGGGCTGTTGATACCCATGAAAATGAATGGAGCGAACCTTCGCCCCGGTCATTCGAGTCAGCCATGCACTCGATGAACTGGCATGAAAGTGAATTGCAATATCAAATTTTTCTCTTCTCAGTCGAATTGCCCACTGAGAGAAATCCCTGAGCTTCGCCACAAGCCCTGAGGGAGGATCCCATGTCCAAACTTTATGAATCCCTGGATGACCCTCTAAAACTCCAGCCCACTGAGAACGCACCAAGACGTGAATCTCTGCTTGAGGAAAACATCGAACCAGCTCCGCTAAAGAAGCAGTGAAAAGAACCGTATCTCCAAGAGATCTCAGCTTGACGGCTAGAATCTTCATGGGCATGGCTCAAAATCCTATCTCAGAAAATAATTTTTGTGCTAAAAAACTCCAAGAGTTAAACATGAGCCTTTTTCTCTCTGGATTTACCCTAGTCCGCAATGGAGTTCTTTTTGATTACCCCTTTTTGGAATCTTTTCGATCCATGATTCCTCTTGTGGATGAGCTGGTCATCAACGTAGGCCTGGGAGATGATCTTACCCTAGAAAAAATCCATAAATTTGCCCAATCTGAAGGAAACGGGAAGGTTGTCCTCTTTGAAAGCGATTGGGAAGTGGAAAATCCGGCTAAAAAAAAGGGGGGACAAATCCTCTCCGAACAAACAAACTTAGCCCTCCGAAAAACAAAAGGAGCTTGGTCGCTCTACCTTCAAGCTGACGAAATCCTCCACCAGGAGGACATCAACCGGATTCAATCTTCGCTGAAAGAAAGTCATTGCGATCCTAAAATTGAAGGCCTTCTCTTTGATTATGTTCATTTTTATGGGTCTTTTGATGTCATTCAAAAAACTCGAAGTGCTTACCGAAGAGAAGTTCGGATCATTCGAAACAGCCCTGAAATAGAAAGTATTGGGGATGCTCAGAGCTTCCGGAAAACTAATGGCGAGAAACTACGGGTCATTCACTCAGGAGCTCGTATTTTTCACTACGGCTGGGTAAGATCACCCCAGACCATGCGAGAAAAAACTTTTTTTATGGATCAACTTTACCATGGAACACCCAGCCCTGAAAATACTGAAAAAAGAATCCCCCATACAGGAGATAACTATCGTTACAAACGAATTTGGGGGCTCCAATCTTTTCAAGGCAATCACCCTCAAGTAATGGAAAATCGAATTCAAAATAAAGGATGGCACTGGGATTTAAAACATTCGCCTTTTATTTTTTCTTTAGGGGATTTCAAAAAAATGATTCTCGATATTTTTGAAAAACTCACAGGAATACGACTTTTTGAGTATCGAAGTTATCACCTCATTCGAAAATCTTTCATGAAATGCCACCTCAATAAGCTCAAGAGTGAGATCTCAGACCTTTGAGAGCATAAACTCTTCCTGTCCTTTTGACAGCTTGCAAAAGTTCTTCGTTTGCTTCTGTAAATTCTCGCCTAGGGTGCCAAACATGAAATTGAAGTGCAACTCCCTTCATGGACTTAATTTGAAGCCCCAGGTTTTGAAGTCTGACTTCGACATCCGTATCTTCCCTTCCGTAACCCTCGTAGGATTCATCAAAGCCATTGATTTCTTCAAGGACAGCACGGGGCAACGAATAATTACACCCCTTTAAATCAGCAATTCGATTCATTCCTAAAAGAGCGCGAACTTTTGGGAAAGGAATCCGAATACTCCGATTGAAGTGTTGAGTCTCTTGGCGAAGCGCACTGAAAATGAAAGAACTCCGTGGATAATCCAAAAAACCCTCTGCAATCAAAGCAGGAGTCAGCTGGTCGGAAAAAAGCTCACCTAACTCGACTCGACGACCCGCTAGATAAAACCCTTGTGTCTGGCCCTCAACATGGTCTTGAACAAAAGCTGGATGGGGGATACAATCTCCATCTAGAAAAATAGCAACCTCCCCCTGAGCTTTTAATAAGGCCTGATTGAGAATGCGACACTTCCTAAAACCTTGATGGACTTGCCATATATGCTGCGTCCTAAAAAGACTGACTTTCTCTTGAAACTCTTGAATCACTCGCTTGGTTTCAGCGCCTGATCCATCGTCACAAAGAAAAAGCTCAAAATCTTTCAAAGTCTGCCTTTGAATTCCAGCTAAGACTAAAGCAAGATGTCTAGGCATTTCATAAGTTGTAACAAAGAGGGAAGCTTTCATGAGAGCCATCTTTTCTCAATTTAAGAATTTTATACTAGTTTTTTGTCTCACAATCTTGGAATTTCTTAGAACATGAATCATTACCCTATCAGTGTTACTTTAATTACCTTGAATGAAGAAAAGAAGATTAGCCAAGCCATTGAAAGCGTGAAATGGGCAAGCGAAATCATTATTGTTGACTCTGGAAGTACAGATCAAACAGTGGCGATTGCTCAAAGTTTAGGAGCTCACGTGGTTCATCACCCTTGGCCGGGATACGGACAACAAAAAAATTATGCTCAAAGATTAACCACCCAGGACTGGGTCCTGAATCTTGATGCAGATGAAGTTGTCTCTCCCGAACTTGCTCAGGAAATTCAAAAAATGCTCTCAACCCCATCCGAATATCGGGGATTTTCGTTTCCAAGAAAAACTTTTTTTTTGGGCCGATGGATTCGATATGGAGGCTGGTATCCTAACCGACTGACTCGACTTGCCCATCGGAACTTTTCTGCTTGGAGTGAGCCGCATGTTCACGAAGAATTTCAAGTCCGAGGGAAAATAGGTCGGCTCACTCAACCCTTGCTCCACTATGCTTTTGATTCGATTGAAGAACAAGTGCTCACGAATCTGAGATTCTCAAAGCTAGGGTCACAAGACCTAAAAGAAGCTGGACAGAAACCCAGTCGGACTCTTCTCATTTTAAAGCCCAGCTGGAAATTCATCGAAACATTTTTTATTAAAAGAGGCTTCCTAGATGGCTTGTCTGGATTTATCATCTCAATCAATGCAGCTCATAGTATGTTCCTCAAATATGCTAGTTTATTTGAAATGAGTCTTCGACATGAAAACTCTCATCATTGACAACCACATGGACTTAGATTGCTGGGGTGCCCAAGACTTATGTCGTCTGGCACGTTTATCCACTCAGTCTACCCTTTATGTCAGACGGGCACCCGAACAAGATTTACCTGATCGTCCTGAAAGTTTTGACCGAGTTATTGTCTCTGGATCTAAAACCTCTGTATTAGAAAAAGCCCCCTGGATCAGCAAGCTCATTGATTTTGTCAGAAAAACAGTGAATCAAAAAATCCCCTATCTAGGAGTGTGCTACGGACATCAGATTCTAGCTGCAGCACTGGGTGGACAAAGCTGTGTAAGGAGGTCCACACAGCCTGAATACGGCTGGACACAGATTCAGATTCTTGAGCCCTCTCCATTATTGAACGGATTGCCTTCCCCCTTCTTTAGTTTTTCAGCTCATCAAGATGAAGTCTGGCCTTTGCCACAGGGAATGAAGCTTTTGGCAAACTCTGAACAATGCGCAGTTCAAGCTTACCAATTGAATGATCACCCTATTTTCGGAATCCAATTCCATCCAGAGCACACAGGGGATTATGCAAAGAAAATTTTTAAAAAAATGAAAAAACAAAAAGACTCACCTCCTCTACTCAATCCTAATCGAACGGATGAGCTCTATCGCCCAGAGTGGGGTGAAATTATTTTTAAGAATTTCCTTCAAAACAAAGATTAACCTTATTTCTGGAGTTTTTCAAAATGACTTCCCTAAAATATTCCTCTAAAATCATCCCTCTTTTAAAATTCATCTTAGTTGCTGGATTACTCTATTTTTTAATCCACAAAGGCTTTATCTCAGTCTCTGCGATCAGTCAGGCTCTTGCTCAATGGGAAAAAATAGCGCCTGCTATCTTTTTATTACTATTAACAACTCCACTGGGAGCACTTCGATGGCAATGGCTCCTTCAAGCACAAAATATTCAAATTCCGTGGTTAAAAACTTTGCAACTCACTTTGATCGGAAATTTTTTCAATATTGCGCTTCCTGGAGCTGTCAGTGGAGATTTTGTCAAAGCCTACTATGTGGCTAAGCTTGTTCATGGAGAAAAAAGCCCGGCCCTAGGAAGTATCTTATTTGATCGAGTCGCTGGGGTTTCTGCTTTAGTCTTAGTCTCATCAGGAGCCATGATGATTGGACTTAGAACCTATTACCAATCCTCCTTATTTCAAGCCATCCAATTTCTCATGATGACAGCTGCTTGCATCGTTTTAGTCTTTTATACTTATCTCTTCTTGGTCAAAGAAAGACAAGATCCACTGCTGAGACTCCTCAAAAAATTAGAAAAAAAATTATCATATATTTCAGCTCTGACTCGAGTCTATCGTAGCATGAGACATTACCATCATCATCGACTGACAGTGATCAAAGTCTTAGGTGCATCGATAGCCATTCATCTTTCAGTA
The DNA here is from genome assembly GCA_903935335.1 of Oligoflexia bacterium. Taxonomy (GTDB): domain Bacteria; phylum Bdellovibrionota; class UBA1018; order UBA1018; family UBA1018; genus CAIZRG01. The sequence goes on from CAIZRG010000006.1 coordinate 83,700, forward strand.
GGTTGGAGTTGCCTGATTTTTGCCCAAACCTTAGGGGCTACTTCCTTACCTCTTCTTTCACTCTATGTGATTGTCCCCTTAGGCCTTTTAGTCACGGCTATACCGATTGCTCCAGGAGGAATAGGAACAGGAAACGTAGCCTTTCTTTATTTATTTCAACTCTTGGGGTGTGATCGTGGTGCAGATATTTACAGTCTCTTTGCTTTGCAGCAGATCCTCTTTAGTTGTCTTGGAGGCTTGGTTTATTTTCAGTTCCGACCCAAACAACTATGAAAATTCAAAATGAAAGCAACGTTTGCTGAGTCCTCCAAAAAGTTCTTTTTTCTTATTTGGCCCTCGCGGAACAGGAAAAACGACGTGGTTAAAAAATCATTTTTCTCAGGCACCTTCCCTTAACTTACTTGACGAAGAGCAATACCAGCCTCTTCTCTATTCTCCTATTCTCCTATTCTCCAGGCAAATTCTATGAAGAACTCACACAGTACACAAACGGTTCGTGGATCACTGTCGATGAGATTCAGAATTAGCTTTTCGCCTACCCGCTTTTGAATCTAACCTCAGGGTCAGAGAGAAAAGGCATCCAAAATTTTATTGGACCGATTCGGGACTGCTCCGAGCAGTGAAAAAAAATCTTCATAGACCGACTCAGAACGAATGGGGAGCGCTCTTTGAGGGTTTCATTTTCATGCTGCTCTGTTTTCAACGGGATACTTTTCAAGAGATCGACGACATTTCTTACTGGTCACCGGCTGAAACTAAACTGACAGAAGTGGATTTTCTGGTTCAAAAAGGTCCTGAAGAAATTGCAATTCAAGTAAAAAGCACAACTTGTCTTCGACCTGAACACCTATTGGGCCTGCAGGCTATTTCTCAACTGAAAGGCCTGACTAGAAAAATGATTGTCTATTTAGGAAAAGAAAAGCTGATGAAAGAGGGCGGAATCGAAGTCCTGCCTTTTGAAAAGTTTGTTGACGAACTCAAGTTGAAACGTATTTAAAAGGTGGAGGAAGAGAACCTCTTTGGCATAGAACTCGCTACACTTTCTAGAGATATGTTTGAACTTCGTCCCTTCCAAAAAGAAGCCCTTGAAGCTCTCAACGCTTCGCTTAAAAACCATCATTTGATCTGCATTGCTCCCACAGGCTCCGGCAAAAGCCTGATTTATGAACAAGCTGTTGCTACAGGCAATTACAGAATGATCCTCATTTCTCCACTCATCGCTTTAGCCAGACAACAATTTGAAAAACTTTCTAAAAACCACATTCCAGTCACTTTAGGAGCAGGGGGATCACCCTCAGGCCCTCCACAGACAAGGGCTGGAACTTGGATCATTAGTCCGGAAATCCTAAGTTTTTCATCCCGACAGCATTCTCTTCGTCAATGGAAACCTAACCTACTCGTTGTCGATGAATGCCACTGTCTGTGGGAATGGGGGGACCACTTCAGAACTTCTTTTTCTCAAATTCCAGACCTTTTAAAACACTATTCAATTCCAAAAAGCTTATGGCTCACCGCGACTCTTCCTTATGAAGCCCGCTGCAAACTCAGAGAAGTTCTTCCACAACCTCTCACTGAAATTGGATCATTTGATCTTCCTTCAAATTTATTTCTATCTTTGAAAAAAGTTCCTTGGAAAAATCGTGCAGAGGCACTGCTTCATTTCCTTCAACAAAGAACAGATTCAGGAATCGTTTTTGTTTCAACTCGAGAAGGTGCTGAGCGAGTCACCCGAATCCTTGAATCAACTGGAAAAAATATTATTACTTATCATGGCGGAATGTCGAGAGAAGAAAGAAAAAATGCTGAAAAACTGGTCTCTCAAAAAATTCCTGAAATAGTGGTTGCTACCTCTGCCTTCGGAATGGGTATGGATTACCCACAGTTGAGTTATATCGCACTTTGGCAAGCCCCCACTTCCCTCCTGTCTCTTGTCCAAATCATCGGCCGAGTCGGCAGAAATCGCCTCAAAAAGGGTGAGGCTATTGTCTTATGGGATTTGGAAGACTTTCATTTACTGGAGTGGACTATTCAAAATTCCGAAAAAAGAAGACTAGAACTCTTCAAAGTTCTTGATTTTTTAAGCTCCAATGGATGCCGAAAAGCAAAATTAAAACTTTACTTTGATAAAATTCATGACTCTCCTTGTAGAGATTCCTGCGATTTTTGCTGCCACTAAAATACATTTTCTTGAAAACTTAACGCAGAAGCATTAATATAAATTTTTGGAATAAATTAATTTTTCTAAATAAAAAATAGTTTTTTTCCGTTTTATATTAGTGATGTAATTTATATATTTTAATATAAGTCAACAAAGAGTAACTTTTATGAATCTGTTCTATAGCTCTCAAAAAAATATTTTTGAGTTAAAATCAAAATTTTTATATTTTAATAATATTGTTTACTTAGAGTTGATTCAGAACTTATTATTCTTAAGCACTTAAAGAAAAGTGCAAAAAATAAAGGAGACTCCGGTGAAAAAAATATTAATCCTTTTTGGATTTTTTTTTATTTTATTAACTATTCCTCTCTATTCCTCAAAAGCTATGATTACAAATGATGCGGCTCAATCTGCGGCTAAAGAGTGGACATTCCTTGTTTTTTTAAATGGAAACAACAACCTTGATCCTCATGGAAAAGCAAACATCGAGCAAATGAAGCAAGTTGGTTCAACAGAAGAAATTAATGTTGTTGTTCAGTGGGCTAGCTTAGAAAGAGGTAAAACAGAAAGAATACTGATCACAAAAGAGACCGATATACAACAAAGCAGTGCTGCTGCTATTCACGATATGGGCTCTGTAGATATGGGAAGCTGGGAAAGCTTAGTTGATTTTGTTCGCTGGGGAGTTGAAAACTATCCTGCAAAACATTATTTTTTAGACCTCTGGGACCATGGAAGTGGCTGGCATGCAGTTAAAATGGTTTTCAACATAGAAGCTATGAGTCTCTTCCCCTTAAATATTAGCTGGGATGAGAAAAGCCGAAATCATATGACAACTCATCAGTTAGGCATGGCACTTGAAGAATCTTCTAAAATTATTGGCCATAAAATTGACTTATATGGAAGTGATGCCTGTATGATGGCAATGGCAGAAATTGCAGATCAAGTTGAAAACGCAGTTCAAATTTTTGTTGGCTCAGAAGAAATAGAGCCAGGCTCTGGATGGCCTTATCACACCTTTTTACAGCGTTGGACGAATCAGCCTTATTCTTCTGCAGTTGAAGTGAGCAAGATGCTTACTGAAGAATATATTAAATCTTATATCGAACTCTCAAGTAAAAGAGTGGGAGTTACTTTTTCAGCTTTTAATTTAGAAAAAATGAATCTCTTGAATGATTCAATTACTCACCTAAAAAATGGATTAATAGGACTAGGTACTTCGGCAAGATTAAAACTTTTAAGCGCTGCAAAAAAAGCTCAAGGATTTACCTATAGTGATTATAAAGACCTACTTGATTTTATCAATTTACTTGAATCCGCTCAAATCGAGAATTTAGACAAAAAAGTCACTGAAGATGTTCGAAATGCAATTCAAGAGTTCGTTGTCATCAATCAAACTACCCCTCAATTAAGCAGGGCTCATGGTCTTTCTATTTGGCTACCTACATACTCAAGTACCTATGAAATGAACTCAGATCGTTACAAGACACTTAACTTCCATAAGCACACCCAATGGGGTGACTTTATAGAATTTCTTTTGGATTAAAAAATTAAAAAATAACGCTCAAGAAAATATTTTTATGTCAAAATTCAAATATTCATATCCTAAAAGATATTCTATTGAACACTTGCTGAAAAAGATTAGCTCCGATATCTCCATCTTTTCTTTATTTTATAGGATTTTTTATTTTTTTATTCTATTTTTACCTTCTCTTTCATTTTCAGAAACAGGGAAAACAGAATTTGATAGTATTCAAAAAGTGGCTCAGTACATTCTAAATAATTACCCTAAAAATAAAACGGTTTATATTGGAGTTGGAAGATCTCCCGTTCCTGTCATTGCTTATTTGCAAACAGAGGAAGGCACACTGACTCAAAACTTACCTCTATCCAATTTTCGATACAACCTTTCAAAATATCCCAAACTCGATTCAGAAGAGAGTTTAAGACTTTACTCCCATTTTAATAACTACTTTCCATCCGAATCTAAGCTTCTTGGGAGAAATGAAATTTTGCTCATTGATTATTCTGTGACTGGAAAAACACTTACCTCAACCCAAGAGCACCTTGATCAGTATTTTAAAGTCTATCAAAAAAAAATCTCTAAAATTCATGCTCTTGGTATTGCGAGCCAGCAAAATGAAAATAAACTCAAATCTCTCTCACCCAGTCTGGATGTTTTCATCTTAAATGGGTATCCTTCACTATATCTCAACCTAGATCAATTTGATCCATTCTTGTTTATGATGGCTTTTGAACTTTATAAAGATCGAGCTGAATTTGAAGGTTTTAATATTAAGAATCCTAGACAACTTAGACCTAGGAAGAAATATGAAGACTATGTCCTAGAAATAAAATCATCTAAATTAAAACATCTTCTAGGCTTATTGAATGATGAGTGGACTCAGGGTTTATTTGAATTCTTTTGTCAGCCTAAAAAATACGAATTTGAAAACTCTCTCCTGAATCAATGGGTTGATAAACTTTCAGACTTCGAGTTTATCGGGATGATTAACACCATAATCACTAAAATTGTTGATGGGAATCGCTTAGAAAATCGAAAATCTGAGATTTTTTTAGAATATAAAAATAGATCCTGTAACCCAAAGGACTCCATTCTCACTCAATGCAAAGTGATGTAGTGTTTATAAAGTTCTGGCAATTTTCTGGCAAACCGAGTGGAAAATGAGGCTCGGTTACGCCACGATCTTCTCCCACTTCACATTGGGCTTACGCTTCTCGTTCGCACATTGCTTGAGGTACAAATTGATGAGGACTTGGTAGGCAATACCACTTTCGGTGGCAAGCTCCTTGAAATACTCCACGGTTTCCTGGTCAAGCCGGATTGTGACCTGTCTCTTGAGTCGCTTTGCGTAGGGGTTCTTCTTAGATTTGGAGAAATCGTATTCTTTCCTCATTTTTATTGTTCCTCGTAAATCGTTTGTTCGCTTCGGTTTACCTTCCTTGCACTGATAACCCGGATCACTGAGTCGCCTGAGTGGTCAGGGCAGGGATCAAAAGAAACGTGGTGTTTCCTGGTGTTGACGCGATTCTTGTTATCGTCCCATTCAAAATGAATTGACTTTGGGGTGCGCACGCCATAATTATAATATAATTATGGTGTCTAGCGCAAGAACTAAAACTGCGTAGCTATACTGAGCAATTCCGACATAATACGGTTGAATTTCTCAAGCGGTTCAGTTACTTAGATCATATCGGGGCGTAGCGCAGCCTGGCTAGCGCACTTGCATGGGGTGCAAGGGGTCGTGGGTTCAAATCCCGCCGCCCCGACCATAAATAATGCACTATGGATTCACAATGTCTTGTGTGAGCCGTCACACGTAACTGGGGTCTTTGTTTGCTTGCAGGCGCAAAAATAAACTGTCTTTGACTCTTGAGCAGTGAATTTTTTCGGCACAAATTGAGTTCCTTTATGTGCACCGTCACACAGGGGTTGCTTCTTAGAATTGCCACAAGCACACCAGTAATAATCCTTCCCCTGTTCAACCTGTACTGGAATTGGGTTTTTTGCTGCGATGTTTGCCTTCATAAATACTCCTGATGTTCTTTAGATTAATTAGATTTAAATGATGACTTTTCATTAAAGCATCAACGGCAACTGAGTCTCAAGCTCAATATCGTCAAAACCCGTAAAAAAGAGGGTAGTGAGTCAGATTGATAGGCAATGGATCAAACTGATTGAAAACAGAATCAATTCTGCTTTGATAATTCGACTTTGACATCCTCCTCATTTATTTTTGAGTTGTAGATCACGGTCACCTGAGTTGCAACTCTTGCATGGTCAGAGGCATTTTCTTCGGATACTCCCATGGGTCCTACGGATAGTTCTCCGATTTCCAGAGTCATTCTATTTTCTAATTCATTTTTTATACAAAAGATAAAGCCATCTCTCGATGCCCGATCCATCTTGCCAACTTTATCCAGTTGCGTGGTCCATGCTCGTGTTTTATCAACGGTGTTTTGACTAGGTAGTGAGACTCTGCATATTAAATCAAGTTTTTGGGAAATGGAATGAATTGCATTTTCCAAGTCTTGGGTTAAAAGTTTGTCAGTTTCTCCAGATTCCTTCAGGTTGATGTTAAAATCTCCTGCAATGATAAGAACTGCAGGTTCGCTCTGACTTTCTTGGCGATATTTTGTTGCTAACATTGCGATCGACCCAATGCTATCAACTCCCGAAGAGCCAGCATGTAAGGAAGCCACATAAAAAGAATGCTTTTCCTGGTCCTCCAATCGAGCGAAACTAAGATCTCTGGGTGAGCCAAGAAATTTTGTCTCTATCTCAGGAAGGTAGCTTAGAATGGGTGTTTTCAAATATTCGAAGCGCTGAGTGGTTTGATTTTGATCCTCCAAGGAAAACTCGATCCGGGATGAAATGGGAAAAACATTTAGATTGATATAGAGTCTTGAATCCCCTCCAAAAGATCCTTCATGATCGCCTATGAGACTTTTTTGGTAAGTAGAGACCAAGTGATTCGAAGTACCTAGGTCAGTCTCTGTGAGTGCGATAATGTCGTTGGCTTGAACTTGTTGCGCAAGATTCAGTGACTTCAATACCGTATTCCCCATAGGGGTTTTCTCATAAGCGTTGATCACAGAAAAATAATCTGCAAAGGCATCTCCTAAGAACAGTTTAGTAAAGGCGTCTACTTCAAAGACTACATAGTAAAAAAGTCGGGTCAACCCATGAGTCCCCTGACTGTCTGCAATGAGATAAGACTTTTTCAAATCTGTCAGAATGAGATCTTTGTTTTCGTTCATATGATGAAGAACCCGATCCAACACTAATTTGGAAAATTCTGGCTGATTGGAAGGGATTGTTTCTTGCCCTAGAAATTCAGCCAAATTTTTTAAGTTTTGAATTGAGCTATTCACTGTCTTTGATCCATAAGTCTTATTAATCATGCTAATTTTAACATTTGATAATAAAAGGGCTTGAGATGACACTCGAGTGGATTGTGTAGTATAAAGCTTGAAAACACTTTCTTTGTAGCTCTCATAGTCTTCGTCATTATTAATGATGGATCTTAATAAGTCTTGTATTCCAGGATGATTCAAAAAATCCTGAAGCATTTCTTCTGTGATCAACTGTTTGAGATTTAAAGGAGATTCTAAACTCATAAATAAATCAATGAGTTTGATTCTTTTTTCTTCCAAATCTTTGTCAAGAAAGCGAGAACTCATGTATTCTAATGCATAGTTATTAATGGATGCATTATTTTGAGTAGCTAAAGAAAAGGTAATCCTGTCGATCGCCCAGCTTGAAGATGCTAAGAGCAAGCCTAGGATGATGATTTGAACTTTATAAATAATCATTTATTCCCCTTTAAATAATTAAATTTGGATTTTAATTAAATTATACCCTGATTCGGTTGAGTAGCATGATGAAATTCTCTTTGTCAAAAGAATTCTGACAAACCGTGAGGGATTAGCCATTCCATGTCTTACAGGCAATGAGTCAAACTGACCGTACTCGTCGTTCCATCGTTTGCAGTGAGAGTAGCTTTTGCACATCCAGTGATCACAAGAGTTTCAGTCCCAGTTTGACTTCCTGTCAGAGTTGTTGTGATTGTGCCGCCGGTTGGAAAACAACCACAAACCCCATGATTGTAAGTCACAGAATTAAAAGCAGCGCTCGCTGTGTACTTGGCTAAATTATGCTGGACTTGCACAGTACCACTCGTAATTGTCCCAGTAGCAATACCCAATCCAGGCGCTGTAAAAATAAGCGATGTTGTGGTGGATACACTATGATCCCATGCCACTGTTCCAGAACCAGTCGTTGCTGTGTATTGAATCCCGTTGATCGTTATAGTTCTACTACCCACTCCATCGGTCATAGCCACAGTCGTCCCACCACTAACATGAAAACTATACCCTGTGGCTATTGAGGTATTCAAAGTTACAACCATGCCATCAGGTGTAGTCCGTGTTGTACCAGGACCAAAGGTGCGAGTCAGTGTAGCATTGCCTGACTTAATAGCTGAAAACGAGGCTGGACAAGTTCCACCACTAAAAAAAATCACCTGACTTCCGTCCCAAGACACACCATTATAATTGCCGTTTCCCTTGATCATTTGGCATGAACTATAAGTCAGCGTCACAACTCCACTGGAACAGCTAGGAAAACTGCTTTGAAGGGTGGGACAAGCCGTCGTTGCATTGGCGCTATTCTCAATCGCATCAAGGATTGCAACCCATCGATCTTGAGTCTGATTTCTTAAAGCCATTGCACCTAATGTCCCATTACTGGAAGCAACCGCACCAGAAACAGAGGAAACTGCTATTTCAGTGGCTGATTGATTGCCTGATGTATCCAAAAGTGTCGAATTTTTACTCTCACTACAACCTGAGAAATGAAGTGCAATCCCTACGATGAATACTCCTGCTATGGATAAAAAATAGCTCAGTCGCTTCATAACCCCCCCTTGAATTAAAAATCTTCAATTCATCTTACTGAGTTAGCACTTTTTGAGGTAACACTTTCTGGGGAGGTAACATTTTCTGAGATGGAACCTTTTGGAAACTTCACTACCAGCTTATCCTGCTCCTGACCCACTTGAATCTGATGGACGTCAACCCCATCTGGCACTGGGAAAGACCGTTGGAAGCTTGAACTTGAATAGGACTCAGAGCCATCCTGAGAGGTTTTGTTCTCAATTTGACCTGAAATCGTGATTTGCCCATCCTGGACCTGAACATTTACCTTTTCTTGCTTCAATCCCTGAACAGCAATGTCGTAGTAAATGTATTGAGCGTCTTCCCTTTTTTTAATATCCCCAACACTCCCATCCCTCAATTTTCTCTGATGCCGGTGATTCAAAAGATCACCCACTTCAGAAACATCAAACCTCTTGATCATTTGCTCGCGCATTTTGTCCATTTCTTCAAATAGATCTTCAGACCCATTAAAAAAATCATCATCAATAGAACGCTCAAAAAATGAATCCATATTTTTGGAGATTTTTCTTGCTATTTTTATCGGTAAATGCGCAAAAAGGCTTCCTCGAAGTGCTGGCCTATGTTTTAACCAAACTCTCCGGACAATAAACACTGAAGACACTCCAGCAATAAAACAAATTAAGCCTAAGGCAATTCTACTCTCAAGGAACCTCTTCATATTATTTTTTGGCTATTTTTTGGTAGTTTTCAACTAAAACCCTGCAACAAATCCCCTGGCTAACATTGCTTGAAGACCACTCACCTGACGTTCCTCCTTGGACGAATCCCGATCAATCAGTTGGTAATGATCTGGATTTCTAAAAATCTCAGCTAAAAGCTGACTATGAAGATCATGGCCAGCACGGTGTAACCGAAAACGAGCGCGAATTTCTATTCCTGCAAGTTTAAAATCCCCCAAAGCGTCTAACACCTTATGCCGAATAAACTCATCTGGAAACCGAAGCCCCTGCGGGTTTAAAATTAAAGCGTCATCTAAGACCACCGTGTTTTCTAATGAAGCTCCACGAGCAAGTCCCATTTTCTTAAGAACTTCCTCATCCTTTAAAAAACCAAAGGTTCTGGCCTGAGCCAACTCTTCAAAAGAAGTTTCCCCTTCCCTAAAACAAAACTCCTGGTAACCAATCGAAGGATGATCCCAATCAATGGAACCTTGAATCTCTAAACGAGACGCAGGCTCAGCAACAGCCCACTTTTCAGCAAGCTTCAGTTCCACTTTCTGACGCAGAACTAAATAGGGACGAAACTGTAACTGGGATTGAAGCCCTACTGAAGCAATCGCATCACAAAACACCTGAGAACTTCCATCCATAATAGGAACCTCAGGCCCATCCACTTCGATAATCCCGTTATCCACACCTAACCCTTGGAATGCAGCTAGCACATGCTCCACGGTACTAATCGTAGCCTTCCCTAGACCTAAAGTCGTTGCCAACTGAGTACTTACAATATTTTTATAATAAGCAGGTATCTGAGGTGCCCCCTCCAAATCAGATCTTACAAAAATAATTCCCTGATTCGGAGCAGCAGGCTTCAAAGCCATTCGAATCAATTTCCCCGAATGAAGACCGATTCCTTGAAGATTGACTTCATTTTTTATGGTTCTTTGCAAGCTCATAGCTTTCCTCGTTTTTTTTTGCGCCTGACTCCGCATATGAATTTTAAATTGTAGCAAAGAGCATGCCTAAAAAAGCTAAGTTCATCTTTATTTAAGAGAAGTTATTGCAATACAAATAAACAAATAATTCTAGTGTGTTAGGACTGAAAAAAAGAAGACTCGGATTGAAAAAAAACTCTCAAAAGAATACCCCCCCCTAAAAGTGTGTCTCCTCACCCATAATAGAATTTCTGCTTGTATCATTTTTACCACAGGATTCTTCTTGCTCCTCCCAGACTTTCCCCAAATGCTCAAACGCAACCCGGGTGGCAATTCGTCCTCGTGAGGTTCTTTGCAAAAATCCTTCTTGAATTAAATAAGGCTCATAGACATCTTCTAAGGTATCCCTTTCTTCTCCAATGGCTGAAGAAAGAGTTTCAATCCCAACGGGTCCACCATCAAATTTATCAATCAAAATTGAAAGAAGCTTTCGGTCCATCAGGTCTAACCCCCTTCGATCTACTTCAAACAATGCAAGAGCCTCATCCGCGGTTTTCCGGTCAATTCCCAAAGAGAGACCCGAACACTGACCTGTAGCCTGAACAGCCTCCTGGAGTTTCACCTGGGCAAAATCTCTCACCCTTTTTAAAAGCCGATTAGCAATTCGAGGAGTACCCCGAGATCGCCTAGCAATCTCATTAGCACCTGAAGAATCGATTTTAATCCCTAAAAGCCGAGAAGACCGTTCAATAATAGGCTCTAGCTCTTCTACTGGATAAAAATCCAAGCGCATCTGGACTCCAAAGCGATCCCGTAGAGGACTAGAAAGTAATCCTGTTCGAGTCGTTGCACCCACGAGAGTAAAACGAGGAAGATCAATTCTCAAAGTTCGAGCAGCAGGGCCCTGACCAATAATCAAATCTAGCTTAAAGTCCTCCATAGCTCCGTACAGCACTTCTTCGATCATTTTTTGAAGTCGATGAATTTCATCAATGAATAAAACATCTCCAGGCTGTAGATTGGTGAGAATAGCAGCGAGGTCGCCTTTTTTTTCTACATTAGGCCCAGTCACTGTATGGATCTGCGCCCTCATCTCCTGAGCTATAATATGAGCTAAAGTTGTTTTACCCAGACCAGGAGGACCTGCCAATAAAACATGATCTAAAGACTCTCCTCGTCCCTGAGCTGCTTTCATAAACAAAGAAAGATTCTCTTTCACCTTTTTCTGCCCAATATACTCACTCAAAAGAGAAGGCCTCAGGCTTGTTTCCAATCTCGACTCAACTTCTCCCTGATCTTTACTGGAATCTAACTCCGGACTCACCATTCTGAGTGGATCCTCTGAACTCATGAAACCACCTCCACCCTTAACTGAGTTGCTTCAGAGCTGTCCGAACCAGCTCTTCTGCACGCTCTGGATAAAAATCTTTTTTTTCAAGAACCCGGGTTAAGAGCTGTTGAATGACTTGTTCTCGGTACCCTAAACTCACAAGCGCTTCTTTGGCATCTTTAAAAATACTCGAATGAACTGGGACTCTCATTTTCTTTTCCGATGATAAGACTTCTTCCGTTTTAGGAAGACCACTCCCCTCCGAGGAGGAAAATAATCCAGACTCAAGCTTTTTTCTCATTGAATCCCTGAGTTCTACCATGACTCTTTCTGCAGTCTTTTTACCAATCCCAGGAATTTGTGTTAGAAATTCCTGATCCCCATGAACAATTGCTTGAGCTAATTGAGAGGGGTCTGTTGCAGAAAGAATTCCAAGAGCGCTCTTAGGCCCAATCCCGTTTACACTGAGAAGAGTGAGAAAAATCTCCTTATCTGATCGAGATGTAAATCCATAAAGATCAAAGGCCTCTTCTCGAACATGAGTATATACAAAAAGTTCAATGAACTGCCCCGCTTCAAAAAATTTTTCAGGTCTTTCTGCAACAGCCAAACAATACCCCAGAATACCGGTCTTACGCTCCCCGACTCCCACTAAAAGCTTCCCCTCTCGGTACTCAAGAACTTCTCCTTGGATGTATCCAATCATAAGGCCCCCCCCTGCAAAGTCCTCATCCGAAAAGCATGACAAATCGCCAGTGCCAATCCATCTGAAGCATCAGATGTACTAAACTCATGCTGGCCTATTAAGATTTTTACCATCTTAGCCACTTGCTCCTTGTCTGCTCGCCCATAACCCGTAATGCTATGCTTCACTTCAGTGGCACTGTACTCAGCCAACGTCAATGAATGAATTTTACCCGTTAAAAGTACAGCTCCTCGAGCTTGACCCAGTTTCAAAGCCGAAACTGCATTCTTAGCAAAAAAGACTTTTTCAACAACCATAATTTGAGGCTGATACTCTCGTATCAAAGAAGACAACCCTTCAAAAAGTAAAAAAAGACGATCTTCTAACAAAACGGTAGCTTTTCCATTCGTACTAGCAAGGTGGAGAGTGCCATGACATATATGCTGGATCTGATTTCTCATCTTGACATCGACACAGCCATAGCCGGTTAAACGTGAGCCTGGATCCACTCCTAAAATTCGCATGATCTCACTGTGCTCATCTCATTGCTGCTCAAGAAAGGAGGCGTTCATAAAGACGATACACCTTCGTTCTCTCCGCACCCATGAGCTCCAGTGCCTTATTCATGGGGCGATTATCTTCTAAAATCCAAGAAGCCTCTCCTACTGGATAACCCAAAGCAGGACCTCGCCTCAGATATTCTGTGTAAAGTAAAGGTCCAATTCCATATTCTTGATAAGCTTTTTTAATTCCTAAGGTTAAAACTCGACATCGATGAATCGTCTGCTTCTTCCCGGGTCCCTTAATATTCCATAATAATTTAAAAATTCCAGTTGGGAATAATCTTCCATCTTTTACTTTTTGAATCGCTTGGTTTACATCCGGCAAAGTCAAAGCAAATCCAACCGTCTCCCCTTTAACCTCTGCCAGCAGCAAAAGTTCAGGATCTACAATGAATTTAAGATCTTTAGCCATATGACGAAATTCATCAGGATCCATCGGAACAAAGCCCCAGTTTTTACCCCAAGCATCATTGTAAACTTCTAAAATCTTTTCGACCTCTTGATCAAAATGGCTCATTTTTACAGATCGAAACGTCACCTTCCCCCGCTTCTGTAGCCTCTGCGCGTGAGCAAGGATTCGATTTGAAAACTGAATCTTCCTCCCATCCAAGGAGTAAGCATACAGATCTTTAACTTTTGACAAACCCCATTTCTCTAAAAGCTCAGCGTAATAAGGAGGATTGTAAGCCATCATCACTGCTGGAGAATCCTGAAAACCTTCCACCAAAAGGCCACATTCATGGTTTGTACTTGGACTCATCGGCCCACGTAAAAGCTTCATATGCTTGGACCTTGCCCACCGAGCCACCTCATCCATCAACAAACTCACCCCAGTAAAATCTTCAATTGCTTCAAAAAAACCAAAAAAGGCAGCCTCTTCTGAATGAAAACGATTATGATTTTCATCGATAATCCCCACAACTCGACCCACACATTCCTCTCCCCGATAAACCAAAACAGGGTGCATGGAGGCATGCTTAAAAAAAGGGTTTTGATTGACATTGAGTAAATCTCTCACCGCGATCCTAAGAGGAGGCACCCAATAAGGATTATTCCGGTAAATAGACCAGGGAAGATCAAAAAAATCAGACCACTCTTTTTTACTCTGAACCGGTTTAAGAATCCATGCCATAAGCAAGGTACCCCTCAAAAAAACAAGAATTAGGCTCCAAAATGAACGTGGGCCAAAGCAGCAAGCTCCGTTTGTCTGCCAACATTACCAATAATTCCAAATTCTTTTCCTAATTTTTCAAACACATTAAGCACATAGTCAAGATCCTGGTCTTGATGGGAGGCCATATAACTCGTACGAATCAAAGCACACCCCTCCGGCACAGCAGGACGAACCACAGGAGTCGCAAAAACGCCTTCTTCGTAAAGACGTTGGGTAAAGGAAAAAGCAGCCAGATCATCCCCAAGTAAAAGAGGGATAATCGGTGTCTGACTCTTTAAGGTATTATAACCTAGCTCGGTTAACCCCTGTTTCATCTTTCGAGCATTTTTCCAAAGATTTTCCAAATGCTGAGGCTCTTGCTGAACAATACGAAGGCATTCTAATACAGTAGCAGCAGCAGCAGGTGGCATCGCCGCACTAAAAATAAAGGGACGACATTTATGCTTAATATAATGCAATACTTCAGCCTCTCCAGCCACAAATCCACCAATCGAGGCAAAAGACTTAGAAAAGGTTCCAACAATGAGGTCTGCTTTTGCGGCCGATCCAAAATAAAACTCGGTGCCCTGCCCTTGAGGTCCCAAAACTCCTAATGCATGAGCATCATCCACATAAAGCTTACAGTCATACTTCTTGGACAAAGTTGCTGCTTTTTCAAAATCAAAAATATCTCCAGACATTGAAAAAACTCCATCAGCAACAATGACAGCCCCTTCATATTTTTCTCGAGTATGGTTCAACACCCGTTCAAGATCAGACATATCATTGTGCCTAAACTTAACGGTATCCCCTAAAGCAACTTGGGTTCCTTCAATAATCGAAGCATGATTCTCTCGGTCACTATAAATGACGTCATTTCTCCCCACAAGAGTGGAAAGTGCCCCCTGATTCGATAAAAAACCTGTACTAAAAACAAGACAAGCCTCTTTTTTTAGAAATCTTGCCAATTCCTTTTCCAGTTCTTCATGAAGGACTAAGTTTCCATTCAAAAATCGAGACCCGGTACAGCCCGTACCAAACTGATCAATCGCAGCCTTTGCCGCAGCCTGGACCTGAGGATGATGAGTCAAGCCTAAATAGTTATTCGAACCAATCATCACCCTTCTTTTCCCATGAGTCACTACACTGGATCCCAAAGTAGATTCAATCGGTCGAAAATATGGATAAATTCCTGCAGCTTGCACGCGCTTTGCATCTTGGTACTCTCTACATTTATTAAAAAGATCACTCATACGGGCTATTTATCCTCTTTAAAAGCTGGGTTGAGCAGCTTAGGTTTATTGGCTTAACAAATAACAGATTAGAAATCAGTTACGCAGCATTTTTTACTCAAGTTCCTATAAAAACTTCCGAAAAGTAGATTGAAAGCGAATTGTGTTACGCACCTCTTTCCAGACGCAAGGTGCGAATCACAGGGCATTCTCGGCAAGAAGGCGGAGTTTCTCCGTGCTACCTAAAATATCTCAAGCACTGATCCGGGCACTGAAACCTCTTTCAGAGTCCATTGGAAGCGCGCTTGAGCGTCAAAATGGAAGCACCCTTGAGCGTCAAAAGCACAGTAAAAAGTCCTTTAACCCTTTTCATTCAAAAGATGATTCTCAGTCCAACACTCCAAAAAATCCTTCAAACCTTGGCGAGCCTAAAAAATCTGCCCAATCTACACTCCCTACAGGCCATGAGCCAGAAAACTATCCTTTGCTGATCCAACTCTTTGCAGCTCTTCAAAAGACAAGTAAGCCACTTCTTGAAAAATTAGGGCTCCGAGCTTATCAAAAGGGTCTCCTCACCCAAAAAAAAGGGGGACAATCACCACGACCAGGAATCATTTTTGATCAGGAAAGCTAACCACAGGGAGAGTCACTGATCAGCTCAAGCTCCAAATCCCGTACCCAGAGACTCCCCTCCCATCACATGAAGATGAAGGTGAAACACGGATTGACCTGCATCTCGGCCTGAGTTGATCACACACCGAAAGCCTCCAGGCCAAAGCCCTTGCTCTTGTGCTATGCGAGTAGCGACCTTAAAAAGATTTTCCATCAATGAATCAGTCCCAAAACAATCGATTAAAGACGTACAATGCTCTTTTGGAATCACTAATAAATGAATTTTTGCTTGGGGATAAATATCCCGAATACAAAATAAAACATCGTCTTCGTAGACTTTCACAACAGGAACCTGCCCTGAGACCATCTGACAAAAAAGACAATCCTTTTCATGTTTCATCCACGACTCCTTATATAACCATCATCAAGTCTTTAACTGAATCTCTCAATTTTTGCGCCAAGTTGCATGAGTTTGTCTTCCATCTTTTCATAGCCTCGGTCCAAATGGTAAATTCGATCTATCGTCGTTTCTCCCTGAGCACAAAGCCCTCCAATGATGAGACTCGCACTAGCCCGCAAATCAGTGGCCATCAAAGGAGCTCCTCTCAAACTCTTCTGACCTTTGACTAAAGCTGTATTTCCTCGAATTACAATATCTGCTCCGAGTCGAGCCAACTCAGAAACATGCATAAATCGATTTTCAAAAATCGTTTCTGTAATTGCACATGCACCCTCCCCCAGGGTCATTAAAGTCATAAACTGAGCCTGCATGTCGGTTGGAAAACCAGGGAAAGGAAGGGTCGTAATATTCGTAGCAGCCGGACGAGAACTTCCATCCATAAATACCCAATCAGTACCTCGGATGACCTTAGCCCCCGCCTCCTCAAACTTAACTAAAACTGCTTCAATTGAATCTGGATAAATGTTCTCAACACGAACCTCTCCACCTGTAGCAAAACCAGCCGCTAAAAAAGTACCCGCCTCAATCCGATCCCCCATGACTGAATACTCACACCCCTTTAAGCGAGTACAACCTTGAATTCGAATGATTTCAGTCCCTTCACCCTCAATCTGAGCTCCCATGGCCTTAAGGGCCATAGCAAGATCAATAATTTCAGGTTCCTTGGCACAGTTCTCCATGAGTGTTTCCCCTTCTGCCAAAGTTGCTGCCATCATAATGTTCTCTGTCGCACCCACACTTGGAAACTCAAAAGCAATCCGATTGCCTCGAAGTTTTTTTGCAGTTGCAGTTACATAACCGTTCTCAAGCTCTAAAGTCGCCCCTAAACGCTCTAGCCCTGCCAAATGAAAGTCAATGGGCCGAGCCCCAATAGCACATCCCCCCGGTAAACTCACTCGAGCTTTTCCAAACCGAGCCAGGAGAGGCCCTAAAACCACAACAGAAGCCCTCATCGTTCTAACTAAATCATAGGGTGCTTCAAAAAGATGAACATGTTTTGAATCTAAACGGACCTGCCCTTGGTCTACCTGAACCTCTACCCCTAGATGAGCCAAAAGTTTAAGAACTGTTCGAATATCCTGAAGCTGAGGAATACGGCGAAAGACACAAGGGTCTTCAGAGAGCAAACTTGAGATGAGAATGGGTAAAGCAGCATTTTTCGAACCACTCACTTGAACTTTCCCCCGAAGCGGCACTCCTCCCCAAACTCTGATCTTATCCATTCTGACCCTTTCTCATGATCACGCTCTCACGACCAAAACTCGGTCTCGCTGATTTAAATCTTTCACAACCTCTATGTGTGCTTTCAAACCCAAAAACAAGGATTTAATTTCATCTGCCCTCTCGTGAGGAACTTCCATCAAAATCATTCCTCCAGGTTGAATAAACTCAGACGCTCGGCTCACCACCTGACGATAAAAAAACAAGATATCCTCAGGTGGAGCAAAGAGTGCTTCCCACGGCTCCTGATGCCACACCTCTTCGTCGACTTCGGCCAATGAACCTAAATAAGGGGGATTGGAAATCAGAAAATCAGCTCGGGGCAAACTCTGATGTCGCTCAAAGGGCTCCCAAACTTCAAGACTCTGATTAGCTGCAAGAATCTCAAGCCGTAAGGATCCTTGGGCATCTTCACCTAAAATCCGTAAAGCATTCCGCTGAGCCAAAGCTCTTGCCTCAAACTGAAGCTCTGTGGCTACCATCTTCAACCGTGAGTACCTGGCTAAAAGCTCAATAGATAAAATCCCACTTCCTAAGCCTATCTCAAGCCCTAAAGTAGGAACCCTACCCTGCTCTTCAAAAACTTTTAACGCAGTCTCCAAAAGAACCTCGGTTTCAGGTCTTGGAATTAAAACCTCCGGTCCGACTTCGTAGTCATGCCCAAGAAAGGTCTGAAACCCTGTGATATGCTGAAGTAACTTACCTTGAGCACGCAATTGTGCAAACTGAAGACTCCGCTTTACAACTTGAGGAGAAATCTTTTTTTTAGTTTGAGTATAAAAATTTAAACGAGAGATTTTTTCTCCCTTTTCCATTTGGTAAGACGCAATCAATAACTGTTCTGCTTCGGTAGAAACTAAACCTTTTTTAACCAGTCCAAGATGAGTACCCAAAATACTTTTAATTGTTTGAAGGAGTTCTTGACAGTCTTGTGGAAAGTCTTGTGGAACCTGCTCCCTCTCTCTCATCTTTTACTCACCCATCCCCTGTTCTTTGAGAGCTTCCATTTGATAGTTAGAAATCAGACCATCAATAATTTCATCAATCTTTCCTTCCATGACTTCAGGTAACTGATATAAAGTGAGTCCAATCCGGTGATCCGTTAATCGTCCCTGCGGGAAATTGTAAGTACGAATTCGTTCACTTCGATCCCCTGTGCCCACCATACTTCTTCTTGCATCTGAATGACTCTGAGCTGCTTTTTCCATCTCAATATCGAGAAGCCGGGACCGTAAGATTTTCATAGCTTTATCTTTGTTTTTAAGCTGGGATCGCTCATCCTGACAAACAACTACGAGTCCTGAAGGAAGATGGGTAATTCGAACTGCAGAGTCTGTTGTATTCACACCTTGCCCCCCCGCACCTCCTGATCGAAAAACGTCAATTCGAAGATCTATCGGGTTGATTTTTACATCAACTTCCTCTGCTTCTGGTAAAACAGCTACCGTAACCGTTGAAGTATGAATCCTTCCTTGGGCTTCTGTTGCAGGAACTCTTTGGACTCGATGTACCCCCCCCTCCCATTTGAGACGACTATAGACTCGCTGACCTTGAATCTCAGCAATAATCTCCCTAAATCCCCCTAGCCCAGTTGGATTGAGGGAAAGAACTTCAACTTTCCAGCCCTGCCTTTCGGAGAATCTTTGATAAAGTCGAAACAACTCCCCTACAAAAAGAGCCGCTTCATCCCCACCCGCTCCAGCACGAATCTCAAAAACTACATTCTTATAGTCATTGGGATCTACAGGTAAAAGCAAAATATGTAGTTTGCGCTTAGACTGTTCGAATTCAGGCTCTAACTGCTTAAGCTCCTCTTTAGCCATCTGGACTAGATCAGGATCTTTTTCTTGGAGTAGCTCTTTATTAGATTTCAACTCGGAAGTGAGTTTCTTAAATTTGCGATACTCAGCTACAATCTCCTGAAGAGAAGCATGTTCTTGAGAAAGTTTCTTAAAATCTCCAGGTCGATTTGCAATCTCAGGATCAGCAAGCCTACTTTCAATTTCATTAAAACGGCTCTCAACGGCTTCTAGTTTATCGAACATGCTGACATCCTAAATCTCAGGAAATTCTTCTACTCGAGCTACAATTTCACCCAAGTCCTGGAGGCTAGAAATCTCAATTTCTTTCAATCCGTTAAACCCTTTTTTTAAATCTAAAAGCCCGTCTTTGAGGATCATTTTTTCAAGTCCAAGAACCTGCTTGAGTGAAGCCAAAGCAACCTCAAGCTGATCCTCTGTAGGCTCTCTCGTCGTGAACTTCTGAAGAATAAGACCAGGCCAAATCAAAAACCTAAAAAAAGGTCGATCCATTCGAAAAGCACAAGCCTTAATCAATTCGTACGCCAGTCCAGCTACAGGTAGCATCAAAAAGATCTTTACAATCACCATGAGAAGATGATTTAGCCAAAAATGTGGAGAAAGCTGTGTCAAATGAAACAAGGGGAAGACAATGCTAAACACTCCCACACTGATCAGAACTAAAAACAAAAGAAAACTAGTTCCACACCGGGGGTGAAGTGGGGTGTGTTTTTTTGCATTTTCTACCGTTAGGCTTTCTCTTGCTTCAAATGTATAAATCGATTTGTGCTCAGCCCCATGATATTGAAACACCCGATGAATTTCTTTCATTTTTCCAATAAGGTAAACATAAAGCAATAAAATCAAAATTTTAAAACTGCCATCCACTAGATGAAAGAAGGGGTCCTGTGCAGTCCATGTATCCCCAAACTGATGCGTCAGCCCTACGGTCAAACCATGTGGGAGAGCAACAAATAACCCCATCCCCAACACAAAAGCCATGAAAAGGGTCCCTACCATAGCCCAATTTGAAAGCTCTGATTTTGAGCTTCCCGATGAGTCTTCCTCATCAGCTGCTACCTGAGCAGAAAATGTAAGAGCTTCAATCCCTTGGATCATGGATTCCACCAAGGTGATCACTCCTCTTACAATAGGCTTCTTGAAAAAAGATCTCTGACCCCAACTGGAGTACGCAAAAGACCGAATCAGAATCCGTTGATTCGACTTTCGAACGGCCACCGCTATAAAATGAGGGGAACGCATCATCACGCCCTCAATCACAGCTTGACCCCCAATACTGGTGAACTGCGGAGTAGAACTCACCCTAACCTCCTGTTGACAGCTCTGCTCTGAACTGGAGAAAGAAAAAGTTTATTTTTTCTTATACTTATTTAGAAACCGCTCGACTCGCCCTTCTGTATCCAATAGTTTGTGTTTTCCTGTGTAGAAGGGGTGACAGTTCGAGCAAATTTCAATCTTAATTTGATTTTTGGTAGCCCGGGTCTCAATCACGTGTCCGCAGGCGCAGCTAACCGTAGTTTCTTGATATTGGGGATGAATACCTTGTTTCATAGAAACAGTGGGATAACAAATCTTGCTGTCTAAGTCCAGAAAAATGAGCACTAAAACTTACTCTCACCGACTGACTGCAAGCCGTTTGAAAGACAAAGCATTGTCCTCGAACGCTTGACCGACTGGAGCTTGAAACATGACTTGAAATCTACAAAACAAGAGAACCCCTTCTTCTAACTGATTTTTCTTCTTGATACTAAACTCTGTTCCAATAAATCCATTAGCCAGTGCCTTCCCTATCCCAACCTTGTCATTGCAATGAATATAGATTTTTTCAATATTTTTATATTTAAATTCAGTACTTCCCATTTGTTTCTCCATGAGAAGCCGAAATTTACCTGGATCAACAGACCCAAAGTAGTCTGGATTACACTGCACTATCTGATAGCCATGAGAAAAATAAAGATGCATCGCTGGATAGTTCAGCGCACTCACTGCTAATGAACACAGAGAAATCTTCTTTTCTATTGCTATTTCGTCTAGTTTTTTTAAAATTTGTCGACCTATCTTTTTATTTCTATTCTTAGGTGAAATCACTAATGAAGCGAGAAACAAGCTATTCTTTCTTTCTTCAATCCAGCAATAGCCAGCCAATTGATTTTCATGAGTATAAATCCAAAAAAGTTGATCGCCCCTGTCTTTTGCGGCTAATAATTCTTCAAAAGTTAAAGAAGAAGGAATCTCAGACAGCGCAAGAGTCGATTCTTCAATCATATTTTTTGTATCAAATCTAATTAATTCAATAAATTGATCTAATAAAATTTTTTTAAATTTAATGGAAGATATTGACATATTCACCATCTTAAAGTCGAATTTACTCTCATTCAGAATTGTTATCTTCTTTCTCTCCTGAGTTAAAAGCAATGTAAAAATTGAAGTCATTCAGAACAATAATGCTCAAAAAAATGTTTTTAAGTAAAAATTCAATTCTTCACGCCCCAAAAGACATTTTCCTGAGCACTGACCCTGAGCACTAACTACGATAAGAAAGGCAATCTGAACATCTATCGATAAATAATAGTTACAGATCCCCCAAGAACTTCCCTGAGAGACCTGATCGATTCATCGCTGATGCCGTTTCCAAATAAATTCAGAAATTTTAATTGAGTGAGTCCTTCTAGATAAACAGCCCCAGCTGATCCAATGCCATTATCATTCAATTCCAGTCTTTCTAGCTGAGTCAGTCTTGCAAGATAAACAGCCCCAGCTGATCCAATCTCATTATAACCTAGATCCAATACTTTTAACTGAGTGAGTCCTTCCAGATAGACAGCCCCAGCTGCCCCAATATTGTTCCCATATAAATTAAGTATCTTTAAGTGAATCAACCCTCTCAAGTGAGCAGCTGCAGCTGCATCAATTTTGCTTCTCATTAAATTGAGCGTTTCTAACTGAGTCAACCCTGCCAAGTGACGAGCCCCCTCTGGCCCAATTCCATTCCAATAGAGATTTAATGACTTTAACCGAACAAGTACTGCAAGATGAGCAGCACCTTGACCACTAATTTTGTTCTGAGCTAGATTCAGCTGATTTATATTTGAAAAGTTTTTTTGAATAAATTCCACTAAATCTTTCAATCCTTCATCTGTTATACTTGAATTTGTTAGATCCAGTTTTTCAAGAGCTGGACGAAGTTGACTATCAGATTCATTTTTAATTAAAAAAGAAGATAATTTGGATTTAATTTCAGCTGCAGAATCACCATGCACTTGAATAATGCTCACCCCTTCTAAGGTTAATTCATAAAATTTTCGATTCACTCGCAAAAGCATTATCCAAGATTTTTGATCTAAAAATCCAACTATATTTTTTATAATTTCATCAGGAACATCGCGAGCTCCTGCTTGAGATAAAACAGAAAATTTACTCAAAAAGAAAAGAACTAAAAAGAAACAAAAAAAATAATGAAAATTTTTCATTTTAATAATGCATATTATTTTATGATTTAAAAATCAAGAAAAAATAAATGCTTTCAAAACACCTTTCATAGTAAGTGGCCAACAAGCAAGCAGTGGCAATTAAATACACAAAAACTCATCGTCAACTTATATAGTTTAATAAAATATATAAGTGAATTCTTATTGTTATAACTTGATTTTATATTTTTCTCTGGCACTCAAATTGCAATTTGTACTATTATAATCGTAATAAATAATACCTGGTTTATTAACATAGCTGGACGGAGGAAGTTATTTATGATTCATTCTTTTTTTTGTAAATCTTTAAGTTTAATTCTAGTGATTCAACTTATATGTCCTTTAAATGTTTTTGCAGCAGGTGATGACCCCCTAGAAAATAGACTCACTTACTCTTATGAAAATGGTTCTTGTCAAAGAACTCAAAGTACTGACTTAACTCAAAAGGAAGCTTCAAGGTTTACTCGTTGGCTTCAAAAAATAAGAAATCATCTACCTTCCTCACAAGAAAAACAATGCATCTCCAGCGGTCAAAGCTTCAATTCATCTTCTTTAGATTCTCGATTACCAGAGGCCGTGATCAAAGCCGATCAAATTCTTAAAGAATACCAATCCTTTAGTCCTTCAGATTTAAGGAAACAGATGGAACTAGTTAGAAATTCTCCTGAATTTAAGAAACTCATGGAACTGCAGGAAGACAGTGCAAATAAGGAAAAAGAAAAAGCACTTCTAGAAAAAATAGGCAAAAAGGCAATAAAATTTATTGCAACTGAAGGCCCTTTTGGTGTTTTAGCAGAAAAAGCTACAGACTGTTTAGCTCATTCAGGGGAAAAAGCAAAAGCTGCTTTTTGCAGCAACTCAAATCAAGAAAAAGAAAAAAGAATTCCACTGAAAGAATTAATTCCTGGAGACAGCAAAAAAATTGCAGCCATTAAAATTGGAGAAGGCGTATTACTAGTCACTTTTGGAGTCACAGGAACTGTTGCTGGTGTTTTTTCTTTTGGCTTAGGTACACTCCCATTTTCACTGACAAACATAGGAATTGAGATGGTTGTAGATCCTGTGACTCATAAAATGGGTCATTTTAATAGACAAAAAATAATAGATACTGCTTCTAGTTCTATATTAGAAAAACCATCTAACTCACGAGAAGTCTTGACTACCCGAACAATAGAATCTGGGGCTGAAAAAGCATCTTATGCTCCAATAAAATCCACCATTGAATATGCTGAAAATGCAGCACTCTATAAAACTGCTGCGGTTATCCCCTTCGCTGGATTAAGTTGGCAAATAATTCACGGTCTTTCTAATATAAAAAAAGGGATCACTGGCTACGAAAAAGACCATGAAATTTTGAAAAAATATGAGCTTATTTATCAAAATATTTTGAAAGAAAACATTAATCAAACGAAAAAAAATATTGCTGAAATTCAAAGAGAACTAAACTCCCTTTCGATAGGAGAAGATGAAAGCGTAAGTTCTTTTGATATTGACATGAAGCAGTCAGCTCTTTGTACAGCTGAAGCTTGGTTGAATGAATTTCAGGAAAAATCAGATGAAAAATTTAAAAAAAGACACAAATATCTCGATGAAAAACTTGCACTTGAGAAAAAGAGAGATCATCTCAAAAATGAGGCCCTTTCGGTCATTGGTTTAGATGAGACAAAACGAGATCAGAAAAAAATCTTAAAACTTAATCAAAATTTATCGGATTTAGAAAAACAATTGGATAAAGAATATATGAATGCAATTCAGGAGTTTCACCAGGTCTTTCCAGATGCTTCATCTCAACAGGGTTGTCCAATCCATTCTCACGATCAAAGATTTACTGATCCGAGGTGCTGGGGATATTGGAGTCGTACCAGTGTTAATGAAATTGAAAAAATCGAAGCTCAAGGAATTGAAGGATTAAAACAAGCACACGACATTATTCAAAAGAAACAGGATCGAAATTTTGCCTTAGTTGCTCAAATTAAAGAAAATCTAGAAAAACAGCTTCAATCTTCAACTCGACTTACACCCATTGAGGTTCAATATGAAAATGTTGATTCTAGCAATCTCTCTCAGATAGAAGCAGGAGCACAACCCAGCTCATTGAAGATCACCCATAGCGAAAAGCTTTTGTTCAGAACCACCAGTAAAGCTTTGAAGAAAGCTGAAAAAACGAGTCAGGAGAAAAGACGGACTGAGCTCGAAGAGCTTCGGATTAAAAATGCAAGTCGTTGAGACCCCTTGAAAAAATACTGGAATGCTGATTGACGCTGATTTTACAAGGAATTCCTGTTCCCATCATTTTTTCCTTTACTCAGGTGAAAGTGTTTGTTATTCGGTCTTCAGCAGTTAG
The DNA here is from genome assembly GCA_903935335.1 of Oligoflexia bacterium. GTDB lineage: Bacteria > Bdellovibrionota > UBA1018 > UBA1018 > UBA1018 > CAIZRG01. Next base: position 108,822 of record CAIZRG010000006.1, read on the forward strand.
CATTGCTGCGATATCAATCCAAAAACCAAAACCGCACTATAAAAATTTTAGATGAGCGGTTCAAAAACTATCGTTATCCTCCCAACAATTATTTTGTCACGCTCAACTTGAAGGGGATGTTTGGTAACTGAAAGTCAACGGAAAGCAATTGAGGGAATTGCATGCATCTCAGAGAATTAAAAGAAAAAAAGATTGGCGATTTAGTAGAAATGGGAAAAGAGCTTGGCATTGAAAATGCCGGTGGAATGCGAAAACAGGATCTCATTTTTGCCGTTTTACAAAAAAAAGCTGAAAAAGACGAGCATATCTACGCAGATGGAGTACTTGAGTGCTTACCTGATGGTTTTGGTTTTCTTCGTGCTCCTGACTATAACTATCTCCCTGGACCGGATGATGTGTATGTATCCCCCTCTCAAATTCGCCGATTTGGGTTAAGAACAGGAGATACTGTAAGCGGTTCTGTCAGAGCCCCTAAGGAGGGAGAGCGATATTTTGCCCTTCTTAAGGTCGAGCAGGTCAATTTTCAAACTCCAGAGATTAACTCTGAAAAAGTCCTATTTGATAACCTCACCCCGCTTTATCCCAATAAAAGAATCAGCCTTGAGTATCAACCGAATATCTACAGCACTCGCATCATTGATATGATGGTTCCACTCGGTAAAGGTCAGCGCTGTTTAATTGTGGCACCTCCTCGTGCTGGTAAAACTGTTCTGATGCAAGACATTGCCAATGCCATCACCACCAATCACCCTGAGATTAAACTGATTGTTCTTTTAATTGATGAACGACCTGAAGAAGTCACTGATATGCAGCGATCGGTCAAAGGGGAAGTCGTCAGTTCAACTTTCGATGAACAAGCTTCTAGGCACGTCCAAGTTGCTGAAATGGTGATTGAAAAAGCAAAGCGACTGGTTGAAAACAAATATGATGTAGTGATCTTACTGGACTCAATCACAAGACTGGCACGAGCTTATAATTCAGTGGTTCCTCCCTCTGGAAAAATTCTTTCAGGTGGAGTTGACTCAAACGCACTCCATAAGCCAAAGCGATTTTTTGGTGCTGCCAGAAATATTGAAGAAGGTGGATCCTTGACCATTATTGCCACTTCACTCGTTGAAACAGGCTCACGAATGGATGAAGTGATCTTTGAAGAGTTCAAAGGAACTGGAAATTCTGAAATTCATTTAGACAGAAAACTCATGGAAAAACGAATATTCCCCTGCCTAGATATCAATAAGTCTGCGACTCGAAAGGAAGAACTCTTGCTTCCTAAGGAAATGCTCAATCGTTTATGGATCTTGCGTAAAGTTTTGCACCCCATGAATACGGTGGATGCCATGGAGTTTCTCCTTGAAAAGGTTGCTGCAACGAAGACCAATGAAGACTTTGTTAAAGCTATGAGCGGCTAAACAGATCTATTGCTCATTAGACCGAATTTTAGTTACACTATTTTCAGAATGGGAAATCAATCAAGACCCCCAAAAATAGGCGTTTTTCTTTTATTCTTAGTTCTCCTCATAGCCATCCCACTTGTTCAAGCCGTTATTTTTACGTTTTCTCCTCTTAAGCCTCATTCGACGGAGTCAGCAATCTTTGAAGTCCAAAAAGGCCAAAATCCAAACGAACTCACCAAAGCTCTTATTAACAGAGGAATTATTTCTCAGGGGAAAAAATTCCTCTGGGTGGGTCGAATAGGGAGACAATGGAGTCGAGTCAAGGCGGGGGAGTACCGTTTTTCACCCACCATGTCTCCAGCTTCTATTTTCTCAGTCCTCACTTCAGGGGTGAGCATGAAATATCCTCTCACCCTTCGAGAGGGTGAAAATATGTATGAGTTGGCTCAAGATTTAGAATCTAAAAACCTCGCTAAAAAAGAAGAATTTCTGGCCTTATGCAAAAATCCAGATTTCATTGCTTCGCTAGGTTTATTTCATGACTTACCTCCCACAAGCTTAGAAGGTTATCTATTTCCGGATACCTATTTTTTCAATAAAGCAATGACCAACACTGACATGATCAAACAAATGGTCAAACATTTCTTTGACTTTTGGGGCCCTCACGAACAAGAGCGCTCAATTCAACTGAAGCTCACCCGACATGAAATCATCACTTTAGCCTCAATGATTGAAAAAGAAACAGGTGCACCTGAAGAAAGGCCTTTGATCAGTTCTATTTTCCATAATCGGCTTCACCTGAAAATGCGTCTTCAGAGTGACCCCACCACCATTTATGGTATGTGGGATCGTTACCACGGAAAAATTCATAAAAAAGACCTTCTCGAAAAAAATAAGTATAACACCTATACAATTCAAGCTCTTCCAGTTGGACCTATTGCAAACCCAGGAAAAGAATCTATTCAGGCAGCCCTTTTTCCAGCTGAATCTCCATTTCTCTACTTTGTTTCTCATAATGATGGAACCCATAAATTTTCAAAAACTATTCAAGAACATAATCAAGCGGTTCAAAAATACCAACTGGATCCAAAAGCAAGACTGGGTAAGAGCTGGCGAGATCGACTCAAAAATAACCAGGTTTTATCAAAAACAAAAAATTCCAAATAGAATCATAGCGAGATGGATCATCAGCAAAAGAGACGCAGCCTCCAAATGAGCAGCCCAATGGTGACCCACAAAGTCAAAACCTGTCAGATTAATTCCAAAAAAAATACTAATCAAAATTCCCAAAGACACCCACCGGGGATGATCCACATGCTGGCGCACGAGTAAAACAGCTAAAGGGAGACTCATCACAAAGTAGGGTTTCCAAATTAAATGGGATGGAACAATCAGCAAAGCAATCAAAACAGCAATCCAGACCTTATACCGCCGACGAGAGCCTAGAATAACCCAAGCCAGAATCAGTCCCATCAGAGTGATTGTCCAAAAAAGGGACAGCAATACTATCTGAAATTCTGAAAGCCATGCCTGACCAAAAACTAGGGGGTGACTTCCTTCTGAAAGGACTGAAGTAGGCCGTCCACTCAAATAATGATACAAAAGGGCTGTAAAACTTTGATTATGGGATTCCATGGGCAAACCACGAGCCAAAAGGGCTTCACGCCAGTCCAGAAAAAGTTTTCCAGTGGGTTCTAAACCCAGGCTCAGCAACGGCAGGAAAAGGGCTACTGCTAATCCAAGAAAAGTTGCTTGCCTTTCAAGTTTTAACTTCTTGGGATCAATCCCCTCAGTCACAACCCAAGGGACTATCAATAATGGCAACGGAAAAAGTTTTACGACAGCAACAAAGGTTAAAATACCCCATCGCAAAATTTCCCAAAACGCTGAATTTGTTTTCTCAAAATGTCCAGTCAAACCCCACAAGCAAGCTGCAACAATGAATAAATTCACTTGGCCGTACTCAAAATCAATAAGAACGGGGCGTGCTATCAAAACAACCCCCCAAACACTGACTCCCCAGGATAAAAATAACTTTTTCCGATCGGATGTTCCACTCAGTCGATGAATCATAAAGCCTAAGACAGCCACTTTCAGTGCACACCAAAAACCCAGAGCTGTATTTTTTGGAAGAAAGGCCATAGGAGAAAGCAGCCAAGCAAAGCTTGGACTATAAAGAAATCGATCTGGACTCACCCGATAAATTTCTGTTCCACGCCCAGCTAAGACAAGTCGCCAAGCTTCATAAAAGACAGAGAAATCATGACCTTCTTTTGTATAAGCACGAAGGATCCCAAAGAAAATGACCCCAAGTAAGCTGACCCAGCCTAGAACTAAAAAAAATTTCTTTGAAAACAATCTCTTCATACAGAATCAACCTGTCGTTGCCTCATCTCCAGGATGGAAGAAGCCATAAAAGGAAAAAAAGGACTCCGATACTCTTCCTCCAACTGAAGAAGTCTCCACTTCAATTGAAGTTCTGGCTGTAGAGGATCTATCACCCCCATAAAGCCACCCATAGATGTGACTGATAAAATCCTATGGCATGGGATTAAAATAGGAAGTGGATTTTTTCGGAGGGCTTGACCAACGGCTCGAAAAGCTGATTTTTTACCCACCTGAGCAGCAAGCCATCCATAAGTTCTTGTTTCCCCATGAGGAACCCGGGACGTCCATAAATAAACCTCTTTCTGAAATTCGGACCAACCGGACTGATCTATCTGGCTCCAAGGAATTTGGACGATAGGCTGACCCCTATAAAAAAACACTGTTATTTGATCAACAATACTTTGCAAGCACTGAGGTAGCTTCACCTTATTTTGGCAAGAGGCAAATGGGTGTTGGGACCACTCCACTTGACTCAGTAAGCCCTGAGAACTCCAATGGACTAAAATACTGCCGAAACTGATTGGAAATTGAAAATAATTCAAGCTTTGAAATCCTCATCGAAGTTTGGCATTGCAAACTTGGAATATCAATTCGTTTGTGATATAAAATAAAGAAATTGATGATGATACTTCATTTCTTTAAAAATGTTATTTTAGAAGAATGCCTTCGATGGATTGGAGTATTAGCTCTCACTTTTATCTGCATTAAGACCTGCCGTATTATTTTAAAAAGAGTCCAAAGCATCCGAGGGAGTCAAATCCTCAATAACCTTGTCCCCTCGATTTCAAATATTCTTTACATTGTTGGACTCAAAGTTTGTATTGAATTAGCTCCGGTCACTGGAAAATTAGAAATTTGGCTTGAGAATAGTCTTTATATTTTATCAGTAATTATTTTTCTCAACCTTTTTAGAAAAGCAGCTCTCATTGGACTTGAGTGGAATGGCTGGAAATCTACTGGCTCAAAAACCCTAAGTTTGAATTTTATTCCACTTTTAAGAAACTTGACTACTTTATTTATTTTTCTAAGTGGCACAATGATGATCTTAACCCACTTCCATTACGACGTTATGTCTTTAGTCACTGCTTTAGGAGTGGGTTCTTTAGCTGTTGGCTTAGCTGCAAAAGACACTTTGTCTAATATGATTTCAGGATTTATTTTAATTATCGATCGTAACTTAAATTCAGGGGATAGAATTAATTTAGGCGGAATAGTTGGTGATGTTCAAGAAATTGGCTTAAGAAGTACCTCTATCAAAATGAATGAAGGAAATACCCTCATTGTTCCAAACTCAGATCTCGTAAACACAAAAATTCTCAACCTTTCTCTGCCTACCCGGGAAATCATAGTCACAACTCTGATTCGAGTTTCCTATTCAAGTCCGTTCCCCTGGATTAAAAATGAGTGTTTAAGCATTTTAAATGAAATGAACCGAATTGTCACTCATCACCCTATTACGGTTGATATCACTAGTCTCTCTGAAGGCCACCAGATCATTAAAATTGGATTTTGGATCTCTGACATCAAAGACCAATCGTCTGTTCTATCTGAATTCCATGAAAAAATTCTATTGAAACTTCAACAACAAAACATTCTACTCCTCCCCCCCTACTCTCTCCCAGGCCTGCATGAACCTTCTTCAAAGGTCATTTGAAGCTCAGACCAAAGGCTGTGGTTTCGCTTGTGAATCATTTTTAAGCAGGTTAGTGTTTATTGAATTCATAAGACAGGAGAATTAAGTTTGTGTCATCCTATGTTGTACTAGCTAGAAAATGGCGTCCAAAACAGTTTTCAGATATGGTCGGCCAATCCCCCATTGTTCGTACTTTAAATAATGCGATCCTCTCAAATCGAGTCCACCATGCTTATTTGTTTACAGGATCTCGGGGCATTGGAAAGACGTCGATTGCAAGAATTTTTGCAAAAGTCCTAAGATGTGAGAACACTCAACTTGTCCATGAGCTCCTAAGATCCTGTGACAACTGCTCAAGTTGTACTGAAATCTCAGCAGGCAACAGTATCGAAGTTCTAGAAATTGATGGTGCATCCAATAATGGAGTTGAGTCAGTCAGAGAAATCCGAGAAAATGCTAAATACCTACCTGCAACGGGACATCGTAAAATATACATCATTGATGAAGTCCATATGCTCACCACAGCTGCTTTCAACGCTCTACTCAAGACTCTTGAAGAACCTCCCTCCCATGTCATTTTTATTTTCGCTACGACTGAACCTCATAAGATCCCAGCTACGATTCTCTCACGTTGCCAACGATTTGATTACCGAAAGGTGAACCTTCACCAAATCCAAACACGCTTGAATGAAATCATTGAAGCAGAGCAGATCCATGCGCAACCGGGTGCACTTGCTTTGATCTCACGAGCAGCTGAAGGAAGTATGAGAGATGCTCTTTCTTTACTCGATCAAGTCATTGCCTTTTCTGGAACACAAATTTCTGTACAATCTGTCCGAGAAAGTATTGGCTTGATTGAAGGTCAAACTCTTCTGGAGGTCTTAAATGGAATTTTTAGAAAAACCCCACTGAGAGCACTTCAGGCTGTTGAGCAAGCTTATGCACAAGGCTATGATTTACGATTATTCACTCGCAACCTCATTGAATTTTTGCATGCAACACTTCTCATCCAAATAGGAGCATCTCCCCTGAACACAGATTCTCATGCAAACCTGTACTCAAGTCTTGAGCTTTCAGAAGAAGAGTGGAAAGGACTAGAACAACTTTCGAAGCTTCGCGCGATTGAAGAAATTGAGCTTTTCTTTCAAGTTCTTCACCAAGGTTTAGATTGGATCGCACGATCCTCACAGCCAAAGATTGTCCTTGATGTGCTCATCATCAAATGCGCAACCTCAGAAGCTCTGGTTTATCTGGATGCGCTCCCTCAACCCCAAAAGACCTATTCAAATCCACCAGAAAAATCACCTCCTGAACTACCTAGTCACCCCACTCAGACTGAAGGAGTTAGTCTGTCTTGGGAAGGGTTTATCGAGCATACTAAAAAATCACGTCCCCTTCTTGCTTCTCTTTTGGAGTATGCCTCTGCCGTGAAACTTCCTTCACATCTTAAGGTTAAACATTCATCCACCCCGACTTCCCCCCCTCTCTCTCCAGCAGAAAAAACCATTCTCCTCTCTTTTTCTCCTACAGAGGTCTACTTTAGGGAACAGCTTCAATCACGAGTCTATCAGGAACAATTGATTCAACTTTCTAAAGAATATTGGGGGGATAGAATCGCTTTTCAGATTGAACTCAAAGACCGAGGAGAAAGCCTGATTGCTCGAAAAGACCGAGAGGAAAAAGAACGCCTTCATTTAATTCGTGAAAAAGCAAAAAATGACCCGATCTTATTAGAAGCAAGATCTCTCTTTGGGGGAGAAATTGGGCCAATTGATGTCCTGGAGGCTAGCAACCATGCAACCGACTCTCCGTGATCCAGTCTCTACACTGATTTTCGAACTTTCCAAACTTCCAGGTATTGGAGAAAAAACAGCAACTCGACTCTCTTATTTCGTCCTCAAACAGGATGGAAACTATGCTCAAGCACTGGCCCAAGCTATTTTAAATGCCAAACAAAACACTCAACTTTGCCAATATTGCTTTACTTTTACTGATATCAATCCTTGCCGAATTTGTGCTCATCCGAGTCGCACTCAAGGAGTGATTTGTGTGGTTGAAAGGCCAGCTGATTTATTTTCAATTGAGCAATCAGGAGCTTATCCTGGGGTTTACCATGTCCTCCATGGGGTATTATCTCCTTTAGATGGAGTTGGACCTGAAGAGCTTAAAATTCATGAATTATTAGTTCGAATCCGTGATTCTTCTCACCCCATTGAAGAGGTCATCCTCGCCACGAACCCCAACGTTGAAGGAGAAGCAACAGCACTTTATTTAGCTAAAATTCTAAAATCTATTGGAGTACGAGTCACTCGACTAGCACGAGGTATGCCTGTAGGGGGCTTGCTTGAATACACAGATCGTTTGACAATTGGTAAGGCATTAGAAAACCGAATGGAGATCCAATAAGTGAGCTTTATCAATTACGCCAATAAAGAAATCAATTGTAAAATCATATACTTCGGACCTGGCTTGAGTGGAAAAACGACGAACATTCAGTACATTTTTGAACACACCCAGCAAGAACAACGCGGCAAGCTAGTCACTCTGAGCACTGAAAATGAACGAACTCTGTTTTTTGATTTTTTACCTCTGGCTATTGGAGAAGTTCGAGGGTATCAAACCCGTTTTCATTTATATACAATTCCTGGACAAACTTTTTATGAAGTTTCTCGCCAGTTTATCCTAAAAGGAGTCGACGGGGTTGTTTTTGTAGCTGACAGCCAGGGTGAACGAATGGACTCTAATATTGAAAGTTTTGAATCCTTAGAAAAAAGCCTAGAAAAGCAAGGTTACGATATTCATAAAATACCGCTCGTCCTCCAATATAATAAAAGAGATATGCAAGGCATTGTTTCACTCAGAGAGCTAGAATCCACTTTTAATCCTATGCGTCGTTCTTACTTTGAAGCTGTTGCTCATCGCGGAGAAGGTGTCATGGAAACCCTCCAGTGCATTAGCCAGTCGATTATCCGAGAACTTAAAAATGGAGAATAGTTTTTAGGTAAAAAACAAATAAAATTTACCCATCCTCCTAGTTACTTTTTGACACCCATTTCTTTTTTTAAAATTATTTAATATAAGATATTGAATTTTATCGTGAAAAATAATTTCTTTTTTGGCATGCCCCTCGCAAGAAAAAATCAAATGAGTTAACTCATGAAAGAACGAAAAATAAGACTAGAGCATCTTTTAGAGTTCAAATCCATATTTGAAAAACAGCTCAAAAAAATTATTTTTATCCATGAACTGAATCAAAAAAATCGACAGATAAAAGAAAATAGCTCGCTGAAATTGGATCATCTTGCTTTCCATGAGCTCGACACTTCCATTCAACTCCGTTTAAGACTGAGAGAACTCAGCAGCATAAAACAAATACAAAAAGCCCTTCACCGAATCTCCCAAGGAACTTTTGGTGAGTGTGAATCCTGTGGTGAACAAATTGGAGTGACCAGACTTCAAGACAAACCCACTTTAACAGTCTGCTTAAATTGCTGCAATACGCCAAAACACAAAGCCCAACCATCTCTAAATAAATTGAACTTCAAAGGTCCTGAGAAAAAAATCCGATTAGTATAAAGCCGATAAATAAAAAAATACTTTATATAAATAATACGCTTATTATCTATATAAAGTATTTATTAAAAATAAATAAACAAGGAAATATAAAATGGATAAAATAAAAAACAAAAAGAAATTAGAGAAAATTTTTCTTTTAGTCTTAGTTTTTAGTTTTTTTAAAATACCTTACTCTTTCTCAGCTCCAAACTACAAACCAGGGGAAGTTCTTGTAAAATACAAATCTGGGGTTTTTAAGCCAAGGCTAAGAATAAACGCTCTTTATGATAAAGCTGGAGTAGATGAAGTTCGTCACTACAAAGGCGCCATGAAGGGATTTGATTATCTGATTTTAAATGAAGGTGTGAACGTAGAAGAAACGATCGTTGAACTTGAGCAAAGTGATTCTGTCGAGTATGCTCAGCCTAATTATATCCTTGAAACTTACCCCATTGAACCTGAAGAAACACAGGAAACTGAAGACCCACTCTTAGGGAAAAAACATTGCCTAAATGCTGAAATGCCTGTTCCTGAAATGCCTGCTCTTGCCGAATGCAGCTTAGACAAAAAATTGAAGGAAAAACCTGCACTCAATCCGATGCCAGAGGAAGTGATTCCTGCAGTTGCCGATCCTAACTTAAATAAATCTTACGCTCTATTCAAAATGGGCGTGGATCAAGCCTGGTCAATTAACCAGGGATCTAAGGATATCATTGTTGCTGATATTGACACAGGGATTGACTACAATCACGAAGATCTTTCTTTTAATTTATGGAGAAATCCAAATCCAAGCAATAAGCAAGACATAGTAGGCTTTGATTTTATACATAATGATGGTCTTCCTTATGATGATCAACAACACGGAACTCATACAGCTGGAATTATTGGAGCAGTAGGAGGTAACGGAATTGGAAGCTCAGGAGTCAGTCAGAGAGTTTCGTTGATGGCTCTTAAATTCATCAATTCTGAAGGAATTGGAACTACGGCAGACGCTGTGAGTGCCATTAATTATGCAATTAGCCACGGCGCTAAAATTATAAACAGCAGCTGGGGAGGAAAAGCAGACCAGGAAAACAAAATTCTGCATGAATCTATTATCCAAGCCAAAGAACATGGAGTACTATTTATCTCTGCTGCAGGCAACGATAAATCTGATAATGATGGAGATGATCCAAACTACCCAGCTGCATTTACTGATGACAATATCATTTCAGTGGCAGCAACAGACGAAGACGATGATCTTGCTCCTTTTTCAAGCTATGGACAAAAAACAACCCATATTGCGGCGCCAGGTGTTAATATTTACAGCACGGTTCCAGATAACAAGTACCGAAAACTATCCGGAACGTCTATGGCTACTCCGTATGTAACTGGAGCAGCTGTCCTGGTTTGGGCAGCACATCCCTCCTGGGACTACCAACAAGTAAAAAGAGCCTTACTCAGCTCAGTGGATGTTATACCCAGCCTTGAAGGAAAAGTCGCTACTTCCGGCCGACTCAATGTCCTAAAAGCTTTACAATATCAAGAATAATAGTCTGAAAGGGTGTATTCCAGGGAATGTTTTTAAATCCAAAAAACCATTCCCTGGAACACCGATTAAAAAAACTAAAGCTCCCGCTCTTGCTGACGACGCATATAGGTTGGAATATCATATTCGTCATCTGTCAAATTTGTAATCCCTAAACGTTGTGCAATTGCCCTTGCCCGAGCCAACTCCCCACCTTCTGTTCCTCCTGAAGAACTCTGGACTGATGCGGAAATACTACCCATTAAGGAAGATTCTTGAACTGGAGTCCCAGAATCTTCTGCTGACACTTCAAAAGAAGTGGATTCAATCCCACTTTCACCTATGGGGCCCTTACCTGCTGCATGAGACAATATAACTGGATTCGACTGCGGGGGCGTACTCTGAGGCAAAGAACTGCTCGTCAAAGAGTCTGAAGAAGCTTGAGAAGACAAAGGGGAGGTCATCAACAAGGACGGATAAGGTGGCGTGATTACTGAAGAAGATGCGCTCGGACCTACTGACGAAACAGAGGAGCTGGAGGAAGCCAGAGCCACACCCGCTTCACCGCCCAGACCTGTTGCAATGACGGTGACTTTCACCATATCTTTAATATTTTCATCAATCACAGTACCAAAAATAATTTCTGCATCATCATGAGCAGCCTCCATAATCAATGTGGTTGCTTCATTGACTTCATGAATTTTTAGATTAGGTCCACCCGTAATATTGATAATAATACCTGTTGCACCTTCAATCGAAATATCTTCAAGCAAAGGACTTGAAATAGCATTGGTCGCAGCTTCTACGGCTCGGTGCTCACCTTCGCCATATCCAATACCCATCAATGCAAGTCCCTTATTTTGCATAATCGTTTTCACATCAGCAAAATCACTATTAATCAAACCAGTATGATTAATGAGATCTGAAATACCCTGGACTGCATTCAAAAGAACTTCATCTGCTTTTTTGAAAGCCTCAACCATCGATAGAGTCGCACCTGAAATTGCAAGAAGTCTTTGATTAGGAATCGTAATTAATGAATCCACACTCTCCCTGAGGCTTCTCATCCCCTGTTCGGCGTGTCTCATTCTTTTTTTACCCTCAAACATAAACGGCTTTGTAACCACCCCAACTGTTAAAGCACCTACCTCTTTTGCAATCTTAGCAAAAACAGGAGCTGCTCCTGTTCCAGTGCCACCCCCCATTCCAGCAGTGATAAAAACCATGTCCGCACCTGCCAGCATTTCTGAAATTTTTGCATAGTCCTCAAGAGCTGCTTTTCGCCCAATCTCAGGATTAGCCCCAGCTCCAAGTCCTTTCGTCAATTCTTGACCAATGGCAACCTTAAACGGAGCAAGCGAGGCATCCAAAGCCTGCCGATCCGTGTTCGCTGTAATAAATTCAACACCCTCAAGTCCTGTTCGAATCATGGTATTAACTGCATTGCAGCCACTCCCTCCGACTCCAACTACTTTGATTTTAGCACCTTGACTCACTAATTGTTCCATTTCAAACTTCATTTGATGAATACCCTTCTTTGATTCAAAACAAATCCTTAATCCAAGACCTCATGGATCCTCGGACTTTGTCGTAAATATTTTTTTCTCGAATCGGAAATCTGGCCTTTGCCACATTCCTAGCCCCGTACTTCAACAGCCCCACCCCTGTCGCAAATTTTGGAGAGTTCACCACATCGCGTAAACCACCAATGCTATGAGGTAACCCTCGCTTAACTGGCATTTCAAAAACAAATTCTGCTAATTCTGGCATTCCCTCTAATAAAGTTGCCCCCCCTGTAATCACCACTCCTGCTGAAAGTAAATCTTGATAACCAGACTTCATGACTTCTCTTTGAATCAAAGAAAAGATTTCTTCAACTCGAGGTTCAATGATTTCAGCTAGTAATCGTCTCGACAAAACCCTTGCTCTTCGACCCCCCACCCCTGCTACCTCAATCGTTTCATTTGCCTTCACCAGCGAGGTCAGCGCACATCCATGTCGAATCTTTATTTTTTCTGCTTCGTTCTGGGGTGTCCGTAAACCTACTGCAACATCATTCGTAATATGACTTCCTCCAATCGCTAAGACCCCAGTATGAACAATGGCTCCATCCTTGAAGATCGCAATATCACTTGTACCTCCTCCAATGTCGACCAATACAACGCCTAATTCTTTCTCATCTTGGCAGAGAACAGCTTCACTTGAGGCAATGGGCTCAAGACAAATCTCCGCAACATTTAAACCTGCCTTATTCGCGCATTTAATAATGTTTTGCGCTGAAGACACAGCCCCAGTCACAATATGAACCTTAGCTTCAAGACGAACTCCACTCATTCCAATCGGATCTCGAATTCCATCTTGATCATTAATCATGTACTCTTGTGGGATAATATGAATGGTTTCACGATCTAAGGGGATAGCAACAGCCTTAGCAGCATCAATGACTCTTTGAACATCTTGCTCAGTAATTTCTTTATCTTTGACAGCAACAATTCCAGTCGAATTAAACGACTTGATGTGCCCACCTGCTATACCAGTATAAACTGTCGAAATTTCAACGCCAGCCATCAGCTCTGCTTCTTCAACGGCTTTGCTAATACTTTCCACTGTAGCATCAATATTAATGACAACCCCTTTTCTTAATCCAGAAGAAGGAGCCGTACCAATGCCTACAATATCAATATTGGGTTTAGAACTCACATCAGTCAATTCACCCACAATACAACAAATTTTCGTAGTACCTATATCTAAACCAACCACAAAATCCTTCTTGGACATTTTAAATCTCCTCGTGGGACTACGAAGAATACCACGCTTCAACTAGGTGCTGGAGTTAAAAAACCACTCTCTTGAATTCTATGAACCACGAGCCGTTTTTACAACTACCTTTTTCCCAGCATCTACCCAAACCTGACGCACGGCAATAGAGTTTTGAGTCAAATAATGAAAAATTTTAGACAACTGTAGCAGTTTAAAATCCAAATTTAAATCTAAGACATTTCCAAAATCAACTCGGGTTCGAATTCCATTATTGAGATTTTCTTGTCCAATCTGAGTTCTGCGTTCAATAGGATAAGCAACCAGGGCGCGAAACCCCCTCTCAGAGTCCCAATCAACCGAGGAAATCATAAAAAACTGACTTAATGAAGACTCTTCCCATGCTTTCAAAAGACGCAAAGCTTCTTTAATCCTCTCAGGATTTTGACCTGAAAAATTCGTCAAAAGAGGCAAATCGATCCCTCGAACTAAATCAACTGAACTAAAAGACTTTCCCTCTGAATCCACATAAGCAAGTACTCCCTTAGTATTTTGAATCATCGCCCTAGGCTCCCGGTACAGCACCGAAATCAATAAAGTTTGAGGCATTTTTTTTTGAAGACTGACTGATTGAATCAAGTCATTGGATAAAATACGATGTTCAATGGCCTGCAAATCTAAATCAAAGAGGCTTACTTTCCCCAATAAAACCTCTGCAAGCCGCACAATCTTTGAGTCTTCCAAGGGAGGAACAAGCACGGAGCTTTTCACTTCAATATTTTGGAGCAAAAAAAGATTGGACTGCTTTGCTTGCTGAATCGAAACGACTAAAGCGGCTAGACTGATGAGTGAAAAAGTGATGAGAGAAAATTTTTTCAAGGTTTTCATGAGAATTTTTTACCTGACCGTCCCTACTTAAACTAACATCGAAAACCTCTTAAGTCTCCATGAACTCCTTCACTTTTTCACTTTTATGCCTGATATTTTCGACTCCCTCGCCTACTCGAGATCTGCTTCCAAGCTCGAATACAACTTTTCTGCTTTTATCCTGGTTCACCTGGTTTACACCTGGTTTACACCTGGTTTAAAAGATCAGCAAAAAAATCTCGGACGAACTAATTGTATTCAATGAGTATCTAAAATGAGCTTTGAAATTGTTGAGACGAGTCACTTCTCTTGCTTTAAGTAATTTTTAAGATGAGACTAGGATTATTCCTAGTTTTGAGATAATGCTCAACTTTCTGGATACCTTCTCGATATCTATAGATTAATATCCCATATATTAAAACTTGAGTCAGAACAAGAAGTATGAAATGAGAGTGCAATGAATCGGATTTTATCTTTTTCTTGTATGAGACCCTTCATCTTTTTCTTTTCAATTGGATTATTTTTAACTGGGTGTTCAACAGGTGGACAACATAAAAAAAAGAGCGACTCTTGTGCCTTAAAAAAAGAAGGACAGGTCATCCCTCTGATTTCAGGTATCCAGGTTATTCGCTTTGTCTTTGAAAATGGCTTACGTCTTCTCGTAGTTGAAAACCGCAGTTCTCCTACTTTTGCGTATCAATCTTGGTTTCGAGTAGGCTCTCGAGATGAAGAACCGGGTCGAACAGGGCTCGCTCATCTTTTTGAACATATGATGTTTAAAGAGACAAAAAATTTAAAGGACGGTGAGTTTGATCGCTTATTAGAAAGCGCAGGAGCTCAAGGAGAAAACGCCTTTACTAGTCGAGACTACACTGCCTATATCCAGGAACTCCCTCAAGATCAACTTGAGCTGATCGTTCGGGCTGAATCTGATCGGATGCATCACTTAGTCATCAATCAGCATGCCTTTGAAACCGAACGAGAAGTTGTTCAAAATGAACGAAGATTTAGAACTGAAAATAGCCCAGATGGCCTGATGAACCAAGAGCTTTTTGAACTTGCTTTTACAAAGCATCCTTACCATTGGCCTATTATTGGTTATGAAAAAGACTTAAACCAAATGAATTCTGAAGATGCGAGGCTTTTCTACCTCAAGCATTATTCTCCTAATCATGCCACTATCGTGGTTGTAGGTGATGTCTGTGCTTCCCAGGTCTACTCTCTTGCTCAAAAATACTATGGCACTCTACCCCCACAAAACTTCACTCCAAGCAATCCCTTAAACGAACCCATTCAAACGAATCCTAGAAAAAAACAACTTAAACTCAATATTCAAGTCGAAAAACTTTTGGTAGCTTACCCTATTCCTGCCTTTACCCATCCCGACATTCCAGCTCTTCAAGTGCTCAGGAGTCTCGTGGGTCTAGGTAAAAGCAGTCGGTTGAACCAAGCTCTCATCGAAACGGGAGTTGCAAGCTCAGTGGATCTATCGGAACTCGATGATAAAGATCCTTCTTTACTCATCATTGCAGTCGATTTACAGCACCAAAAAAGAGCGACCCAGGCTGAGTCCATCATTCTGAAAGAGTTCGATCGACTCGCTAAAAACTCCGTCTCCCAACACGAGCTGGAAAGGGCTAAAAATAAAATTAACTTTGATACTTATTCAGGACTGGGTTCAAATTTTCAATTAGCCCAGTTTCTAGGAAGCCTCGAGTCTATTGCTGGAGATTTTGTCGTAGGGATGAGACAAATTGAAAAAATTCAATCTGTAACGGCTCAAGAAGTTCAGGCTGTTGCTCAGCGTTACCTGAATTTAAAAGGCCGAACTGTGATCATCGGAGTTCCAAAATGAAAAAACCAGAGTTTTCTATTTTATCTTTTAGTCCATTTCTTGGCCAATTTTTTGGATTGATATTTTTTCTTCTCCCCACGCTATCAGGAGCCATAGAAACAGCTTTTGAACAGGATCCAAGCCTACCCATCGTTTATCTCAATATTGCCATCCAATCAGGCTCTGTGAGTGATCCTCCAGGGCAAGCCGGGCTCACAAACTTTATGGGTGAAATGCTACTTCGAGGCACTTCCAGTCAAACAAAAAAGCAGATCGACTTAGCTCTGGATCAAATGGGAGCAAGCCTTGAGGTCGAAACACGGCTAGAAGCCATGATTTTTCGAGGGGCCGTTCTTTCTTCTCAGCTTAAGCCTTTTTTAGAACTCCTCCATGAGATTCTCTGTCGTCCGAGCTTTACTGGGCGTGAAATTAAAAAACTAAAAGCAGAAATCACCTCACTCCTCCAAGAAGAACTTGGGCATGATCATTCACTCACCTATCGAAAATTCAATCATTTCCTTTTTCAAGACCACCCGTACGGAAAATCTATTCTAGGACAAATCTCGGAGCTTCAACAACTGACACACACCTCTCTTCTTTCCCACTACGAGAGCCTCATCAAAAGCTCATTAATTCTTGTGTTGGCAACAGGAGATACGAGTCTTGAGCAGATTTCAGGGTGGTCACAGCAGCTTGAAAAAACGCTTTCATCCAGAAGAACCGCCGAGTCCACTCCTTCGGTGAAACTCCAAACTCCACAGGACTCAAACCACCGACGCTTGCTCCTAATTGATAAGCCTGACCGCACTCAAACCCAAATCTACGGGGGACAAATCGGAGTTCATTTGACTGATCCAGACTATTTTCCTCTTTATATAGGCAATCATGCATTTGGTGGGCCTTCGTTCTCAGCAATTCTCATGACTCAAATTCGAGTTAAAAGAGGTTGGAGCTATGGGGCTAATAGTTCGTTTCGCTTTGGAACCCAACCTCGTTCCTGGTCATTTCATCTTTTCCCAGCTGAGAAAAACACACCGCAAGCTCTTGAGTACACTCTTCATCTGATTGAGAACTTAAAAGAAAAAGGCATCACGGCTGCCCAATTTGAATTTGCCAAAGAAAGTCTCATCAAAAGCTCTGGGTTTATGTACAACACTCCAAGGCTCAGAATAGAAAATAAACTTTTAGAGAAAACCCTAAATTTACCTCAAGGATTCATGCAATCTTACGCTACGGAGCTTAAAAAAATTCAACTCTCGCAAGTCAACGCTGCACTCAAGAAATTTCTAAAACCTGATCAGATGGCTATTGCGGTCTTAGGAACTGCAAAAAATCTCACGGAATCTTTAACTCGTTCCACTCAACTCTCTCCAGATAAAATTCAGGTTGTTTCTTATACCAGTGATTAAGAATCCACCCCGTAAACCCCCGACTATTGCAATTTAGCTCATATACTGATTTAGCCAAGCATCATTCTTGAGAAACTCAAAGCAGAGCTTGGCCTCTTGGAATGCAAGCACAAGTAACGTAGGGTTGATGCTGTTAGAGCTGCAGTTTATGAAATGATTTAAAAAGCAGAAAATAACTTTATTTTTTTTAAGTTTTTATTTAATACTAATCATATCATGAAAGTATTCAATCATTTTTGTTGCTTATCTTTAATTGTTTTATGTTTAAGTTCATTCCCTTGTTTATCACAAGCAATGCCTCTTAATGAGGAGTTCCAATATTACAATCCATATAGTCATTTACAATATCCAAATGAAATCGGACTTTTAGATGAAAAACCTTGGAATCCTCTTTTACAAGCGAAAGCAATTAAAATAAAGGAAGATTCTGCATCTGAGATTATAAAGAAATTATCTGCCCTTGTATTCATTATAGGTGGATCTGAAAAACATACAACCCTTGAAGCACTTGATTTATCTGGATCAAATATAACGCATGAGGAATTAAGAGACCTAATAAGATTTATTCAGCGTGTTTTTCCAAACATAAAAGAGCTCAATTTAAGTCATATCAATATTGGAGAAGCTGGAGCTATTCACTTGGCAGGCCTATCAAGACTGCCTAAGCTAAAATCCTTACTCCTAGCTCAGTGTAACCTCGGAAGTACTGAGGTCACATATCTCACAGAACTCACTCAGTTAGAGTCGCTAGATCTATTTGACAACCACATCGGAGATAACGGTGCTATTCATCTTTTACACCTCACTCAGTTAAAAATGCTAGATTTGACTCACAACTACATCGGAGATCTGGGCGTTTGGTGTCTCAAAGAACTCAAGGAGTTAAGAGATCTGAATCTGAGTGTAAACCAGATCGGGGATGAAGGTGCTTCGCATCTCAAAGAACTCAAGGAGTTGAGATCTCTCAGCCTCATGCACAACCACATCAGAGATGAAGGTATGACTTATCTTGCAGAGCTCACTCAGTTAAAAAGGCTGGTTTTAGTTGAGAATAATATAGGTACTGAATCGATCGATGCTCTCAAGCAAACTCTTGTGGGCTGTGTCATTCTTTCTGATTCATAAACCTGTCCGAAAATCTAATCCACGAGCTCCTCATTAAACATTTATATTTGAGAACGAAATAAGTCGACAATCAGAACAAGCGTCAGGCTTTAGGTAAGGTCGAACAGTCACAAAATATCGTACAGCTTACCTGAATATAAAAATCAGAATGTCAGATCAAATACTGGCTATTACACATAAGGAGCTTTCTATATTCTGCTGGAATCAAGCCGTGCCTTCTTCTAATAAGTTTCGAGAACCTTATCTGCTTTTTTTTCTTTCATATGGCCTCACTTTTTCTTCTTCGAGTTCAAATGCAGTTCACGAGATGATTGATTTCTCTATGCTGTTCCCAAATGAGCAGGAGACGTCTTCTCAAAAGTGTAAGCCCAACTGTCCAGTAGTTCCGAAATGGAGAGAATCGAAGAGGTTCATAGATTGTTTTTTGAAACATCAGCACACAGAATCCTTTGAAATAAGTTTTCAATAAGACTATTTTAGATGTAAAAATGGTCTTATTGAAAACTAGCTTTATTTTATATAAACTTGCGAAAAGCCCCAAAAGCATCCTTCTCTTAGGACCCCGGCAAGTAGGAAAATCGATTCTTATCGAATCACCTCAACCTGCACTAACGATCAATTTGGGACTTCAATCCGAGTTTTTAATTTTCACTTCCAATCCAGAGGAGGCCTTGAAGTTGACTTCATCGTTCAAATTGAAAATCGAACTATCGCGATTGAACTTAAAGTATCTGAACCCTTAATGAAAAAACTTCTTCCTCTTAAAACCTTAGATCAATACGTCAAGCGTCCAGTGGAAAAATATAGAGGTTGTTTAAAAGTAAAACTAAAGCAAGTTCAGGAAATCCAAATCTTAGAGTGGCAAGAAGGTATCAAAAAAGTATTCATGAATAATATCCAAAGATCAAGCCCTTAGCTGGATAGCTTTAATAAATGTGTGATCAGTCTATTGATTATTTCTCAAATAGTGTAGAAAGGAGTCCTATGACCCATTCTTCAGAAAAATCTTCTCCCATACTCATTTTAGGTTGTGGCTATGTTGGAACGGCTGTTTCCAAGAAATTTTCAAATGTAAAATGCACCCGAAAATCAAATTTTGAGCTAGGAAAACGTGAGACATGGAACCCAGAGATTTTATCTGTTCCACCACATGGAATTGTTCTTTGGACGTTTCCAGCGGCTTCAACTGAGGAAGAAGAAGCTTTAGCAGTTGAATTGTATGACCGATTTTTTCAAAAAATTCAGGTTGTTATTTACGGATCAACTTCCTCTTATAAAGTACTCAAGCCAGATGACTGGATTACTGAGGAAAATGAACTCGATCTAAGCCAGTTCAGAACTCGAACTGAAGAACGTTTGAGACAAAAAGGTGCCTGTATTCTTCAACTTGCAGGAATTTTTGGGCCAGGTAGAAACCCCATTCGGTGGTATCAGCAAGGGCTCATTCAAACAGGGTTATCTTACTTAAATTTAATTCATTTACAGGACATCGTTTCAGTGACTGAAAAAGTTTTTCAAAAGAATGAAGTCTGGGGTAACCGATTTATTCTTTCCAATGGAAAACCAAAGACTCATTTAGAGATTACTGAGATTTTAAAAAAAACAGGTCAACTCTCTTCAGAATTTTCAATTCCATTAATAGGAAAGATCAATAGCAAGAAAGTCTCATCTTCGAAGATCAAAAAACTCTTTTCACTCACAGACAACGATTTTATTGATTTTCCTTAATTTTTTAAAAGCTGCCATATCGAGGAAATTGCTTTTAAGCAAACCGAAGCTCAACTCGAAAAGCAAGACTTGCATGATCAATCCTTTTCACCCATACGACAACGCTTTCCAGTGCTTTCACCTGATAGCAAGCTCGCCAGCCTTTGCCGAGTCTGATTGATCGGGTTCCTGCGAGCTTCCCTTTTAGAGGCTCTTCATGATAACCCGGAATTCGACGAACCACCTCAAGTCCTCAATTTTCAACATCTTCAACCTAATCCTGTAGCTTAACCAAAATAAAAGCAGAGATTTGCCGTTTCTTAATCTTCTTATGTAGAAACTCGCTTAATTCAACGCAGTTGTATACGACGATTTTCTCGATTAATATTTTCCTGATGACCGTTTCCATCGAGCTGAAGCTCACCTAAAATCTGAACGGAATACGAATCTAGCCCTTGTCACCTTTGGTACAAAAAAGGACGCACTATTTGCCACCTTAGCCTCAAATCAGGAGCATGGCTTACGCAGAACGATTGAGGACAAGCGTAATTCCCGAGTTTGATAAAAGCAGTTACGTCAAACTTGTAGTTTCATGTACTTAACGCAGTGTGTTTGGATTTGTACCGCTTTCGCTCTAGTACCGCAAGTTCTCCTTCGATCACTCATTCAATTGAGACAAATCGCAACAGTCTTGGTGCTTTTCTCGAGAAAAGGAAATTTTCCAAGTACGGGTGTAAGATAGGATTGGGTCTTTGAAAGAATTCTGACTGCGCTTTTCTCGATAAATTTGACAAAATGACTTCAGATTCAACTTTTGATCCGGCTAAAAGTCTTGAAAATTGAGAAGCGTCTATTCCGCTTAGGTCTGAGGCATTCTCAAGAGTATGTTTAGGGGCTGCCGCCGCTAGGGACGTCAGATACCACTCTAATGTCTTTGTTGTCTCAAAGAGATTTTTTAGAGGATGAAGAAAGTTTTTTAATGTAGAAGTCATAGTTGAAGTCTTTTGTTTGGATTTTACCAACCTCAAAATGAGGCAATGATACCTGTTTTTTTAAAATATTATGCAATTATGCTCATGAAATAAGTGTATGACTTGTTCCTAGCCTAAAAAGAAAACCGATAGCGACCAAAATAGCTCCTGAAGCAAGTTGGCGAGTTCATCCCCCTCCTGCTAGAAAAGACAAGCTACTCGTCAGAAATAGGAAATAAAATGGGACTAGTCAGCGAATCCAGCTTGCTATATTCTCTGAACCTGCAAAAAGCGAAGGGGATGATAGCGGCCATTATGATAAAAATGGCCTAATACCCATGGATGCCAAAATATCCGTCTGAGCTGCTTGCAAAATAAGAAAAGGGAGAATTATGATCAAACACATGAGTGTAAGGTCGGCCGATTTTTGAAAAGACCATACAATATAACAAAATATTTCACGGTCACCTCCTGATCCTACTAAGGTTAAGCAAAGTATAAAAATTTAGGGAAAAACTAATCAAGAGGAAAAATCAAACAGAGTAAACTTTTTGAGAATGGTTGTTTGGATATCATAACTCAAGTGAGGCTAGCGAAATACCGTATACTTTAGGATAAATGAGAATGGAAAAAGATCTTTCAATTGTAATGCCCGTATATAATGAGGAGTCTTGTATTGAAGTTGTCGTTGAAAAGTGGGTACAATCTATTCGTTCCCTGAATATCAATTTTGATTTGAACATTTATAATGACGGTTCAAGAGATCGGACTTTGAGCAAACTCGAATTGTTAGCCAAGAAATTTAATGAAGTAAAAGTCCATGACAAAATTAATTCTGGTCATGGGCCTACTGTTTTAGTTGGTTACCGTAATTCAAAGGACTATGAATGGGTTTTTCAAGTAGATTCTGATGATGAACTTTCTCCAGATATATTTCCAAGCTTTTGGGAAGTGAGGCAATCTTTTGATTTTCTGGTTGGGAAAAGGTATGAAAGGAATACCCCATGGATTAGAAAATTTATCAGCTTTATTTCTCAGTGGTCTGTTTGGATCGCGATTGGAAATGGAGTTTTTGATGTGAACTGCCCATACCGCCTTATGAGAAATAGTATGTTTCAAAATTTATTTTTTAATATTCCAGATTTAACATTTGCACCTAATCTGATTATTTCTGGTTATGCTGCAAGAAAAAAGCTTCGAATTTATGAAGTTCCTGTTCGATTTCAAAGTCGTAAAACCGGGGAAGTGTCGATTAAGAAACTAAAACTTCTTAAAGCGGCAATAAAGTCTTTTTTTCAGACTCTCTTTTTCTCTTGGAGAAATATTAAGTTTTTGGAAATAGACGATATTGATCATCAACACCAAACTCAAACAAAGAAATGAAATATGTTAAAAGAAGCAAGAGAAGTTAAACTGTTTTCTTATGATGACATACTTAATTTTTCAATAAATGATGTTTGTGATCTTTATAAGAAATATGTAAATCCCGGACAAGTTGAGTTTATATCGAGTTTTGGTCCAGAAAGAAATCTCGTTGAAAAAGCCGAAGGTAGCCGAATCTATTGCCAAGATGGTCGTATGATTCGTGATTTTACAGGCGGTATCGGTGTCTTAAATCATGGCCATAATCACCCGGAAATTTTGGAAGTTCGAAAACGATTTCAAAATGAAAAACGCATGGAGGTTCATAAAAATTATCTTTCTCCTTATCTGGCTGCTTTAAGTGCAAATATTGCTGCACTAATGCCAGGGGATCTAAAAATTAGCTATTTCTGTAATTCAGGAGCTGAATCCGTCGAGGGTGCTGTAAAGTTGGCTTATAAAGCACACGAAGGTTATAGATCAAGGATTATGGCTTCAGATATTTCATTTCATGGAAAGCTTTTGGGATCTGCTGGCCTAACAGGGTCTCCAGAGGTTCATTTCAAATGGCCGACAATCCCCAATATTGATAAGTTCAAGTACAACGATATTCAAAGCATTAAAGATTTGATTACAAAAAACAGAAAATCTAATGGTGAATCTGATTATTATGCAGTAATTATTGAACCTTTTAATGCGAGCAGTTTGTTAGAGTGTTCAACGATGTTTTTACAGGAATTAAGAAATGTTTGTGATAAGGAAAATATTATTCTTATTTTTGACGAAGTCTATACGGGCTGGAGTAAGACAGGGGCCTTATTTAATTTTTTTTACCATGATGTTATCCCAGATATCGTTACTATGTCGAAGAGCTTTGGCGCTGGAAAATCTTCTATCGCAGGTTATGTAACTCGAGAAAAAATTTTTTTGAGGGCTTACGGTAAATTAAATGATTCCATTATTCATTCGACTACTTATAACGGATTTGGAGAAGAATGCGTTACAGCGTTAGAAGGTATTCGAATTTTAGTGAGAGATAATTATTCAGAAAAAGCAAAAAAAATTGAAACAATAATTAGACAAGGTTTGACAAAGATTACTGAAGTCAATAAAGAGTTTATTGTTGATATTAGAGGTCGAGGTGGACTCATGGGATGCCTTCTAATAATAACAAAAAAATGCTACATTGAGAGCCGAGTGAATATGGAACTAATAGGATTAAAATACCTTGTGGTAGGTGCTGGATTTTACGGTGCTACTATCGCCGATCAAATTGCAAATATTCTTGATAGTCGAGTTTTGGTCATTGATGTCCGAAAACACATTGGAGGAAATTCTTATTCCTATCCTGACTCTCAAACTAATATTGAAGTTCATCAATATGGTTCACATATTTTTCATACTTCTAATAAAAATGTGTGGAAATATATTAACCAGTTTGGAGCATTTAATTCTTATAGGCATCGAGTTTTTGTAAATTTTAGAAATGAAATCTATACAATGCCAATTAATTTGATGACTATTAATCAATTCTATAAAAAAAATCTCAGCCCTGAAGAAGCTCAAATGTTAATTAAAGAAGAGATTTCTAAGGATAAATTTGATGACCCTAAAAATCTCGAAGAAAAGGCGATTTCTCTGGTTGGCCGATCTTTATATGATGCTTTTATAAAAGGTTACACTCAAAAACAATGGAATACATCATTAACAGAACTTCCTCCTAACATTATAACTCGGCTTCCAGTTCGATATAATTTTAATGACAGATATTTCAATGATATTTATGAAGGAATCCCTGTTGACGGCTATGGAAAAATTTTTGAAAAGATGTTGGCACATCCAAATATCACATTAAAACTGGGAGTAGATTTTTTTGATCTTAAATCAAGAGTTCCAACAGATTGCTTAGTGATTTATACAGGCCCAATAGATCGATTTTTTGAATATAAATACGGAATGTTGGGTTGGAGGACCACTTATTTTGAGGAAAAACGGATACCTAAAAATGATTTCCAAGGAACGGCTGTGATGAACTATGCTGATTTAGATATACCCTACACTAGAATACATGAATTTAAACATTATCATCCTGAAAGAGAACAGTCTAAAGATATGACCATTCTTTTTAAGGAATACTCTAAATTTGCAGAAAAAAATGATATCCCTTACTATCCAATTAATACAGAGCGCGATAGAGCACTGTTGAAACTTTACCAGGAAGATACCAAGAAAGAAAAAAATGTAATTTTTGGAGGAAGACTTGGAAATTATGTTTATGTAGACATGCATCAAGTGATTTCAATGGCACTAAATACATTTCAAACAAAAATTCGAGGATATACCAAATTTAGTTGAAACTTGAATGAGTGACTCCTCCTGGAGCATCTAGGCTTTAACACAAAAAGGAGCTACAATGAGAAAAGACACGAGACAGACGAAAAATGCAAGCAAAGGTTTTCAAGCAGCGACTGGAGAGGACTGGATGGTCACCAAGGATGTTCGAGGTTATGAAGAAGAGTAGACAGGTCTTTGACATGGGGAAAATTGATAGAAAGCAAAAAAAGTTGGAGTGATCCTAATTATAAGCAAACTTGAATCTTCTGTTTAGAAAACAAACACTAATCTTTTATTTACTTCGGAACGAGCCTAAATATGCTAGCAAAAAAAAATCCAAAGAAATACCCGTTAAAATTGTTTTTCGTTATAGCAATTTTAGGTTTGGTTTTACGTCAGTGGGTATCGTTGCAAGGGTACAATTGCGATCTTTCAGGTTTTGCAATTACTGCCCATCTTAAGTTAACGGGTAAAAATGTCTACTCAGAAATTGCAAAATTTAAAAGTGGCTACAACTATGGACCAATATGGTTTCACATTTTGGCTGTGATCAAGTTTGTCCAACTCAAGATGGGTTTTAATGGAATGAAATCGTTTCATTTCATGATTGCTACTTTTTTAGGCGTTGTTGATATTTCACTAGCGATTTTTGCATATCTTCAAAGTAAGAAGCTAATTTCTTTTATTTGGCTGCTTGTAAACCCCTTGTCAATTTTACTGACTGGCTTTCATTCTCAATTTGACAATTTGGGCATCATGTTTGCAGCAATGAGCTGGGTTTGCTTAAATCGCAATTCAATAATTTCTAGAAAAACCTTATTGATTTCTGGTATTCTTCTTGGGTTTTCACTAATGACAAAACATATATTTATCTTTTTCCCACTGTGGTTTCTCTGGTATGAAAAAATGAATATTAAATATCGAGTTGGTTATTTGTTGATAGCATATGGTCTTTTTGTTTTTGGATTTATTCCATACTCCCTTCAACCAGAAGGACGTGCAGGTATTATATTAAATGTATTTCAGTATAATTCTTTCTATGGAAATGGCCTTTTCCCACGAATCCTTAGCATTGTTTTCCCGGAAAAAATCTTCACTCTTTTTAATTGGGTTCCAGTGTTTTCAGGTATTAAGTTTTTTTGGGCTTTTGCGATGATTGGCATTGGTAGAATGGCCATGAAATACACTCGTGAGTCGGTCTTATTCATTTATGTATTAAGTCTTATAGTTTTTACAGTGGCTATGGCTGATCAATACATGGCAATCCCTGTTTTAGCCTGTGCTGTGTTTTGGAAGTATTGGGAAAGCTACTTTTATTGCCTTTTAGGCTCTTTGGTATTTGTTGCCAATCAGGGTACTTTGATGCCGATACGACACTCATTTATTAATCGGCTTTCTGAGCTCAACATTCAATGGCACCATACTCAAGTGATTTTAGCTCTTTTACTCACACGAATCATGTGGAATGGAATTAAAGAAGTGCGTGACCGTTTGGCAATCGATTCAAGTACATCTAGACTTCGTACGATATTTTGACGTCATCCAAGGACTAAAGTCCATTACGCTGCTCTTAAGGAGTTTAACGGCGAGGGGCTCATAATTTTTTATTTTAACTTCGGTTGTCCACCCTGCTTTTTTAATGGTATAGAAAAAATCAAAAACCCAATGTAATGACTTCTTCTTCAAGAGTCAGCCCAAGCTCTTCTTGAGCACGTGACTTTGCAAGCTCAATTAACCCCAGAACTTCAGTGGCCTTAGCTTTTCCTAGGTTAATGATAAAATTACTATGCTTTTCAGAAAACTGAGCATTCCCCATCCGATAACCTCGAAGGCCCAGCCGGTCAATCACTTGCCAAGCTAAAAATCCTGAAGCTTTTGGATTTTTAAATATACTTCCACACGATGGGTAATCCACTGGCTGACTGGCCTTTCGTCGGGCTAGCACCTGATCGATTGCTTTTTTAACTTCTGCTGGATTTGTTTTTTGGATTTTCCACTCCGCTGATTTCACAATACATAGTTTAGGTAGAAAAAGGTTCTTACGGTATTGAAACTGAAGTTGATCCTCTAAAAACTCAAGCCTCTTCCAATTCAAAGATCCTTCGTCTAGCACCCTGACTTCCACTTTTTCCAAAGCATGAGCCACTTCTCCCAAATGAGTCCCAGCATTCATCCGAACCGCTCCTCCAACCGTGCCTGGAATTCCTGCAAAAAACTCAAGCCCTGACCATCCCTCCAAACTTGCTCTCTTAAGCAAAGTCGAAAGCGGCAAACTCCCTCCCGTTTTCAACCCAACCTCTCCCTCACCTCCTGGGCAAATCTCTAAGTCTAAAAAAAGTTTTCCTGTTCGAATCACCAGACCTTGAAATCCACGATCAGAAACTAATAAATTAGACCCCTGTCCTAAAATAAAACCAGAAACTCCAGTGGCGCTCATTCCTTGAGCTAACCAGTGAAGATCTTCCTCATTTTTAGGGATGGCTAGAATATCTGCGGGACCTCCAATCCGATAATAAGTATACTTAGACAAAGGCTCATCTAAGAAAATCTGACCTGAGAACTGAGCAGAGTTTTTTCGAAACCAGTCCAAGACACTCATCTCAATCTCCTCACTTAAACCTCCGTTGAATTAAGCTTTTCAATCCATTGATCCGGAAGCTTTGTAATACTTCCAGCCCCCAGACATAAAAGAAGATCACCATCCTTAAAAAAATCAAAAACTACTTCTCGGGTAGACTCTAAGTCTCCTGAGTAAAAAACCTCTCTTTGAGAAGGATTTACTTTTTTGATATCCGTTGCCAATGAACTCGCATCCACTCCCGCAATTGGCTCCTCTCCAGCTGAATAAATATCTGATACAAAAACGAGATCGCTTTGTGAAAATGCAGAAAGAAACCCATCATGACAATGCACTGTCCGCGTAAATCGATGGGGTTGAAAAACAGTAATAATTCTTCCTGGCCAAAAATCACGCGCAGCTGAAAGAGTCGCAACGATTTCAGTGGGGTGATGCCCATAATCATCAATAATGGCACGCTTACGAATCGGGTCTTGCCATCGAATATCAAAGCGTCGCTTCACTCCTCTAAAATGCGATAAACCCTCGGCAATTTTTTCAAAAGGAATGGCAAGCTGAAGTGAAATCGAGATAGCAGCCAAAGCATTCAAAACATTATGCCTGCCCGGAATAGCCAAGGAAATAGAACCTAAAAACCGAGACTCACTGCCCACCTCTTCTCTCAACCAAACTCCAAAATGAGAGCCAAAACCTTCACACCGAATATCAGTAGCATACAAGTTACACTCCTCTGAAAACCCATAAGTCACAAAAGGCTTAGACCAACGGTGCATACACCGTTTCACTCCAGAATCCTCTCCACAAAGAGCAACGAGACCATAAAAAGGGATTTTACCAACAAAATTCACAAAGGCTTCTTCAATAGCGCCCAGATTTCCAAAATGATCCAAATGATCATTATCAATATTGGTGATCACTCCATAGGTCGCTGGCAAATGCAAAAACGAACCATCACTTTCATCCGCTTCAGCGACCACAAATCGACCCTGGCCGAGCTTGGCGTTCCCCCCCAGTGAGTCTACTTTTCCTCCAATGACTAAGGTTGGATCTAACCCTGCCCAAGTCAAAACCGTTGCAATCATCGAAGTAGTCGTTGTCTTGCCATGGCTCCCAGCTACTGCAATTCCCTGCTTCCCACGCATGAGTTCACCCAACATCTCCGCTCTAGGTATAATGGGAATCCTAAGTCTTTTTGCCTCTTGGACTTCGGAATTAGATTCACGAATGGCCGATGAAACGACCACTACATGAGAGTGCGTCACGTTTTCTGCTTTTTGCCCAATAAAAATCCTAGCTCCTAACTGAGCTAGCCGTCGAGTGGTCTCCGTATGGGTCAAGTCAGATCCAGTAACTTGATAGCCTTGGTTTAAAAACACCTCAGCAATACCGCTCATTCCAATTCCGCCAATACCAACAAAATGCAGAAGAGTTTCTTTTTTTTTATGCATGTTTTTTTCTTCTTTCGTGCCAAACTCTAGATATTCAGATCAATGTTTCGTCATGAGTCCTTTCCTGGAGTACTCTATAGCACTAAAGAAAGCGCATTGACCACGTTCATAGCAGCATCTGAATTTTGAAAGACGCTTAATTTTTGTTCCATTTTCTCTCTTTTTTGGGGGTGTGAAACTAAATCTTTCATCAAAAGAGCTAACTGCTGACCTGAAGCCTTTTCTTGCAACAAAAGATGCGCTGCTCCTGCATCTGAGTAAACCCGAGCATTTTCTTCCTGATGATTGTTTGCAGCTGTGGGAAGCGGAATTAAGATGGCAGCTCGACCCACCGTTGCAATTTCTGCTAAAGTAGAAGCTCCAGCTCGACAGATCACCAGATGACACTCCCGATACATCTGAGGCATATCCTGAATAAATTTTTCAACTCGAGCTTGGATTCTAGCCTTCTTGTAACCCTCTAATACACGATTAAAATCTTTTTCTCCTGTCTGATGAATCCATTGAAGCGAGCCCCTGAGCTCACCCAAATGCTCTAAGGCCTCTAAAACTAAGGTATTCATTCCAAAAGAGCCTTGAGAACCCCCAAATATAAAAACTGTAAACGGTTTATCCTGAGTAACAGGAGAAATAGGCATCCTTTCCAAAGTGTTTCGAATGGGATTACCAGTGACAATGACTCGTTTCTTAGGGAAAAAGCAATCCAAGCCAGGAAAACCTGCTAAAACGATATCAACCGAAAACCCTAAAAGACGATTCGTCAATCCAGGAACAGCATTTTGTTCAAGAATTGCAATATGAACCTTGATCAGTCTAAAAAACCTCAAAAATCTTGCAACCCAGACTACGGGTCCTGAAGCATACCCCCCGACTCCCAAAACAGTCTGAGGTCTTAAAGTAAGTAAAATCCTCATACATCTGAAGAAACAAAACGGAAGCTGCCCTAGAGTTTTCAACTTCCGCTTCCAACTGACTCGATTCAATGACCCTAACTTCAAAAGGGTGAGAGGGTAACCAGCCTGAGGGACTAACTTCTCTTCAAGCCCTCCAAAAGCACCCACAAAGAAAACCTGGCCTAAATCCCCCCAATGAACTTTCCAAGCATCCGCAACTGCAATTCCAGCAAGAACATGTCCACCCGTTCCACCTCCTGCAATGAGAAGTTTTTTACTGTTTACCTGATGCACGAGTACCTCTTCCAATACTGAGTAGAACCCCCACCGCAAACAAATCTACCACCAAGGCAGAACCTCCATAGCTGATAAAAGGAAGGGTCAAACCTTTTGTTGGAACTAATCCTAAAACAACGGCCATATTAACAAAACCCTGAAGTCCTAAAGCCAACGTAATTCCAGCAGCCAAAAGCATCCCAAAGTGGTCCTGCTGACCCTTTTGACAGTTCCAAGCAATTCTTAAACCTCGGTAAATCAAATAGAGATAAGCGAAAACCACTGCTGCAATCCCAATAAAGCCCAATTCTTCCCCAATGACTGAAAAAATAAAATCATTATGTGCTTCAGGGAGATAAAAAAGTTTTTCTTTCCCATTGCCAAGTCCAACCCCCCATAACCGCCCATGATGTAGGCCAATCAAGGACTGAAGAATCTGGAACCCCTTTCCCCCAGGGTCAGTCCACGGATCCATAAAGCCCATGAGCCGAGCTCTTCGATACGCAGTTCCAAAAGCTAACCACACGCCTACGAGCCCTGCCAAAACAACAGCTCCGAAGAGGTACCGCCAAGGAACCCCTCCTATAAAAAGCAGGATAAAAACAACGCAGGTAATCATCACCGTCGTCCCAAAGTCAGGCTGAATCAAAAGAAGAATCATAGCGGGTAGAGGCACAATAAAATTCGAAAGAAGGCCTGCAGCAAACTGATTAATCTTTTCTTGTTTACGTTCCAACTGACGCGCTACAAAGAATAAAACAGCAAATTTAGCAAACTCCCCGGGCTGAAACCGAAGCCCTGCTAGATGAATCCACCGCCTAGCCCCCCCTACTTTTTCACCGACTCCTGGAATTAAAATAAGCGCCAAAAGCAAAATCGCTAACCCTAAAATCCCATAAGCCCACTTTCCCCATAAACGATAATCTACCCGAATCGCTGCAGAAAGAGCACAAAACCCAAGACAAGCATAAACGATTTGCTTACTAATCAAGAAAAACCCGTTTCCAGTTTTCTCCTGAGCATAGATAAAAGATGAACTATACACCATGATTAGCCCAAAGAGGACCATCGCAATGACCAAGAGTAAGAGCTTCATGTCCATTGGATTTCTGGGTAAACTTTTAAGAGTGGTGGAGTATTTTTTAAAAAACAATTTCACAGGCTCAAAGTTGAGTAACTAGTTTTTTAAAATAATCACCACGCTCTTCAAAATTGCGGAACATATCATAGCTTGCACACCCTGGAGATAGAAGAACAATATCTCCACTTCTGGATTTTTGATAAGCCAGTAAAATAGCTTCTTCAAAAGTTCCCACTAAATAAGTCTCAGCATAATCACCAATCGCACGATTGATCTTTTCTTTCGCTTCCCCTAAAAGAATTAGAATTTTGCATTTCTTTTTAACCCAATCAACAAGCGGTGAAAAATCTCCGCCCTTATCCTTACCACCCGCAATTAAAATAATAGGATTCGAATTAAAAGAAGACAAACTTTTTAAAACACTCATGACATTTGTGCCTTTTGAGTCATTAAAAAAGAAAACTCCATCTTTTTTCCGCACAAACTCTAAACGATGAGGAACTGCCTTAAAGGATTGAATTACTTTTTGAATTGCAGATGAACTTACACCCATAATACGCGTTGCTACGATAGCTGCTAAAAGATTTTCACGATTATGCTCCCCAAAAAGACGAAAAGAAGACAAATCATACAACTCTTCTCCTCCTCCTATTTTTGCAATAATCTTCTTAGTACGAGAATCCCAGTAAGCCCCTGAGAAATTCTCAGCAAAATCCCCCCTCTCAATCTGGGGATTCACCTTTGTAAACCAAAAAAGTTTTCCAGGATTTTCATCCTGAAACCGAGCAATATTAGAATTATCTCGATTCAATACAACAAAGGTATTTCGATCACAGGCCTTCAATAAACGTTTCTTTGCAGCAGTATAGGCAGCCATATCTGGATATCGATCCAAATGATCTTCTTCCAAATTCGTAAAAACAGCTACTGCAGGAATCAGCTGATGAGCCCATTCAAGCTGAAAACTTGACAATTCAACAACTAAAACATCTGCTTTTTGACCCTCCCTCACGTAGTCCAACAAAGGACGGCCAATATTACCTCCGACAAAAACGGACTTTCCATCCGCTTTAAACATTTCTCCAATCAATGCCGTTGTTGTCGTTTTTCCATTCGTTCCCGTAATGGCAATGATGGGTTCTTCAATCGCATCCACAGCAAGCTCAATCTCACTGGTCATTGGAATATTCAGTTCTCGAGCCTCTTGTAATAATTTCAAAGTAAGAGGAATCCCAGGACTGACTACAATCAGATCGACTGCATGTAAAACCTTGGACTCATGCTTTCCCAGCTCATATTCCAACTTAAGTTCTTCACAAGCACTGATGGAGTCTAAAAGTGCTTCCCTAGGCTTCATGTCAGTCACAGTAACGTGAGCTCCAAGCTTCACTAAATACTTAGCCACAGCAACACCAGAAACCCCAAAACCAAAAATTAGAACTTTTTTACCTTTATACTTACTCATAGTTTAATCAACGATTTCCCTACCTCAGTTTTAGAGTAGAAAGAGTGATCAATGCCAAAAGAATTGAAATAATCCAAAACCTGACAATCACTTTCGGCTCCGCCCACCCTTTCAACTCAAAATGGTGATGGATAGGAGCCATTTTAAGTACCCTTTTCCCTGTCACTTTAAATGACACGACTTGAGCCATAACAGAAAGAGCTTCCATTACGAAAACTCCACCACAAAGCGCAAGCAAAATTTCATTCTTAGTAATCACTGCGACAATCGCAAGTGCTGCACCTAAAGACAGTGAACCCACATCTCCCATAAATACCTGAGCTGGATAGGTATTAAACCACAAAAATCCAAGACACGCTGCAGCAACACTCCCACAAAAAACTGCAAGTTCCCCCGCTCCTGCAATATATGGAATTTGTAAATACTCAGCGATCTTCATATGCCCTGCACAATATGCTAAAATTAAAAAAGTTGCAGAAGTCGTAATTGTTGGTCCTACAGCTAATCCATCCAATCCATCCGTAAGATTTACGGCATTAGACGCACCCACAATCACGAACGTAGCAAACGGAATAAAAAAAGCTCCTAAATAAAGAGACCAATCTTTAAAAAAAGGAAATTTTAAAACCGGAGGAGTTTCTCTGGTCATATAAATAAAATAAGCTGTTGCAAATGCAATTAGAGTCTGACAAGCAAGTTTTTGTTTCCCTGACATCCCTTTGGAGTTCTTTTTTACAACTTTTCGATAATCATCCACATAGCCAACCACCGCAAAAAGCACTGTTGAAACTAAAGCAATCCAAATATTCTTATTTGTTAAATCTGCCCAAAGAAGAGTGGGTAAAACGATTGCTAATAGGATCAGTCCTCCTCCCATCGTAGGAGTTCCTTTCTTAGTCAAGTGTGTCTTAGGTCCATCCTCCCGAATCGACTGCCCCATTTGCTTCCGCTGAAGCAGTCGGATATAACTAGGACCAATCAGCATGCAAAGTAAAACACTTGTGATGCTTGCTCCAAAAGTCCTAAAAGTAATATATTTAAACACATTAAAAAAGGTATGTTTCACATGTAAAGGATAGAGAAAATAATAGAGCATATGAAGATGCTACAGATTTTTAAAACCGCATGTCAAGCAAGGAATACAGTGCTCTGTATTCTTGAAAATTCCTAAGACAAACCCAAAGCTTCTCGAGCGACTTCTCGGTCATCAAAATAAATCTTGTTTTTCCCAATGATCTGATAATCTTCATGCCCCTTGCCTGCAATCAAAACCAAATCTCCTGATTTTGCGGTCTGAATAGCATCAAAAATGGCTTGTCTTCGACTCACTTGAATTTGAACCTTGGGACTTGATTGAATCTCAAGAAGAATTTCTTGGATAATGGACATTGGGTCTTCTGTCCGAGGATTATCCGAAGTGACAAACACGAGGTCTGACCCTTCCACAGCAATTTTACCCATCCTAGGACGCTTTTTGCGATCCCGATCTCCTCCACACCCAAAGACTGTAATCAACCGATTTTCACCCCGAATTTCTTTCAATACACGCAACACTTTAAAAAGTGCATCCGGCTTATGAGCATAGTCAACCCAAACGTGAATTCCCTGAGAGTGAGAAGCGGAGTGAGAAACTTTTTCCAGCCTTCCTGGAACTCCTTTAAGATCAGCAATGCCCTGTGTAATTTTTGCATTTGAAATCCCGAGTTCTTGAGCCAAACTAAAAGCTGCAGCAATATTGGATGCATTAAATTGCCCCGTTAAAGGCGAATGAATGAAAACTGATTCCCTGTTATCTTGGCCGATTTTGGACTGGTTTTTGACCAAAATTTTACCAGAAATACCCTCCATTGAAATATGGAGATCTCCTTCTACCTGAAACCCAACTGGCTGAATGAAATTTTCAGATTGAGATAATAGCTCTTTGAGCAGCCTGCAGCCATACTCATCCTCTTGATTGATCACTCCCACAGGAGTTTTTCCTCGAGTGGTAGAATACCGAGCTACCTCGGTAAATAAAAGACACTTTGCTAAATAGTAGTCTTCCATGTCCGAATGAAAATCGAGATGCTCAGGAGAAAGATTTGTAAAAACCATTCCATCAAAAGCTACACGAGCGACTCGTTTTTGCTTGAGTGCATGGGAGGATACTTCCATCACGACTGCAGTACATCCTGCTCTTTTCATTTCAAAAAAAGTCTTTTGCAGCTGAACGACTCCAGGAGTAGTCAGGGTTGAAGGAAAAACTTTTTCCTCAAATCGAGATTGAATCGTCCCAATTACCCCAACTCGATACCCAGCCGCTTTTAATACTGACTCTATCAAATAAGTGGTTGTCGTTTTTCCGCTGGTCCCTGTGACCCCAATCATGAGGAGATCATCGGAGGGGTGGTCAAAAAAG
This sequence comes from Oligoflexia bacterium, assembly GCA_903935335.1. Lineage (GTDB taxonomy): Bacteria > Bdellovibrionota > UBA1018 > UBA1018 > UBA1018 > CAIZRG01. The sequence continues at coordinate 143,804 of CAIZRG010000006.1, forward strand.
CAAGCAGCTAACTGAGATAAAACAAATCGACTTTCCTCGACCTGGGCATAGGGCACTTGAATTTGGGGTGAAGGAGGATTCTCACCTATCAATAAAACTGCCCCTTTTTTTTGAGCTTCTTCGAGGTATTGGTGACCATCCTCCGCCATTCCACGAATTGCGACAAAAACAGTTCCTTCCTTCACCTCTCGAGAGTCTGATGTTACTCCTGAAATCAATAACTCAGGATGAGTCAGCTTGATCCTCTCCAGGCTCTGATGAGAAATCTGATCCAGTAAATCTAAAAGTGTTTTTTTCATGGCTCAGTCAGCATTAATCGAATCGTACCCCCATCTGCAATAGCCTTTCCTTCTTCAGGCAAATGACTTGAAACGACTCCTGTTCCAACAACTTCTAAACAGAGTCGGTGACCTTTCAAAATCCGCACCACCTCTCGAGGAGACAATCCTTTGAGGGATGGCATAATCCACCCAGAAGGGCGGTGGGCTTCTGCTTCTGAGCGTTGCAAGACAATATCTGCTTCTGGACTCACAAGGGTTTGATAAGCCGCTTGAGTCAATTTGAGTTGATCGCGAACAGCTCGATCCACTGATATTTTTTCAGCATCTAAAAAAATCGGCAAATTACAGCGATGAGCAACAGATGTTAAGACTTCTTTAAATAAAGGTGCTGCCGTTGCAGCACCATAATACACCCCTTGAGGCTCAGTCAGAGAAACAAAAATCACAATTTTTGGATCTACTTCCACTGCAAATCCAATAAAAGAGGCCATATATTTTTCATGTGAATATCGACCCGTAAGAGAATCTACCATTTGAGCGGTTCCCGTCTTCCCAGCCACCCGGTACCCTCCTAAGGCTGCCCTCATCCCAGTCCCCCCTTGTTCTGTGACTGAGGTGAGTGCCTCCACCACTTCTTGACTGACTTTTTGAGATAAAATTCGAGTGAAGTTCCCTTCTAAAGAAAATTCAGAATAAGATTTCTGTCCTTGAACTTTTTTAATTAAACTCGGTGTAACAAGCCACCCTCCATTGACAAGTGCAGCATAGGCCCGAGTCATTTGAAGAGGGGTCACCAAAATTCCCTGACCAAAACCAATATTAGCTAAAGCCAAGGGGCCCCATTCTTTGCGCGGAGGGATTCTTCCCTGAATTTCTCCTGGAAATCCAAGACCCGTTTTTGAACCCAACCCAAAGGACTGGATCGTTTTAAAGTATCGATCCGCACCGAGCTTCAAAGCAAACTTGGAAGCTGCCACATTACTCGAAACCTGGATCATCTTTTTGAGGTCCACCCATTCAAATTTTTCAGAAGCAGTGGCTTCTGAAATTTTATGCCCTTGAACTAAGAAGGACCCTCTCTCACCCCAAACTTGGTCTGTCATTTTACCACCGTTCGACAGAACTCCAGCCATAAGTAGGGCTTTTAATGTAGATCCAGGTTCAAATCCATCCGTCACCGCTCGATTGCGCCTTTTATCAGCAGGAACCCTCTTTTCATTTGCATTAAAAGAAGGTTCATTGGCCATGGCTAAAACCTCTCCATTGGCTGCGTTCATCACAATAATAGTCCCCGCTCGAGCCCCTGTCCTCTGGAGTGAATGGGCCAGTTCCATCTCAATTTCAAATTGAAGAGAGGCATCAATGGTCAACGAAATGCTTTGGCCATCCTGAACACTTTTAGCAGCAACGGCATCAATAAAAGTGGGTCGACCCAGGGCATCTTTAATCGCTGAGACAGAGACGACTTTCCCTCGAAGACGATCATTCATCCAAAGCTCAACTCCCTCAATCCCTTCTGAATCGACATTAACATCTCCTAAAATATGAGAAGCAAGCTTTCCATGCGGATACATCCGTTCACTTTCTTTAACCAACCAAAGGCCATCGACCCAATCCCCTTCTGCGGCAATAACTCTCAATTTTTTAAAACGCCTGAGTTCTGCATCTGATAAATGTCTCTTGATCCAAACAAACTCTCTTTTTTCATTGAACTTATGAAATAATTTACTAAAAGGAATATTCACAGATTTAGATAAAAGGCGAGCCACAGACTTTTTGTTGTGAATTTTACCGGGATTGGCAGCAAGACTATGGGTCTCTACGTTCACAGCAAGCGGTTCTCCATTACGGTCTAAAATAGATCCTCGCCGTGGACGAATCAAAGATCGGGACTGAAACTGTCTGCGTGCCATCCCCTCTAATCTAGGGTTCCTTAAGAGCTGAATATAGGCAGCTCTTAACAAAATCACTGCCGAAAAAAAAATACAAACAAGCATCGTACAGGTGAGACGAGTTTTGACCCCAATGCCTGGAGTTGGCTTCTGAGAAACAAAATCAGGGGTCATTCTGAGCCATCTCATTTTTTTTAAATCTCACGACCTGATCAACCCGGGGCTGAGACAACCCGAACACCGTACGTGCCAAGACTTCCAAGCGGCGAGGAGATCTGAGAGCAGCCACTTTGAGCTGGAACATCTCTCGATCTTGGCTTGCCTTTTCAATCTGTTGTTGTGCTTGATTAATTGCATAAGTAGTGCGAATCACGGTCAAGCGAAGCCAAACGGTTCCTGTAGCAAAAATCATCAGACCTGGAATAGTCCAATAGGGAACCCATTTTTTTAGCATTTCAAGAATTTTTCCTGTTGTTTGTCTAAACGGAATCGCTCACCCAATCTCAGTTTTGCACTTCGTGCCCTTGGGTTGCTTCTCGTCTCTTCTTCACTCGCCTGAAGAGGCTTTTTTGTCAGAGAATAAAACCATTTCTTGCTCTGAAAGAAACGCTTTACCTTGCGATCCTCGAGTGAATGAAAACTTAAGATGGCCACTCTTCCTCCCTCTTTAACGCTAGGAATCACTTGATTCAGCAATGCATCCAACTGACCTAGCTCATCATTAACAGCCATTCGGAGAGCTTGAAACGTTCGTGTTGCAACATGGATTCGACCGTGTCTTGCTTGAGGCGGAGTCGCTTTCACAACCACGTCGACCAGTTCTTGAGTCGTTGCCGGAAGCACTCCCTGGCAGCGTCGTTCTATAATAGCTGAAGAAATACGTCTTGAAAATCTCTCTTCACCCCACTCTCGAAGAATCATTTCTAACTCAGATTCAGAAATCTGCTGAAGAAGCTCAAAGCAACTCTGCCCTTGAGACGGATCCAACCGCATATCAAGCGGGCCATCGATTCGAAAGCTCAAACCCCTCTCAGAATTTTGCAATTGATCACTGGAAAAACCCAAATCTGCCATCAGCCCTAAAACAGGACGACGACTCACCACTTCCCGGAGCTCTCCAAACCGTCCGTGGACAACTTCCAATCGGCCTTGAGTGATTTCAAGATGAAACCGAGCTTTTGCCCGCTGTACTGCATCATAATCCTGATCCACCGCTAAAACTCGATGTTTTTGTAGAGCTTCTTTTGTTAAAAATTCCTTAAGAAAGCTTGAGCAATGCCCTCCCCCACCCAAAGTGCAATCGACCAACCAATGGGACTCAGCGCTGAGTGGCAATTGCAAGAAAGGCTCAATGAGAGCCTCTACAATAGGCTCTACTAAAACAGGAAAATGGCAGGTGAACATTAATTCTTAACTACCGCTTTTGCCACTGTCTTGACTACTGTTTTTGCTACTGTTTTTGAAGGATGGCGCAAAGAATCTCTAAAATAGCTTTCAATCGCAAGACGTGCCAAATAAGACGATTTCACTCTCCATTGTTTTTGATGAATTGTCAGAGCTGCAAAAGCAATCCTCTGTGATCCTGAGTCTGCATATCCTACAAACCAGTCATATTTCCCAGGAGGGCTATCCCCAGTCAAAGACCCTGTTTTTCCACCTACATCCATAAAAGAAAAATCTTTTCTAAAAAATCCTCGGAATGAACTTCGCGAAGTTCCTCTCATCACCGTTTCTTTCATAAGAGACCGAATGACTCGAGCCGTATCAGGATCAATTGCAACCTGAGCAACCTTTGGAACAGCAGAATACAACAAAGACCCATCGGCTTTAGCAATGGATTGAACCATATAAGGTTCCATAATCACTCCATGATTTGCGACCGAAGCTGCAATCAACGCTCCTTGTAGGGGGCTCATTGTATTGCCTCGTGTAAAACCTGACGCGCTCTCTGCTAATCCCCAGGAATCCTCAGGAATCAAAGCATGACCTTCTTCAATAGAGAAATCGGCAATAATCTTCCTATTAAACCCAAAGCGACCCGCATAATCTCGCAATGAATGAGAACCTACTGTGAATACCCCGATTTTACCAAAAACGGTATTAATGGAGTGTGCAAATGCATCTTTTAAAGTAATGAATTGGGTCCAACGAGTCATCTGATTTTTAAAAATTTGGCCTTTATAAAGAGTATGCTTTCGACCATTAAATGGGATCAGCGTATCAGCCGAAATTTTGTGTTCTTCAATGGCTGCAGCCGCTGTTACAACCTTAAACACAGAAGCTGATGGAAAAGTTGCTCTTAAAGCTAAGTTTTCCTTAATTTTATTCTGTTTAGAAAAGCTCACCATCGATAAAATACGCCCACTCACAGGATCTATAGCCACAAAAGCACCATAATCAGGACCATACGATTGGAAAAAACTCTCCATTGACCTTTGAAGCTTAACGTCAAAAGAATAGTTGACCTTGCCTTGAATCTTATTTTTTTGCTTTCCATTCGAGCTAAGCTCAATCTCAGTGGGGAACCGATAAAAAGATGCCGAATGCTTTAAAGCGTCCGCCACATCATTCTTGGTCAAAACAGCTTTTTTCTTAGATACTAAGTGAGACACTAAGATGGATAGAGGTAATTTGAGCGCTCTCCAAGCAAAAACCAGGGTTGCCAAACTTAAAAAAATAAAAAGAGTCCTCACTGGAGGACTCCAAAAGCGCTTCATATTTTTAATTGTCGTTAAAACGCCCCTAATAATCAAGAATCAAATGCCTTTTAAAAACTGATTTTCTAATTTCAGTATGCTCTTGTATCAGTGAGTCAGCAACTGTAAGCTGAAGTTGTGCAACCTAAAAAATCAAGTCGAAACACTGAACTCATTCCCCAGTCCAACCCCTTTATTATCCCTAATAATAATCGAATTTACTCGAATCGATTCAAGCAAAAAATTGCTCGAGACATGCTCGAGAGGTATACGGGTAGCCCCCCTGACCGATTTGGGAAACAGATTATTTTAACAAATTTTGATTACTATTTAGAGCGATTTCATACCCAGTGTGGTGATCTGAGAACCCAGGGATCAGCCATGGCCGTCGTCCACAGCACTAAGTCTGGAGTCTCCATTGTGGATTTTTCGATTGGCTCACCCACGGCTGCCCTGATTATTGAACTTTTAGCAACCATCGAACCCAAGGCGGTTCTTCTTTTAGGAATGTGTGGTGGACTGCATCGATCCCTCAAAGTCGGTGATTTTGTTCTACCTACAGCAGCGATTCGGGATGAGGGTGCATCCCGTCATTTTATGCCCCTTCAAGTTCCTGCTCTTCCTACTTTTAAAATTCAAAAATTTGTCTCTCAAATTCTGGTTGAACGTGAACTTGACTATCGAACTGGAGTAGTTCATACCACCGATTATCGGTTTTGGGAGTTCGATCAGCGCTTTAAAGCCCAACTTTATGAAGAACGAGCCTTGGCCATTGAAATGGAGTCTGCAACTCTCTTTGTTGCAGGCTTTGCAAGTAAAGTGCCCATTGGCGCACTGCTTCTCGTTTCGGATCTCCCATTAAAAAGAGATGGGATTAAGACTAAAAAGTCAGCAAATGCTGTATTTCGAAAATTTACTGACTTACATTTAGAAATCGGGATTAAATCAATGAGTGAAATTGCCGAAAGAGGTGAGCACATTCGGCATTACAAGTGGTGAGAGGATCATGCTTAAAAAACTATTAGATTTTTTTTCGAATGACCTAGCCATCGATTTAGGTACGGCAAATACTTTAGTTTATGCCAAAGATCGAGGAATTATCATTAATGAACCCTCTGTCGTTGCCATCCATCGAAACTCAAGGGGTCAAACACGAGTCTTAGCTGTTGGCAAAGAAGCCAAGGATATGTTGGGCCGAACGCCTGGCTCTATTCAAGCAATCCGCCCATTGAAAGATGGAGTGATTGCGGACTTTGAAGTCACACAGTCCATGCTGAAGTATTTTATCCGTAAATCCAGCGAACGACGTACATTTATCCATCCCAGGATTATTATTTGCATCCCTTTTGGAATTACACAGGTTGAAAAACGGGCCGTAAAAGAGTCTGCTCAATCCGCAGGTGCCCGAGAAGTCTACCTCATCGAAGAACCCATGGCTGCAGCCCTAGGAGCAGGCCTTCCGATTCGAGAACCAAGCGGAAACATGATTGTGGACATTGGAGGAGGAACAACAGAAGTTGCTGTAATTTCTCTGGGAGGAATCGTCTATTCAAAATCTGTCAGAGTAGCCGGAGATAAGTTTGATGATGCCATTGTCAACTATATCAAACGCAAGTACTCTTTGCTCATTGGAGAGCGAACAGCTGAGCAAATCAAACTTTCTATTGGATGTGCTTACCCTTTTGAAGAAGAAAAAAATTATGAAGTCAAAGGGCGTGATTTAATCAGTGGAGCCCCTAAAACAATTGAAGTTAACTCAGAAGAAATTCGGGACGCTTTAGCAGAACCTGTCTCTGCGGTCGTAGACACCATTAAGACTGCCTTAGAACGAACTCCTCCTGAACTTGCAGCCGATATTGTGGATAACGGCATTATTTTGGCTGGAGGCGGAGCTCTTTTGGCCAATCTTGATATTTTGATTAAGGAAAAAACAGGACTCCCTGTGGCCTTGGCTGAAGATCCCTTGACCTGCGTAGTTCGAGGTTCAGGCAAAGCTCTCCAGGATATGGATCTTCTCAGGAAAGTCACGATTGTTTAGTGAGGTTAGATTGAAGTGGCTTATCAACAAAAAGATTATTTTTTCCAAAAAGCAAAATCTGAAAATTATGCTGCTCGATCCATCTTTAAACTCCAAGAGATTAATGAGCGCTTTAAAATCCTGCGAGCAGGTTACAAAGTTTTAGACTTAGGAGCTGCTCCAGGATCCTGGTCCCAGTATGCCTCCACCCAAGTCGGCAAACAAGGTCGGGTTTTAGGTATTGACCTTCAACCGATTCAGCTAACTCTACCCAATACGATGTTTATTCAGGATGACTTAAGAAAATGTGATCTAGAAGCCATTTTAAATGCTCATCAGATGCCTCCACCCGTAGATGTTGTTCTCTCTGACATGGCACCTAAGACTACCGGAATTCATATTACTGATCAAATTCGTTCCCTGGAGCTATGTGAGCTTGCTTTAGCAACTGCTGATCAGCTTCTCAGGCCAAGAGGCAGTTTTATCTGTAAATTATTTCAGAGTGATGAATTTGAAAATTTTCGCTCCTCCCTTCGTAAGCGCTTTGGCAAGGTTGAAGTCCTCAGACCTAAAAGCACCCGAAAAGAGAGTAAAGAAATTTTTTTCATTTGCTTACAAAACCAAAACTCAAAAAACTTTGGAAAAAATTCGGCTCTCAGATAAACTTTCCTCTATGTTTGTTTTTTCCAATTTAGCAATCAGTCTTGACGGTAAGATTGCAACTCGCAAGCGCAACTTCCTTTCCTTAGGTACTCAAGAAGACCTGAAACACATGAAAAAATTACGCTCTCAATGCGATGGAATTTTGATGGGCGCAACGACTCTTAGAGAATTCCGCAAACCCTGTTTATCCATGAAAGAGGGCCCCCACCCTGCAAACATTGTGATGACCTCAAGTCTTGAAAAATTTTCTACAAATTGGGAGTACTTTCAGGACAAAAATCTTGAGCGGATTTTCTTCATTGGCTCAGGAACTTCAAAACTCAAGATCAAAGAATTTTCTAAATATTCAGAGCTGATCTTCTTAAGAAAAAACTCCCCAAAACATCCTTTAGCCGATCAAATCATCGATCATCTTGAAAAAAGAGGTATGAAACGACTTCTGATTGAAGGAGGAGGTCAAATCATGTGGAACTTTGTGAGTCGTAACTGGATTGATGAGTATCATGTCACATTAACCCCTAAAATCCTGGGGGGGTCGCTTTCTCCAACCTTAGTCGATGGTCACGGATTTTCTCCACACGAGATTCTCCGTCTTACTTTAAAAAGCTGCCGAGTCATCAAAAATGAACTGTATCTTGTGTATAAAAGGCGTCTCCACCGTGAGCTGATTTAGCGGAACCGATAGTTAGGATTGACAGGGCACCCAGGACAAGCAGCACTGATCTGTTTTATATAAAATCCCCAAATGCCCACGAGTGTTTTTCGAAACCCACTCGCCATCACCACCACTAACGAAAGAGCTACTAAAATCATCAAAATATATTCAACAAAGGCTTGCCCTTGAGAGTTGAGAAGAGTAGTCTGTTTAGAACTTAAAATCTTACTCATACTTTCTATTGTAAGGTATATTCATAGGCGATGACAACTCTCACTCCTCAGTTTAAGCAATCCTTCCTTAAGGTACTTTTGCCTATTTTTTTTCTGACATTAGTCATTGGGCTTGCTTTACAATCCATCCAGTTTTTCCTCTCTTCCCAAGGCACTTCAGCCAATCATCGCCACTCCATGGATATTCAGGTTGGAAATCAACTCCCAGATTTTTCGCTCAGTCCATGGAATGGAAAAGAAATTCAAGTGTCTGATCTAAAAGGTCGAATACTGATTCTAAATTTCTGGGCTGCTTGGTGTGGAGCCTGTCTGGAGGAAATGCCATCTCTCGTTGAGCTCGAAAAAAAATACCGTAAGCAAGGAGTCCTGGTTCTAGGGATCAACTTAGATGACAATCCTGAGTCGGTTGTCCCTAAAATTCTAAAAAAATATGGAATTCAATTCCCTGTCTTTAAAGACACTGAAGGGAAAATATCAGAACTCTTGAATGTTCATGCGATTCCATTAACCGTGGTGCTTAATCAGGACCGAAAAATTCTACTCATTCAAAATGGAAGTCAAAATTGGAATTCTCATCATTTCCATTTAGAACTGGAGAGATGGTTATCCGAATGAATCTGTCACCCTTAAAACACTTAAAAGCACTCTCCCCGCCATGGTGCTTTCCAATCTTTGTGACTCGAAACAATAAATATTGGATGGGCTTTGGATTGTTTATTTTTGCGGTCCTTCTCTATCTTTCCAGCAACCATTATCATTTCATTGAGCCTAGACTTTTACCTATGTCTTGGATCGATCAAGCAGTGCCATTTATCCCTCATTCTGTTTGGATCTATATCAGTGAGTATTTCTTTTTTCTTGTGGTCTATATGACCTGCCAAGACATGGTGAACTTGAATAAATATTTCTATTCGTTTCTTATTTTACAAACCGTAAGTGTTGCTATTTTTTGGATAGCACCCACGACTTATCCACGGGATCAATTTCCGCTTCCAGAAACTTTAGATACTCTCACTTATCTTGTCTTTGCAAATCTCAGGGTAACAGATACTCCTGCCAACTGCTGCCCTAGCCTCCATGTCAGCAGCGTATATCTGTCTTCTTTCCTCTTCTTAAAAGAACAGCCTAAAAAGTTTCCCCTTTTTTTTACTTGGGGCACAGCCATTGCTCTTTCTACCCTAACCACTAAACAACACTACTTAATCGATGTCATCGCGGGAATCTTGATGGCGGTAATGACTTATTGGTTTTTCCATCGGATCGTTACTTATAAATCTCCCAATTAATTTTTCGAAGCCGTTTTTATGTCATGAATTGTTTTTTCACGATCCGAACTTGAAAAAAGAGCAGAACCCACGACAAAAATATCTGCTCCAGCCTGACGCAACTTCCCAGCATTCTGAGCACTAATGCCCCCATCCACCTCAATTAAAAAAGAATATTCACCTCGCAAACAAGCCAGTCTTTTGACTTTATCATAGGAGGACTCAATGAACTTTTGTCCACCCAAACCAGGATCCACACTCATCAATAAGATCAGATCCACCTGCTCTAAAACTTCCTCAATCAAGCACAACGGAGAAGCAGGGTTCAAAGAAACACCGGCTTGGCAACCTAACCCCTGGATTTTGCTAATTACTCGGTGAAGATGAGCAGTAGACTCAGCATGAACCGTAATCATTTGAGCCCCAGCCCTTGCAAAAGGCTCAATCCAATCCTGAGGATGGCTCACCATCAGATGACAATCCAAGGGAAGCTGGGTGTGTGAACGAATCGCACTCACACCTAACGGACCCAAAGTCAAGTTTGGGACAAAATGTCCATCCATCACATCGATATGAAACCCATGAGCTCCTGCTTTTTCAACTTCTTGAACCTCCTTTCCTAAACATGAAAAATCAGCGGCTAAAAGAGAAGGAAAAACCCAAGGTAGATTTTTTGTTTGAGTTCGCATCAAGCCTGAGTCTAGCTCAAAAAAAGGATCATCTAAAGCTACAATCCATCAATCGACTCAATCCAAATCCAGGGGTAAGGATTGTCCTCTCCCTTTGAGTCCATTTAAAAACTGGGAAGGCCCCACTTCCTTTTTCCCTTCCCATTGGAGACGGATCAACTCTAATGAACCCTGGGAAGTTCCCAGTAAAACCATCCCTGTTCTTTCAAAAATCTTCCCGACAGGACCTTGGATTTCAGGATGAAATTGCGCTTGACGGATTTTCAAGCGTTCTCCCACTTGGACACTCGTTCCAGGCCAAGGATTGAGGGCTCGTACCCGACAATCTAGAGAAAACGCAGTTTCTCTAGGATCTAAACGCTCCATCTCCTTAGTAAGACGTGAAGCGTATTTTACCTGAGATTCATCTTGGACCTGAGAATGAAGACTTCCCTCTTCCAATCCAAGCAGAGTCGGAAGAACTAATTGAGCCCCTATTTCTGCTAAGCGATCATGAAGGGTTTGAAACGTTTCTCTTTCTGAAATCAAAGTCTTTACTTGTAAAAACACAGGACCTGCGTCTAATTTTTCAACGAGCTGCATCGTAGAAACACCCGACTCTGAGTCTCCACTTAAAAGAGCCCACTGAATCGGAGCAGCCCCTCTCCACCGAGGAAGCAATGAAGAATGAACATTGATACAGCCCAGTCTTGGGAAGTTAAGAACATTTTTTTTTAAAATTTGACCGTAAGCGACTACCACAATCACATCCGGACGAAGATCACAAAGCTGTTCAAACTCTCCCGGCAAAGAAAGCTTTTCAGGCTGAAACACAGGAAGCCCTAACTTCAAAGCAGTGAGTTTGACCGCTGAAGGTCTCAGACTCAACCCTCTACCTACAGACCGATCGGGTTGAGTATAGACTCCCAAAACCTGATGCTTTTCAGAGATGGCATGAAGTGAGGGGACTGCAAATTGAGGAGTTCCCATAAAAACTACGCGAAGTCCCATTAAAAATCCTTTTTCCGTTTTTTCTTCAAAGAACTCTCCCCATTCTTTTCAGAAGACGAGCCTAAATCTCGATCATTTCTTTCCTTACGCAGCTTCTTTTTGACGATTTCCTTCTTCAGAGGACTGAGCCGATCAATAAAAAGTTTACCTTCTAAATGGTCAATTTCATGCTGAATGACTACAGCCAAAAGATCCTCAGCACTCAATGTCTGAGTCAATCCATCAATATCCTGGTATTTGAGCTGAATTTTCTTAGATCGCTTGACGTCAGCTGAGTACTCTGGAACCGATAAACACCCTTCTTTAAAAGTAAAGGAACCTTCCCGATAAATGATTTCTGGGTTAATGACAATTTTAGGATTTTTATGTTGAATCATGCTGGATTGAATCCCTTCTGGGGATTCCTCAAAATCATAATCAATATCAATCACTAAGATACGATCTAATATCCCCACTTGATTTGCAGCTAAGCCTACACCTGGAGCTTCATACATTGTCTCTAGCATATGATCGGCAAGAGAGTATAAACTGCGATCAACACGCTCAATTGGCAGTGCTTTCTGAGTCAATACTAAATCAGGGAATGTGAAAATCTTTAATTTTGCCATGAACTGAACGAAACACCTGAGTCTGAAAAATTACTGCTTGCGCGCAATTAAAAATCCTGACAAGGCGACAAAGATCAAACTCGGTAACCATGCTGCAAGCCAGGACGGCAACGCTCCATTGGTTCCTAGGGATAAACCTACTGAATAAAAAAGCCAATAAAAAAAAGTAACCCCTAAGCATAGCCCTAAATCTTTAGCAACACCCCCTTCACGTCTTCCCGCTAAAGAGAACGGAATGGCCAAAAAACACATCACAACTGGGATAAAACTTAGGCTAATCTTAGAATGAAAATTGACCTCATAGGATTTTGTATCAGCGCCTGCATCCTTCATTCTTTGGATATAAGAGTAAAGCTCCTTGAGATGAAGCCCCTCTACTTCCTTATCAATTTCCTGAAAATCCTGAGGAGTTTCAGGGATAAACCCTTCTTTCTCTTCAAAGGTTTGAGCCAAAGGAAACGGTTCATCCAAAGGAAAAACTGTCACATTTCCTCTCAATAACTTCCATCCACTGGAGGTATATTGAGCTTTCTCAGCCCCAATGACTTGCAACAAATTGAAACTCTCATCAAACATGTAAATAGAAATACCGTGAATAGTTCCAGCCTGGGTATCAAAACGCTTTAAGTTGTAGATCATGTTCTTCGAACGATACCAAATTTTATCCCTATGAATATCTAGGAAAAAATCTGTCCGCCTGTCCATAACCGCCCATTTATAGTTCGTTCTCACCCTAAAGACAGAGGGTAAAATCCGATCTTGGGCAATGAGTAAAACACCGGACAATAAAAACACCCCTAATAAAATCACATACATGATCCGTCTCAGTCCAAAACCAATTGAATAGCAAGCCACGAGCTCTTGGGTTCGAGCCAAGCCCGATAGAGTTAAGACCGTCGCCAAAAGGACTGAAGGTGGAGCCATTTGAGTTAAAATTCTGGGGAGGTTCAGGCAATGAAAAATAAAAACTTGCTCAACTGTATAGCGATGATCGTATAAGTCCCCAAAAATAGCTTGAAATAGAAAAATTGCAGTCATCCCTAGAGTAGATACCCCTAGGTTTCGAGCAAAAATCATAGCAATATAAGTATCTAATGTTTTCACGGAATCTAACTTAGCAGATCCTCAGAAAATTTACCTACAGATAGGGTATGAAAACTTAGGTTTCGACCTAAAAACATTTTCTTGATTTTTAAACAAATAATTGATTTTGTACCCTATGATGAAAAAGTTTAATCATTTTTATTATTTATTCTTATTTTTTTTATATTTAAGTGCATTTTCATTTTTATCGCAAGCAGATTATAATCATATTCCAAATAAAACTATAGGAGATACAGCTACTTTTTTACAAGTTAAGCAAAGATTCAATGCATCAACTCCTCAAGGGGTAAAGGGGCTTAAAGTAAAAGGGAGTTCTGCAGCTCAGATTAAATCTAGACTCACTTCTTTTTTATTCAAAGGTAGATCTCAGGGTCTAGTGCAGACAGCACTTGAATCATTAGATTTGTCTGATTCAAACATCACGGATGAAGGCTTAAAAGATTTAGTAGGATTTATTCAAGAACATTTTCCAAAGATAAAAGAGCTGGATCTGATTTGGAACAAAATCGGAGCAGATGGAGCTGATCACCTAAAACAACTCACTCGTTTAGAAAAACTAACTCTAAGTAGAAACAATATCGGTGATGAAGGTGCAGCTCATCTAAAAACACTGAATCACTTAAAAGAACTGAATATGAACTCTAGCCAAATCGGAGCAGACGGGGCTACTCATCTGAAACAACTCACTCAGTTAGAAATACTGTCCATGAATGGAAACAGCATCGGTGATGAAGGTGCAGCTCAGCTCACAAAACTCTCTCAGTTAAAAGAGCTGAATCTGAGTGAAAACAAAATCAGTGATGAAGGTGTGGCTCAACTCACAAAGCTCTCTCAGTTAAAAAAGCTCAACCTGAGTCTGAATAACATAGGTTCAGCTGGTGCTCATGACGTAGCACAACTCACTCAGTTAAAATGGCTGGATCTGTCTCAGAACAAGCTTGGAGCAGTTGGTGCAGCTCATCTCAAACGACTCACTCAATTAGAAACGCTGAATCTGAGTCAAAACAACATCGGTGATGAAGGAGTTGCTCATCTCTCCGCTCTGACTCAGTTAAAATCGCTAGATTTGAGTGGCAACAATATCAGTGATGAAAGTGTGGTTCAGCTTAAAAAACTCACTCAGTTAAAATCGCTGAATCTGGGTTGGAACAATAAAATCAGTACTGCATCAATCCAGGCCCTCAAAAAAGCTCTTAGGGGCACTCTGATTTTTCGAAAATAAAGGAAATCAAGAATCCATTTTCAGGAGTACGTATGAAATATTTAAAATTAGCAGCCCAAGCTTTCACTTTATTGCTCTTCATCAGCACAACTGCTTTTTCTATGAAAACAGGCGATAGAACCGGAGCAATCTCAACGGCAGATTCATTCAATCAAGTTCCTATCCAAACAAAAGAAATAAAAAATTATATAAATTCTCATATCGATGGCCATATCCATTCTTTCAAAGATCCAAATCTTTACCCTGGAATTGTAAAGCATCTTCAGAAAAAGCAGAATCATGAATATGAACAAACACTTCTTAAGTTCTTAACGAAAAGCTATTTTACTCCAGAAGGAATGCAAATCGATGTCTTAAGTAATGAAGATTTTTATAATCAAAATACAGAGGGTTCTATTTTTCACGGAACACACTCCACTCTAGAAATTTTTAATGATTGGAAACTAAAGCCTTATTTGTCTAAAAGTGGATATGGTGTCTTTTTTGGAAGAGACAATGATGGTTATTATACCGCTAGTCAATACGCCGGGCAGTTCTCAAGCAATATCCATAGAACATATGGTACTACCCCTGTCCAGAGTGTCCTCGTTTTCAGAAAAGATAGAGAACACCCCTTTGTCACTCACAGCGCTGGATGGTTTGGAGGAGTCAAAGAGTTCATTCTAGAAAAAGATTACCCTCTTGAGTTTTTACACTCAATTGTCTTTATGGATAAAGATGACTCTTTAAAATTTAGCCATTGGTTAAATGAACATCCTGATTTGAAAGAAAAAAGCAAATCAATCCATTACTATGACCGAAGCTATCAACCTCTTTCGGATGAGCCTCATTTTAACTTAGTGAAGGCAGAGTTTTATAGAAAGAAAGAAGAAATCTATAAGGATCTGAACTTGATTGCTGAGATCGTAACTTCTGCATTTTACGAAGAAAGAGGCAAAGAGAATCTCCAACAAGAATACGTAACACTATTGAGAATGAATGCTGAACGGGACTTTGGAATTACCAGAACGATCCTAAGAGGATCGTTCATGAAGAAGCTTAAGGCCCCTGTACAATTCCTTGTAGACCAGTATGATTCAATTGCTTTAGCTCAATTGATTGTTGATGAGCGAGATGGAGCTAGTATTTTAGAAGGAGCATTCAGGTGGGAGTTTCTGTGGCCAGAGTGCATCCAATTACTGATGCAAAAAATAGAAAATAACCCAACTGCAATGCAAATCATCGACCACTGGTTTTCCTCTTCAGAACATCAAAGAAATAAAGAAGTTTACATCAAAAATAGACAAAAGCATGCAACCCAAGATATTAAAAAAATGAATGCAACAGATAAGCCCAAAGTAACAAGCAATGCGCTAAGAGATATTATAAACTACCTAGAAGACGGGAATTGCGTTGTGCTACGTTCCAGCGGTATTGACCAGGTCTACTATCAGAAAGATCAGACGAAGGATCCCATAAAAATTCGGTTTGTTATCATAGACGTTACAGGAACTGGTTTAGAGCACTCAGACGAGTGGCCCTGGTATATAACCGATCATTTTCGCGACAAATTAGACGAGAGATTTTGGACCACTTATAGAGATTTCTACAGGTTGAACAGGACTTCAGAAAACATCTTCCACTTACAAATGATCCAAGATATCAATCTTCTATGAAATATCTGCTTGCATTGCCAGCTCTATTTTGCTTTGCCTGCTTGAAGGTCGCCTTAAAACCTGCCGTAGAGTTACCCATTTTAGATCAGCAGGTTAAGATACCAATGACCATCACTCCTGTAACTGAGCAAAGTTCACAATGTGCCAAAACCAGTGTCAGTAAATTTCTTCAGAACTTTATTCAGATTTACACTCAATCATTTCTTGAGCATGGCAACGAAATAGAAAAACTTCAGAAAAAATTTTTCACAAAGAAATTTTATGACAAGGTTTATTGTGTTCTTTATCCAGAGAAAATGGAATCGAAAAAATGCTTCTGGGATAGTGATCCCGTCCTCGACGTACAAGATTGGGATGAAAATTGGAACAAGACACTGCAAATTACACAAATCGAACTCACACCCGACCAACGATGTAAGGTAAACCTAAGTTTTCATATAGGAAGTGCTCAACACAAACTGACTTATTTTCTAGTGAAGGATGGAGAAGACTACCTCATTGATGAAGTCGAACGAATCTTGTGAAAAATCAGATCGAATCACTCGGCTCAGAAAGCTGACTATGCCTCTGTCTAGAAATGCAAAACGCATTTTATATTGAACATCTTGTATTTATTAGGTTTGCGTGATCCTCTCCTTAGTTCATTTAAATTCATGAGTTCACTCGATAAGTCACTTTCATCAAAAAGATTAAATCAGAAAGATATGGAGTATACCAACCCAGCGAAGATTCTTTCTTTTGGTCAAGATTGAATTTTCTAAAATTAATTTGAAATTTTCCAAACGGAAGAATCCCTTTTCCAAAACCTTGATCACTCCAACCATTACTCTCAAAAAATCTAATCGGATTTAAATTATTTCCTAAAAAAATAGGCACTTGAAACTCTCTTAAGTTCTTCGTTAACTGATAGATTCGCATCTGTTTTTGTGCAGGAAAAGGAACAAAAACATCCGATACCAATGTTAATTTCTGTCTCAATTGCCTGGAATTAAATTCCTCGGCCAAATCACGAGATAAATCAGAAAAATTAAAATAAATTCCCATGCTCTCTACAATGGGGGCAGCTTGGTCTAATTCTAGTGCCCCTGTATCAACAGGACGTCTGACCCAACGATGAGTGACCCAGTTAAAATACCCTGATTTAATATAAATATCTTCAGGCTTAACTTCTAGTACAGCTATGCTATCTTGAAAATTCTTTAGGATATTTTCAGAACTCTCTAAACTCTCTACAGGAATCGAAGCCGCACGAATCGCATCCCAAACTGCTAATGATGCTAACGGGGATGCCAATACAAAGCTTCCATTGTCATCCATACAAGAACCCCATGAAACATCAGTTGCTTCAACTTTAGGAAAACGAAGAGCAATGTAGGCAGTCTCCTGCCTCATTTCAGCAGCCAAAGCTTGAACCTTGATTGCTAAATCACTCAAAAACTGCTGAAACTCCATATTCACCTTCTCCACTGGAGTTTCTAGCCTGAGTACTTCCATAAACCTTGCGTACTCCACTTGCATTCCCTGAAACACTTCCGGATATCTTAACTGTAATATCGGAAAAACCATGTGTCTGAGCTCATGCACAGCCACGTGTAAACCCTGCCTTAAAACCATCAGGTCCCAATTACTCAATGCCCAGATCTGGGTCAGTTTTGAAATCTCCTGCTGAGCAACTAAACCCTGAAGGTCCATCTCCAATCGCCTCACCCGATGTACCACCGGACGAAGCCTTCTCTCTGCTTGAAGGATTTTAATCTTCAACTCCAACTGAAAAAGCTCACTCAAAACCCAGCTTTCAAAAAGATCCCGGATTAATGGAACCTCCTGGAGTTGACCCCCTCCTTCAGCTATTTTTTGTTGAGCAAAACTTTCAAGGCCTCTCATCTGAGCAGCAGTCAGATCGCCCGTCCTTAAATAACTCTCCGACTTCTCAGACAATGAACGAAAAACATCCCCTATTCTATTCATTAAATTCCTAGAGTGCTGACTCCTAGGCTCTTGAATCTCATAAAAAATGGAAAGCCGATCATCTGCAAACGCTTCCCCTCCTATGCAGTCATTCACCACTAAATAAAAATCAGAGTCCTGATGAACCAATTTGACAAAGTTTGAACGAACGACCTCGATATCCTGAACTTCACTCCACCTCGTTGCCCCTTTCGGAAGTTGAACTAAGAGCAGACTTCCCATTGGAAGGTCACTAAAAGGGGTGAATACACTTTGATAACCCAAACTAAAAGAACCACTGCTTCGCTTTTCATCAGAACGGGTGAATCCATCCGATGTGGATGAAGAATTTTTAGTCCCTTTTGACTTCTCAGCACTCATGTACTCTGCTGTTTGAGTTCCCGATTTGATCTCCTCTGAAGTTATGTGCTGCCGGCTATGAATTTTTGTTTTGGAATCACTCACTGCATGACTACGATTTTTATAAGACGAATGATGATTCGTGATCACGTTACCAGGAAGTGTTTTAGAAGCACCCACACTAAAAAAAAACAATGAAATACCACCCGATAGACTCGCTCGATGATCATCCACAAAAGCTCGGTCCTGCGTATCCCTGGCACCAGAACTCGTTGTTGTCATGTCCGTATAAATATCTTCATGAGCCGTTAAAATTTGATCTGACTGCATTTGCCCATTACCCTGGTCAGTCCTTCGATCCTTTCCCGAAAGGGATTGGGAAGTATCAAACTGCCATGTACTCAGGGTTTCACTCACAGACTGAACTTGAAGTTTTCCTTGATTTTCGGTAAGTAAAAACCCTTCAGGACCGGTCCTAGCTCCTCGAGGTAGACCTTCTCGTTTCAAAGCACCACTCGGAGACCAACTCCCGCTCACACTGAACACCAAGGATTGACCCACTTGAGCCTCAATCTTCACGTGACTTAGCTCTGGAATGGAAACCCATTCTTGATCCGGGTTAAATCGAGCTGACGAACCAGAAAGCTCAACCCGTCGACTCGCCACGGTTTTAAAAATCTCTTGGTCTTTCCATTGTGAAGATTGAGTCAGATTGAAAAATGACCGCAGCCTTTGAGCTTCTAAAGCATCCCGATCCATGAGGTGAGCCTTCAAACCAATCAGATCTGAGCTCAACTCTTGAATCTCTTGCCAGTCATCTCTTCCTTGATCCTGAAGCTGCCTCTTTTGCGCCTCTTGACTCAGTTGATGAGACAACTGATGCGCTACACTCTCTCTGAGCCTCTCAAACTTGTTCTTGGATTCTTCTAGGTCCCTCTGAATCTTTAAAATCTGATCAGGAACTTTTTCTATCTTCTCTTTCGTCAAACCAAAACTGAGCCTTTGAACTCCTGACTGAGCCCCATGAGCCTCCTGTCCCACTGCCCTTTGGTAACTCTCAGCCAGAGCCGCTAAACTCGACACCCCATAAACATATCCCCTCGCATAGACCGGAACCCCTGTCAGAGGAAGCCCTGAAATCCGAACAACACTGCCAACCCCTGAGCTTGTAACCAGCTCTGCGTTTCTTTGAGCCCCTTGGATCATCACCTCTAAAAATCGCTGAATCTCGGGATGACTCATCTGAGAAAGGACAGAATTTACTTTCTGCAACGAAGGCTGAACCCTATCCCATTCCAAAAGAACCTGACTCAACCCATCCATCTCAAAGCCAGTTCCATGCTGAGACCCACTCTCAGAAAGCTCTACAGTGAATAAGGCTAACTCCATGAATAACTCCACTCTTTTTGAAAACTGACTCAACACTCCTTCTAAAATCGGAAAAAATGCATCCGATGGTATTTTTTCACTGAGCGCCGTCTCTACGCTTTGTGAGAGAATGGGAAGCCCTTGGGTAAAAGACTGGTGTTGCTGAGTCACATTTTGAGATGATCCAGAAATCTCCCAAACCTTTTTCCAAAACGCTGATAACACCTGACTCAGGTCTTGCTGCAACATCACCTTGGGCTTATCAAATCCAGCATAACGAGACTGCTGACTATAAACAGTCTCTCGAGTCTGTCGCATCCAAAACGCAAGATGCCGAAAGGCTATCTTGATCCTGTCCGCTTCAAAAAGACTAGAATCTTTTCCCGATTGCAGCCTCTGAAAACCCTGAATGACATTCTCATGAAGCGTCTTTCGAACCAAAGAATGAAATCGATCTCGGCACTTTTTTCCATGAATCGAGACAAAACCTTCAACGAGTCGATTTATAGAATCAAAGTACTCCTGCTCCGGAGGGAAATCCTTTTTTAAATCCTTAAATTGAAATTGAGATAGATGAATCGCTAAAGTTTTTCCATAATTTAAATCATTTTCATCTTTACAAAACAGATGAATCTCAGAATCTAACCTTAGGATTTCATCTCCTGTTGCCCAAACAGACTGACCTAAAAAAATCTGACCTAAAAAATAAACCCAAATAAATTTTAACTTTTTAGAATTATCGCAAATCATCTTTTTCTCCAATTTTACGGTTGGCGAGAACTTAATCTTCTTTCGAATCCTGATGAGGATCGCCTGACACACAACTTCTTTCTTTATCCACCGCAAGAGAAGGTAAAGATAATTAAGGTATATGCAAATCTTCTAGAGTCTCAACTCTCATCCATAAATAATAGACGGTGATCTGCCTCTCATCATTGAACCTGGTCTCCAATTTTTATATAAAGCTCATAAACCCCTATTATACCAATTACGTAAAATAATTGCCTAAACTTTAGCCCAATTTCTTTTGGCCGATTCATTCAAGCTGGTTTTAGAGATGAATTTAGGAATTTAATTCATTAATTTATATGTAAACAACCCAGACCTAAAAAGGTATTTATTGGTTTCAATGACCTGAGCAGTCGTAGAAATAAGAATGAAGCTCACTTCAACTTGTCCATTGCCTTCTTATATTTTTTGAAAGAGCGCTCCACTGACTCAGCCCATGTTTTCTCATCAATAAAAAATAACCACAGAACTCCCAAGGGCTTGCTGAAGCGCCTGGATCGATTCAGTACTGATGTCGTTGAAGTGCAGATCCAGCCATTTTAGATGAATTAGGGCTGAGAGATGAGCAACTCCTTCATCTCCGATTCTGTTTATATCCAGCTCCAACGTTTCTAATTCAGTCAGAGCTGCCAGATACATAGCTCCTGGAGCTCCAATACTATTCCCACACAGATTCAGCGATTTTATATTTGGGAAATAATTTTGAATAAACTCTACTAAATCTTTTAAATCTTCATCAGTTATGTTTGATTCAGAAAAATTAAGTGTTTCAAGAGCTGTGTATACTTGCCCCTTAGATCCATTTTTAAATAAAATAGAATTTAATTTAAATGTAATATTAGCTGCAAAAAGCCCTTTTACTTGAAGCGCTTTCACACCTTGTGGGGTGAGCGCATTGAATCTTTGATTCACTTGAAAAAGACAAGGCCAAGATTTTTGATCTAAAAATCCAGCTGTATGTTCTAAAATCTCAACTGGGCAATTCTTAAAACCTGTCTGAATCCCTGCCTGAGTAGATGGAGTTATACAAAGAAAAAGTCCTAATGCAGTATAGAAAAAGCTTGGATTTCGACGCAAAAACATTTTCTTGATCACTGTAAATTATACCCACTGAGAAAGAATCACTAAAGCCGGACATACACGGATTCCTTGGGCATTCACGAAGTCTTTTTTCCCAGTTGCTGAAATCTGCCAAGCTTCACAGTCAGGGAACTTGAGTTTCAAGTACTTCAGCGAAGGAGAGACTTCAACATCATTCCACTTGCATTCAATCATTAAGATAGGCTTACGCCCGCGCACTATAACAAAATCCACTTCCCTGCCATCGACGTCTCGAAAATACCGCAATTCAACATCTTCTTCTAATGTGTCCTGCCTAAAATGAATCCATTTTAACAATGCAGCTGCAACGAGATTTTCGAAACGTAGGGCAAGATCCTCTACGAGGGTCCAGTCAAAATGGTAGTGCTTTTGTTCTTTTTTGACAGCCCTAATTTTTGGAGCTCCAAAAGGTAAAAGTCTAAAAATGGAATAAAGACGCTCCAAAATCAAAAGCCACTGACTCACTGTTTTATGACTCACCTGAAGGTCTTCTCGAATAGCATTGATCGAGAGAGGACCTCCCACTAACTCTGGCAAGCGAATAGATAAAAGCTCCATGCTTCCAAGATCCTGTACTCTCTCAAGTTAATTTAGATCTTCATGAATGAGGCGGGTACGATATTCACGTGACCAGCGTTTTGCATCAATCTCCGTTCCTGAAAAAAACGGCTCTGGAAACCCTCCCAAATGCAAGAGCTGCATTAAATCTTCTTGTTTTTGAGTCTTTAACTCTGCGAGAGAAAGAGGATGAAGTCGAAGGTAGTGATAACGCCCATGGAGTGAGTCTCCAGAAAACCGATAAAAATCTAATCGCGCGCTACCAGTAACAAGGATTTTCTGACCACAAGGCCGAGTGTCATACAACCCCTTGAGGTAATTACGCCATAGTCGGTATTTATGAATTTCGTCAAAGATCCATAAAGGACCGATCGGCAACTCTCTCTTGAGGATCATCTCTCGATGATCTGAGCTGTCCCAATTCAAGTAGCCTTTTTCGCTCTCGAGAAAATTCATGGCTAGAGTTGTTTTGCCTACTTGACGTGGCCCACCCACAAATACCATTTTCCGAGTTAAGTCTTTTTCTATTTGGGTTTTAAGATAGCGAAGTTGAGGCATTTTTTCATTTTGCTGTTTTTTTCTACTATAGTCAAAATTACTCGCGAGTTTATTCTACTGCTGCTGAAATTACTCGCACTTCTAACCACCTACCTCTGACATAAAGGTTGTTCTGCAGTGAGGGTAGTAGTGCCCGTAAATCGACAGATCGTAAAGAAACCGCTTATACCAAGAGTGTAAAATTCCCGACTTCAGTTGACAGTTTGTGATACTCCTCTTTCAGTCAGGAGAATAAATGACAGCTTCAGAGTACAGACGTCAAATACTCCAAAAACTTAAAATCCTGGGTTGCCAAAAATTTTGGAAAAATATCAGTAAGGAATGACCTTACTATGACATCAGCCGAGAGACTTATTACAAATGGAGAAGGACATTGGAAGAAAAGGGCAAAGATAGCCTAAAATGGCTTAAAGGCGATATATATTTACACCTTGTTTAATGTAATTGTAGACAAATGAGTGACGCAAATCGTGACACCGCCATCGTTTCATATCGAGATGGCATTTCTGAAGTCGGATAATCGCATTATCTACCTGCGTTGCACTCATGTGCCTTCCGAATTGATTAACAAATACGGCGACATTTTCAATATTTAGACAAAGAAATGACTCAGTACTCATTCTTATCTCTTCACTACACGGTAGATCCGAGATTTAAGTTTTCCTTGAGTTTTAAGCGCACGATTTTTTACAAGTGTGACAATATCTCGTTCAAGTGTACGGCGAGGAATATTGGGCATCCACTCAACTACGTCTTGCA
Source organism: Oligoflexia bacterium (assembly GCA_903935335.1). Taxonomy (GTDB): domain Bacteria; phylum Bdellovibrionota; class UBA1018; order UBA1018; family UBA1018; genus CAIZRG01. Next base: position 167,214 of record CAIZRG010000006.1, read on the forward strand.
TCGAAAACTCTTCTTGCTTTTGAGCGCAGGCTAGTATTTTTCGATGTCGAGCATCAGGGGTCTTGCCTGCACTATTCTTTAAAAGTTGCCGTCCTTCTTCAATCACCTCTTCTGCTGAAACAGCAAAACATTCCGCTAAATATTCCAATATTGGATGAAGTTGCCCCAAAGTTTGACTCTGACGAATGGCGAGGTAGTAGCGATCACGCCCCCTCATGATAGCCGTTTCGCTTGGAACAAATCTAGCCAACCTTTGCCCACCCATCAGTAAAAGCAGGTGCTGCATGAGCCGGACTGTTCGCCCATTTCCATCAGCAAACGGATGGATCGAGACGGTAATAAAATGAAAAGCAAAGGCCCTAACGAAAGAATTCATGTCCTTCGTATCATCCAGCCATCGCCATAAATCATCTAATAGTTCCCTTAGATCATAGGGTTCTGGGCACTCATCAATGATTACCCCTGTTGCAGCATTTACTATGGAAACGGAGATTGTACGAACCCGCCCGCATTGTTTTTCCTCTATCAAGCCATTTGTGACTAATTTTTGAAGATCACACATGTCAGAAAGTCGAATCGGTCTTGAACTCTCGATAAGCTTTTCCACATAGTCAAGGGCTTCATGATAGTTCTGCACTTCCTTAATGTCCTTTTTTGATCCTGCGACATGTTTACCCTGGAGTAAAGCCGTTACTTCACTTTCGCCTAAATGATTGCCCTCAATTTGATTTGAATAAGTAATAGCTCGTATTTTAGCTTTTCGGAGTAACTTCACTTCTTGTGGAGCACCTAGGTATTCATCCAAAAAAGGTTTAGTCTCCGCAATTCGCATAAGCGATTTTACTAGCTGTTCTGTATAGATAACTTCATGTGGTATTTTTAATCGAGTGAGAGCCAAATATCGTGAATCCATTCTTACTTATCCGCCACTTATCCGCCATTGTCAAGATGGCGGATAGATCCTTTTGTCACTGATCTGTGACCACTGGTGGCAAGATGAATCCCGAATAAGGCAGCAAGGAAGCCTCTCCCAAGTTTGGGCCACAAAAGGAACTCGACTTCGAGTTGTTAGACAGAAACAGCTTTTATCAACGTATATTTTTGGAGCCGTTTGTCCAGAAAAAGACAAAGGCTGTGCATGAGTTCTGCCACAAGTGAATGCAGAGATGATGTAATTTCATCTGAATTTAATTTCCAAGAACGTTGAAAAAAAATGTCATGCCATTGTATTGATGGATAAAGCCAGTTGGCATACGACTGAGGTCCTTAATATCCCTGAAAACATGACCTTGATGCCTTTACCCCCTTGCTCTCCGGAACTTAATCCATAGAGCAAGTGTGGCAGCAGCTGAGAAAAATAAAACTCTCCAACGCTTGCTATAAAAACTATGATGAAATTGTCGATTCGTGCTGCAAAGCCTAGAACACCTTTATTGATGAATATTGGAATATTAAAAATTTATGCTCAAGTAATTGGGCTAAAGTTTAGGTAATTATTTTATGTAATTGATATAACTTAATCATAGTTAGTTAGTCAACTGATTGGAGCTGCTGAGTAGTGCTGTCATAGTGACCAAACTGTGAATAGCAGAGTTCATCTAGCTTCTGACCTTTACCATAGTGAAATGAGCCATAGCTGAATGGTTAAGCATTATGCCTTTAGCTTCATGCTAGTTTTCCAGTACTAAAAAGTTCTTGAACTAACACAAGGTGTGAGGTAATATCTAGTGTGACATATGAAACGACTCTTTGTCTATACTGCCATTTTTGAAAAGAAGATTGATTCAAGAGGTGGAGATGCCCTCGCTGTTTCAATTGAAGATGAAATCTTAAAAAATCCTGAAGTGGGCGACTTGGTTCCAGGTATCGGTGGGATTAGAAAAATGAGAGTAGCAGACCCTGGAAGATCCAAGGGTAAAAGAGGTGGCTATCGGATACTTTACCTAGACGTACCCCACCAAGAGAAAACCCATCTGCTCTATTTCTATGGGAAAGATGAAGCTGAAAATATTACAGCTCAGGAAAAGAAATATTTTAAAGAACTAGCTCATATTATCAAAGGAGAGAATCATGGCTAAAAAAGTAAGAATGGCCGATGGATTGCTTCAAGGTCTAAAAGAAGCAGTGGCTTACGAAAGAGGTGAGATCCAACTCAAGACGAGTGCTCGTGAAATTCCTGCACCCGCTCCTAGCTGGAATGCAACTCAGGTTAAGAAACTGAGGATGCAGACCTATCACATGAGTCAACCGCAGTTTGCGCTTTTACTCAATGTTACCACCTCTACTGTACGTGCATGGGAACAGGGTCAAAAAAGACCATCAGGCTCGGCTGCAAGACTACTTGAGATTTTTATGATTGATCAGGGAGTCCTTAAAAAACTGACTGCTGTATAGGTCGGCCATTGAGATCGGTCGCTGCTGGATCAATATGAACCAGTCAGTTACCGAAACGCTGAAGTCATTACCAAGGGTGAATGAGTTCGTGTTCCTCAATCAGTTTGGACGAACCATCAGTGCGACTTAGATTACTGACGGTATCATTCGGGTTCAGAATTAGTACCCTGAAATGAAAAAGTGGACCTGCCACGGCCTTAGACATTCATATTCGCATAATTTATTAAAGAGAGGTAGGCAAATGCACCAACTTCAAGCCATTTTAGGGTATCGTCAAATCAGAATGACGATTGATCTATATTGTCAGTTGAGTGTTGTGGGTATTCAGGAGATTAATTTGTATTGATGATACTAAGATTTTCTAGTGCACCTCATTTGAGTTAAGTAGAAAAATAAATATATTACAATATATAAAATTGGAGTAAAAATCCAAACGTCGTATTTTTGTAGATTCACGAAAACTGTATTATAAAAAATATATTTATAGAGATCAGAACTCATAACAAAAACTAGACCGATTACAGATAGGCATGAAACTGCTAAGAACCGCTTTTTATATGTGATATTTAATTCAAAATAGAAGTTCAAAATTAGCAATATAGGTAAGCAAATGCTCCAAAACAGTAAACCTGCTCCTAAAATTAAAGTAATGTGCCAAATGAAACACCCAGGCGTGTGAAGTGACCCACAACCTCCATCTGCCAAGCATGCGCCTGAGAGTAAAAAATATAAAATTACTAAAATAATATATTTCATCTTGGCAATTCCGATTGTGGGGCAGAATAAATATTCCAAGAAGGTGAGTTATAAGTATGCCCTGTGTTGTATGAGCCTACGTGATTAAGATGCCCATCCGATGATAAACTTTGAGGCGTCGGAAAAAAATCTCCATTCATTTTTAGCCCTGCAGCTTGAAGACCCTCCGCAGTAGCAGTTGAACACACTCCCGTTAAACCATAAACTCCCCGACCACTTTCACCTGCAAAAGTCCTAGCAAGGGAATCCATTCGATCGACGTTAGCACTACCTATCCCTTCGTGGCGATAGACATCAATACTTCTTCCCTGGTTACCTCCTTGATTGAATAAAATGTCGCTTCTTGAATCAACAACCCAGAATCCTCCGACGCCGTTACCATGATCCTTATGTGCTGTAAATTGATCACCATTCTTTAGCTCTATCGAAGAATGTGTATAAATATTCTGTGCGCTTGGATGTAGCTTGCTTTCAACCCAATGAATAGCTTTTGCTGGATCGCTTCCATCACTTTTATACAACCACACATCTGCAGCAGCTTTCCCTGCAAAATTTCACTTAACCGGGACCTCTTGATTTCAAATTCGCGGAACCGGGTGATTTCATGGGTGGGAACCGGTCAATTTCATTAATCCGGAACCGCTTGATTTCAGCTGAGCGGAACCGTTCGTAAGGCGCCAATTAT
>CAIZRG010000007.1 GCA_903935335.1 Oligoflexia bacterium
TGACCGGAGAAAGCTATAGAAAGAATATTAGGAAAAATAAATCTGTGGAAACTTTAAACCAATAACGTTATCAACGTCGCTGGCGCTCCGAACGGTTCCGCTAGAGTGAAATCACCCGGTTCCCGATGTTGAAATTCTGCACCTAGCGCTAAATCGCTCATGTATGCAGCAAGAGTAGTTGCTAATGAATAGACAGTATGACACATAATTAACTGGATCTTATTTAACAATGTAATCTCATAAATAAGTGCGCCCATGCCGCTTAAGAAGAAGCAAAAATAGATATTTTTGCAGAGCTTCCTATTTTTTTGGATTTATTTTTATTAAAAATTTCATATATTGTTTTCTTTTCTATTGGAGATTTTAATGCTTTTAGGGCACCACATCAACTCTTCGTAGATACAAATACCCTAAAGAGTTTACCTCAATATCCCTCACTCGCGGGCGAATCAAAGAAAGATTCGATTCATAATAAATAGGATAAACGACAACCTCCTCTTCTAAAAGAGTTTTCTGAAGACTCAGGTAGAGGCTTTCTCGTTCCTTAAGATCACTTGACCTTCGAGCTTGCTCGACTTTTTCGTCAAAGCTTTGACTTTTAAAGTTCGAGGAGTTGTTTCCAGAGTTGCTTAAGAAAACAGAAATAAAACTATGAGGGTCAGGAGTATCTGCAGTCCAAGAACAATCTGCAATGGCTGCCTTACGAAAATCGAGTTGGGCTCGATAGGACAAATGATCTAAAGGCTGCAAGATCACATCAATTCCTAGATTTTTAGATAACTCATCATGAACCCATTGTCCGACTGCAACAGATTTATCCCAATCAGGAAGTAAATAATGGATTTTAATATTTGAATTTGAATCTACTCGAGCCAAAGCCATTTCCTGCTTGGCCTTCTTCAGATTGTAAGAAAGCCCAATCTTAGAAGAGTACCCCAAAAGACCAGGCGGAATCAAAGACGTGGCTGGAGATTGACTCAGATTAAATACTTTGGAAAGCTTTGACTTATCTAGAGCCATCATAATGGCTCGTCTCATATTAACGCTTGAGACTGGATATTGATCCACCGTAAAACTTAAGTATGCCGTTTTCAGTTGAGGAAACTTTTTTAAATCCGATCTTCCTGCCAAAGATTTCACGTCTGATTGAGAAAGATCAGATAAGAAATCAAGCTCACCTGCTTCATACAAACGGAGAGCCTCTCGATCTGACTTCACAATACGAGCCACGACCTCATCTACATTCCCTAAGATTCCATGATAAAATGGATTAGGTTTTAAAATAAATTTTGAATCAAAATCATGTGTCTCTAACCGGTAAGGACCCAAAGTCAGGAGTTTTGCAGGACTAGTCCAACTCCCCCCGTGTTTTTCAACACTGTCTTGTCTCAAAGGATAGGTGGGCCAAAAAGCGAGAGTTTGAATCCACTGACTCACCGGGTACTTCAGCTTCACCTGAAGCGTCAGATCATCTAAGGCTTGAATCCCCACTTTAGAAAAATCTGAGAGGACTCCCCGGTAATAATCTTCTGCTCCCTGCACATCAAAAAGAAGGTAAGCATAGGGTGCTGCTAAAATCCGCGAGAGTAATCTTTTCCAGCTAAAAACAAAGTCCTGAGCCTTTAAAACCAGCCCATCACTCCACTTCACGCCGGGCTTCAGATGAAAAACATAAGTCTTTCCATCCGGACTGAGGGTCCAAGTTTGAGCTAAAGCCGGTTTAACCTGAGATTTTTCATCAAAGCTCACCAGCCCTTCCATGAGGTTGGTCAAAAGATCCGCTTCTACCGGAGTATGAGCTAAATTCCAGTCCAAGGTTTCAGGCTCTGCTCTTAACCGAAAGGTCAATCGATGATTCGGGGATACAGGTGCAGCCTGAAGCAAAGACTCCTGGAAAAACCCGATGAAGAAAATCCACACCATGACTCGCCGCTTGAGCCCCCCCCCCTTAAAATTCATCGAGGTTCACCACCTCAACCGTCACATCACCTTGAACCTGAGCTTGACAACCCAATCTCGAGTTTTTAGCACTCCCAGTTGCTCGTTCCACACGGTCTATTTCGTCTTCTTCCATAGGGGACAAATGATCTTCTCCAGCTTGAACCCGAACATGACACGTCGTACAAGCACAAAACCCTCCACAAGCATGCTGAATTGGGATGTTAAACTGAAGAGCAATGTCAAGGAGGCTCTCCCCCTTTTTCACATCACAAACAAGATTCATCGGTAAAAAAGTCACTTTTGGCATAAATTTCTCCGTTTCGAAAAAATTTAATATTATGACTGTTTGATCGATCTTGAAATGGTTTCTTTGATGAGTAACTCCGCTAAACGAAGAGTCACTTGATTGAGCCTAGCCGTGGCATCTTGAATACCACGAACATCCTTTTTTTGGATCTCTTCTTGAACCTGCGTCACAACCGTTCGAATCGTCTCAACCTCGGCAGGAGGTAAAACTTGATCTGCTTGTGGAAGATTCTTTTGGGTCACTCTTAAAATTCGCTCTGCTTCATTGCGAACCTCAGTCAACCTACGAAACCCAAGATCAGACTCAGCATTCTCCAAGCCTGACTGAAGCATCTTTTGAACTTCCTGATCACTGAGCCCATAACTAGGCCTCACCTCAATGGATTGCTCTACCCCAGTCCTTAAATCCTTGGCAGAAACCTGTAAGATTCCATCAGCATCGACTAAAAACTTAACCTCAATCCGAGCCATCCCTGCAGGCAAGGGTTCAATCCCCACTAATTTAAAGTGAGCTAAACTTCGATTGTCTTGAACTTTCTCTCTTTCGCCTTGTAAAACATGAATATCAACACCCGTCTGAAAATCTGCAAACGTCGTAAACACTTCTCTTGCTACTGTTGGAATCCGAGTATTACGAGGAATTAAAGAAGACACGATGCCACCATAAGTCTCTAAACCTAAAGACAACGGCACGACATCTAAAAGTAAAAGCTCCTGGTTGTTCCCACTCAAAATATCAGCTTGAATCGCAGCTCCTTGAGCAACAAGCTCATCCGGATGAAGCGAAGTATTTGGAACTCTCCCAAAGATTTTCTGAACGAACTGCCTGACCCCATGAAGACGAGTAGGCCCCCCCACCAAAATCACATCGGAAAGATCTGAAGCTTGAAGCCCTGCATCTTTGAGTGCTTGTAAACAAGGCTTTTCAGTCCTTTCTAAAATCGGCTGAGCAAGGACCTCAAACTCCTCTAAAGTCCACTTTCTTTCGTAAGTTTGACCTTTCCAGATCACCTGCATCAAGGCTTGAGGCTCTGTAGATAATTTAATCTTAAGCCTCTCAGCAGAATCAAGAACCGCAGCATGAAGCTTAGGCTCATCAAAAATACAAATCCCCCAAGTTTTTTCAATCTCTTGGGCTGCAACCTGAGCAATGACCCGATCTAGATCATCTCCCCCAAGCGAGGTATCTCCACTCGTAGCCAAAACCTCAAAAATCCCTTCATGAAGTTTTAAGATTGAAAAATCAAAGGTCCCCCCACCTAAATCATAAACAGCAATTAAGCCTTCTTTTTTTCGATCTAAACCATAAGCAAGCGAAGCAGCTGTAGGTTCATTGATGATCCTAAGAACATCCCAACCGGCTAGACGACCTGCCGTTCGAGTTGCCTGCCGTTGTGAGTCATTAAAATAAGCAGGAACCGTAATCACAGCTTGACTCACAGGAACTCCCAGGTCTTTTTCAGCCATCTCCTTAAGTTCCCTTAAAATCAAGGCAGAGATCTCAATAGCAGAATAAGTCTGGTCTCCCACTCGAATCTGGATTAAACCCTCCTGCTCCACAACTTCATAAGGAAGTTGCACTTTTGAATTCTTTAAATCCTCAAAGCTTCGTCCTAAAAGACGCTTGACCGAAAAAACAGTGTTTTGTACGTCAATCACTCTTCTTTGCTTAGCACGAGTCCCAACACAAGGACCTTGAGGCCCAGCAAAACACACAATCGAAGGAACTAGGTTTTGCCCATCACGGGATTTCAGAATCCTAGGTCTGCCCTGCTCAATAATGGCTACTAAACTATTTGTTGTTCCAAGATCAATTCCAACAATCGGGCCAGTTGTTTCTGTTTTTTTAAAAAATTTATATTGAAGTGACATTTTGGGTCATCCGATCCCTATTTTTTTCAATAGAACTCAGGTAGTTTTTATTTTGTACTTCACGAGCCATTTCTTCTAAAACCAGAAGAGAAAACTTTGAGTCATCATTTTTCTCATCATATTTTCTTTCATCATATTTTTTTTCTAGGGAAAGAATTTTTTCATCGATTCTTGCTTTTCTTTCCTGGAGAGTTTCTAAAAATTCTCTTAATTTTTTTTGCACCTTCAAAGAATCGGCTTCTTCTAAAATCTCATCCTGAAGTTCAAACCACCCTTCAGCAATCTCTATCAGTTCTATAGGAATTTGGCCTGTCTTTTGCGCTAAACTTTCCTGAAAAATACCTTCCCGTTTAAAAACATACTCCCTGAGCGCCTCAGGGTTTTTCAAAGTCTGGTAGGCTTGGTTGAGAAAGCTCATCCTAGAAAGAGAAAGAGCTTGAGCTGCAGAATCACTATTTGAAAATCGATCGGGATGAAATAAACGAGAAGCCCGATAAAACCGCTTTTCAAGAACTTCAGGATCCAACCCAAATCGACAGGTCTCCCCTAAAACAGAAAAGTAATTTTCTTCAGCAGCCAGGGGCTGAACCAACCCGCAACTTGAACAAAATTGGTGAGCTAGAAAATCTCTAGCCAGAGAATCTCCAGAAAGTAGCACCTGACACCGAAAGCATTTAGGCTGAAAAACTACTGCCACAACCACAGGTTCGTTTCGCATTCGGATTATTGAAAACGAAACCGGTTCCATTCAAACCATCAGAAAAATCAAGCTCAGTCCCTGACAAATACAAAAAAGACTTTGAATCACAGATAATTTTTACACCGTCTTTTTCAAAAACTTTATCGGTTACGGCAGCAGGCTGATCATCAAAACCCAACTTGTAACTCATCCCGGAACACCCACCCCCCACAACTTTGACCCGAAGAGCAGATGCCGTTGCCATTGCATCTTTAGCCTGAATGCGTTTGATCTCTGTAATGGCTTTGTCAGTGACAGAAATCATGCGGTTTTTGCCTCATTTTTTTTTAAATAATCAGAAATGGCTGCCTTAATCGCATCCTCTGCCAAAACAGAACAATGAATCTTAATCGGAGGTAAAGACAGTTCCTGCACAATATCGGTATTCCTAATTTCTAGTGCCTGATCAATGGTCTTGCCTTTAATCCACTCCGTAGCCAAAGAAGAACTAGCAATCGCACTCCCACAACCAAAGGTTTTAAACTTAGCATCCCGAATCATCTGGGTTTCTGAGTCAATTTCAATTTGAAGCTTCATGACATCCCCACACTCTGGAGCTCCCACTAGCCCAGTTCCAACATTGGAAGCGTTTTTATTGAGGGAACCCACATTTCTTGGATTTTCATAATGATCAATGACTTTTTTCGTATAAGACATAAACTCTCCTTATCATCAGTATCAGTGCGCAGCCCAGCTCACAGACTTAAGATCAATTCCTTCTTTATGCATTTCATAAAGAGGAGAAAGGTCTCTGAGTTTTTTTACCGTTTCGACAACCTTTTGAAGTGCAAAATCAATCTCTTCTTGAGTCGTAAAACGACCCAATCCAAAGCGAATACTTGTATGAGCCAAATCATCGCCCACCCCAATGCCCTTAAGAACATAAGAAGGCTCTAAACTAGCCGAAGTACAAGCCGATCCACTGGAAACGGCAAGCTCCTTCATCCCCATCATGAGCGACTCTCCTTCTACATAAGCAAAGCTTACGTTTAAATTATTAGGAAGCCTCTCGATGGGATGACCATTCAAGTAAACCTCATCCAATTGGCTCTGAATTCCATTCCATAACTGATCACGAAGCTTTTTGATTCGAACTGTCTCTTCGGACATAAGCTTTTGGGCAAGCTCAGCAGCCTTTCCAAACCCCACAATCCCAGGCACATTCAGGGTCCCTGATCGCATCCCCCGCTCATGCCCACCCCCATGAATGAAGGGACTGAGTCTAACCCTAGGGTTTTTTCTGCGTACATACAATGCCCCTACACCTTTAGGTCCATAAATTTTGTGAGCCGTGATCGATAGCAAATCAATACCCATGGACTCAACTTGGATCGGGACTTTCCCTGCAGCCTGAACAGCATCAGTATGAAATAAAACATTTTTTTCTTTACACAACTGAGCAATTTCATGAATCGGATTAAGAGTCCCAATTTCATTATTAGCCCAAATGGTAGAAACCAGAACTGTTTGAGGCGTCATCGCTCTGCGTACAGCCTCTGGATCAACCTGCCCGTAGTGATTGACAGGAAGAAAAGTAATTTCAAACCCCTTCTTTTCTAAAGAATGACACGTATCCAAGACGGCCTTGTGCTCAATCGAAGTAGTGATCAGGTGTTTCCCCTTTTCCTGATACATCTCAGCCACCCCAGCAATTGCTAAATTATTGCTTTCAGTTGCTCCACTCGTAAAAATAATTTCTCTCTCACTTGCCCCAATGAGCTTTGCAATTTGTTTTCTAGCAAGCTCTACGGCCGATTCAGCCGTCCAACCAAACTCATGGTTGCGGCTGGCTGCATTTCCGAAAACATCGGAAAAATAAGGAAGCATGCTCTTTAAAACTTCAGGATCTACCGGTGTCGTTGCTTGATAATCTAAGTAAATTGGAAATTTCATCTTCTACTCTCTCCCTGTCCCTACTTCTACTGCCTGTGCGACTCGCACTCCTGTCAAAGTCATCTGAACCTGAGAACCTTCAACCACTTCAGCTAATGAAATACTCGATAAAAATTTATAAATTCGAGTATTTAACTCATTCATAAAAGTTGGAATCTCACACTTGCCTGCATACTCACATTCATTGAGATCATGAGCCTTCAAACTTGAACAAGCCACAACTGACTGAGCCCCTTCCATCCGATCTAAAAACTCGGCCAAAGAGACCTTCTTCAAAGAACACCGCAGGGTATACCCACCTTTGGCTCCTTGTGCAGACTCGATCAAACCTGAGTCTTTCAGTCGTTGAAGAGTCTTTGCTGTAATCTCAAATGGAAGACCATAATACTCTGCAATTTCCCGAGCACTCGTCACTAAAAAAGGCTGAGAAGATTGCCTGCGGCTCATGTGACGCAGGGCCATTAAACCATACTCTGTTGTTCGGTTGAGCTTAATCATTTCTCCCTTTTAAATACGATACTATAAGTCTGATATCAACACAATACTCTATCTTATGCTCGGAGAGGCTACGAGAACTCACTCAAGCGCCTGAGCTCAGCTTGGCAATCCACTTCAATAAAAATCGTCTTGCTTCCGAAAAGACTGAGTGGGAAAATATCAAATGGGGGGTTTTGTCTTATCTTTATTCTTTTTCTTGTTCTTATTGACTTGGATCCAGTCTGAGTCAGTCCTTGGGCAAGGAAAGAAACAAAAAATTTCCAGGATTAAGCCTCAACCATGTGAGGCTCAAGTGATTAAGCCTCACATGGTTGAGCCTAAAGAGATTTGTGAAGAAATTTGCTACGGCTCTTATGGAGACCAAATCAAAAAGTGTTCTTCATCCTCCTGCCTAGAATGTCTCAACCATCTCAAAGTTGAACTAGAAAATAACCCTGAACTCCCTCCTGATCGACTCCTCGTTTGCATTCAACCAGAAGCTTTAACCCATGAAAATTTTCGATCTACCCTGACTCAACTCGAGACCATTTTTAATGAAAAATCTTTTTTTGAATGGTGCATTGAAGCTCTAAAATTCAACATTTTCAGTGAAGATAAACCATTTGCTGCTGCAAAACTCTCTCAGCTTTTTTCTTATCTAGGAGGTAGGCATGAACTGATCATGCTGCCAGGCTCAAACCAAACCTATACAATTATAATTTACAAAAACTCAATCCTTTCTATTTTCCAAGAACTCAAATTTTTTTTTGGACCCGAACTCAAATTTTATAAAAAATTTATCTGTAATTCTCTAGCAGAATCAGTAGGAGGACCTGAATCCCTTTGGGAATATGAGTCCTACTCCCAAAAAGACTTCATCAGTAAACTGATTGATCAGTGCAAAGAACTAAAATGATGACATTCTTTTAAACATCCTTCCGCCGTCTCAAATACGTAGGAACATCGAGTGCATCGGATCCTGAAGAAGATAACTCAAGTTTCTGCATGAGCTCCCGTGCCCAGACCACCTCAGTATCCTCAATGTTCTTCCTATCATCCCTATTTTTAGGACTAGAAATAGGTTCAGCAAGAGAAGGCCCAAGAGAAGGCAAAGAAGGAAGCTCCTCTTCTTTCTTCAAAAAAGAGGCAGAATTGGCAATCGAATGAGAAAACTCCGAATTCATTTCTCGCTTCAGTTTATTTTGATACTCAAGCTCTCCCTCTAAACCTGTTGCAATCACAGTAATTTTAACTTTTTCCTGAAGAGACTCATCAATGACTGCTCCAAAAATAATTTCAGCCTCTTCATGCATAGATTCCATGATGAAAGTGGTTGCTTCATTCACTTCATGAAGTTTGAGACTGGATCCTCCCGTAATATTAATAATCACCCCAGTTGCTCCATCAATCGAAATATCACGAAGCAAAGGACTGGAAATTGCTCCTGTCGCTGCATCCAACATCCTCTGCTCTCCTTCACCATAACCAATCCCAATCAAAGCAAGTCCCTTATTTTGCATAATGGTTCTTACATCAGCAAAATCACTATTAATCAGTCCTGTGTGATTAATCAAATCCGCAATCCCACGAACAGCACTTAACAAAACCTCATCCGCTTTTTGAAAAGCTTCTAACATCGACAAAGAATCCCCACAGAGTGTCAGTAAACGCTGATTGGGGATCATAATCAGAGAGTCCACGTTCTCCCGTAAACGAGCAATCCCCTGCTCAGCAAACTTCATCCGCTTCCTACCCTCAAATAAAAAGGGCTTGGTCACCACACCCACTGAAAGCGCTCCCAATTCTCGAGCAATTCTTGAAAATACAGAAGCTGCCCCAGTTCCCGTCCCCCCGCCCATTCCTGCTGTAACAAACACTAGGTCTGCTCCAGAAAGCAACTCCGCAATTTTAAGAGAGTCCTCTAAGGCTGCTTTTCGACCAATATCGGGATTTGCACCCGCTCCCAACCCTTTCGTCAAAGCCTGACCCATGGCAAGCTTTGTGGGTGCTAATGAAGCATCCAATGCCTGTCGATCTGTATTTGCTGTAATAAAATCTACACCCTCAAGCCCCATCTTCATCATCGTGTTGACAGCATTACATCCACTGCCCCCCACTCCCACGACTTTAATCTTTGCACCGTTCTTGACTAACTGAACTAACTGATGTTTTTCAAATGCCATTTTTATTAACCTTGAGTTTAATCCTGTTCTTCCTTAAAACAAGTCTCTCATCCAAGACCGCATTGAGCCGTACACTTTGTCGTAAATATTTTTCTCTCGAATAGGAAACCGCGCTTTTGTTACATTCTTTGCCCCATAGATGAGAAGCCCAACTCCTGTTGCAAACTTCGGGGAGTTCACCACATCTTTTAATCCTCCAATTCCTTGAGGAAGTCCTTTTTTCACTGGGATTTTAAAAATCTGCTCAGCTAATTCGGACATCCCTTCTAAGATTGTTGCGCCCCCAGTAATCACCATCCCTGCCGACAACAAGCTTTGGTAACCTGATTTTTTAATCTCCATCTCAATCAACGAAAACAGCTCCTCCACTCGAGGTGCTATAATTTCTGCTAAAATCCTCCGAGATAAAACTCGGGCCTTTCGACCACCCACTCCTGCAACTTCAATATTTTGATTACCACTCATCACGTTTGGAATTGCATACCCATATTTGATCTTGAGTTCCTCTGCGTCATGCTGTGGAGTTCTGAGTCCAATTGCAATATCGTTGGTAATATGGTTGCCTCCTACAGCAAGAACACTTGTATGAACAATCGCCCCTTCCTTAAAAATAGCGATATCACTCGTTCCCCCTCCAATATCCACCAGAATGACACCTAGCTCTTTTTCATCCTGACAAAGCACTCCTTCAGCCGAAGCAATCGGTTCAAGACAGATTTCAGCTACGTTTAACCCTGCTTTATTCGCACACTTAACTAAGTTCTGAGCCGATGTCACTGCCCCCGTCACAATATGAACCCGAGCCTCCAATCGAACTCCATTCATCCCAATCGGGTCCCGAATTCCATCCTGGTCATCAATCATATACTCCTGAGGAATCACATGGATGGTTTCACGATCCATCGGAATGGCAACAGCTTTAGCAGCATCAATCACCCTCTGAACATCTTGTTGCGTAATTTCCTTATCTTTAACCGCAACCACTCCTGTTGAATTAAAGGATTTAATATGACCACCTGCTATACCTACATAAACTGTTGAAATCTCCACTCCAGCCATTCGTTCGGCCTCTTGTACCGCTTGAGTAATACTTTCTACAGTCGCTTCAATATTAATCACCACGCCTTTTCTAAGACCAGTCGAAGCAACGGTTCCAATCCCAATAATGTCAAGCTCAAGCTCAGGATTGCCAGCGAAAAACTCCCCCACAATGCAGCAAATTTTTGTAGTTCCGATGTCTAATCCAACGACGATATCTCTTCTAGCCACTTCTCATCTCCTGAACAATTTCCAGGTATACAAAAAACAAAAAAAATAAATCTTGCAGATCAATTTTTATTTTTGATGTTAAAAACTATTTAGCACACATTGTTTGAATTTTTTTACAATAATTCACAATAACTCTATCGTGACTCATTAAAAATGAGTAGCAAGAGCAATTTTTTCGCCTAAACGCACAAGAGTTTCTCGATTTTGTGCGGTTTGCTCTAATAAATCAGAATCAGGTGCCCAGGCTCCAGGCTCTCCAAGCAAAACAACGGTCGATCCCCCAAACAAAAAATAACCTTTTACATCACCTCGAGAAAACTCTTTATCTTGAGGATGAAGCTGAACAATTTTCCCAACACAAAGAGCTCCAATTTCAATATAAGCTAATCGACCGAAGCTTTGAGTCTCAAGAATACTGATTTGCCTCTCATTTGTCGAAAGAATTTCGTTCTTATAAGCCAAAGCCATCGGATTGACCGAATGCAAAGGACCATGGACCCGGTAACTTTCAATGATTCTACCTGAATCAGGAAAATGAAATCGATGATAATCGGTAGGACATAATCGAGCAATGAGTACCGCTCCTCCTAAAAAAGGCTTAGCTTTTTTGACATCCCCCAAAAGAGCCTCCGCAGAAAGAGCAGAGCCCTTAATTGGAAAAACCTGTTTCTCACTTACTCGATCAAATGCAAAATACCTGGCTTCCGCAAAAGCAGGCATCTGCTGGGGATCCTGAATAAAGGGTCTGACCCCCAGCTTAAACTCACGTATAAAAAAATCATTAAAACTCCGGAAGGGCCAACCCTCAAACTCTTCATGATGAATTTTAAATCTTTTGACAAATGATTCAACCTTGTAAGCACTGAACGAAGAAGCCTGAAAAGCCCCATATAACCGACTCAATCTAACCTTAGGGAAAAGATGCTCAACTAAAAACTGCCCGGTAGAAGTACCATAAAGCCAGCGAACAAAAGCATCACCATAGACTGCTTCAACTTCTTCTTTCTTCTCCCTTCGATTCCAAATCAAAATTGGAGATTTTTGCATCAGACCCGCCCCAGTGTCAGTAGCTTGGGTTGGGTACTTACCAGTTTCCGAATCTCCAAAAGTTGCCTAACAAACTCTCCCACTTTTTCAAGATTAAAGGAATTCGGGCCATCACTTTTGGCTAAAGCAGGCCGGGGATGACATTCCATAAAAATTCCATCGGCACCTGCAGCTACGGCAGCCCGAGCCAAGGTTTCTAAATATTCTTTTTTTCCTCCCGTGCTCTTACCTCCTGCCCCAGCACCTGGAGTTTGAATCGAATGAGTCGCATCATAAAGGACGGGCACGCCCCACTGCTTCATGCACTGAAAAGAAATCATATCCACCACTAACGTATTGTAACCCAAAGAAGTCCCACGCTCTGTTAAACAAAACCAGTCCTGAGCCACTTGAAGCTCCTGCTTTAAACCCATTTGAGCCTCTACAGCCCGGACTTTCTCCACAATGTTTTTTGCATCCCAGGGCGCTAAAAATTGCCCTTTTTTAATATTCAGCCTTCGTTGATGCTGAAGAGCGGCCTCGGAAGCTGCAACAATCATATCCGTTTGTCGACACAAAAAAGCAGGAACCTGAAGAAAATCAACTACCTGAGCCACAAGTAAAGCTTGTTCCGGGGTATGAAAATCAGTAAAAAGCGCACAGCCTGTTTTTTCCCGAACCCTCGAAAGAATAGCTAAGCCTTGCTGAAGTCCAGGCCCTCGAAATCCATCGATCGATGTCCGGTTAGCTTTGTCAAACGATGCCTTCAAGTACAAACGAATAGGCAAGCCCTCCAATTGACGCTTGAGTTCCTGTGCTACTTCCAGCACAAGGCCTTCATCCTCAATCACACAAGGACCTGCAATCAAAGTCATGTCGGGTAGCTGATTAGATGATTCAATCATAATTTTTCTTTTTTACTCAAAGATACAGCTTGAATAAAGGATTTAAAAAGAGGATGTGGATTGAGAAATCGACTTAAAAATTCTGGATGAAATTGACATCCCAAAAACCATGGATGGTTGGGTAATTCAATCATCTCAATCAGCTCAGTCTTGGATTCAGCACAGCTGTGCTTCCCAGAAATCACAAGGCCTAGCTCCTGCAACCATGGCAAATACTGATTGGACACTTCAAATCGGTGCCGATGACGTTCCGAAATAAACTCCTTCTGGTAAGCTTCAAAAGCTCGGGTAGGAGACCCTCCTAAGCTTTTAGGTAAAATCTGACAGGAATAAGACCCCAATCTCATATTGCCGCCTTTTTCTTGAAGAGATTTTTGAGATTTCATGAGTTGAATCACTAAATCTTTCCCTTCTGGCATAAACTCCTCTGAGTTGGCAAACTTCAGTTGACCCACATTCCGAGCAAACTCAATCACAGCTAACTGCATTCCAAGGCAAATTCCAAAAAAAGGAACCTGATTGACCCGAGCATATTGAATGGCTTGAATCTTACCTTCAATACCCCTCTTACCAAACCCTCCAGGAACTAAAATCCCATCCATTGCTTTTAACTGATCCCAGCTCTTCTCTTTTTCAATCTCCTCAGCATCCAGGTACTGCATTCGAACCTGAATTTGATCAGCCACTCCTCCATGCACCAAAGCTTCCGATAAAGATTTGTAACTATCCCGCCAGTCCGTATACTTCCCAACAATGCCTAGGGTGACCTCTGAGAGGGGATCCCTCATCTTCTTAACCTGATTTTCCCATTGAGTGAGTTGAGGCAGAGTCGTACTTAACCCTAGTTTTTCAGTAATTTTTTGATCAAGCCCCTCTTCATGAAAATAAAGAGGCACTTCATAAATACTTTCGACATCAATGGCACTAAAAACATCCTCACCCGACATATTACAAAAAAGCCCAATCTTATCTTTCACCTCTTGCGGCAAACGACGATCTGAACGACAAAGCAGAATATCAGGCTGAATCCCTATTTCTCTCAACTCTTTAACACTATGCTGAGTAGGTTTCGTCTTAAGCTCGGCCGCTGTCTCAATATAAGGAACTAAGGTGAGATGCACGAAGAGAACATTTTGTAAGCCTTCTTCCCGATTGATTTGTCGAATCGCTTCTAGAAAGGGCAAGCTTTCAATATCACCAACCGTACCCCCCACCTCCACAATGGCAAGATCGACGTTCTGACACGCATCTCGAATAGAGCGTTTAATTTCATCTGTAATATGAGGCACGACCTGAACCGTTTCTCCTAGATATCCTCCCGCTCGCTCCCTTCGGAGCACAGAGTCATAGATCCTTCCACTTGTAAAACTGTTTTTCCGGGTAAATTGAACTCCTTGAACAAAGCGGGAGTAATGCCCCAAGTCCAGATCCGTTTCTGATCCATCATCCAACACAAAAACTTCTCCATGCTGAAAAGGATTCATCGTTCCAGGATCTACGTTTAAATAAGGATCCATTTTGATCAAAGACACCTCAACACCACGCTGCTCCATGAGCATCCCAATAGAGGCAGCACTTACGCCCTTCCCGATACTTGAAAGGACTCCTCCCGTAATAAAAATATATTTTTTCTGTTTTAGCATGACAGGACCTTGCCGGTTTTTTCTAAACTCATCATTATCTTGTGGGCTTTCCATTAGAATTCTTCATCCCTTCTCATCTCAGATCGACTAAGAAATCTCAATTTATTCCTGTTCTTAGCCGATGAGAAAATTGATGAAAATCCTGCTTTTAAGTCCTAAAATCGACGCAGAGCATCAGTTTGCTCATTATCTTAGGACCCGCGGCATGGCTCTTCTCTTTCCGGATGATGCCAAGGATGCCTGGCAAATGTTACAGCTTCATGGGAAGAGCATCGACTTAGCCGTTCTTCACATCGAAGAGCTCTCAGGCAATGAAAAGCCCACTTTGGATTTAGTCAAAAAAATCAAATCAGATCCCTCACAATCTGATCTACCCATTCTACTCACCACAGATCGTTGGACGGATGAGCAGTGTGCCACCCATCAATCAGGGCCTGAGGGAGCCAATGCCTATTTAGTGTGGCCTTTTACAGAGGAAAGTCTTTATTCATTGATTCAAGCCGTTCTGGGCCAGCCAGAAACCCCTGCATTGACCTTGAGCAAATTTAATTTAAATCCACCATCCGACCCCCTCTCTTTTTCTCAGGCTCCTCCAGCTCAAGAGCTTGAAAGCCCTTTAGAAAATCCTGTAGAAGACCCTGAAAGTATTCAGGAAATGCCCTATCTTTTTAAGAAAGCTGCCTTCTCTCAAAAAAATGAAAACATCCCTTCTTCTACTGCTGCGGCTGCTTCTCACTTCATCTTCTCAGAGCCCGTAGGAAACGCTGTTATTCCTGGAGGAGCCGCTCAGACTCCTGATCTAGAAACCTTTAAGAAATACCTCCTGCTCAGAGAACAGGATGTAGCGGTTTTATCGAATCAATTAAAAGCAGCTCATGAGCAAATTTCAGCTTTTGAAAAACAGCTTCGAGATGAAAAATCTAAAAACTCAGAGCTGACTCATCGCATCCATGAACAAAAAGAAAGAATCGAACAATTTAATGAGGAAAAAGGCCAATCACTCGAAGTCCAACAGCAAGAAATCAGTGAACTTCGATTTCAAGCAAAAAACAAAACAGATAAAGCAAAAGCTTTAGAAATACAACTGCTTGAGGCCCACCAGGAAATGGAAAACTTTAAAGAAAGGGTTCGCTCTGATATTCGAAAAATTCGAGTCCGGGAAAAAGAACTCGAAAACCGCCTTGAAATTACAAAAAAAGACTCAGAGGCCCTCTTAGGAGCTCGAGAAACAAAGATCATTGAGCTAAAACGCCGGATCGACCTTCTAGAGTTTAATATGGATCTTCTCCAAGACAAATACTCCCGCGAAAAGGAAAACGCAGTCAAACTCAAAGAACGCCTCACAAAAGCAGCTCAAGTTGTACGAGTGGCAGGAGGACTCCTAGACTCGAACCCAGAAGGAAATCTTTCACGAGAGTTAGAAAACTTGACCCAAAACAAAGATGAACCTAAACCTTCCTAAGCCATGAATCAAAATCAAACTCAAACCTCTGCTCCTCACCTCCTCTTAGTCACCCCAGACCCAGTAGAACTCGAGCGCCTAGCCCAAGGAATGAGAAAAGTTTCCTACCCATTGCATACTCTCTCTGAAGTCTCCCAAGTACTCCCTCAAATCCTTAGGTTTCATTACCGAATGGTTGTATTGGGTGATTTCAATTCAAGCCTTCAAATATTAGAACAAATCAAACAACTCAGCCCCAAAACAACCGTTATTCTCATTTCGAAAAAAGCAACTGTCTCTCAAGCAGTCTTGGCCATGCGACTCGGAGCTCATGACTACCTAGAAAACTCTTGTGATATTTTGACTTTTCAAACAACCATCCAGCAAGGATTACAAACCTATCACAACCGAGAGCTTCCCTGCCCTCCTCCTTCTTGGATCTATACCGATGAAATAACAGGACTTTTTAATATGAGATATTTAAAACTGTCTTTAGAAAAAGAAATGAATCTTTCAAGAGATTCAAATCAATCTTTTGCTTTGCTTTTTATAGATGTCGATCATTTTAAACAAATCAATGATCACTATGGCCACTGGATGGGTAACCTTGTTCTTTCTGAGCTTGGAAGCTATCTCAAAAAACAGGTCAGAAAAAAAGATCAACTATTTCGGTATGGAGGAGATGAATTCATTGCACTTTTATCTGCATGTAATCTTCCTACAGCCTTGAAGGCTGCTGAAAGAATCCGCCGTTGCGTTCAAAATCGCGTCTTTCTCAGAAAAGAAAGAAAATCTCTTCAGATGACCTTGTCCATTGGACTTTCGTTGTTTCCTCAACACGGTAAAACCTCAAAAGAGCTTTTGGAAGCTGCAGATCAAGCTATGTATTTGTCAAAAAAAGCTTCAAAAAATCAAATTTCTGTTTCAGATGCAATCTTCCATTCTAACCCATCTCAGGTAGCTCAATGACAAATGAGACTTCAAATAAGCCCAAGTATAAGCTGGTTGTGAGTGACTTTCACCTGGGTAAAGGTCGATATTTTGAAGATGGAACTCAAAATATCTTAGAAGATTTTATTTACGACCGAGAGTTCTCTGAATTTTTAAATTTCTATCGATCCGGTACTTATGCTCATGCAGAAGTTGAGCTTATTTTGAATGGTGACATCTTAAACCTCCTCCAGTTTGATACATGGGGAATCCATACTCATCTCATTACAGAACGAAGTGTCACTCGTGCTGTTGAAAGAATTGTAGAAGGCCACCCAGAATTTTTCATTGCCCTGAGAAAGTTTGCAAATACCCCTCATCATCAAGTCTCTTACATTGTAGGAAATCATGATGTGGGCATGCTTTGGCTGGGCCCCAGGAAAGTTTTTAATGAGGCAGTAGGAACTCCTGTTAAATTCTATGATGTACACTATAAATTTGATGGAATTCATGTTGAACATGGCCAGCAATATGAACGTTTTTCTCAAATCGATATGCAAATGCCTTTTATCACACGAGGGGTCCCAGAGCCTGTTTTAAATCTCCCCTGGGGCTCTCTTTTTGTAGCCGTTGGACTCCCTAAAATTAAACAAAGCCGACCTCACGTGGACAAAGTAAGACCTATGTCTACCTTCATTCGATGGATTTTTATCCATGACTTTTTCTGGGGCCTTAAGACAGGAATGGATATCCTTAAATTTATTTTTGATACCATTTTATTTCGAAGACGATATCAAATTCACCAGGGAGTTCGTGCTACCTTAAGCCTCTTAAAAGAAATTTCGCTTTATCCCAGTTACGATAAGATTGCTTTTAAAATTTTAGAAAATTTTGAGGATGTAAATACAGTCATTTTTGGACATACCCACATTCTCAGGTACCGTCAATGGCGAGAGGGAAAAGAATACTTTAATGAAGGCACTTGGAACGAAACTACGAATCTGGATCTATCAGACTATGGGAAGCAAATCCGCCTGACCTATGCCTTCATTGAATATTCTATGGAAGAAGCTGAAAGGAACCGGCCTAAAGTCCGTCTCAAACAATGGAACGGTCTTTGGAAACCTGAGGTCGACTCCCTCGTTTGAGGTATTTCTATCTCAAAAAGCCAGGTATCCATCGGATGTACCAAGGAACTCCCGAATGACTTTGACCTTCATAGACACCTTGAGCCATCTTTTGTGGTTCCGAATGCACCATGACTGGAGTAAATCCATGGCCCCGATACTCAGTTGCAGAAACGAAATGCGGAGCACTTCCTAGCAGTTTCAGAAAATCCCAAGTGAGTTGCTTAAAAGCATAAGTCAACTCGCCTTCATATAGGTTTTGTAGAACCCCTTGGAAGTTGAGATAAACTGCATCCTTGAAAGCTTCCAATCCTTTCTGATAAAGAAGAACTCCTAGACCACCGTAATCAGCGCCTGTGAACTTCCTAAGCGGCTTTGAAAGATTGGGAACCAAATCACCTCTGACATTTTGTCGAATCATGTTGTTTCGACCCACACGTTTCTCAACAAAACTTTTACCAACAACTCGATCAAAAACTGCTGGAGCTCCTAAAAACCATCCGTTAACTCGGTTGACTCCGACATTTGTTTTACCTTCGCGTTCGGCAAGAGAATCGGACAGAAGATCGGGATGACGAGAACTCAAATGCTGAATCAAATGAGCCGTCGCTAATTGAGCAAGCGCTGCTCCTTGGCTATGACCCGTTACATAAATCTTAATCTGCTTGCGCTGCTCAGTTGAAAGAGTTTCTAGCCGGTTATCTATGAGATTCATGAGTTCTTGGCTAGCTGTGGAGTATTTTCTCAGAAATCCTCGATGAACTTTTCCCTCTAAATTAAAATCAGTGTATTGAGCATCACTTAAATCGGCAGGAAGAGCTTCGTAATTAGTGAACCAGTCTGCATTATTAATGGAGCCATGAAAAACAACCACCATGACCGGTCCTGCTTGACTTTGAAGTGAAGGGGGCAAAAAATCTCGATCCGACTCAGTGTAAGCCACAAACCCAGCTTTTGGATCTTGAAAAACCAACCCTCGAATTGCTCGAAAAGTCTTGATATTCCAGCTCTTATATGCTTCCCCATCATCTCGATGGCTCTTAGAACGAATATAGGAAAGATCGACTAAATCAAGTACAGCGGGCGCTAATGCAATAAAATGAGGATTAAATGAAACACCACTGTCTGTTTCTTTCACCATCGGTTCAAAACGAGAGGAGGAACACAATTCAGATTTTTCAACCCAAACAAAATCGTCTTGAGGATCGGGTATGCTGCTTTCTTGAACATCTGCAGCAGAAGGCTGCTGAATCGAAGTCTGTTTTGGGACATCAATCCATTCGAAGTCTTCATCCAGGTCTTTCAAAGAATCCAATGAAGCAGGAGATCTTTTTTCAAATGATTGACCTGAATTCAATCCGTGATGGAGGGTATTTGATCGATCGTGTTCACTTAACCTTGCCGACGAAGGCTGCGAAAAAATGAGCCCAAAAGCAAAAAAAACAAACCCAAAACCCATATCTTTATACTTAAATGCTTTCATTTTAACCCTTTGTTTAACATTTTGATGTTTTTATACACTCTCATTTTACATTTGTAAACAAAATTAAATTTAATTATCTAAGTTGACCGGGCAAATAGTCTCACAGATCCTCTCAGGATGCAGCTACAGACGATCAACAGAGGAACACTTGGACGGCTGCTGGCCTCTATGACGGATATTTTCAGTGGCTGGACAGTGAATCACGCAATTGGAGAGGGGGAAAACCCCTACAAGTACGGAACTCCCATTTACTCTTTTGGCTGTCAATCTTGATGAAAGCACCAGAAACTGAAGTCGGGAATTTTACACTCACAGCCACGTCGTTTATTGGATGTAACCACTCCTCGCCTGCTTTCTCCCATTTCAAGACAGCTCCTGCCGTGAGACTGATCGAGCGGCTATTTCCTCCATGATCTTCCCATTAAGTTCAATGACTGGCCCCCATCTAGATTCTCGCATCGGGACATTCTTAAATACAATTCCGTCTAAATCTTCTCCCTCAATCCTAAACGTAACGTTTTCCTGTTCAAAGATTGAGTCAAAACTTATTTACTTATTAACATTACATGCACTCAGTAAGTATTCATTTTTGATTAATTAATCAGAAATCTGAAAATAGCTCTTCTCCGGCTCATCTCACCCACCTGATTTCCCTTTTTTTGACTCTCCACGGTTCATTATTTGGAGAATGGGTGCATCGACTTAAACAAATTCATGAAAAAATTATTTTTATTAGAATTATAAGGCTTTCCTCAGAAAAAAACAACCCCTTACAACCCTCACTCTGTCAGAATATGTTTGCCCTCTTGAATGCTTTTTGCCCAATTACGTCCATCAAATTCTACATACTGGATATTCTTTGCAGCACTTAAATCCAGACAACGGGCATTCACACTAAAAAATCCCACTGGATGCGATTTTGGTCTGTAAAAAGGCATGATTCCACAAACAACACAAAACGTATGATCTGCAATACAATCTCCAAATCGATAAGGTTTTAAAAATTCTTGACCTGCATGCAGCTTAAACCGTTCCTCTGGAACCATGAGTTCTTGGTGTCCAGACATAAAACAGATCCCACAATTACATAAAGTGATCGTTAAAGAATAACTTGCAGCTGCTTCAAACCTTACCCCTTTACAATGACATTGCCCTGGATACCAAACGCGCTCAATTATTTTTTCATTTTTACTTTTTTCTGTTGTAATTTTTTCCATGACGTACAAGTATAGGAAAATTTTAAAAAGACCGCAACAAGAAGTGAATGCAACAATACGCCCAAAACAATGAACACTCTGATCAGTTTTAGTAGTTTTACCCAATCATGGATTCTCAAACTAGTCAGCTGTAGTGCTTTTATTATCAATCAAGGTGCTTTGCAAAAAGTAGAACAGTTTCTTCAGGACTGTCATTCTAGTTTACCTACTTTACCTGTTCCTCTGATCATTGAAAAAAAAAGCTATGAGGAGCTTTGTGAAGCCACCCAGATCATTCTTCAAGTACAGAAAAAAATCATAAAAAAATTATTAGAAACACATTCCCATGCAGAAATCCTAAGTCTTTTTAATTTGCCCCTCTTAACAGAACCTTTGATTGACTGGGAGGAACTCCGTATCGGAGAAAAAATCATAAGCCGATTTGATTTTATTCCGACAGAAAAAGGGTATCAACTCTGTGAAATCAATGCCGACTCTTCTATAGGGGGTCTAAAATTTTCAGAATGTTTTCATGGATACTGCGATACCCTGGGTTGGAATGAACCCAAAAACCTCCCCTCTCCTCGCGAACAAATAGCAAAAGTTTTGCGAGACTTAGTTTTAAAAAATGGGTTCACAAGAGTACTTATCTTTTCTCTCAAACAATACGTCCACGAAGGCTCAGGTACCGTACTCAGTTTACATCGACGAGTCAGGGAAGTCATTCCTGAAGTTCCGGTTCTTCTCGTTGATGAAGAAAATTTTCCTCGCGAATTCTTAACCCCTGAAGAAGCTAAAAAAACGTTAATCTACCGATTAGCTATGTATGATGACCTTCCCAATGATTCCTTCATCAAAGAAATACGACAGACGGGTATCTCTCTACTCAACTCCTATGAGACAGAAATGAGAAGCAATAAATCTTGGCTGAGTCTCTTTCATCGTGAAGAATTTCAAAAATATCTCACTTCAACTGAACGAGATGTGATTGATAAGTTTATTCCTTTCACAATTTCGATCTCAGAAAATCAAGTAGAAACGCTCTTATCTGAAAAAAATCAATATGTGTTTAAAATGAATCGCTCCTATGGTGGAGACGGAGTCTATATTGGAGAAGATCATGATAGCCAAACCTTAAAAAACCTTCTCTCTGATCCAAGTGCTTGGAGTGCACAGGAATTGATTCAGTCTGAAAAAATCATGCTACCAGAAGATTCATTTTTTAATTTAAAAGAACACAAACTCGTTTTAGGGCTTTTTAATATTTTAGGACACTGCTCTGGAGTACTCGTTCGCGCGAGTGCTTCCAATAGTATTGTAAATATGAAACACGGAAATGCTAAGATAGGCTGGGCATTTCCGATTTCAACTCATGATCGCGATCTCCTACTGGAAGATTTTAAGAGGTTTTCTCCAACAATCCATCACCCATAATCATTATAAAGGTATATTAGCATGATTGATGCAGTTCAAAAAAATTTATACGATGCGTTTTTAGAACTTACCTTAGATTCGTTAAAAAACCATCCATTCCATCAGTTCAATACAAAAGAACAAATCATAGCCTTATCCCCACACTATCTTGGATTATCCACTGCATTTCCTTATTTGCAGGCCGGAGCTCAATTAAAACCCATTTTAAATTCAATTCATCAAAACCAAGATATTCCCGAACACGTTGAGATAACCAGTGTAGTTGGAAATTTTCTCTGCTGGGATGAAACAGGTGGCTCTTATATAAAAGAAACTTTTGGAATGGCAGGATTATCAAAAATATTAGATACTCGAAAATGGTTTCATGCAAATTTACTCAGAAAAGATCTTGAGCAAGTTCTTGGATTTAAAATTATTCCAGACTTTTCTTCACCCACAAAACCTTACTTAATCTCTTTGTATGAAGGCCTAAGCGCAAGTGACCCCATCGTAAGATGTGCTTACATGGTTGCGTTTGAAACCCATGCAAAAACAATCATTGAAGCTTTTTGGCACAGTCTGGGGAGAATCTTTGGGTGTGACCTTACTCAATTGTTTTATTTTACATCCCATATTCATGGAGAAAATGCTGCCGAATTACATCACATAGCCATGGTTCGAGAAATGCTAGATCGTATTGTCAGCAAAGAAGAATCAAAGAGATTTCTATCCACTGCTATACAAGCGCTTTCTGAAAGTTTAAAATGGGCTGAAAAAATTGGGAGGCTGGGTATTGAAAAAAATAGAGAAACTTCTTCTAGTTTTATAGAGAGCAGTATCTCTTTATGATTAATTCTGTCATCTCTAATCAACGGTCATTTTTAAAAATTTTAATAATTTTTTTGATCTATTTTTTCAGTATTTACGCTTTCCAAAAATTAAATTATCTAGCAATTCGTTTCTTAATTTTACTTCACTTAGGGTTGATTTTAGCAGGCACATTAAACTTAGCCCACGAATGCTTACACTATAGCTTATTTAGAAGTAAACTTCTAAATCGCTGGGTTGGAATGATTTCAATAGGTCTACTGCTCATTAATTTCTCTTTATATCGAGCTTTTCACTTAAGACATCACCAGTACTTAGGAACAAAAAAAGATAGTGAAAGAAATACTTCTATCCCATCTCTTTTTTCTTATCTGATTTCTCTCTCAGGACTCCCTTTAGCAATTTCTAAAATATCTAGCAGCTTCTTAGTTTTATGGAAAAAATATCCTTATTATTTAGAGGGCTCAAAAAAAATCAAAGATGCTCGTTTTGATAGTTTTTATCTTTGGAGTTTTCTTTTTTTTCTAATTTTTTTAACAACCCAGTATCCCCAACCCCTTTTGTTTTTTTATTGGATCCCTTTACTCCTTGCTTTCCATTGGGTTATATTCTTTGGCTTACCAGAACATTATGGCTGCAAAGAAAAGCTGGGTTTTTATGCTAAATCTCGCAGCACGCAATCAAATGCTTGGATCAGGTTTTTTCTATGGAATGCAAATTTTCATGCAGAACATCACTTACACCCACATCTCCCTGGAAACAAACTCGCACAATTATCTGATCAAGAAAAAAATAAGATTTTTTATCGAGAAAAATCTTATTTTTTCTGGCATTTAAAATTAATAAGAGACCTCTTAAAATGCCAAAACTAATCATTGGAAATGGGTTTAATGAAGCCATGATTGGAGATACCTCCAAAACAGGCCGCGCAATTCATCAAACAGCAGCCATTGAAGCTAAACGTCTTGCATGGCTTATCGGAAAAGACGATTTACTCGTATTGCCTTCGTCTTTATCACAGTCAATGATTCATTATATTTCTAAAAAATCAGGAGAAAAAATCACGAGTGAAAATTTTATATCAATTGCAGAAAACTCAACAACTGCCTCTATCCTAACGAGTCGAACTCTTTTAGAGGATGAACTCATATCTCGGATTCAATCTAAAATTATTGCTCCTAAACTCTGGGAAATTTTACCTTACTTTCTGACCTCTTCTACCCTTTATTTAGCACAAAGACTGAAGATACCCACATTCAAAGCAAATACATTCTCTTTTCTCAATCAGTCCGGTGCCGATCTCCTCAACAGTAAAATTGTGTTTAGAGCATTAGCAGCAGAAAAAATTCGTGTTGCACCAGGATTTGTTTGCAGGAATTCTCGTGAACTCTATTTTGCAATGCACGAATTGTTGCTTACACACTCTAGTCTCATTATTAAACAAAATATGAATGCAAGTGGCGACGGAAACATTGCAGTTACTTTAGAAAATCGCTTGCATTACCCAGGTGTCCGGGAAATTTTTAGACTCACTCACCCAAATGATGTAACTCAAGAATTTGTAGAAAAAATTTGGCTTCAATTATATGATTCTTTCGGAAATCATCAACTTGTCATTGAAGCTTTTCTAAAAAATACAAACACGATTTATGCTGAATATGAAATTCATTCAAATTCTGACTTTGATTTACTCAATTACGGCATTGTACGCATGGACCAGTCTGGAGACAAGCGCGGAAATGGAATGATCAATTGGGTTGGCTTTCAAATCCCGTTTTCTATTTCTCAGAGCCTAGCTCATTCATTTTTCTCACAATGTGATGAATTAGTTAAAATGGTTTCAATTCTTGGATATCGCGGGCGAATCAATATGGATGCCATCATCACAGATACCCATGAAGTTGTATTAACTGAAATCAATGGGCGCTTAGGAGGTTGCACACATGTCCATCACGTTGCTCAGCAATTACTCGGTCCTCAATATTTAGAAACTCATTTTATTTTAACACGAAATCGTTTTCGCATTCAGGATCTTCAACAGACGTTTCAATCTGCTGAAGCCTTATGCAATCCATCTGAATCAAGGGGTGTCATTATTTTAAACGAAGATCAGTCCGGTTTAGGAATTATTGAGTATTTCGTTTATGCAAAATCTTTAGACCAAGCTCTATCCATAGAACAAACGTTTTTACAAGGGGGTTAAAATATGTTGCAATTTTTAGTAAAATGGACGATTCTGCTTTCTTTAATAAATCAAATTTTCATAGAAAATACAAATGCAATGCAAGCAGAAGAAAATTTTGAGATAAAAAAGAATAGTTTAAAAACAGAAAAACTTCACTCAGGAAAATACTTTGGGAAACCAAGAGATTACTGGTGGAATCCAGATTTTTTACAGCTCATGGGGAAGCGCTGGCAAACACAACAAGTCAAAAGCGTTTTAGATGTTGGATGTGGTGTAGGACATTGGGGGTTTTTATTAAAAGATATTTTACCAAAAACAACAACTTTAACTGGAGTGGATCGAGAACCAGAATGGATAAAAACAGCTCAAGAAAGAGCTCAGACTGAAAACTTAGCGCATCGCTATACTTATACTGTAGGGGATGTGAACCAACTCCCGTTTGAAGATTCAAGTTTTGATATGGTCACTTGTCAAACCCTCTTAATTCATGTTTCGAACGTAAAAAATTCGGTTTTAGAAATGTGTCGAGTACTCAAGCCTGGGGGTATTTTAGTTTTAATTGAACCCAATAATATCGGACGCACACTTTCTTTAAGTACTTTAGATATGAACACCCCCATGGACGACATATTAGAAATCACACGATTTCAGATGCTTTGTGAACGGGGTAAACAAGCATTAAACGAAGGCTATATTTCTATTGGGGACCAATTACCAGGATACTTAGCAGAAATGAAATTAGAAGAAATTCAAGTTTTTATTTCTGACAAAGCAAAGACTTTTTTCCCTCCTTATGATTCCCCAGAGCAAGAAGCGATTATTCAGGAAATTCAAGAGTGGTCAAAAAAGAATTTTTGGATCTGGGATGAGTCAGAAACAAAAAGATTTTATCTTGCGGGTGGAGGTGATGCCAGTTTGTTTGAATATTACTGGGAAAAAGCATTGTATAGACAAAATCAAAGATTTTTAGAAGGCATTGAAGCACATTCTTATGCCACCTCTGGAGGAAAATTAACCTATTGCATATCTGCTCGAAAAAGCAATTAACGGAAACCTAAGTGCAACTTCGAGCCAATCCTGTTCCGAGCTTTATTCACTCAGAATCGGAACTACAAATGGAAACGCTTTTAGGTAAGGTTGGAAGAGCCTCTGATTACTATCATGGAGCGGTAAATGTCCCAGTATTTCATACCTCGACGGTAGTCTTTCCTAGTTTGAAAGCATTTCAAGACAGTGAAAAAAACAGCTTTGAAACCCTTTGCTACGGCCGACTCGGGAATCCTACCACCTGGGCCTTTGAAGCAGCAATAGCGCAACTGGAAGGCGGATACAAAGGAATCATTGCCCCTTCTGGTCTGATGATCATTACGACTGTACTCTTAGCTTTTACAAAAGCGGGTCAACATGTTCTCATCCCAGAGTCTGTTTATGGGGGAGTAAGACGTTTTTGTGAAAATGTGCTATCAGAACTTAATATTAGTGTCGAATTTTATCCAAATTCTATTAACTCAAAAATGAAAGAACTGATTCGACCTAATACGAGCCTTATTTACGTTGAAACACCTACATCCATAGATTTTAAAATGACAGACTTACCTGCAATAACTCGAATTGCTAAAAAATCAAATATTCCTGTCATTGTTGATAATACATGGGCTACCCCGCTGTATTATCAACCCCTTCGCCACGGGGCTGATGTTTCTATTCACTCTGCAACCAAGTATATCCTGGGACATTCAGATGCGCTTTTAGGGATTGCTGTTTGCAATCAGAAAACTTGGCCAATCGTTAAAAAAATGTCCTATTTTCTAGGCGTTTCAGTCAACTCAGATGATGCTTTCCTGGGATTACGGGGTATACGTACTCTTGGCATTCGGATGCAACGGCATCAAAGCTCTGCCTTAAAAATAGCAAAGTGGCTACAAAAACAACCGGAAGTAGCCAGGGTCTATTACCCCGCTCTTCAAGAAGACACTGGATACAGGCTGTGGAAACGAGACTTCACGGGAGCAAGCGGAAGATTTTCAATCCAACTCAAAAAGGCAAATTATGATTCAATAGCCTCATTATTGAACCAACTCCAGCATTTTTCTTTAGGCTTTAGTTGGGGTGGTTTCGAAAGTATGATTGTACCTGTTCATTTAAATTCCTCTAAAAAAAATTTATTACAGGAAACAACGTTTTGCCTGTCCATTGGTTTAGAAGATCCAGAGGATTTGATTGAAGACCTCGCAAAAGGACTGCGTCGATTAAAAATGAGGTAAGTGCAATAAAACCTAGTTGGGTTTGAAACAGCAGTTCTTGACAACCCAAGACTCAAAACGTTAACGTTTCTAAAGATGAGTCAAAAACTTGCCCAAAGTTCTGATCAAGTCACCATCCTTGTTTTTAAGGGTAACTTAGCAGCAAGAACCTTCCAAGTTTCTCTTCGATGGATTTCACGGTTGGGACTCCTAGCCACATTTGTGAGTTTACTGGCTCTCATGAGTCTTGTTTTCGCAACACGATACTACCTTCTGGTGACCCACACTGAGTTCCCTGATCTGGAAGACCTTGAAAATCGGGTTTTAGACTCGACTTCCCTTCTAAAACCCGAAGATCGAAAATCCAATGACACTGTTTCAACACAACCTGAGGCTCCACTGCATCCTCAAAGCATGAACAACTCACCGGTTTTGAAAGTCTTTCCAGGAGATTTAGGAGAAAAACTCCCGGATCCAAACAGCCTTCGGTTTACAATCCGCAAACCTTCTATCTCCTGGACAGAGCAAAACACTTTGAAGGTTCGATTTTCATTGGAATACCTGAAGAATGATCAAGGAAGCCAACAAGGGCGAATCCTCATTCTAGCCAGAGGTCCTGAGACTTTGTTTACCTATCCTCCGGGCACCTTGAACCCTATGAATCGGGCCCATCTCCTTTCACCTGAAGAAGGGGAATCCTTCTCTGTCAGTCGATTTCGAGAAGTAAAAGCTGAATTTGGACCCGTTTCTTCAAAAAAATCATTAGAATCCATTGAAATTTTTATTTTTAGTAAAGAAAGTCAAATTTTAGCTTATGAAAGAATTGCCTTAGAGGAAGCCCCGTAGCTTATGAAACTTGGAGTGATGCGCCCTCAAAGTACTTTCAATGAAACAGCCATTAATATTGTGGCTGAGGGAACTCGAATTGAGGGTCAAATGACTTTTAATGACGTCTCTCGAATACATGGGGTACTGGTCGGACAGGTCCATGCACTTGAAGGAAGCACCCTGATTCTGAGTGAAACGGCAGTTGTTGAAGGCAGCATTCACGCTGACACTCTCATTATCGATGGCTATGTCCAAGGAGACATTATTGCCAAGACTCGAACTGTAATTACAAGAACAGGAAGAGTCATAGGAAATATCAAAACTCCTTCTATGACCTTGGAATTCGGAGCGTACCTCGAAGGTCGTTGCACGATGAATTTGGAGAAACCTTCTACTTCAAATCAGACGGAAAAACCTGTCGAATCACCTTAAATTGAGATTCATCTAAACTTTTTCCCACGGATTTCATATCTCCCAAAACCACCACGGTTAAAGATCGTTCATCCAGCCCATTTAAAATCGCTGACTGAACGTCTTGAGTAGTCACCGCTTGAATCTGATTCATCGCTTCATTCAGGTGGTTTGCTCCTAAACCGTAAATATATCCTGCTAACCAACGTGATCCAATCGCACTTAAAGTTGAATGATTGAGAAAAAAAGTTCCCTCCATGTATTGTTTTGCCTTTTCTACTTCCGAATCAAGAATGGGACCCTTTTTAAAATCCTGCAAAACCTCAAGCGTTCTCCGAATCAAAGGACCCAAATGAGAGTTTCTAACGGATGCACTCACCCTAAAATCGCCTAATTCTTTCCGATAATTCAAGGAAGAATGAATCGCGTAAGTCAATCCATAACGATCCCTGACTTGAGTGTTCAGCCGACTTTGAAAGGACGCCCCTACAATGGCATTAGCCACAGCCCAAGCTTCTCGTTCTTTGGATAAAATCCCAGGCACCCGAAATCCAATCTTGACCTGGGCTTGAGTCGATTCAGGTCGATCTATCAACCAAACAACTGGTTTTTGAGTAGAAACTTTGAAGCTTAAACGTCGATTCACATAAGATTTCCAGCTCCTCTTGAGTTGTTCACCCGAACCTTCTGGAAAAAGATTTTGAATTTTTGTTCGAAGGGCTTTTAGATCCACTTTGCCAACACCCAGCAAAATACTATTTTTCGGAGTAAAGTACTTTCGATAATAACGAGTGATATCCTGTGCTGAAACTCGATTCATCTCTTGAAGGGATAGAAAATGAGAACGACCATAGCTTGTCCCTGAAGCCTGAATTTTCTGATAAGCCAGTGAATGAAATAAATCCCCATAGTCTTCAAGATGTCCCCACCGTTCCTTCAGACGCTCTTTCTC
The DNA here is from genome assembly GCA_903935335.1 of Oligoflexia bacterium. Taxonomy (GTDB): domain Bacteria; phylum Bdellovibrionota; class UBA1018; order UBA1018; family UBA1018; genus CAIZRG01. The sequence continues at coordinate 29,292 of CAIZRG010000007.1, forward strand.
TCTTTGGACTTCCACTTCAGAAAAGATGGACTGAGACGTTGAAAGCTTGGCTAAAAGATCTAAAAGAGAAGGAGCATCAGAAGCTAATCCGTGCAACCCGATGGTGAAAAAATCATCCTCAACTACAACAGACTGACCTCCCCCTAAAGAAGTTGAACCCCCCTTCGAACTCACTTGGTGCTCCAGTAATCCCGCTAAAAGCTCTGCAGTCCCACTTTTACCTTCTTCATCATCCCGAAACCCAGCCTTCACCACAAAAGAAAAATCCACCAAAGGTAATTGATCATTAACCCAGCCAACGACCTGAAGACCATTGGGCAAAGTCTCAATCTCAGGGATAGGAAACTGAACTCGAGTGGAACTCCAAACCCAAGTTGAAGCATGACTCAGAACCATCCCTAAGAGGATGATCAAAACTTTGAAAGATCTTACAAAACTTAAAATTTGAGCCATTTTCATTTACTTAGACCTAAGGAGACTTTGGCATCAAGATCACAATCGATCGATGGTTGGGATCAAAATATTTTTGAGCGACCCTCTGCACATCCTGAGACTTGACCTGGGCATATTTTTTTAAATCCTTAGAAAATTTCATGGGGTCTCCTAAAATCATCTGAACTGTACCCATCAACTGACCCAGACCATAATAGCTTCTCACCCCATCTAACAAAAGAAAGGTTAATTGCCGGGCTGCAAACTGTAACTCTTCTTCAGACACTCCATGGTCTTGAACTTCACTGATTAATCGATCCAGCTCTGCCTCAGCCAATGCGGAAGATAGCTTGGACTTTAAGGTACAAGAAATTAAAAATAATCCAGGGTAAGATGGAGTAAAAGCAATTCCAGAAATAGATAAAGCAAGATTCTTCTCTTGGATGAGCCGCTTTTGAGCCCGGGAACCCTTCCCTTCAAAAAGAAGGGTAGCTAAAACATCTAAAGCATAAGCATCATCGTGCTGAGCGGAAGGAATATGATAGGCTTGTACAAACCTTTCTGAAATCACTCTCTCTCGGATAATGAGCCTCCTCTCCTCGTTTTGCTCAGGCTCCTCAGGGATTTCATCTTTGGGTCTAGGTCTTCCTGGAATCTCTCCATAGTAGCGTTGAATGAGTTTAAAAGTAGGAGCCAGCTTAAAATCCCCGACCAAAACTAAAGTTGCGTTTCTAGGCTGATAGTAGCTCTTAAAATGCTTTTGCAATTGAGAAAGAGTCATAGAAATCCAATCGGCAGGATAACCTACAACAGGTTGATAATAGGGATGTCTGCGATACGCCAATTGCCACAAGGCCTCTTGCAACTGACTGTCATACGAACTCTCCCCACGTAGCCTTCTTTCTTCAAAAATAATCAGTTTTTCTTTATTTAAAACCTCTTCATTAAGAATGAGATGACTCATCCGATCGGATTCAATATCAACGACTTTCTCTAATAACCCTGAAGGAATCAGATGATAAAAGACAGAATAGTCACGATTCGTAAACGCACTGACCTCAGCACCCTGAGCTTCGAGCTGCTTGAAAATCTCTTGAGCTGGGTACTTCTTTATCCCTTGAAACATCAAGTGCTCAAACATATGCGAAACACCCGTCGAACCTAGTTTTTCATTGACAGAACCTACCTTGAACCAAGTTTGAAAACTGACAAGAGGCATTGTATGATCTTCAACTAGAATGACGGTGAGTCCATTGGATAATGTTTTTTTTTCTAAATTGAGCTGGATACCCAGAGAATCATTGGTTTTTTGGCAGGAAAACAGGACACAAGAAAAAATGGCGATCATCCAAGAAAGAAGAGAAGCAAAAAAAAATCGACTCAACTGAAACCCAAACCTCTTCATAAATTCGGTACTCCGGCACAAAAGGATTCTATGCGACTGACCTTTCTCGGTACAGGAAATTCGACAGGTGTTCCCCTTCTTCAATGCCCCTGCTCTGTTTGTCGATCTTCCAATACAAAAAATCGCCGACTGAGATCTTCTGTCTGGCTTGAAGTTCAAGGCAAGAGCTTTCTGATTGATACTGCCACGGATCTTAGGCAGCAAGCCCTCAAAGCAAAAATTCCACGAGTCGATGCTGTCCTTTATACCCATCCTCATGCAGATCATATTCATGGGATTGATGAACTGAGAAGTTTTAACTTTATTCAAAAATCTTCGATCCCTGTTTATGGAAACACTTGGACTTGTGAAGAACTGAAAACTAAATTTCCCTATATTTTTAACCCATCCCCAGTCGAAGGAGGCGGAATTCCCCAACTCACCCTCCACCGCATCGATGCGCATGAAGACTTCATTGACATTTTAGGAATCAGAGTCGTTCCCCTCTCTGTCCAGCATGGCTCTCAAGAATGTGTCGGCTATCGAATCGGTCAAGTTGCCTACATCACGGACTGCCACTCCATCCCTCCTGCGTCTTTAAAACGACTGGAAGGTCTTTCCATCTTAATCCTCGATTGTCTTCGAATTGAGCCTCACCCCACTCATTTTACACTGAAACAAGCTCTTATGACTGCTTTTGAACTCAAGCCTAAGAAAACTTACTTGACTCACCTGGGTCACGAACTAGATTATTCAAAAGAGTCAAAAAAACTACCGAAAAATATATTCTTAGCCTATGACGGATTAGTGATTCACGCTTGACTTTATAGGTTTAATTTCTATTATTCTTAAAGAAGGTGGCTCAATCAGATCATCCAGCTGACAAAACCTCTATTCAGGATCGAGTTCGAATTTCACTCGTCTCCCTCATTTTTCCCCTCTTAAATACACTGGCTGTATTAGCAACACTTGGGATCTTGTATTACTCAAAAGTCGTTTATAAACGAGCCCCAATCACGGAAGAAGGTGAAAGAAATCGCCTCACCCGTCAACACCAAAGCCCTCCCTCTGAAGCTCCGTCTGTGTGGATGAACTTTGACCCTATCACCGTTAATATTGCTCCTACCGTCAATCCACCCAGTCCTCATCCTAGCACTCGACCTTCTTCAAATCCTTTATATGGAAAACTTCATTACCTGACTTTAGCCTTTACTCTGGAGGTTCGAGATCCAAAACAGATGCCCCTTTTAGAGAACTTAAAACCCACTCTCTTAGATCAAGTCATCTCCATCGTTGGGAGAAAACAATTCCATGAACTCAACACAGTCCAGGGTCGATATGTCCTTCAATCTCAAATTCTAGACTTCGTGAATCAAAAAATCAGCTCCATGCAGGAAGAAAATGATCCAGATGAAGTCGTCACCCATGTCTATTTAACTCAGTTTATTGTGCAATGAGTTAAAAACTCACTCCCACCCTAACGGAAGTGGCAAAAACGGGTGAAGTCCTATTTTCTTGTGAGGTATTAGAAAAAGCATAAAAGTCTCCTGGAACATAGATTCCGTTATCTAAGCTCAACTGGAAGTACTCATCCCACTGAAAAGTAAGCCCAAGATCAAACTCCCACCCAAGATTCGTCCCCTGATCTTTACCCGTATTATTGAATTGAACCGTCTTAGTCCGATAATTATAAAAATATTGGCCCTGGGTTGCTGCCTGAGGGGCTACCGCATAAATAAAGGCAGGCCGAATTGTCCACTTTTCTCCAGGCTTTAAATTCGAAGAAAGAGCTAAGTAAGCTGCATTGACAATCGGGTTATCATAAGGAGATTTGAGAGGACTTAAATTTGTCCCGTTATTCTGTGGCCCTGCAAAATTGGCTAACTGATAATTAAAAAGAATCATCCCGATATGATAGCTCGGATTAAAGTAAAAAGCCTTATAAGCATCCAAGGTAGAACTGGACGAGCTTTTTTGACCAGGTGCATAGCCTGACTTTAAAGTCAGCTCAACTGAGTCGTTGGCCTTAAAACTTGCTTCTCCAGCTAGAGCGATCGTTTGGTAGCTGGAAGACCCTAAGGTTCCATTCGTAATAGGGACTTCTGCTCCCAGGGAGAGACGATCTATTTTTTTCTTAGCATAGAGATCATAAGTCAAAACACTCATAGAACCAGCAACAGGTCCAGAATTTTGAGGGACCGTCAGAAGTCCTCCCTTCGGATCTTGATTGGCTCCTGCTAATCGCCTTAAGAGGTTCGCTCCAATTTCAAACTCGTCTTCTGTGTTTTCATACTTAAGAATCAAAGAATAATCTGTGACTCCTCCTGAACCTTGACCTGCGGTTCCATTGACAAAAGATCCTGAAATATTATTGCCAACAGAAGTCATAATAAAGCTAGGGACCAGAGAAAACGAACCGAACTTGGCAATCCATCGAATGGCATCCCCTGTAGACATATAGCGATCCCAAAGATGCTCGCCACTATTCCAAACCAAGCCTAAACCCCAGTGAAGTGGAACACGTCCTACCTGAAAAGTCCCGACATCTGAAATGAACTCTGCCCAAATCCTTTGAGCCTTGATGGACGATCCTCGAGACTGATTGGAATAGTATTGCCGCTGGTCCGAAGCAGAGGGCACCGCGTTTCCAAAAATTCCAAAGATCGGGTCTCCGACCCACCACTCCGACTTAATATAAATATTATCGTTGACCACGAGTTTGGGTCTTAGCCTTAAAAAAAGACTTTGAAAATTAGCGTCCTGTGCTCCACCTCCCGGAACGTAGTAACCCCCAGCGTCATTCCGAACCCCATCATAGACAGCTCCTTGATCGGAAGGATCCATCGCATAGTTATGAACAAAATTAAACTCAGCCCAAAATTGACCTGACCAGTCTAACTCCAAAGCATGAGCCTCTCCCCAAAACTTCCCTGGAAATGCGAACTGAAGAAAAAACCACAAGAACGAAACCATCAACCATTTAAATATCCACTGAATCAAGGGTTACTCCTCTCGACTTTGTTCACTGCTTATGTCCATCTGGGCTACTCATTTTCTTGATCAATGCTTCCAGATATGCCACGTTTAGACATCTGACTCAACCGAGTCTAAGAGATAAAATGAGGATAAAGTCAAAACGCACCCGATCCAAAAAAACCAGGGGCAACAAAAACACTAGAAACACCCCCAAAAGCACCCAAAGAAAAAGACCCTTGCGAATGTATTTTCTAGTGGGCGTGGTCCTTGGAACCGCTTTTGGCCTTTACCTTTGGACTCTCTATGATCAACTCACTCTCTCATTTGAGAACGAAGAGCAACAAGTTCCCACTCGTATCTATTCAGACATGACTCGAATTGCTCCTCTCCAGCCTAGGTCTTTCATTGAAGAACGCCTCAAAGGTTTAGGGTACTCTGCTGACAGCACTTCCGATGAGCTTCGTTTTTACCTGCACCCAGCAGATTATCCCCTGGGTCTTTTGCCAGAAGATCATCCGCTGCTTCATTTGTTCAAGAACTCGGTCTCTTCTCATTCGGCTTTATCTTCATCCCTATCCCCGGAAATCACTCTTCACTTCCAGGGAAAAGGGCCAAAAGCTCCCCTAGAATCCATCTCCCTTGAAAACCAAACTATTTTAGATCTTTATCTTGAACCTGAACTCACGGCAACACTCACCCGAAGTGGAGACTTCAAACGAGAAATTAGAACCTATCTTAAGTTTGATGAAATTCCAGCCAATGTTTGGAAAGCCATTATCTCCATTGAGGATCAACATTTTTTAGACCATAAAGGACTGGACCCCAAGGGGATTGCACGAGCTCTCTGGGTCAATCTCAAAACTCTTTCCTTTGCTCAGGGTGGAAGCACGATCACTCAACAGCTGGTCAAAAACCTCATGACTCGAAGGACCAAAAATATCTTTCGTAAGATGAATGAGCTTTTTCTCTCCTTGTTGCTTGAAGCTCGATTTGAAAAAGAAGAAATCTTGGAACGCTACTTAAACGAGGTCTATCTCGGGCAAATTGGAAACCTAGAGATCCATGGAGTTGCCCAAGGGGCAGAGCACTTCTTTGGTAAAAAGCTTGACCAGCTCAACTTAGCAGAGATTGCCCTCATGGCTGGACTGATCCGAGGTCCGGGTTACTACTCACCCTACCGTTACCAAGAAAGAGCCCTCGAAAGGCAAAGACTCATCCTAAGAAAAATGGTAGAAACAGGACAAATTGCTCAAGCCGAAGCAAAAGCAGCCTTGCGGCTGCCTATCCGGCTTGCTCCCCCAAAAACCTCAGCCAATAAAGCTCCGTTTTTCACAGACTACGTCAAGGCAGAACTGATTGGTCTCCTCCGGGACCGAATGTCTGAAGCTGAGATCACCCAATCAGGCTTTCGAGTTTATACAACACTGGATCCCTCCTTAAACTCGATTGCTCAGCAATCCATCTCAGAAGGTCTTTCCAGTCTCGAAAAAAAACTGAAAGCTTCTTCTTCAGAACGACTCGAAGGAGCTCTTGCCTGTGTTGATCCCACAACAGGTTTTATCCGGGCACTGGTCGGAGGACGAAATTATTCTCAAAGTAACTTTAATCGAATCCTCAACATGAAACGACAAGTGGGATCCACCTTCAAACCCATTGTCTATCTGAGTGCTCTTCAAAAAGGATTTAATCCCCATGGAATCCCGTGGGGTCCGGCCTATCCTGTGCAAGACGCCCCTTGGACCTTGGTCTTTGATGAGGGAAGACAAACCTGGTCTCCTAAAAACTATGAAAGGGGGTATCTCGGATGGATCTCCTTAAGAACCGCTCTAGCGCAGTCTATCAATACCGTAGCGGCTAGACTGGGTCACGAAATTGGAATCCCATCCCTGATCGCTACCGCAAAAAGTTTAGGGATTGAATCCGACCTTCCTCAGGTTCCATCTCTTTCGCTAGGAGTTGCCAATCTCTCCCCAATTGAACTGCTCAGGGTTTACTCCACCTTAGCTAACCGAGGGGTTCTCACAAAACTCAGTGTGATTCGAAGCATTACCGACTCAGACTCCCACCCTTTTATGCAGTTCATCCCTGATTCAAACCCAAACCCCAAGGATCACCCTGAACCTGGCCCTTTTGATCTTTTAACGGATCTGCTTCAAAGTGTTTTTTCTGAAGGAACAGCTCGGGGAGCAAAAAAACTGGGGTTTGATCGTCCGGCTGCTGGAAAAACGGGAACCACAAATGACCACCGAGACGCGTGGTTTGCAGGGTACACCCCACAGCTCACAACCGTCGTTTGGGTGGGTCTTGATCAAACTTCTTATCAAAAGCCACCGACTCTTCAATTAACAGGGTCAAACTCTGCTCTTCCGATCTGGGTATCCTTCATGAAAAAAGGACTGGCTTTTCAACCCGTGCTTTCTTTTGCACAAAGCCCATTTCTCACTGAAATTGAGATTGATCGGTACACAGGACAGCAAGCTCTGCCGGACTGCCCAGCTTCTCAAGTCGTTCACGATAAATATTTTATTTCTGCTCTACCCCGACTCAAAACGTGTGAGAAACAATGGCCCTCTTCTGAAAATAAAACTGAAAAGTAGAGTTGAAAGTCCCCTTTAAGAACTACGGAGAAAGATCGACTCGGTGACTCACCCGAGCAATAACTTCAGAAGCAATCTGGAATAAATTTAAATCCGTATCCTGATGCCAAATATCAGGTCCATCCCGAACAGGAGATCTGAGACCACGGTTTAAGCTAGTCTTTAAGCCCACTCCACTTCCAGGGTTGAAATCACCCCCAGGACTTGAATCGAGTTTGGAGGATTTGCCTTGAGACTGAGATTGAGACTGAGCTGAATGAGATGATTGCGCGACGAGAAGTCCTGGACTTTGACTCTTTGGAAGTGATCCAATCAGCTTGTCTGCATCATTCTCAAGTGATTGGAACAATGCATGAAATGTGGGACTAGAATCCCCTAAATCAGGCAAAACTGAATTTAAAGTTGAAGAGGGGCCTTGAGTCAAATATCTGTGCATCAAATCCTCAGGACTCACAGGCATGAAACTCATAAGTTTATCCAACCCTCCAGCCCCCATGATTGCACTGCGATGTACGCCACTTAAATGTTGGTCAGCGCGGGCAATACTTTGGCAGGTTGAAATGTCCTGACAATCCCCCATATCATGGAGCTGATATAAGTGACCGTTAATCATAGAATAAGGGTCATTCCTGGTCTCTCCACTTGAGCTAGAGGGAGGGGTAGTCGGGGTTGTAGATGGGCTCCCAGATGGAGAAGAACTAGGAGAAGAACTAGGAGAAGGACTAGGAGAAGGACTAGGCTGCTGATCACCAAATACCCCATTTGAACTAAACAATCCGTTGATCTCACCTACGAGCTCCTCTTTGTTCTTACCCAGCACAGGTAACGACTGCAACCGTTGGTAGATTTGAAGAAGAGTCATTGCCGCAGTCAGGCATACCATCGCATCCCTCTCTGCTTTTGCTCCTGCTTCTGCTCCATGCATTGCAGCGGAGTCTAATTCAGAGGCAGGATTTCCTTCTGGAAGTCTTTCTGGAGATCCTGTGTCCACTTCTAAAGGTGCCATCCCTCTTCGGTCACCTAAGTTGTATTTTTTTGTGTCAATCGGCTCCAGAGGCTTTAAAGGTTCTTGCACCGCCCTGGATTCGGCGTTTGCCGCTCTTCTCTCAAGTGCCGCTCTTCTCTCAAGTATGGACATCTTTTCTGAGGGCTTCACACCACTAGCACCTTCCTCTGAGACTTTTGGAGTACCCACTAATGAGCCTTCTTGAACCCCTAGTTCTCCTTTTTTACCTGCAACTTCCCCACTTCCAGCAGCTCCTACAGAGGGGTTAGACTGAGCTGCAGGATGAGACTCCAATGCAACTGTAGGTTTTAAACCCACGGAAGAATGATTTGTTGAAGTAGTAGGCATCTCTCCTGATGTTGCAGTAGCGGCCTCTAAGTGTTCAACAACATGGTCCTTTGGGACTGCATCAGAGGCCTCAACAGCAGGGGGCTTAGCAGTAGGGGCATCAGCAGCAATAGTGGCCTTTGGGTCTCCAGCAGGGGCATCAACAGCAGCAGCAGGGGCATCAACAGCAGCAGCAGGGGGCTCACCAGCATCAATATCTTTAACCGATTCCTCCCTCACGGGCCCTAAGCTCTCAAACATTTTCATCCTGCTACGCCCCTCACTAGCACGAGGGGCCCTAGGTGGTTCTTCGATTGATTGAGAGCGAACATCTGCGAAAGAAGAAGCGAAAGGCTTTGTTTGAACCGCTTTTTGTTTTTGCTTCTCTAATTCTGTGACTTCTTGTGTTAGAAATTTTATTTCGTCTTCAAGCTGCTTTATCTGCTTTTTTATATTAGGAAAGGGTTTTAATTTACTAACGTTTAGCCCATTGAGTTTAGCCTGCCTTGACAACAAGCTGAGTTGCTTTTCTCTTATGGCGCTTTGCTTTGGATTCGCAGTAAGACTTTTAGCAGACTGTTGCTCACGTCTTTCCAATTCTGCCTTTTGCTCACGTGCTTCCAATTTTGCGATTTGTTTGTCTAGGGCTCGTGCTTCTCTTCTAAGCCTTGCATCCTCTATTGTCGTAGGTAAATCTAGTGTTTTGCCCGTAAAAAAATGAGTCGCTTTATCTCTCACCTTATTAAACCCAGCTATGCCAGCATCGCCTAAATACTGTATTTTTGGTTTAGACCAGTCTTTTAAAGCACTTCCCTTCTCCTTAGACCAGTCTTTTAAAGCGCTTGCCTTCTCCTTAAACCAGTCTGTAATAGAATTAATTTTTGGTTTAGACCAGTCTTTTAAATTACTCAGACTTTCTTTAATTGATGTTTTAAGCGTATCCCAAAGCTTAGGTAATCCACCCTCGCCACGAGAACTGTTGAACAAGTCAATTTCTACTTTTCTGGCTTTCATTTTTTCCTGCTTCTCCAAGCTGGCTTCTCTTAATGTCTCGAGCTTTGTTTGAGGTCCTATTCGTCTTTCAGAAAGGCCGGGCATTTCTCCAGTTCTTTGCTTCACTTTTTCAGCGGTTGAGATTTTTACTTCTGTTGAAGATCCTGTATCAAGTCCAATATCCCCTTCTCGGATGGCTGCTTGGTCTTTCAATGATAATTCTCTTGTATCAGGAGAAGCAGGAGCTGGTCCATCTAGGGCAATATGTTTTGATGGTATGCTTAAGGATCTGCTTGCTGCTGTGTCTGCTAATCCTTCTAAGTCGACCACTGGTGGCGTTTTTATTCTGTTATCTACTGCTAGGCGCTTGTCAGGAAATCTTTGGTCTCGAGCAACTGAATTAGAGCGGCTTGGGGATTTAGGTTCTGTATCAGTGACTAAGTCTGCTTGGTCGCGGTCTCCATTGTCTACTGCGGTTGCTGAGGTTGCTGAATATCCTGCTTTTCCTGCCGACAGAATGCCGTCGTCAGGAGAAGCAGGAGCTGGTCCATCTAGGGCAATATGTTTTGATGGTATGCTTAAGGATCTGCTTGCTGCTGTGTCTGCTAATCCTTCTAAGTCGACCACTGGTGGCGTTTTTATTCTGTTATCTACTGCTAGGCGCGTGTCAGGAAATCTTTGGTCTCGAGCAACTGAATTAGAGCGGCTTGGGGATTTAGGTTCTGTATCAGTGACTAAGTCTGCTTGGTCGCGGTCTCCATTGTCTACTGCGGTTGCTGAGGTTGTAGGTTTAATTTTAGCAGAACGATCCCTAGGTTGTTTTGGCTGTTCTAGCTCTCTTGCTGGATTCTCCGGCTGCACTTCTGAATCACTCAATGGCTTAGGTTCTTCGATTTCAGGGGTTACATGAGGCATTAGTCGTGGTATTGGACTCCTCTGTTTCCTACCACTACTCACCGATCCTCCTTTAGAAGGACCCTGATCTTCAGGATTCGAAAGATCTCTTATAAAATTGCTTTCTTGGGCTGGGGTTGCTGGGGTTGCTGAATATCCTGCTTTTCCTGCCGACAGAATGCCGTCGTCAGGAGAAGCAGGAGCTGGTCCAATGGCTGGGTTTTCTCTGATTACTTCCCCACTAGGTGATACAGCAGCACTGGCTGGGGGTTTTGATGGTATGCCTAAGGATGTGTTTGTCGCTATGCCTGCTAATCCTTCTGCTCGGGGCGCGTCAGGAAATCTTTGGTCTGGAGCAACTAAATGAGAGCGGCTTGGGGATTGATTTTCTGAAGCAGTGACTAAGTCTGCTTGGTCGCGGCCTCCACTGTCTGCTGAGGTTACTGAATATTCTGAGTCCTTTTGTATGACGGCGTCGGGCAGAAAGTCTGGGTCTTCTATAATAACGGGTGCAGGAGTAACGAATGGAGGAGCACAAAAAACCTCGCTATCAAAAGCTAACAGGAATAATTGAAAAATTATCAATAATAATTGATTTTTTTTAAACTGAATCACTCATTATAAAAATCGGCATCATGTAAAATATTAATAAATAAAAGTTGATTCATTTCAAACCCTTAGTTAGTCTATTGATATTCAAAGTTAAATGGAAAAGCATTTTAGCCAATAGGGTCAGCAGCAAGCCATTGCCAGGGTGGAATCCGGGCAGGTCAGTGAAGTCAGCATGAATTTCTTGACTCAGACAGCTCTCACTCTAGACTTGTCAATAACTACCCGCTCAAGCACTACGGAGAATGATCGACTCGGTGACTCACTCGAGTGATGGCTCCTGAGACAATCTGGAATAAATTTAAATCCGTATCTTGATGCCAAATATCAGGTCCATCCCCGGCAGGAGATCTAACACCACGCTTCAAGCTAGAATTCAAGCCCACTCGACTTTCAAGACTCAACTCAGTCCCCAAACCTAAATCTAGTTTGGAGGATTTAATTTTAGATTGAGACTGACCTGACTGAGCTGAGAGAAGTCCTGAACTTTGACTTTTTGGAAGTGATCCAATCAGCTTGTCTGCATCATTTTCAAGCGATTGAAACAATGCATTAAATGTGGAAGTAGAACCTCCTAAGTCAGGTAAAACTGAATTTAAAGTCGAAGAGGGGCCTTGAGTGGAATATCTGTGTATCAACTCCTCAGGACTCACAGGCATGAAACTCATGAGTTTATCCAACCCTCCAGCCCCAATAATCGCACTGCGCTGTACACCGCTTAAATATCGATCAGCACTGGCAATCCTTGGACAGGTTGCAAGGTCCTGGCAATAACTCATATCATGGAGCTGATATAAGTGACCATTGATCATAGCATAAGGGTCATTTCTGTTATCACTTGAACCAGAGGGAGGGGTAGCCGGAGGCGTAGATGGACTCCCTGATGGACTCCCTGATGGACTCCCAGATGGACTCCCAGATGGGCTAGAGCTAGGAGTCGAGCTAGGGCCAGGCTGCTTATCACCAAATACCCCATTTGAACTAAACAGTCCGTTGATCTCACCCACGAGCTGCTCTTTGTTCTTACCCATCACAGGCAACGACTGCAACCGTTGGTAGATTTGAAGAGCAGTCATTGCCGCAGTCAGGCATACCATCGCATCCCTCTCTGGTTTTATTGCTTCTTTGGGTGCATTTGCAAGGTGGTCTAATTCAGAGTCAGGACCTTCTGGAGGTACAACGCCATCCATCCACTCATTAATCCGTTGATTAGCGTTACTCGAGTGGCTTGGAGCACTCTCAAGAGAGCTCTTTGATCCATTCAATGACTCAGCTGATTCTCTAGATGTTGATAACCTGGAGCCTGATGATTGTCTACCTACTTGAGAGGCTGCATCTTCAGATCCTATCGAATCTAAACTTCCTACGTCTGAGCCTGAGCCTAATGATGAATCCTCTAACGCAGTACTCGATGCTCTACTTAATTCAGAGGCAGTGCCTGCGTGAGGGCCTGAATGATTCGAGCCTACATCACTTTGTGACGTTAGAGCAGAAGGATCAGTTGCGGTCTTACCTGCATCAGGCCTTGCTCCTGGGGTCTTACCCGCATCAGGTGTTGTTCCTGGGGTACCTGCATCAGGCGTTGTTCCTGGGGTACCTGCATCGGGTGTTGTCCCTGGAGGCTTGCCCGCATCGGGTGTTGTTCCTGGGGTGCCTGCATCGGGTGTTGTTCCTGGAGTCTTGCCCGCATCAGGTGTTGTTCCTGGGGTACCTGCATCCGGCGTTGTTCCTGGAGTCTTGCCCGCA
>CAIZRG010000008.1 GCA_903935335.1 Oligoflexia bacterium
AAAATTATTAATATTTATTTTTTTATTTACACTTAGTGAACGATGTGTATTCGCTAAATTTGAAGAAACTCTTTATTTTTTAGAAAAAGAAGTGAATCCAGAATTTAAGTTAGAGCTTAGCAACTTCTCATTTGCAGAAAAAATGATTAACGAAGGAGCATGGGTATTATCTGATATTTATAAAAAGAAAGACACTGACTTAGACAGCACCGATAAGTTAAAAAAAATTTCTGCTTTTGCTTGGGTTATTTATCACTTTGCCGTTTTAAAAGGGAATGGGTTTGAAGAAGGCACTTTTATTATCGAAGATCCGAAACACTGTATATACGAATTTTTAAAGAGTTACCCATTCAGCTATCAAAGACCTTCTACTCACTTAGAATATATTAAAAAAGTCACATCTACTTCTCAATACGGAATAGATTTTATTGGAGAGTTTAATAGTGAAACTCAAGATTGGATTCCATATAATTTAAATTTTTTTTTACTTGATTTATTTTTAAATAAACACACTCAAGCTAGAGTTCTTCCGACACGTAAAGCTCATATGTTATTTAGTCAAATTAAAGCCACTCAGGAAACCATGCTAAATTCTGACCACATCTTTATTAAGCTAGAATCAAATGGATTAAAAACACCAGGAGGTTTCATAAACCATGCCATTGATTTATATTACTCACGTTATCCAGTTCAAAATAATAGTCGTCGATTACTTAGCCAAGTTGAAAGAGTCAGCCCGAATTTGATTCAAGTTTTTATGGATGCAATGGAAGAGCACAAACCAATGTCTGAAAAAGAACGTGAAACTTTTTTTTATTTTTCAAAAGAAATAGGAATACGATTCATGTTAGAAAAAATAGAAGCTATTCGAAATCAATCGACCTATTTTAGTAAAAAAATTGAACTTTTTTACTCTTTTATAAAAACAAGAGGCTATGACCATTTAGCCTCTAGAATGGGAAACGAAGTCATTTTTACAGTCAATGAAATTGAAAAAATGCTAGCAAATACAATAAATTAAACAAGGCAGACTTTTAAATATTCAATGTTTTAAGATCTATTAGCCCATGGCAACATTGAGGGCTTTTTATCAATATTTTATTTGATTTACTTTTTAAGTTTTTCGTGATAAAACTTATCTTCGTATTTATTCTGTGGTCAAAAAAATTAACATTATAAATCTTAATAGAATAAAAACGAGTGGATTATTTATGAGATTTATTTTTTGTTGTTTTATTTTGTTTTTTCTATCTATTCCTTCTTACTCAGCTGAACTGATATCTAATAAATCAACTTTGAATTCTAAAAAGACTGCATTTACTATACAGCTAGAGCCCTATCTAGGATATCAAAGCTTTGGAAGTTTAACTGAAAAAGCAATAAATGCCTCATTTACATCTAGCATGGGGCAGTACTACGGCAGTTTTATTGGCGGAAGATGGACCCTTGAAGTAAATCGACTATTTTTTCCAGGTCTTGACTTAACTTATGCTCCTTCACTTGGCTTTAGCTCAGCACTAGGGAAAACATCAACGACAAACTCAACTACAGCTTTTCGTGTCGGATTGGTTTTAGGTGTTAATTTATATCAATTATACAAAAATATTCCATTAAGATTTTGGATAGGCTATCATCCTTTTGATTCCATAAATGACAAAAACAACTCAGTGAACACTTTATCTTCAGGTCAATCTGAAACTCAGCTGACAGGAACCTCATTCAAACTTGGAGCTGGGTATTCTTTAACGACTCATATAAACATTAATATTGAGTATTTAAGATCTTCTTTTTCACAGATTAAATCAAATACTCTATCGGGTGAACAATCCAAAAGCTACTCTCTTCCCTCAACAGAGTACTTTGGAGTTGAACACGTATCCAATCAAACTCTGATGTTCTCGATCAGCTCTCCTTTTCAGTTTGCTCTTTGAGGTAACCCTAATGACTTTAAAATCTTTTATTATCGTTCGATTGAGTTTATTAACTCTGATTTTAAACTTAACAGGATGTGGCTTAAACCATCCTAACCTGGATACAGACCTTCAAGGATATGTAGGCACTGGAATCGGAGCATCTATTAAAATCATCCACTCTCCACAGAGAAAGCCTAAAAAAATAAGAAATCTCCAAATTGGAGCCCCTCTCAGTGAATGCTTACCTAATCTTCCAGAGCCTTTGGTTATTGACCCAGAAGAAACGTTCGAAAAATATTCAAACCTTGGAGATGGATTTGATCAAGCTCGCTCAGACTTGATGAAGCATGCAAACCCCCTAACTGAAGCCAGGTTTTTTCAACGCTGGGGAGAACGAAAATTTGAATCATCTCTGGCAGAAAATTCCGCACAAGGCTTGCCTATATTTGATGTTATGACCATTAACCATGGTGCAGGTTTTGAAGGGCGAGGACTTTATTTTGATTTAAGCGCTATTGGTTCTCTAGGTTATAGTATTTTTCTATTTTTAAATCCCGCGCTAGGCTCAAAACCAGATTTGAACTTAGATCTACCCATGCTGATTACCTTGACTGTACCGAAGGGCACACTTTATCTTGATTTGAAAAAAAGAAACTTTTTAAGCAATTCAAAATTTTATAAAGAATTTGTTAAAGACGACTATGACTCAAAAAAAACCCACATCCCTGCCCCACTCCTCATCCACTATGAGTCAAAGCCTCACTCTATCCCACTTACAAGGGACCCAAATGGACCGCCTCTAAGTACTCCCATTGGTTCAAACTGGCATGTCTTAAAAACAAACGAAAAAGTAGAAGCAAAAGAGTTTGATGGACAAGAAATCTCAACTGAAGATCTCCTAGAATATGAAAGAGTCATGAGAAAAGTTGTATTTGGAAAGGTTATAGGGGACAAGCCCTTGCCCCACTCTGAAAAAGTTTATGACTATTACCAATCTCAAGTTACTCCTATTTTTTCAAAGAGAACTTTTAAGCCTAATATCCAAGAAAAAATACCTTACCCCCTCACAGCTTTATACCCTGCTAAAATTTGGGGACATTTTGATGAGATGAAGCATTGCATTGGAGCTAAAATTCCACATATTCTTCAGGACCCCATCTACTCTTATTGGAGATTTGACGGAACTTGTGGAGGCTACGCCGATCGTGAAGCCACCTTACTTGTGATTGATCCCCCTTCCAAAAGAGAGGATCCAAAATATCAAGCCCTTGAAGACAAGGACAATCAAGCTTGCCTCAAAGAGTTTCCTGCCATAGCTCAATGGATTGAAGACGACGATTTAAAAGGTCTCAGATGCTTAGACGTGATTCCAATCCATAAAAAACATCTTTCTTCAACTGAATTAAAAAATAGTATTCATTACATTATTATTGGAAGACACTCAAACATAATTGACTGTGGTCTTCAAAATTAATCTGAATATCTACAGCTTATCTAAAGAACTGATCATTTTATTAAATTGAATTTCTGAAATAAATTGATTTAAAGGAAAAGAAATATCAGGGCAGGGTGGCCAAACAGATTTTAGATATTTTTTTAAGAAATTTGAGTAACAAATTTGATTCATTGGATGATTTCTTTGTAAGACAAGATGATGCATCACTTTTACATAAGGCCATCTTAAATAAAAACTAGGCTCATTGAGTCGACCCAATAAAATTTTAAGGACTTCTCTATGAGTAGGCTGTAGATGAATTAACACATCTGCAGTAGCAGATCGAACTTCATCATTTGCATCTTCTAAAGAATTTAATAAAGCAGAATAGATAGCGATATCTTTAGATTGAACTTTCGATAAAGCTAAAACCGTTTCTCGACGAACAGCAGGCTCTGAATCCTGCAAAACTTTTAAAAAAAAAATTCTGGACCTCTAAATCTTTTGAACGAAATACTCCTAAACCTCTGATTGCACTTACGCGAACCATAATTTCCGGATCTTTCAATGCAGTCTGCATAAGCAAATCAAAGACGTCTGAACTAGGAACTTGAAGAGCACCTAAGACTAAAGCAGCTCCGGAGCGAGTATTGGGATCAGGGTTTTGTAAAGCTTTCATAACCTCTATAGAAGTTTCGAGATCTTTAGGCTGTGAAGCTTTCTCAAAAGCAGTTGCTGCCAAAAAAGAGAGGCGAGAAAAATTATCTCCTAGATTTCCTACAACCGCTTGTTCAAGCGCACGTAAAACAACTAAATCTCTAACTGAAGTTTCTGCTAATGCCAAAGCTGCATTCTCGCTCACTAAATCATCAGAATCTTTTAAAGATTTTGCAATGACTCGATGAACAAAAGGATCATCTGATCTAATAATCCTTAAAATATCAATTGCAGATTTTCTAACAGAACTGTTTGGACTAGATAAATCCCTAATTTTTTCTTGAACTAAAACCTTAAAACTAAAAGTTTCTAGCAATCGGGAATGATTTTTATAAAACAGACCAAGTAACTTATGGTCATTATTTTTTCTGATATAATCAGAATAATATTTTGAAGTCTCCTCAATTAGTTCATCGGAAAATGAATCAACACAATAAATTATTCCAGGAAATAAAATATTTTTTTCATTTTTAGAAAACTTTTCTTTATCGTAAAAAAAAGATTTAATAGTTTTTTTATAATCTAAAAATGTTAATTGCATGTTATTTGAATTTTTACATTCTTTAGTGAGATTTAGAAAATCAAAAACACTTTTTTTGCTTATTAATTTTTTAAAATCTAAAAAGTATAATATTTTTTTTAAAAAATACCTGTTTTTTTGTTGCTTTAACTTAACTATAAGCTCAAGTAACTCATCAACATCACTTTCTTTTGCAGGCTCAAATTCAGGAAAAGACTGCTTTTGTACTTTAGCAAGCGATAAAACTCCGCGCTCTTCCGTTGAAAAAACCACAGCTTTTTTGTTTTCTTCTTGGCGATAAAATACAGAATTATTATAAGCAAAAGTATTATGTGTTTGTATAGTCTGCCGAATCAAAAAATCTTGATATTCAATTAAAACATAATCTTTATTTTTTAAATAAAATTCTTCGACTTCTCTTATAGCTTGAGTACGATTAAAAAACCCTTTCTCTAAAACAGGTAAAAGAATATTTTTCACGCCTAACTGGTGTTTTTCTTTATTAAGACCGATTAAAATAGATTCAATTTCCTTCGAACTTATTTGAGTGCCTGAAATAGAGTGCACATAAAGGCACTTTTCCCCATCTTTTAGAACCTCTGTCGCTCCTAAGTACCCTTTAATATCATTAGACAAATTTTTTATAAAAAAAGTTCTCTCATGAGGATCATTTGCATAAGAAAAATAGGCCTCAGATTTAGAAAAAAATTCTCCTATATATGCACGAAAAACTCCCAACACAGGCGGAATTTCAAGCAACACAAATATCTCAAACGGTGAATCATTTGAATGAATCTGAGAGTGAAACAATTGACTCTCTTGAGTAGGAGCAATCCTTATCTCAAAAAATTTTTTTTCTTGAAATAACTCATTATACCCTTCAATTTGCTGTAATTTTTGATTGAGATCTATTTGAGATTCTAAAAGAAGAAATAAATCAATATCAGCTTTTGCAGCTTTTAAAAAAATTTGAGAAATTTTTAGAGAAAGTAAGAATTCAATTTTTTGAGCCTCTGTCTCAAGAAGAGGAAATTGAACAACACTTTTCCCTTCTTGAGGCCAACTCAATGAAAACAAAAAAATTAACATAATAAATTTAATTGAATTTTTTTTATTTCAATCCAACATTTTTTTATTTTCTAGATATTCACTGAGTTTTTAACTTTACCTGACCTTCTCCTTCATGCAAATCCTGTGAATGGTGGCAACAAGAGTTCTTAGAACTGGGGACCATTTTCATAGCCAAGCAACTGACACCCAGCGCAATAAAGCAGATAGCTGATAATCGAGGAACTCTCTGAGAAATGGGTTTAAGCGCTTGGCGTACTACCCATGGCCCTAGACTCAAAGCAGGCAAAGTACCTAACCAAAAAAAAAGAAGATAAATAGCCCCTCGAAGTGGACTCTGAGTAGCCACTGCACCTAAAATAAACACGTGCAACCAACCACAAGGAAGAAAAGCAGATAATGCACCTACTGTACCTGATCCCACGTGACTGAGCTTCTGTAAAATCCAATCAGGCAAGGAAAAAAAATGAAGGGACTTCCCCTGCCAAAGCTGAATTCCTAATACAATAAAACCTAGAGCCAAAAGTGTACTAGACAACCAAGGAATGACCTGAAATGCTTGAGACTGCAAGGTAGCTTTTCCGAGGAATCCTGCCAATGCTCCCAAAGCAACATATCCACCTAATCTTCCGATATGGTACCTCACAACAGCGGCTGGACTGCGTGCCACGGTAAGAATTAAACCTCCACACATCGCCACACAATGACCACTTCCTAAGAGACTCACTCCAAGCACAGCAAACGGTATCCATTTTAAAGTTTGAGCAAATTCTAAATTTAACCCAAAGCTAAAAATAGGGTCCAACAAGATGGGCCTCCTGCATATGCAAAATCCGGGGCAAGTCTTGAGTTGCTTTCACAGACTTAGCTTGAATTTGGATGGGAACCATCCCGCGTCCATTTTGAAGGATTTTTTTAGGAAACTGGACAAAAACATCTGCCCTCTCAGACTCTCCGGGTGCTAATGTATTTTTATGATTGGATACCACTAGACTGACCCCTTGCGCCTTGATTTCAGGACTGAGTAAAAAAACTATTTCTTGTTCCTCAAAAGTTTGATTTCTTAAGTCAGCTTTAAAATGATTTAGAATTTCAGATTTTTCCAAAAATTTCTCAGATGGAATTTCCTGGTAAGGAGCGTCAACTGCACGAATCAAAGAAAGCTCAATGGGTAAACGATGAGAAGCAGTCCATGCAAGCCCTCCCAAACAGGTGATCCACAAAAAAAGATAAACCCAAACCCGAGTCCGTTTAAAACCCGGTACAAAGGATTGAGCACCCCTCTCCATCATGGCTTGACTCGCATAACGAATTAAATGAAGAGGTTTTTTAAGTCTCATCATCACATCGTTACAAGCATCTATACAAGCAGTGCAAGCAATACACTCCAATTGCTGTGCCCCTCTTCGAATATCGACTCCCGTAGGACAAACCTGAACACAACGATAGCAATTGACACAATCACCTGAGGGGACATTTTCTAAAGCAACTCCTCGTCGTGGCTCCCCACGTCTGGCATCATAGGCAACTAAAGAGGATTGATCATCCATTAAGACCGATTGGAACCGACCATAAGGACATACCACTGTACAAAACTGCTCTCGAAACCATCCTAAATCAAAAAGAATAGCCCCTGTCACACTTGCCATGACTAAAAAAACCACTGGATTTTGGAAAGGGGAACTTTCTATCATTTTTCCAAGTACATCTGACCCAACAAAATAAGCTAAAAAACTATGACTCAGTACAAGAGACAAAAGAGTAAAAATTCCCCATTTGACAGTCTTTTTCCAAAACTTCTCTGCGTTCAAGCGGCCTTGGTCCAGCTTTCTTCGGGCAAGTGCATCTCCTTCAATCCAACGCTCAACCCGTCGAAACACATGCTCTATAAAAACAGTTTGGGGACAGGCCCAACCGCACCAAACTCTACCCCAAACAGCTGTAATAAAAGCAATAAAAATAGCAGCTGCTCCGAGAACAAAAAACAAAAGGGGAGCATCATGAGCCCAAAAGGTAAGCCCTAAAAGAGCAAACCTGCGATTGGGAATATCCAACAAAATCGCTTGGTGTCCTCCTAATCGAACCCAGGGCAAAATCAAAAAAACAATAATTAAACCCAGTCCAAGCCAAGAACGACGTCTTTTCCAAACTCCATGAACATCTGATGCATAAAGATAAATCCGGTTTCCCAACTCATCGGTTGTTGCGAGTCGATCCCACGGGAGTTCCCGAGAATTCATTCCTTCACCAGTAATCCTTGAGGCTCCTTTGGATTTGGAGGATGGGTTCCCCGAAGTGACTTAATAAAAGTCACAACAGAATAAATTTCATCCAGCTTTAAAATCCCACCCCACGGAGCCATCCCCTTTTCTGGGACTCCATTGACAACGACTGCTAAAATTTCAGTCATCTTGCCTCCGTGAATCCAGTAATCATCTGTGAGATTTGGACCAATTCCTCCCTGTCCTTGAGCTCCATGACAAACCACACATCGGGTCTGAAAAATTTGCAGCCCAGCTTGAATCCGACTTGGCTCTTTCAAAAATGCCCTTAATTCTTCTTCAGAAGCTCCTTTGGATGAATCTTTTTTCAAAGCTTGAGCATATTCATATTCATTTTTTTCCTTCTGATACTCCTTCAACAATGAAGGACCATCACCCATGATATAATAGAAAAAATAGCCCAATGCGAAAATAATATTTAAATAAAATCCATTAATCCACCAAGCAGGTAGAGAATGATCGAGTTCCCCAATTCCATCATAGGTATGAAGAACTTGATTTTCTTTATTAGTTTTTTGATCAATTTTTTGTTTATCTTCATTATCTAAATTTTTATGATCATTCGAACCCATACTCATCACCCCTCTTGCCCATTCAATAGGTTGAGATCCTGTAAAGGAAGCTGCTCCAAACCTTGATAGAAGTTCGTACTTCCCTTTCTAAAAACCCAAATCAAAGTTGCAATAAAAACCGTCATAAATAAAAGTAAGCCTAAACAAACAAGAACTGGTAACTCATAGTACAAAAGTACTTTTTGAATCATCGCCCTTTGAATCATTGAATCAGCCCTTTCTTAAAATCTTCACCTAAACGCTGCAAGTAAGCAATCAGCGCAATGATTTCTTGATTCTGCACAGTGGCAGGAACCCCTTGACTAATCAGCCGGTCAGCAATTTTCTTTGCATGACTCAAGGCATCAGCCTCTGCTTGAGCCAGATCCATCTCTGTGTAAGGAACCCCAAGAGATTTCATCACCTTTAGCTTTTTAGGAATCGCTCTAAAGTCCGTTTTATCCCGATAAAGCCAAGGATAGGCTGGCATTAAAGAGCCTGGAGTCACTTCCCTAGGATCCAACATATGTCGATAATGCCAAAGATCAGGGTACTTCCCTCCTAACCGCGCTAGATCAGGTCCAATCCGTTTAGAACCCCACTGAAAAGGATGATCATATATTGACTCCTGCTCACGAGAGTACTCCCCATACCTCATAGTCTCTGAAAGAATGGGTCGAATCATCTGAGAATGACAAACATAACAGCCTTCCCGAACATAAATATCTCTTCCATGAAGCTCAAGTCCTGTATATGGCTTTAAGCTCGAAGAAGCCGCTACGTGCTGATTACCTAAAAACACAGGAATTAACTCAATGACAGTTCCCACAATCACCGCAATCAAAGTCAAAACTGAAAATACAGCAGGTAACCCCTCTAAAATGCGATGAGGTCGATCGCCCAACTGACTCAAGTTTGAAAGTGCAACCGGAGTTAATCGATAGGCAGATACGACATCTGGAGCTTTTGTCTTTGGAGCTTTTGCAATAGTTTTTACAATATTGTAAAGCATCAGGAAAAAACTCCCTAAGTAAAGAAACCCACCGATTGCACGCAAAAAATAAAGAGGAATGATCTTGATCACAGTTTCAATAAAATCAGGATAAACAAGATGACCTGATGGATCCACTGCTCGCCACATCAACCCTTGAGTGATCCCAGCAGTCCACATTGAAACAGTATAAATTAACGTCCCTAAAAAGGCTGTCCAGAAATGAACGTGAGCAAGTTTTACACTATAGAGCTCAGTCTTCCAAAGTTTTGGAACTAACCAGTAAATCATCGCAAAAATAAGAAACCCATTCCAACCTAAGGTTCCTCCATGAACATGAGCAATAATCCAATCCGTATAATGAGCTATTGCACTCACTGATTTCACTGAAAGAAGAGGACCCTCAAAAGTGGCCATACCGTAAAAGGTAAGACCTGCTACAAAAAACTTAAGAATCGGTTCTGTCCGGACTCGATGCCAAGCACCCCTTAAGGTTAAAAGACCATTGACCATCCCTCCCCAGCTCGGAGCCCAAAGCATCACACTAAAAATCATACCCAAAGTTTGAGCCCATTCCGGTAAGGTCGAATAAAGAAGATGATGGGGTCCCGCCCAAATATAAATAAAAACAAGAGACCAAAAATGAACAATTGACAATCTATAGCTATAAACAGGCAACCCAGCTGCTTTGGGCAAGAAATAATACATTAATCCTAAAAAAGGAGTCGTTAGAAAAAAAGCAACAGCATTGTGACCATACCACCACTGAACTAAAGCATCCTGAACCCCAGCATAAACCGGATAACTCTTCCAAAATGAGACAGGGAGGTTAATCGAATTAATGACATGAAGAAGTGCTACAGTGATAATTGTAGCAATATAAAACCAAATCGCCACATAAATATGCCGCTCTCTTCTTTGTAATAGGGTTTTAAAGTAGTTCACTGCAAAAACTACCCAAACCACAGTAATGGCTAGCTTGATGGGTAACTCTAATTCAGCATATTCTTTTCCTACAGTATAACCTAAAGGCAATGTTAAAGCTGCAGCAACAATAATAGCTTGCCACCCCCAGAAATGTATCTGACTCAATAAATCAGAGGCCATCCGAGTCTTAAGAAGTCTTTGAGTTGAGTAATAGATTCCAGCAAAAATAGCATTTCCAGCAAACGCAAAAATTGCAGCATTCGTGTGAAGTGGCCGCAGTCTTCCAAAAGTAATCCATGGAAGCCCAAAGTTAAAACGCCAATCGGCTAGCTGAACTGCAATCACAACCCCCACTAAAAGAGCAACTGCTCCCCACACCAAAGTCATGATGAGAAATTTTTTAACAATCGCATCATCATAAGAAAAATTTTCTAACTGAGGTTTCAAGGGTTGATCTTTTGAAGATTCTGAAGATTCTAAAGACATGAAAATTTCTCCCTGTAGAATTTTAAAACGTTTTTCAATTCAAATAATCTCATCATCTAATAAAGCTCGGTAAGCTGGAGTTTCTAGATCGTCGTACTGTCCTGTCATGCTTGAGTATACAAACGCAGACACAAAACCTAAACCCAATAAAAGTGCAATTGGAAGAAGAATGTAAATAATATTCATAAACTCTGAATCCTCTGAAACGCATTTTTCATTCTTGAAGTCCCTGTTATTGATGATAAAAAAACGGTCAGAGCACTCATCGGCATTAAAATAGCTGCCATCAAAGGAGTTACTTCTCCTCTTAACGCAAATCCACCTGCAATGATATTATAAAAAATAGAAAAAACTAAATTCCTTCGAACCACTCTCAACGTCTCCTGAGCTATCACTATTAAGCTATAAACCGGACGAACGCCTGGAATACTCAAATAAACATCAGCGACCTGAAGACTCATCTCTACTCCACTATGAACAGCAATACCAACAAAGGCCCGAGCCAGAGCCAGAGCATCATTTGCTCCATCTCCAACCATCAGAACAGGGTTCTGTTTTTGAATGATTTCACTTTTTTGCTCAGGAGAGAACTCAAAAAAACAATTTTCAGCATGAATCCCCACCGACTGAGCCACCTGAAGTACAGGCACACGGTGATCTCCAGATAGAATCGAAAGCTTCAAACTTAAGGATTGAAGCAACTCAACCGCTTCTTTGGATTCAGGCCTTACTGTGTCCATTAAAACAATTCGCCCGACACAAATCTGATCTTTAAAAACAGAAAGTTCAGTTCCCTCTGTAGACTTTTCTGCTTGTCTGATTTCAATCAGGCTGCCCCTCACTTTAGCCTGAATTCCTACAGAAGGAGTTTCCTTGATCTCCTGCAGATCAGGTAAAACTGAACTCACCCGAGAACTCAAATAAAGAACGAGTGCTTTTGCAATAGGATGAACTGAATGAGACTCAATCGCTAGAACAGACCCCCAAAGCTCTTCTGGAACCTCCCAGTGCTTAACCTGAGGAGCCCCTGCCGTGAGAGTTCCGGTCTTATCTAAAAAAACAGATTGAATTTGAGTCAACTTTTCTAAAACTTCAGCTCCCCTCACCAAAATTCCAGCCCGAGCCAGTTTCCCTAACGTCAGGGTAAAGGCCAGTGGAGTAATCAATGCAAAAGTACAAGGACAAGTCACAATAGCCAGAGCTAAAGCACTATTCAAACCTGACTGCCAACCCGTATATGCTCCCCGAGCTAGAGCAATCACGGAAGCAATCATCACAGCCACAACAAAATACCGAGACACCCGGTCTGCAAAAAGAGCAATCGGTGCCTTTTGAGTCACTAAAGTTTCTAAGGAACCCAGAATTCTTCCTAAACGAGTCTTAGAGCCAGACTGAGTCACTTCTAGGTCTAAAGGAGAATCCAAGTTTAAAGTTCCAGCAAAAACAAGATCCCCAACTCCCACCTTCTGAGCTTCAGACTCTCCCGACAAAAAAGAACAATCCAGCGATGAAACCCCATGAAGCACCACCCCATCTACAGGAATACACTCACTCGGGGCAACCCGGACTCGGTCTCCAACCTGGACTTGATCCAAACTCACTTGTTCATCCATCTGAGAGTTTGCATTCCATTTTTTGACCCTTGATGGCATTCTAAAATGCAAAACTTTAGAGGAATCTAATGCAATTTGTTGAGCTTTCTTAAGCCCATAGCGAGTCGAGAGAAGTAAGAAAATAAGAGCTGAAAGCGAATCAAAATAAACATGATCGTTCCCCGACAACAAATGAATCCAACTTCCAACGGATCCAACAAGTAACCCAAAAACAACAGGAATATCAATTGAGATCTCTCTTGCTCGGATAGCAGACCAGGCGCTCTGATAAAAAGGGGTTGCACTGAATAAAAGAACCGGCAAAAAAAGCAACCCACTGATCCAGCGGAACTCCTCTGCCATAGCCCCAGTTGCACCTGCATAAAGAGAGACAGCAAGGAGCATGATATTACCAGCCATCGCTCCTGCGACTCCAATTCGAGCTAGAAAAACACGATTTTCTCGCTTTTGGAGTTCTCCCGACTCTCCTGGTTGAACAGGATGAGGTGGATAGCCCATACTCTGCAATGCAGAGGCTACCGCTGAAAATGACCCTTGTGCGTCAATTTGAACTGTGGCTACCGAGCTGCCTAAATTCAGTCTGACTAAACTGACGTGATCCACAAGGTCTGCGACCTTCTCAGTTAACCAAATACAAGCAGCACAATGAACTCCCTGTAAATAAAAGTTCATCCAACGGCCCTCAGAAGTCTCCCAAGAATAAAGCTTTAAAAACTGAGGCTCATCTAAATAATGAAAATTTTCCTGAGCTCCGGTAGCACTCCCCACTCGATTGAGTTTACGAAAAGCACGAGTTTTGTTTTTTAGATCGTAATATTTTTCAAGTTGATGACCCTGAATCCACTGATAAACTCTTTTACACCCTAAACAGCAAAACTCAGACGAAGAAAATTTTGGAACGGGATTACCACAATGAACACACAATGGACAGGAAAGGGGAAATTTTTCCTTGGACTGGATAGAAGTTTGTTCTTTTGCGAAATTCATAAAAAATTTTCAGTAAATTCAGTTTTACAGCTGATTTTTTTTCATCTTTAAGTGACATTTTATAATCCTCCAAGGAAGGTTGATTTTGCAAGTAAAATGAACTCCTCAGTTTTGTGTCTAATTTGTGTCTAAAAATCAGGTCTTTGAGTCTCAAAAATTAACGTTCAACTCTAAAGAAGCATATACTGGTTTTTGTTCCCCAAATTGAATTTCCATATAGGACCCACTCGGGAAAAAAATGCTAAAATTCGCCAGAAGAATGGTGTTTTTAGAAACTTCAAAACGCACAGCTTGATCCAACTCTGAGCCTAAGTCCAAGGAATCAGTCTCAGCCCCTTTTCTAATTGGAATAGTCCCTGCCAATTGGTATACAGGAAATCCCGCTGAATTTCTCATCAAACGGAAAAATTCAGCTTGATAAGAAATCTGATGATAAACTCGAGCGGTAGCTTTTACAACAGCTCCAGCAATGTTTCTCCGACCAAAGACATCTGCTGTCCCAATCCACCGATGAGCTGCTGGGAATAATTGGTTATAATCCTTACTCGCACTGAACGCTCCCAGCGAAACCCTTGTTTCTAAAGAAGGGATCACTAAAAAACCAGCTTCTAAATCAATTTGACTGGCTTCACGCGGAGTCCCATTGAGTGTCCCATTTTGATAATCCGCTTCAATCCGGTAGTTCCAACGACCTAAGGTGGATTTGAGTCGTGATCCGATGGTATTCACCGATAATCCTGGAAAGAAAACCTCATCAACGTAATAAAAGTAATAAACATCCACCTCACGAAACGATTCACCCAACTTCCACTGACTATATAAGCCAAAAAGATCAGTATTGGACTGGGGAAGAGCTGATATTCCAACATCTGTTCCCACTAACCGACTTCCGAAAAGGTCAACAGATCCTAAATCATGCTTCCATACCCACTTAAGAGCATCAAAACTCCGCCCATAAAGCTGCCAACCCAACCCCCCTCCAATGAGAAGCTCATCTCCATAAGATAATGTCTGCCTCCCCCCCTTAAACTCTAAACTCGGGGCTAACCAATAACTCAGGTAGGCTTGATGAACCCATAAATCAGGATCATAAAAAATCCCACTAGTCGTTTGTCTCTGGTTCTTCTGCTCAGAAACTGGCCGATAAGTCAAGTTACCAAAAGTTTTTGCAAACTGGGGTTGCACAAAAACTGAAATTTCAGGGCTAACTCGAAAATTAAGACCTACTCGCAACCGAGAAAGATAAATATCCCGACGACCATTTAAATCTGTATACTCCCGAAACTCAGAGCGAAGCATAAATTGGCCCTTGGCATCAAGCCTGGATTGTAGATCGTCCGCTTTTGAAGTCTTGGAAGTGAAACTACAAATTCCTTGGCTTACAAAAAAAATAAAAACAACGAGGTTCGTTGACCCATGAGTAAACTTCATAACTTTTTTATTGAATTAAAATTCCTTCCCGGATTCGTTTATCATAAAATAACTCTCTTCTTCAATAAATCTCTTTCTATTACTTAAAATTGAAATTAAGAATTTAAGAAATATTTACGAAGTTTAAAAAATAAGCTATAACTTGACACGTCACTTAGAATGAATTAAAAAAAATAAACTTAAATTATTTAGATAGAAAGGGGCGATTAGCAGTGAGTTAAGAAATGAGTTCAAAAAAATGGCTTGATTAAAAAATTAGATTTTACTCTAATAAAACATTAGCTTTAAAAGCTGGAAAATTGCGTGAGAGTACTCACTATGTCATCAAAACAATTGTCAGTTAGAGACCCAAAAACAACTTCCCTCTTTCGAGGGACTCAGTCTAAAATCACTGAAAAATGGCTTATCATTCTCATCGGAGGATACTTAGGAGTACTTCTAGGGCAAAGTCAAAATCTCACTCAAACTGCCAGCACTTTCCTGGGGATCTTCCTGGGTACTATTTTGGGTCTGATTTTTCAGCCCATCCCAGGTCAAGCAATTGTTTTACTTGGAATTTTAATCACCACCGTCAGCGGAATTTTACCGATTGAAAAAGCACTTTCTGGTTACAGTGATCCTATTGTTTGGTTAGTTCTTTCAGCCTGCCTGTTTTCTCGAGGAATGATTAAAACTCAACTCGGTAAAAGAATGTCCCTTCATTTCATTCGGATCTTAGGGAAAAGCACTCTCGGTTTAGGAATTTCACTGGCTATGACAGACATGGTTTTAGGCTCAGTCATCCCCTCAAACGGAGCTCGATGCGGGGGTGTCATCTTCCCTATCGCCAATGGACTATGCGAAGCTTATGATTCAAAACCTGGAGAAACAGCTAAAAAATTAGGATCTTTTTTATTTACTCTTCTTTATCATGCTGATGTCATCGTTTGTGCCACTTTCCTCACAGGACAAGCCTCGAATATCTTAATTGCTAAGTTTTCCAAACAGCTCTTTGATGTTGAAATCACTTATAGTGGTTGGTTTATAGCAGCAATTGTACCCAGCATGGTTTCTTTTGTTTTGTTTACCCTCTTACTTTACCGGTTCTACCCACCTACAGTCACAAAAACCCCAGGAGCTCCTACTTTTGCCAAAACGGAACTTAAAAAAATGGGACCGGTCTCCTTCAAAGAATACCTCATGCTCAGCGTATTTCTCATGATTGCTATTCTTTGGATGACAACGGCTATTCATCACATGAGTTACACCACTGTAGCCATCTTGGGAATTTGTGTTCTTCTTCTTACAAAAGTCTTAGATTGGGTAGACATCACCTCCGAAAAACCGGCTTGGGATATTTTTATTTGGTACGGAGGTCTCATGATGCTGGCCTCCACACTTCAGAACTTAGGAATTACTCAACACTTTGCCAAAAGTGCAGCGAGCTCTGTAGCAGGCCAACCTTGGGAAATTGGATTAACCGTATTACTATTGATCTATTTTTACGCTCACTACGGCTTTGCAAGCTTGACGGCCCATGTCGCAGCCATGTTTGTACCCTTCCTCACGGTAGCAAAAGCCAGTGGTGCTCCAGCCTGGTTAACAGTTTTTCTCTTTGCCATTTTCTCCAATCTTTGCGCTTGCCTGACTCACTTTGGGACAACCCCTGGACCCATCTACTTTGGAGCTGGATACGTCAGCCAATCTCAATGGTGGAAAATTGGCTTTCTAACCTCTCTTCTTCACTTAGTCGTATGGACCACTGTCGGTCTCGTCTGGTGGAAGATTTTAGGAAAGATCTAACTCAGATCCTGGAGTTCTCAAGAAAATGTTTTTGGGTCGAAATCCAAATCTTCACGTCCCAAAAGACATTTTCTTGAGAACTGGGTCTCCTGGGTTGGCTGGATATCTAAGATTGAGAGAATGATCAAATAGAAGGTAGAGCGAGTTCTGAAGGGTGAACAGGAAACCCACCTTGGGTACGGGCTTTACAAAAAAGTCGACAAAAACTAAGAACAGCCGAAATGGCTACTCCTGCAAGACACTCAGGACGTCCTCTGGGAAAGTTGAAATTGAAGTACCGCGAGACCACAAGGTTGGCTATAAACTGCGGTTCAAAGCAAGCACCCGAATAATTTCCGACAGGATTCTAAGGCGATTTCCAAGGCAGCGGATACTTACATGGAAATCAATCTGGAACGCAAAGTTGACATCCTTGGGATCTAGATTGCTGAAGCTTAGGGACTGACGGCTTAAAAAGCTTCGTTCAGGAAATCGAGGCGATCTTTTCCCAAAGACTCAGGTACAGTTCTGTGTTGTTCATCAGATCCGTACTTCGCTAAGGGGGCATTTCGTAGTAAGAGAGAGTAGCCCGTTCGGATCTTTGATTTGCTACAGAAGTCATCTTTCACTAAAAGCCAAAGGCCAGGTGCTGACAGTTCTCCTCGAAATCCAATTCGCTCAATATTCCTAACAGGACTTAAAATGTCCATTCATTGAAATGTTACGAAATTCTGGCAAACCCATCCTTGAAATTAGCTCCTAGAGCACTATTCTCTTTGGCAGGGGATTGCTGCTTAGCCGCAGTGGAAGTAGGTGATAGTTACCGATGTGCTTCCTTTAGGATTCGCTCTAATTCAATCTCATTTGTCTGAAAAGTCTCTTTAATTTTAATAAGCTGCTCTTCCCGAGGCTTCGAACTAAAGTCTGAACCGAAATAGATTGGAGATGCAAAGTTCATAAGAAAGTCATCTGTTAGAAGGTCCTCTGCTTTTCCGTGAAAAAAATTCTTCAAAATTTGGGCTTCGATAGAAGTAATTTTCGATCGGTACGGCTGATTCATGAAACAAAAAGCATAAGCTATTTTTACATTTTCTTGAATCCACTTCCGATCATTGATTGAAAAAGTTGTATGATTAAAAACAGATGACTTCTGATAAAAGTCTTCAAAAAATGCATGGGCTTCCCCGGGTCTCATGCCCATAGAATTAGACACCAATAGGCCCAAGATTGTTTCTTTTGATGCTAAATCAAAGTCACCAGGAGTAAGCTCCTTCAAGTGATTATAATCTACAAACTCTTTTGCAAGTTCTTCAATATTTTTTGAATTTGAAGCGACTTCTTGATTAAATCTTTCTAGAAATTCATTGTTATTTCTAATCGAAAGATGGTCTTGAATATATTGATAAGCAAGATTCTGATTTGCAAGATGACCAAAAACGAGGTCCATTGCTCGATAAGAGACCAATAGACTTTTTGAGAATTTAGATTGATGCTCAATTGTACTTGCTGGCAAGCCAAGAGACTTGAACCATTGGTTTAATTTGTCCATCTGCATTTCTCGTATAGAATAAATATCTCCAGCAAATAAAGTATGATTTCGAATTAAAAGTGATCGCCATTGCTCTCCATGAGACTCTGAACGGGTGAAATCATCAAGACCAATTGCAATATTTCTATGAGGCATCATTTTTCTAAATGTTTCAAGTGTACTCAAGTTTTGACCTTGAGAGTTCAACACTTCTTCTTCAAAATAACTTCCTCTAATATCTAGGTTGGCTCCGCCATGTTCAAGAACAACCTTTTTAACTGCCTCTTTTTTAAGTCTCGTACTTTCATGATCTGGTTCCCATCCCCCAACACCGCCATCAACCCCGATCCGGAAGGAGTTAATTCTACCTCCGTCGTCGTAAGGAAGAACTTTGAATCCCCTTTCTTCATAATATTTTAGCATTAATTTGAGGGAAGAACTTGCATCTATTTGTTTCTTTCTGTACATAATAATTGTGTTTTTGGGTAGCTTCATATCTCCTAAAGTAATGACTTCTGTGAATGACATTGAGGTAAGAGTTGTAATTGGACTATGATCTTGTGGTTGATGAACAGGAATTAGCACCACAAATGGATGCTCAGTGTATCGACTCCCCCACGGAACAAGATTGTTTAGCGTAAAATGCAACGTACTCAGCCGATCTGAATCAATTACGTATTTCCCTTTGTTTTCGTAATAGGTTGATTCCTTAATATGGACACCTTTGGGTTGAAAAGTGCTGATTAATCTACCCTCACTGAGGCCTGGCAGTGTTTGAATAAAAAACAATTTCCCGCTTAACTCTCTTTCGAGTTCCGAAATAGGAGTGTCAACCTGACACAAAATCTTCGTATCCTTAATACAGGTCAGAAGAAAATGGTCTTCCTCGGGGACATATTTTTCTACCTGTAAAAATCCGTTCGCTTTGCAAAATTGTAGTCTAGCCTCAGTAGTTTCGATCGGATGTAATAGAAAAAATGTTTCGCGAATTAGCTCTGCCTGACTCAAGGAACTTATGAGAAGAACTTCCAGAATCAAAGCCATTCTAATCCAAATTTCTACAATAGATTGTTTAGAGCCTTGAAAAAAAGTACTACTTAGAATATTTAATACACTCATAAAATTTAATTAATAAATAACATACGTTAATATCTTCCACAAGAACATAATTAAGTCTTGCTAGCATATTTATGATTATACCTAGAACAATGCAAGTATCTTGTGAAGGGCCAGCCAAAATGGCCTGTGTAAAAATCCATAAGAAGTGTCTCGTTCTTGATCAGGTGAGTGGGTCTCCATCATATTTGTGCAAGGTATTGATTTGGATAGTAGGCCTAGCAGAAGGTATGAATGACCGGATCCTCAAAACGAGGACTGCTTACCTCATGAATAAGCCGAGATACCGGAACTTGTTAAGACTTAATAAATGATAAGAAAAGAAGAACTCATCCATGCTTAAAAAAATACTATTGAAAAAAGGAGCAAAAACTACTCCAACAACACCAAAAAACCTTAAGCTGTTTGCACAAAACTCAAGTGAATTACTAGAATCAAGCCAAGCTCGATCTACCTCACTTTTTGAGTCAGCTCGCTTTTTGTCGAGGCAGAGAACGAACCGATTGATTTTTATCAGAAATAGAAAAAACCTCAGGGTGCATTAAAGAAAGAAAGCGCCCTATAATTTCCTCATGACTCATTTCAGAAACAAACCCCTTCCAAGTATCATCTAAAAGCTCTACAGCACGTCCATAAGAGTGCTGAGCCTTGAAAAAGGCTAAGCTTTGAGCAATTTTTTTAGTCGCAATTTCTTTTCGAGTTGGAATCTTGCCTTCCTTGATTGTCGTCTGGGTCATTTTTTCAATTCGGCGAATCAAGCTTCGATGACTTGGAGTCACTAAACTCAAAGCAATCCCAAACTTCCCGTTCCTTCCTGTTCGTCCAATCCGATGAACATAATGATCCAACTCTCTTGGAATCGAATAATTAATAACGTGAGAGATATCTTGAACATCAAGTCCGCGACAGGCAACATCTGTTGCAACCAAAATGGCTGTCTTTCGCTCACGAAAAGCTTTCATAGCACGATCCCGTGCAGGCTGCTCCATATCCCCATGAAGGCAATCCGCTCCATATCCTCGGTTTTTCAAATACTGCTGAAGATCAACCACAAGTGCCTTCGTCTGACAAAATACGATCCCATAAAAGCTCTCAGCTCCATCAATCAGTTTGCAAAGCACTTCGGGCTTATTGGACTCCTGGGTGAGATAATAAATCTGCTCCATTCCCGAAGGGAGAATTTCATGACGATTGACTTGAACTTTTTTTGGATTTTTCAAGTATCGATGAGCCACCTTGAGAACTTCAGAACCCATCGTTGCAGAAAAAAGCCAAGTCTTGCTTTGCCCCTGGGGAACAGATCTTAAAACCGTTTCAAGATCCTCCTGAAAACCCATAGAAATCATTTCATCGGCTTCATCCAAAACTAAGGTTTGAAGCTCACTGAGATCTAAAGTTCGCCTTTTTAAATGATCGACAACTCGCCCCGGCGTTCCCACAACAATGGAGACCCCCCGTTTCAAGCCATAAAGCTGGTCCTGATAATTAGACCCCCCATAGACCGAAAGACTTCGAACCCCCCGATATCGACCCAAAAGATCGATCTGTTTGGATACCTGAAGAGCCAGTTCTCGGGTTGGACAAAGAATCAAGGCCTGAACTTGAGATTTCTTTGGCTGGATCTGTTCTAAAAGAGGAATTGCAAAAGCAGCAGTTTTACCCGTTCCCGTCGCAGCTAACCCTAAAAAATCAGTGGGGCCCTGCAAAAGAAGAGGAATCGCCTCAACTTGAATAGGGGTTGGACTATGGAACCCTAAATCGTTTAAAGCCCGAAAAAGAGGTTCACTCAGCTTAAAATCAGAAAATTTTTGCATCGTTTTGAACTTATATCACTTTTTTCTTTAAAAAGTGAATGAAATGATATTAAATCTTGAGAAACTCAGCTTTATTCCAATCTAAACCTTCAAAAAGTGCTGTCATTCCAAATCCTTCCCCAACAGAAGGTCTAAGAGCCCCAAATTCTACCCTTAGAGTTTCTGAGAACGGATGAGGTTCATAAACTAAATGTGAAACCAACCCACAACTTTCTAAAATGACTTTTTTTTCTTGTTGAATTTTGCCCGCTGTCCAAGCTGCACAGACTTGACCAAAAGGATGATCTAAAGAACTGGTCACTACCACTGAGACGCCTAAACGCTCAGCCTCCCTTAACCAAAGCTCTGGGTCCTGCCTAGCAGGTTTCAAAACTAATACAGAAAAAGAAGGTTTTTCAATCTTCCTTATTTCTGTTAAAGAAATCCAGTCCAAAGCCAGCCTGACCCCCCACTTCTTCTTAACTGCAGCCCAAAGTTGAATATCCCAAACCAAAGGATCTTCTATGAAATCAATCACACTCAGACTAGGACCTAAAAGATCTAAAAAATAATCCAATTGAGAGGGGGCCACAGAACTATTGAAATCAAGTCTGAGCTTGATCGAATAAGCTTTAAGATCATTCAACATGGCTTGAATCCAAGAAGCTTCTTCAAGAAGATTTGAACCACATTTGAGCTTGATCTTCTGAAACCCTGAGTGAGCCATTTTCTCAAGAAATCTTTCATCGATAGGTTCAACTTTTGTCAATAAAGCATGACTAGGAGGTACTGAAATGGATTCAAATAAAGATTTTTTTTTGACTCGAGCTTCTGCATCAAGCTGCGCAAAAAATAAGGCACGCTCAGTTAAAGAAGTGATTAACCCTGCTTGCAATTGAGCTACTTGCTCTTTCCATGGCAAATCTCCAAACTCAACCCAAGGAAAGCAATCAGAATACCCAACTTTTCCATTCCCAAAGTCAATTTTAAGTAAAACCCCTTCCCTAGGATTTTGAGAACAGCGGCTATTGAGAGGCGCTCGAGGGAAAAGACGATAAGGAGAATACTGAACTGAGACCAGATTGATCAATTCAATCCTGTCTGTTCTTTTAAAACTTGCTCTCTGATTTTTTTCTTATCAAACTTTCCAATACTCGTTTTTGGAATTTCTTGAACAAAATCTATCTTTTCAGGAATCCAAAACTTGGCAAAGGTCTTGGAAAGCTCGATTTGCAGCTTATCCTTTAAAGTTTTAACGGGTAAAGTGCTAACTGACTTATTTTTTAAGACAACCCAAGCCAGTGGCCTTTCACCCCATTTCTGATCAGGCATTGCAACCACAACGGCTTCCATGACTTCTGGATGAGCCATCAAGGCATTTTCTAGAGCCATGCTAGAAATCCACTCTCCTCCACTTTTAATGAGATCTTTACTCCGATCAACAAGATGAATACAGCCTTGCGGGTCAATCGTAGAAATATCACCGGTATCAAACCATCCATCTTGAGTCAAAAGAGCAGGGTGAGAGGCTTGAAAATAGGATGAAACTACCCAGGGGCCCCTTACTTGAAGTTTCCCAGGAGTCTTTCCATCCCAGGGCAACTCTTCATTTAAATCTCTCGGTAAATCTCCCAAGATCCGAACCTCAAGTCCAGGAGCTGGGAGTCCTTGTTTTGCCTTTTGATCATAAATTTGTGAATCAGAAGAATCAAACCTCAAACCGGCAGTTGTTGTTCCAAGAGGGGAAAGTTCTGTCATTCCCCAAGCATGAATAATTGAAATTCCCAACTCCTTCTCAAAAGACTCAATTAAAGATCGAGGCATGGCTGCCCCTCCTACCACCAGCCTTTGAAGATGATCAGTCTTATATTGACCTGTTTTCAACTCTTGAAATAGACCCAACCACAGAGTTGGAACGCCTGCAGCAACAGTGACTGAAACCTCTTGCAGAAAACTTGCCAAGTCTATTGCTTTCAGAAAAGGCCCAGGAAAAGCTAATTGCGCCCCCACTAAAACAGCAGCATAAGGCAAACCCCAGGCATTCGCATGAAACATAGGAACCACGGGCATAACCGTATCTCGAGCACTGAGTCCTAAAGTGTCCACTAAACAAACAGCCATAGCATGCAAGTACTGCGAACGATGACTGTAGAGCACTCCCTTGGGATGGCCTGTTGTACCGGAAGTATAACAAAGACCAGCAGCCATCTCCTCATGAAGCTCAGGCCAATCGAAACAATCAAATCCGGCCTCAAGAAGATCTTCATAATAAAAAACAGGCGATAAGGTTGTTTTTTGACTTCGATCCCCACCCATCAACACATAGCTTTTCACAGAGCTGAGCTTTGGAGCTATTTTCTCTAAGAGAGGAAGTAAAGTTTCATCAACAAAAATCACCTGATCTTGGGCTTCATCGATCATATAAATCAATTGTTCAGACGAAAGTCTAAGATTCAGGGTATGAAGAACCCCTCCCCAACAAGGAACTGCAAAATAAAGCTCGAAATGCTGAAAGGTGTTCCAAGCTAAAGTACCTACCCGATCTCCAGGTTTCAGATTCAGGCGATTCAGAGCATGAGCTAACTGACAAACCCTTCGATAGCAATCCCCATAAGAATAACAATGAATTTTCCCCTGATTCGTTTGAGTAAAAACTTTTCGAGTGGAGACAGCCTGCTTCATTCGCCTCAAAATAGCGGATAAAGTCAGAGGATAATTCATCATTTGACCTAACAATTTTTAACCCTAACCTAACAATTTCAATTGACTTAACTTCTGCGATTCCCAAAGAGTCGAAGCAAACTCAGGAAAAGATTAATAAAATTTAGGTACAAGGAAAGAGCTCCAAAAATGGCTCCCTTTCGCCCATCTAATAAATCTCCTCCCCCATTGGCTCCCCCATGGGCATATTGATAGGCTAAGCTTCGAATTCTTTGTGCATCATAAGCGGTTAAACCTGAAAAAATCAGAACTCCTGCAGCAGAAACTCCAAAACTGAGGGCCTCACTTTGAACCCATAAATTGACTAGGCCAACCAAAATCATACCCCAAATGCCCATACCAACAAAGGCTCCCATTCCTGTTAAATCCTTACGAGTCACTGAACCAAAAAGAGCTAAACCACCAAACATTCCAGCCGCAATCAAAAACACCTGACTAATAGAACTCATCGTGTAAATCAGAAAAATGAGACTAAAAGTCACTCCATTGAGCGCCGAGTAAGTCAAAAAACCCAGCATAGCTGCAAAAGACGAGAGACGGCTGAACAAGGCACTCATCCCCATGACAAGCAAGACTTCTGCAATCAAAACACCATAAAACACAGATCGATTTTCCAAGACCTGCTGAAGAACTGAAGGAGAAGAAACCACCCAGGCACTCACAAATCCTGTGACAAGTAAGCCCACGAACATCCAACCATAGGTTTTACTTATAAATTGAGAAACAGCTAACTGCACAGATGCAGAATCTCGTTGAGATTCTCTTAAAATAAATTCATTAGATCGACTCATAACTATCCTCCTTGCTTCTTTTTTAAGCTTTCAAAAATACAAAATGCTTCTTGCATATACACTCTTACACTCTTTACCAACGATGAAAAGCAGGATGCCCTGGTTGAACTGCAACAAAGGTCCCTCGGCAAGTTGCACAAACTTTCCCTTGAGCCATCAGAGTTGCTTCAACAACCGCTCGATCAGACTCAGATTCAACGACTTGAGCTGACAAATAAACTTGAGATCCACTCGGAGTTGGTCTCATCAATCGAACGGCATAGTCCGCAGTCACTGTGCAAGGAGGACTTTGCACACCTTGCTTTTTCATTAAATACCAAGCTGCTGTCCAATTCGAATGACAATCCAATAAAGCCCCAATAATACCTCCATTGAGAACCCCTGGGAAAGCTTCATGGAAAGGCTGGGGCTCCCAAATAGCCACAACTTCGTTTCCTTTTACTCGACTTTTGATTTTTAAGCCCTTTTCATTTTCAGGGCCACATCCAAAACAACGACTTTTTGGAGCATACTGCTCCTGAAGATTCAGTTCTGACATCACTTTCTCCTGAGCGTATTTAGATCCATTTAAGATCAATCCGAACCAATTTTCATACTCTACCTCATATTGATTGCAGCTGTATAATTTTTATGGCACCCCACAAGTCTAAAGACATACTCAAGCCACTCGAAGCTCTGAGCTGATTTAAAGGAGGTCGTTTTGATTAATTTAGAAGAAACCGTTATTCGAAAGCTAAAAACGATTCAACATATCCTAGTCACCGTTGAGTCTTGCACCGGAGGATTGATCTCACACCTGATTACCAATACCCCAGGTGCTTCTGAGGTTTATTGGGGTTCTTTTATCGTTTATGACAATCAAGCCAAAGAACAACTCGGAGTTTCCTCTGAGACACTGAACACTCACGGAGCGGTCTCAGCTAAAATAGCTCTTCAACTCGCTGAAAAAGGTCTTATGAAAGCTGAAAACGCACTGAGTCATGTCACCCCCTCTCAATCCCTTATCAAACACAAGGGGATTCTCTGCATATCCACAACAGGAATTGCAGGCCCTCAAGGAGGCTCTCTTGAAAAACCGGTAGGGCTATGTTTTCTGGGTCTTGCAATCACAGGAAAACCTACACGGGTAGAAAAAATCCAAATCTCTTCCGATCTTGTTGCTCTGGGCCGGACTCAAATCAAGCTTGTTTTTGCTCAGAAAGCCCTAGAATTGATCCGCGGAAATGTTTAAGCTTGAAGCAATATGAATTTTTTACTTTTTCTTATTTTGACACTCATGATTGGAGTTTTTTTATTAGAGACAGCAGCAGACTACCTGAATTTCACTCGTCTGTCTGATCCCTTGCCTGATGAATTTAAAGATTCGATCGACTCAGAAAAATATCAACTTTCTCTTGAATATCAAAAAGAGCGAACAAAATTCGAAATCACTCAAAGGTTGATCCTCCTCACTCTCACACTCAGCTTTATCCTAGGAGGTGGATTGAACTCTCTGGACCTTTTCATAAGAAAATTTCAGTTGAACTCAATTTTGACCGGAGTCATTTTCATTGGGTCTTTGACTTTGCTGAGTTTAATCATTCAACTCCCCTTTTCCTGGTATGAAACTTTTACCATCGAAGAGAAATACGGTTTTAATAAAATAACACCCTCACTGTTTTTTCAAGACCGAATCAAAGAAATCTTAATAGGGATTTGTATCGGTGGACCCATTCTTTTTGGAATTCTTTATTTTTTTAATCACACAGGTTCTCATGCCTGGCTTTACTGTTGGCTTGCTTTATCTGTTTTTCAAATTCTTTTAATTTACTTAGGGCCTGCCCTTCTGATGCCTTTATTTAATCGATTTGAACCTCTCCAGGAAGGCTCATTAAAACAATCAATCGAATTATATGTTAAAACCAGAAACTTTAAGCTCAGTGGAATTTATACCATGGATGGCTCAAAACGTTCTACTAAATCGAATGCTTTCTTTACAGGTTTTGGAAAATTTCGTCGACTCGTTCTTTTCGATACTTTAATCCTAAAAAATTCTGAAGCTGAACTTGTTTCAATTCTTGCTCATGAAATTGGACATTTTGAAAAAAAACATATCCTAAAAACTATGGCGCTCTCCTGGATAACAACAGGAATCTTATTTTATTTTTTAGGTTTATTTTTAAACCATCCAGCGTTATTTTCGGCATTTCAGATGTCCCAAATTTCAACCTATGCTAGCATTATTTTTATCAGCATTTTTTTTGAACCTATTCTAAGGATTTTCTCTGTAGGAGGTCAAATGATTTCTAGAATCCATGAATTTGAAGCAGATGCATTCTCGGTACAAACTTACAAAAATCCAGAACTTTTAATTTCTGCATTAAAAAAGCTTAGTCTAGATCACCTATCCCATCTCACTCCTCACCCTCTCAAAGTAACTCTGGACTATAGCCATCCACCCATTCTTGAAAGAATTAAAAGAATCAGAAAACATACTCAGTCTAAATCTTTATAGAAAAAAGTCATTAAACCATTATAATTTTATAAATGGACTCTCATTATAGACCCAAACAGAGAAATCCATGAAAATCAAAGGCACTCATTTTTTTTGGGTTTTGAACTTTTCAGGATTCCTGATTTTATTTGGATCAAAAAAATCAATTGCAATTGATCAGATTCCTTATAATACTCGCTTATCCCCTTTCAGTGCGATTGGAACTACCGTTCGAGGAGACATTAGAACCGTAGGCATGTCAGGTGCTACTGTAGGACTAGGAGATACATTTATTGCCTCCCTAGATAATCCTGCAGGACTAGCCATGGGTTTGAATGGTGCGGATTCAAATTTTGCTACAAATATCATCTATGATCGCAATATTCAAAATTTTGACAACAGTCTATCCACTTATGAATTAGGCGTAGCTTTTAATCAATATCCATGGGGATTTAGCTTTGGATATATCTCCCCTTACAGAGAAGGCCAAACCTATTCTTTGATGAACTCTCCAGACATGCCTAAAACACTGAGTGTCTCCACCCGAGAATTTCATTTCTCTGTAGCTCACTTATTTTTTAAAAATCGATTGTCTGTTGGACTCAGTTTGATCCTAGGGCAATCGGTTCAGGAAATTCTGTCCGTGACAAACAGTCAAGAAGTCAACGCTCAATCTTACTCATTAGGTTCAACAATAGGAGTGTCTTACCAACTGCCCCATCGGATCCTTTTTGGACTGAGTTATCGATTACCTATGTCTTATCCAGGAGGAGGTTTTTCTCAAAACACTCCTGAACTTCCAAACTTTCTTCAACCTCTTGAAACTCCGGGAAGACTTGGCATAGGCGTTGGATGGATACCCAACCGATTTTTTAGGACTGATTTCACTGGATTTATCTTAGGGAGCACTCCACGAACTACCCTACTCCGTGATGAGGCTACTTCCATAGGGGAAAACATCACTTTCCAGCCTCGTCTTGGGGCAGCCTATGATTTCTTAGACTTTAAAGAGCTCAAAGGCACTCTCTTTGGTGGCACTTACTATGAAACATCCAGAGCCGAAAAAACCTCAGACCGTTTTCATCAAACCGTGGGCATGGAGATCAAACCTTGGATCTTTAATCTGGGATGGGGTCTTGATATTGCTTCTGGTTATCGCAATTATATTGTTTCATTGGGTATCAATCCTTTTAAGATCATGTCCAAAATAGATCTCATCCCTACCCCCTGGCACCCTCGATACGCAAAAGCATTTCCACCTCCTTTTTATCAATCGGATCAAGGATTAAGCAGACCTCTGGTGAAACACTGGGTCGCTCACGATCCAGATCTTAACCCCATTCAGATTGGCCTCAATATCCCGCATAATATTGAAAAAAAATCAGAAAAAATTAGCCAAGCGATTTCAGATATTCTCTCTCCTCCAAAGAAAAAAAGGAAACTGGCTCATCCCAAGAAATTAGAATAAAGAAGACTCATGACTTCATTTTTTAAAAAAGAAACTCCTTGGGCACTGAGTTGGGGCCTTCTCTTTTGCTTTTCACAAATTTTTATCTGCCTCGTCCTTGCACCTAAAAGCGACTCTTTTCAATCTCTCTACTTAAAACTCAATCAATGGGACAGTGCGCATTATGCTCAGATCGCTGAACAAGGATATCACCTCCCGCCTGGGGTTCTCACTGCTCAGGATATCCACTCCGGTCGTGCCAACGTCACTTTTTTCCCAGGATTTCCCTTAGCTTCTCGCATCACACAAGTCGTATTTGGAGTCTCTACTCCTTTGGCCCTTCTCATCACAGCCCAGTGTTTTTGTCTTTTATTTTGGACTCAGTTTTTCTTACTCTTACGCTATTGGAAAAAATCTCGACAGCTCGTTCTAAAAACTGGACTCAGAGTTGCACTCTATCCAGGCTCTTTTTTCATGGTTGTTGGATATTCAGAGTCTTTATTTCTAGCTTCACTTATGGGACTTATCTACGGAACAGAAAGATGGATGGATTCGCACCCAAAAGGAAAAGTCAATCTGAATTGGCTTTTAGCCTCCTTCAGCGGTTTTTGCCTTTCTATGACTCGACTTGTTGGTATGCCCCTTTTTATTTACCCAATCATTCGAAGTTTTTCTTTTTCTCTAAAACTAAAACCCAAAATTTATAAAAAAATTCAACTCGGTGCTCTATTTCTCTCTTTTTTTACTGCACTCGGAGGCGCTTTATTTCTGATACACTGTCAACTCAAGTTTAAACAATGGGATCTCTATTTTAAGCTCGGAAAAATAGGGTGGGGAAATGAACCCCATTATCTTTCCCTTTTGAACCCTCTTTCTTACCTGCCGCGACTTTTTTTTGAGGATACAACTATTTCAGTTTGCAAAATCTCAAGTCTTTTCATTTTAATATTATTCTTTTTTTGCTATCGAGTTGAACTCATCGAAAAAAGAGGAATTAAATTTCGTTTAGGTATTTATATCTCTGCATTTTTTTTATTTTTCATTCCATTGGCCGGAAAAATCGCTCACCAGCTTGAAGGAATGGTCAGGTACAACCTTCCAGTTTTCATTCTTCTTGTATTAGCTGTTTCAAACTTGGGTCCGCTATCAGAAACATTTTTTTTGAAGAAATGGATGACTCACCGGGGCTTAAGAACGG
The DNA here is from genome assembly GCA_903935335.1 of Oligoflexia bacterium. Taxonomy (GTDB): domain Bacteria; phylum Bdellovibrionota; class UBA1018; order UBA1018; family UBA1018; genus CAIZRG01. The sequence continues at coordinate 29,750 of CAIZRG010000008.1, forward strand.
CTGGATTGATCCTCAGTTTAGTCACTCAGATTTGGATGATTCTCGTTTTCACTCGTGGGGGTTGGGTAGCATGAGCCGCTTAAAATTTCAACTCGAAGGAATAGCTTCTTATTCACGTGCCCGAGCAGGAAAATTCCAGACTTTACATGGAACCGTCCTTACTCCTCTTTTTATGCCAGTAGGAACTCAAGCTACAGTCAAAGCTCAAACTTCTCAAACATTGAAAGAGTGTGATTCACAGATCTTACTCGCCAATACGTATCATCTCTTATTAAGGCCTGGAGCTGAAGTCTTTCAAAGATTAGGTGGGATTCATCGTTTGATGAACTGGAGTCACTCGGTTCTAACTGATTCTGGAGGGTTTCAGATTTATTCGCTCCCTCATTCTAGAAAAATGAAAGAAGAAGGTGCACTTTTTAAAAGTTATGTAGATGGAAAACTTATTTTATTAACCCCTGAACTTAGCATTGAAATGCAAAAATCCATCGGAAGTGATATTATGATGGTACTTGACCAGTGCGTATCATCGACCTCAGACCTCAATCAAGCCTTAGAAGCGATGGAAAGAACCCATCGATGGGCCCTTCGAAGTTTAAAAGCTCGAGGAGAATCTCGTCAATCACTTTTTGCCATTGTCCAAGGGGCTTGTATTTCTGAACTGAGAAAGCAGAGTGCTTCTTTTTTGACTCAATTTGAATTTGACGGCTTTGCTATTGGGGGACTCGCTGTTGGAGAAAGTAAAGCCATGAGAGAAGATTTTACTGAAATGACTGTTGAACTTCTTCCTTCTCATTTACCAAGATACTTGATGGGCGTAGGAACACCGCTTGATATCCTCGAAGCTGTTCATCGTGGAGTGGATCTATTTGATTGCATCATCCCAACTGCCCATGCCCAAAGGGGAGTCGCCTACACTCACCAAGGAAAAGTTCAACTTCGAAGAACCGCCTATAAATTTTCAGAAGATCGTTTGGATCTCTATTGCTCGTGCTCAACTTGTACACTCTACTCCAAAGCCTATTTGCATCACCTCATTAAATCAGAAGAAGTTTTAGGATGGCATTTAGTCGGATTTCATAATTTATTTTTTTATCGACAATTCATGAGAGAAATTCGTCAATCGATTTTAGAAGATACTTTTGAGACCTACTACCAGTCTAAGAAAAAAAACCTACTGACTCCTGAATCTCATCGAACTGAAATCTACCTTCAGTAAGACCAAAAAGGTCGAGAGACAGAGCTTGGGCCTCTTAGCATCTCTAATAAAGGTAAGAGTGAAGGATTAGAAGATTCTTCTATCGCTTTTCTAGACCATTCTTTGAGGTCAACATAATACTTGAAGTATCTTCGCATCACACGATTAGGATAATCTTTTGGCCAAATTTGTCTTCCCAAAGCCTTTTGAACATTACCGCTTCCCATATTGTAAGCAGCTAAATAAAGCTGACTATGCCCATCAAACTCTTCTCTTAAATGAGCTAAATAAGCTGATCCAATTTTAATATTCGTGCAAGGATCTTTTAGACTTTTTACCCCTTTCCAAGGGAGATCATACTTATTTGAAATCCAATGGGCTGTTTTTGGAGTTACTTGCATTAAACCTACTTCTCCGGAGGTTCCAACAACAACTGGATTAAAACTACTCTCGCTTTGAATAATCGCTAAAACAAAAATTGGATCAAATTTATACTTTTCGCTTTCTTCAATAATCGTATTGGCAACAGCAGGAGCAAAAGTTTTCCATTGCCCCCTTAAAGAACGCTTCGTCCACTGGATTAAAAATTCATCTAAGTTAGAAACAGTTTCCCCTTCTTTGACTACACTTTTTGAATAGCGACTTCCAAGGAGCTCTTTAGCATGCGCCCAACGTACCAATGCTTTATCCCCCTCCAAACGAGTTTTAGCTTCAAGCGCTTTGGAGTCTTCTTCAATTTTGTCTATCTGACTTGCATACACGTATGCTGGAAGACACAAAAACACCACTCCAGCAATTGAGGTAGTCCATGGTTTTATTAAATGATCGGACATAGGGGTTTCCCGTTCACTCTTTCTTGTTTCTTGACTTGAAAAACAATTTTTCAAGCAGTCTATAGGCTGAGCCTATAGACTGAGATAGAGCAATAAGTAGGCCTCCCAAAGATTCCAAGCCCTTAGCGATTTATAAAAATTGACCCCAGAAAGTAAAGCTAACAACTGTCTAAAGTTTAGACACACTTATCATTCAACTCATTCCCATCTCAGGACTTCTCATTAGACTTCTCATTTTTAAAAACATCAGGTAAAAGAATCCACCCAAGTTCACTAACGAATAATGGAGAATCAAATGCGAACTCACCTTTTTTTTCTATGGGCTCTGTTTCTGAGTCAAATAACTCTGCCACATACAACTTGGGCTGGACCAATAGAAGCAATCGTACAAGCCATTATTCAGGATTTTTTAGCCGATTTACCACAACATGAGTTAGAACAAAAAAATCTATTCAAAGAGTCTTTTGAAAAAATTCAAGACGATTTACAGGAATCAAAAGTTCTAGGTTTCGGAGCATCTGGAAGAGTCATCCAATTAGAAAGCTCTGATCAAACAAAAGCCTTTGCTTATAAAGAATTCAAGGTGCCACGAACGAGTGATCTGTGGTCAAACGAGTATGACGCCGCTGCCATGCGCTTTTTGAGAGAATTAAACGTCCTCCTACAATGCTCAGGTCAACCCCATTTGATGAGCGTCATTGCATGGAAACCACCCGATGGACAAGTCTCTCCGGGTGTGTTTATGCCATTGATGCAAGCCAATCTTTCTCAATTCCTCCGGCAAAAAAATAAGCCCTTGGAAAAAGATACAGTACAATCTATTTTATCCCAGATCACGAACGGGTTAGTTGCACTTCATGGCATGAAAATTGTTCACTCTGACCTTAAGCCTGCTAATATTCTCCTAGATGCTCATCTGCAAATCAAAATTGCTGATTTTGAACGATCACACTATTTTGCCGAATGTAATCATATTCATTCAGATGAAGAAATATGTACCCAGTGGTACCGAGCTCCTGAACTCATTCTCAGGGGGGCTTTTGGCTCCAAAGTCGATATTTTTAGTCTGGGTTGCATCACTTACGAATGTCTGACAGGTACAGTTCTATTTTATTCTGGAATCAAGGAAACCGAAATAGATCATTTATTAAAAATATTCCAAATCTGTGGGAGTCCCAGTGAAAGTAATTGGCCTGAAGGACGCGGCCGACAAAATTACAAAAAATACTCCAAACAATATGAAGATCAACGGAAAACCGTGTTTAGCCAAAAACTCAACCATGCTCCCGAATTTATCCCTATCATTGTAGCTTTAATTGATTTAAATCCAAGTCACCGACTCAACGCCGCTCAAACAGAAATAGCCTTAAATCAGCTTGTTTGTAACCACACTCCCCCTAAGGAGTTTGATGAGCCTGAATCCAATGAGTTGGGTTCTCAATCTAACGATCAAAGAGAGCAGGATTAGGAAGTGTACGAACGACAGGATCAGCTTTTTTTTTCGATTCTCTAAATCCTGTATAAAATATCATCATAAGAGAAAATAAAATTCCAACAAGACTCAAATTGAAAATTACTGTCAATTTTTTCATGAATTTTACCTTTTTAAACTGTACAGAACTCATATTCGAGACTGGTCAATTCGTCAATTTTAAAGTAGCTTCAGTTTGTGATTTCTATCAACCCATCTGAAATGAAAGAGTGTCTCCCCTATGATAACATTGAGTTCGGTAAGGCAATGCAGCGCCTACTCACCCATCCTCTCCTTCCTGAAATGGTGAAAAAGCTCTTACCTGATCTTCCTGTACAAGAGTTTTTAAAATTAGGGCAAAAAGTAGAAACTGTCGAAAATTTTCAGTCAGCAATCATCTCTAGAGTGATTCATTCTCTTCTTAAACTGACTTGCAGGGGGCTATCTACCTCTGGATTTGAGTCCCTGTCCAAAGATCAAAGATACCTCCTTCTTTCTAATCACAGAGATATCATTTGTGATCCCTCGTTATTGACCAATTGCCTTCACCTTGAAGGCCACCGAACTCCGAAAATCTGTTTAGGCGACAATCTTTTGGTCAATTCCCTCGTAAAAGACCTAGTTAAGATGAATAAGGGACTCATCGTTAAACGAAATCTCCCAGTCAGAGAACTCCTCAAATGCTCGATCGGGTTGTCTGAAATTCTCCATCAGCAGATCGAGGAAAAAATCGATTCAGTCTGGCTAGCTCAAAGAGAAGGCCGAGCGAAAGACGGAAACGATGAAACACACCCTGGGATTCTTAAAATGTTAGCCCTTGCTGGTCAAGGAAATCTCATCGATCGCCTTTTCAGTCTCCACATTGTTCCAGTAGCCATTTCCTATGAATTTGATCCCTGCGATCTGCTCAAAGCTCATGAGCTGTTTTTCACGAAACAAAATAAGACCTATCAGAAAGAAAAAGATGAAGATCTAATCAGCATGACAACTGGAATTCTAGGATTTAAGGGGAGAATTCATGTCTCAATCGGTGAAGAAATCACTGAAACACTGGAGCAAGCCCGTAAGCTCGACTCAAAGAAAAACCAATTAGAATTCATTGCAAAAACAATCAGCCGTAAAATCCATCTCAACTACAAAAACTGGCCTTCGAACTATATTGCCTTTGATCTTTTAGAAGGAAAAGATCGGATGAAGTCCTTCTATTCAGCCACTGAAAAAGACGAGTTTTTAACTCGAATGAAGAAAAAAATGACTGATCTTAGGATCAAACAATCTGAATTTGACGCTATTCAAATTTATTTTCTGAAGATTTATGCAAACCCAGTCGCAAACGCCATTCAAGCATGAAAAATAGTGGAGTCAAAATGACCTTTTGAGTTTTCTCTCGAAATTAAATAAAATTTCATTTTGCACGAAAAATGCTTTAATTCGCAATCCTACCGCCTTTCTAGAAAGTTTTTATCTTGGCCCCTAATTTGCATAGGTTTATTATAAGTAGGCAATCGCTCACAGATGACTGGTGTATGGGATTTGGGGGGAAGGGCAGTCCATCTGTGAGCAAGCCTACCCACTAATAAGCCCAATAAGGTCCTGTCCCTAACCCTGATGTGGATTGTTCAAAACCTACATAAACGTTTCTACCCACATAAAAAGGAAGACCCCAATCAAAGCTACTTCCTCCGGACGATGCTCCCAGCTCAAGAAAAACCCGGTTTCCACTCTGAGCAAGATAAAGTGCATCGCCAATATAAAAAACTGTCTGTGATCGAGCTGAATTCCCAAAACCTAAATTCAAGGCGGACTGCTCTGAAACTGAGGGCAGACAAAACCAACCTAAAAGTCCACTGCTTGAACTACAAGTAGAAAGAGAGCCCGGGAAAAAGTACCCATTTGAACCACTATCTAAAAAGCTACTACTATAAGTCACACCATTATATTCAGTCGTAAAATTTCCCCTTGAATTTGTCTGATAAACATCCACTTGCTGAGGGATATTATTGGACTGAGTTCCAATTCCTAAAACTAAATACCCTTCCAGAGAAGCTACACCACCAAAAGGAATGACTGGAAGCTCTAAAATCACTCCATTATTATCTACGGGTAAAAGTGAAACTGGGTTTTGTACTTGATTCACAAGACTAACTCTACTCCCAGAGCATACTCCTGCCGTACAACCATAGTACAGTCCATTCGGAGCTTGACTCGAACAATCAGATCCACAATCATGCTTCAATAAGCCAACCCCCAAAATCCCATTCAAACCTGCACTTGTAGGATCCGTTTCTGCTCCACTGCAAACGGCTGATCCCCCACTGCCTGAAAAAGTAGAATCAATCACTTGAATTGGAACCGTCACAGCAGGTTCAGAACCTAAAACAATATCAGCCTTTTGAACCGGACCCCAGTCTTTTGATCCATCACCAAATTCAACACATTCTGCAGCTGTTTTATTATCAACAGTTAAAACCTGAGTTAATCCATTGAGCAGCGATGAATTTAAAACTGACTTAAAAACTCGTAATCCAAAACTTCCTGTATCCACTAAAATATCATTCACTGTTTGACAATTTGAAGTACTTCCAGGAGCACAAATCTGAATACTGACACAAGGTTTATTTATATAAGAATCTGCTGCACAGGTAGAACCATTCACTGTCAAGGCAAGAATATTAGGACCGTTTAAGGGCGGAAGAGTAAAACCATTGGTTACCCCTTTTGTAGGATACGAAACATTTCCTGAGCTACTGGGTTGCTGAGATCCACAACCATAAAAAATTGAAGTTAGAAATAAAATAACTCCAAATAGGATGGGTCTATTGAATTTCATCGGCACTCACCCCAGAAGGCAGTAAACTAGGATCATAAGCTCTTCCTTGAAGATTTCTCATATGACCCCATTTTTGAACCACGATTCGGTTTCCTTGGACTGAATGATTCCTTCTGCCTCTTTCTTTTTGAGTAATTTTAAGATTTCCTTGATATTCTTCTAAATAAGAACCTAAAATTTCATCTAAATTAGGATGACGATAACCATTCCAAGCAACTCCAAACACAATTCCGTCGCTCGATACATACTCGCGAAGCTCAGTAAACTCTATTGTCGATTTATGAATAGAATAGGACCCATTTGCCGGATTAGAAATATCTTGATTTCTATCCTTTGCTGAAAAAATAGAACTTTGACTTTTGGCACTGGGTTGAAAAATTTCACCTAAAACAGCATAAGAAACAACAGAATGGAAGATTCCTAAGCCTGAAAACAAACTCCAAGCCATTTGCCTAAAACGAAATTTAGACATCCATCTCCCTTTCTAAAAATAAAATTACACACTATCAATTAATTATATATTATATAAATAGTAAAAATCAACAAATGAATTCAATATGAAATTCTTGAATAAATTAAAGATCATCCGCTAATTCTTCCATCACATCGTAAATTCGATGCAGCTCTGAATTTTTTATACAGTAAGGAGGAACAGCATAGACGACATTTCCTAGGGGTCGAAGCAATACATTTTTTTTCAAGGCTGCATCTAATAAATTGACAGTCTGACCAGCCTGAGATGAGAAATAGTTTAAATCTAACTTCATCTCAATAGCTCCAATGGTACCAAAACACCGAGCGTCCTTAATTTTTCTATGGGCAAACATCTTAGAAATTCGATCTTGAGTTATTCTGCAAATCTCCTGAATCCGAGACTGACACTCCTGAGACCAAAGAAGTTTCCAAGATTCTAAAGCTACAGCACAAGCAATAGGATTGGCTGTATAAGAGTGTCCATGCAAAAAAGCTGTTTTTATTTCTTGAGATAAAAATGCTTCATAGACTTTCTCAGAAGTCAGAGTCACAGCCAGTGGAAGAAATCCACCTGTAATTCCCTTAGACAAACAAATCAGATCTGGAACAATCTGGGTATGCTCAAAAGCAAAACATTTTCCCGTTCGATAAAACCCTGTAAAAACTTCATCACAGATCGCAAGCACACCTTTTTCCTGACAAAGCTCAACTGCTTTTTCAAGAAAGTCGATATTCACTGACCTCATCCCAGCAGCTCCTTGGACTAGGGGCTCAAAAATAAAAGCTGCATACTGATTTCCATTCACCTTGAGTCGCTCCTGAAGATGATTAAGCTGCCCCAACTCTATGAAATCAACATGAGGCAAAAGAGATCGAAACAACTGATGGAATCCATCTGGCTCACCTACTGCCATGGCTCCTAGAGTATCCCCATGATAGGATTGAGATAAGGCTAAAAATTTTTTCCGAGTTCTTATCCCCTGATTCCAATGGAACTGATAAGCCATTTTTAAAGCAACTTCTACTGCTGTCGAACCGTTGTCTGAGTAAAAAACCTTCGACATCCTAGCTTTATTTAAAGGAGAATATTGAATCAATGCTTCTGCCAATTCAATTGCAGGCTCATGTGTAAAACCTGCAAAAATAACCTGCTCGAGTTGAGATGCCTGCTTTTGAGCTGCATGAACTAAGGCTGGATGAGCGTGGCCATGAAGATTCACCCACCATGAAGAAATTGCATCTAGAATTTTTTGTCCATCTTCCAATTCAAGGTAAGCCCCATGAGACTTTACCACAGGCAAAATCTGTCGGTTCAATCCATGTTGGGAGTAAGGATGCCAAATCACCTGCCGATCCCTTTGAGAAAGACTAAAATTTTTCATACTGATTTACCAAAAAGTTGTTTTAGAATAAGAGCTGAAAAATAAGAAGATGCCTGCTCTTGAACCCATTGATCTGAAATCCGATCAAACCATGGAATCCGAGTTAAAACAGGAACATCAGTCAGTTCAGATAATACAGACTCCAACTCTAGGTCCCCACTTCCGACCAAAACCAGTCCTACAACAAGCAATCCCCTTGATTTTGCTGCCTCCAAAGTCAAAAGAGTATGATTTAAAGTTCCTAATCGAGTAGAAATGACTAAAATCAAGCTTAAATTCATCGCTACCACTAAATCGCTGATGGTTTGTTTTTGATTCAAAGGAACCAAAAGACCACCGGCACCTTCTACAATCCAGAATCGATCATTCCTCTTCTGCTCCCAAATTTTTAAGATTTCATCCACCTCAATTGCTTGATGATGAATGACTGCTGCTCGATGAGGAGATAAAGGTTCGGAGAATTGATACACAGGCTGAGGGAAATCAACAAGAGGAATCCTCGTCAATTGGGAAACAGTTAAAGTATCTAGATCCCCCCCTGTCTGTACAGGTTTAAAGTAACCCGCATTAAAACCAGCTTGACAAAGTGCCGTCAAAAGCAAACTACTCACGCTTGTTTTACCTACATTCGTATCAGTGCCAGAAATGAATATCGATTTCATGGGTTTTTCTCGTGATTAAAACAAGAATGATTTAAACAAAATTTAAGAGCCTGAATCAACCGCTGGGTATCTTCAAAAGTTTGACTCCAGTTCACAGTCAAACGCAATCGAGCACCCCCCGCAGGAACTGTAGGAGGTCGAATCGCTCGAACATCTAAACCTTCGCTTTGAAGAAAGGAAGCAACCTGAAGAGCAGCTGAATTTTCACCTATAACAATAGGAATAATAAGACTTTCTCCCAATGAACCTTTTAAAGAACTCCATGACTCTATTTGTTCTCGTATGGATTTTGATCGAAGAAGAACTTTTGAAGCTCGCGCCACTCCAACCTCTTCCCAGTAATCCAGCACAGCATGAAGTGATATTGCTAAAGCAGGAAAAAGTGCAGTTGAAAAAATCTGGGGGCGAGAGCAATTAATCAAATACTCCTTCAGTCGCGCATCCCCACAAACCCATGCTCCTGCCACCCCAAAAGCTTTCCCTGCTGGATGAATGGTTGCAAAAACTCTCTCTTCTAAACTGAATGACTGAACCCACCCTCCCCCTAGGTTTTGATCAAATTTCCCCCAAATCCCTGTTGCATGAGCCTCATCAACAATCAGCAAAGCCGAAAACTCCTGAGCAAGATCAGCCAATTGCCTTAAAGGAGCACAGTCTCCATCCATACTAAAAACACTTTCAGAAACAATGACTTTAAGTGCCGAAGTTTTTCCTGCTTTCTGTAATAGATCTCTCAAAGCTTTGGTATCCGTATGAGGATAGACAATTTTCTTAGCTCGACTCAGCCGAATTCCATCAATGATCGATGCATGATTCAGTTGATCAGAAAAAACAAGATCTTCAGGACCAAGAATCGCTGAAAGAAGACCTATATTAGCTTGATACCCAGACGGAAAAAGTAAGGCTGACTCACGATTGCAAAACTGAGCTAATTTCATCTCAACTTCATCGTAAAGCTTCAACTGCCCTCTTAAAAGACGAGAAGCAGACGAACCCATTGGAACTTCTTTCAATCTTTCAAAGAATAATGACCGTAGCTTGAGATCTTCACTAAAACCTAAATAATCATTGGATGAAAAATCAACGCCCTGCCTAAAAGAAAAAGAACGAAGACAACCCCTGCCGGCAAGAAAATCTAATCTTCGCTCTAAAGCTTCTGGGAACTGCATTGTTTTTTACTGAAGCAAGGGTTGATCAGCCTGAGATGAAAGACTGGAGAGCAATTTCATATCCTCATTGGGAGCTGGATTGGACCGAGTCAAAAGCTTCTCTCCTAACCAGATCGAATTAGCCCCTGCAAAGAAAGCTAAAAGCTGAGCATCTTGATTCAAAGAAATTCGACCTGCTGACAGCCTAACTCTTGATCTAGGCATCAAAATCCGTGCAACTGCAATCGTTCTCACAAGATCCATAGAATCCACAGGCAGTGACTCTTGCAAAGGAGTTCCTTCTACAGGAACTAAAAGATTAATAGGAACTGACTCAGGTTGAGGATCTAAACTTGCTAGTTCTGCTAAAAGCGCACACCGATCCTCAGCCGTTTCTCCCATCCCGATAATACCACCACTACATACAGTAATCCCGGCCTCCCGAACTGACTTCAAGGTATTTAAACGATCATCATAAGTTCGTGTATGAATAATTTTTTCATAATATTCTCGGCTTGTATCCAAATTATGATTGTAAGCATCTAAACCTGCTTCTTTAAGACGCTTAGCTTGGCTGCTGTTAAGCATTCCTAAAGTGACACAAGCCTCTAGTCCCTCTTCTTTGACAAGCTTAACCATTTCTAAAACACGGTCAAAATCAGGACCGTCTTTCACACTTCTCCAAGCTGCCCCCATACAAAACCGCTGAGCCCCATGAAGCTTAGCATTTTTGACAGATTCACGAACCTGATCTAAAGAAACTAAATTTTCCTTGGTAAGCCCTGTATCGTAATGGGCAGATTGAGGGCAGTACGAGCAATCCTCAGGACAACCTCCTGTCTTGATAGAAAGCAACGTACATTTTTGGATATCTGCAGGATCATGATAACGTCGATGAATTCCATGAGCTTCATAGATTAAATCAAAAAATGGTTTCTGATAAGCTTCTTTTGCTTGAATAAGAATCTGATTCATATTCGCTTTCTCTATACTAATCCAAGCTAAGAGTCACAGAAAATCGCGCATTCCTAGTTCTTATGCATCTCAATCTTGACATCCTTATGAGTCCTATTTTAGTATTTTAAAAAATCTAGAAAACTGCTAAAAATCAATCTATGTCAGGCTCAAATCCATATCTAAAAACTCCTAAAATTCATCGGGCATTAAAAAAATATACCATTACTTTTTTACCCGAAGAAAAAACGGTTGAAGTTCATCCTGAACAGGCTCAGGGTTCATCTACAGGACTCCCTGGAAGTCTTCTCGATTTGGCTCTCAAATCTGAGATGGAGATGGATCATGCCTGTGGTGGAGTCTGCGCCTGTGCAACCTGCCATATTATTATCAGAAAAGGATTTGAATCCTGTCATCCAACGACTGACCAGGAGGAAGATCAGCTTGAAAAAGCTCCGGGTCTTACCCCCCAATCTCGATTGGCTTGTCAATGTGTGCCTAACGGAACTGAAAATCTCGTAGTTGAAATCCCAAGTTGGAACCGAAACTTAGTGCGCGAATGAAGGGAAACTGACCCCCATTCATGATCCTAGTCGACATCATTCAGAATTGTGATAAAGTCAGATAGAACAACATTGTTCTATGAAAAAATTTTTTAGGAGGATTCAAAATTTATGAGAACTCAAAAAAAAGCAGAAGAAAAATCCACAATGACCGCATCTCTGAATCGAAGAAATTTTCTCAAACACTCGGCCCTCATCCTCACAGCTGCCCTCCCGCTCACCCATCTTACTCAAGTGGTTCTAGCCGCATCATCTCAAGAGAAAAATTTGCCCCCACCTTCAGGTTTTTCACCCGTCTCTGAAAGTGACCCAGTCGCTGCTGCAATTGGCTACAAAGAAAATGTTAAAAATATCGACTTCACGAAATACCCTCAACGAAAAAAAGCCGATGCAAAATCTCAATTTTGTAATAACTGTGCGCTGTATTCAACGATCCCAGGTAGTACAGCTTGGGGTAAATGCCAAATGCTTACTTCAGGAGTTGTCAAAAGCAAGGGCTGGTGTGGCTCCTGGTCTAAGAAGATCTAAATCTTTAAGAGCACCTTAAATTTTATCAGAATGCAGTTCAACACACTAACCTTGAGCTCAAATTCAAATCCATAGAGTGAGATGGTTTATAAAAATGCGGGGCCTGATTTTTTAATCGACCTTGTATCTTTTCATTTTGACGAGCAATGTTCATGTACTCTCGAGCTGTAGAAATTGAAAAATTAGGGTATTCATGGATCATCAATCCTTTTAATACTCGACTAGGTCCAATTTCATAAAAAACACAATTTTCCATTGATGGAGTATTCAAAAAAATCTCAACAGCTCTGTTCAAAAAAACAGGACTACTCAAATGAGATTTCAAATACTTTTGAATCTCTTGAGGCTTTGATAAAATACGGCTTGCTTCAATAGAAAAAAATGGAATCTGAGGAGATTGAACTTGAATTTTATCAATGATCGAGTGAAACTGAGACGTAGCCTCTTCAAAAAGTGGGAAATTAACTCCTGCTTGATCTTGAAAATCGGAGCGATCTAAGTCTTCCATCAACTCTCCCCTCGCTAAAATCAAGTTCACCCCATCCGATACAGAAATCGCACCAGAAAAAATCAATGCACTAATCTCACCCATACCATACCCTAAAAGCACAGTCGGCCGGTGGTTAGAAAAAACGAGGCAATGCACTAAGGACCAAGAAAGAGCAAAAATCGTAATTTGAAGATTTTTTAAGCTTTTCGAAGTCTCCCAAGACCTTTTTCCCCAGGCCAATTGACCGAGATCTTGACCTGCAAAATAGGATATTTCCTCCATTCGCAACCTAAACTCTGGGTTGGACAAGTATTGCTTGCCAAATCCGGGCTTAAAGCTACTCTGCCCATCAAAGACATAGATATTTTGAGTTATATTTCTCATATACAAATATTCATACTCGGGAAACACGAAGACAGCAATATAAGTTTTGTTTCTAAAGAAAAATTTTTTTTATATTTACTCATTTTACTTTTAAAAAAAGCGAGTTAAATACCAGAGCGATTGAATCATTAATAGACCTCAAATTTCGCTTTGCCTTCAATGCAAAAAAGAAGAGATTTGGAGCAACAACTTTTTCTGAATTTTCTAGGACAAAGGGCAGGCAGTAAGCCTCTCAGTCAGAATTACCGGCTACGCTATTTGAAGATCAATTTTATTGACTCGAACCCATGACTGAAACCTAAACTGCTAATCGATCCATATGAGAAGATAAACTCTAGATAGAGTTCTCAATAGTCAGATTTTAGACTTCACAAAGAGAAATTTTGAAAGTATTATTAATCTTCTTGTGTAGATGTTTTGAAGTCAGTTCCGTTTTATATCTCATATAATAATATTTTTGAATTTTAAAATCGACTCTAAAATGACGATTAAGCATCGATTACCAGGCCTAGATACCTTACGTTCAATTGCGATTATTTCGGTTATTTTATATCACTATCCAAAAAATGAAGATCAACTTTATTTACGTGCGATCACTCATTACGGCTGGATTGGAGTTGATTTATTCTTTGTCCTCAGTGGATTTTTAATTGGAGGACAAGCTTTTCGAGAAATCATAGCTCATGGTAAATTAGATACAATTCGTTTTTATCAACGCCGGTTTTTAAGAACATTACCTAGCTATTATATAATATTATTAATTACTTTAATATTTTTTTGGACTCAAGGTAGATCTATTTCAGAGGGTTGGAAGTATTTCTTTTTTCTTCAGAACTTTGAACTGCCAAAGTTTTTCACTCATTCGTGGTCACTTTGTGTCGAAGAGCATTTTTACTTGGTCTTTCCATGGATTGTGTCTACTCTTCATCGACTCAAGACACTGAAAATATCTTTAAAAGTATCTTTAATGGTTGGATTCCTTTTTTTAGCGGAGTGGATTCAAAGAGCCATTTTTTTCAAACATTACCGATTTGATCTAGCTGAAGTTGATCATATTCATTTAGCGTGGTCGGAGTATCTCAGACATATTTTCTACCCTACCTGGACACATATCGACGGGCTTTTAATTGGAGTAGGAATATCTGCCATTCAAGTTTATCGCCCTAAAATATGGACTCAACTTCTCAATCAAGGAAGAATGTTTTTAGTTGGAAGTCTCATTTTACTCCTGCTCAGCAGTTGGATCGCCTATTCACCAATGAACGCACTCGCTACGATCTTTGGGTTTACTTTCATTTCTTTGTCTTTTGGAATGCTCATCATTACTGCTGTCAGTGAAAAAACTTGGCTAGGAACTACTTACTTTCCATTGACGAAGAAAATCTCAGAACTCTCTTACTCCATGTACTTGACACATGTTTTTGGCATCCATGCAGCATATACTATTGTTCAATTTTTTAACGCAAGTATTACAAGCATTCTTCTGCCTAGTCTTTCTGCCCTAGGCATTGGTTTATTCTCTTTTCTACTTCATATTACTGTGGAAAAACCGTTCCTCCGATTGAGAGACAGACTCAAATTGAAAATTTAGAAAATTTTTTATTTATTTCAGTAAATTTACGATAGTAATTAATAAAATAATATTTAATTAGAAAAAAGGATAATTATAATGAATAAAATTTATGAAATACCAGGAAAAGTTTTTTCTTCATGGGAACCCAGCGTGAAAGCCATGATTGATACTTGGAGCAGCTATGCCGTAAGTCTAGCAGAATTTAAAGAAGTTGTTCTCAGTAAAGGCGTCTCCCACGCAAAACTGAATGGTGCAAAAGCATGGATTGTTGACTCGAGCCAAGCAACTGGAGCTTTTTCGAAAGAAATTCAGAGCTTTATTGGATCGGATATTTTTCCAGCTTTTGCCAAAATTGGCATCAAATATTTTATCACAATTACTTCACAAAGTGCCATTACCCGAATGTCTATCTCCAGCTACACCGAAAAAGCAGGACCCAATGGCCTCTCTCTCCTTGAAGTGAGCAGCACAGAACAAGCTTTCGAGTGGCTAAAAAAGAACTTGAAATAAAAAGTGACCGAGTAAAAACTTTCAATGTTGGAAAAACAGCACAAATCCACACTTGACGAATAAAAAAAAAGTAAATACTAGATAAGCTGTTGGTTTTGCAGTAGTAAATCTTCAGCAGCTCTCAGTCGTTTTTCAGTAGACTCAGGTCTTTTGAAATGCTACAAGTTACTGAAATTTATCAACAATCATATCAGGTGCCGATGTAGCTCAGTTGGTAGAGCAACGCTTTCGTAAAGCGTAGGTCGTCCGTTCAATCCGGATCATCGGCTCCAAGAATAATTCATAGAATGACATCGCCAAAACTACAGAAAGTCATGATTCCTTGATTATCAGGTCTGATGCAGGATAAGAAAGATCTCTACAATTAATAGGTATTCAATTGACAAGAGGTCAACCCATCAATCACTTGGAAAATCAAAACCTGCTTTCTGGCATTATTATATAGTTTTTCAACACTCGCAATGGATTGGTCAACTTTAGATCCGTATCAGGAAACACGAAGCTTCGACTATGCTCATCATATTTTATCTATCTTAGTGTTGGAATGTATATGAATCAGGCATTCAGCCATACTCAGTCATTTATCTTTTCCCAAACATAGAATTAGCTCTATTAGAAGACGAACTAAGTTCAGAGGATTGGGCAGCAAAAGCCGCACAAGCTTATTATGAAAGGATTGTAAACTACATCGAAAACGAATCTCTGAAATAGATTGTCACAAACGGTACTCCTATTTTGCCACATTGATTAAACTGAATAAGAAGCAGTTCCGTTTGGTTTGGTTGCTTGAAGATCATGCAATCTATATTGGAATCGTAAACGCTTATCGAGACGATAGAAAGAGGTGAATCATGGGATTTCCAAGTGAAAAGGAATTAAAGGCAATTCGATCAAAGCTTGAAAGGGCAGAACCTTCTCGGCTTCTACCTAAAGACGCCTCCAAAGCAGACCGGGTTAAATATAAGCTGTGCGAGAAATTTGTGATCTACTTGCTCGATCACAAAATGACTCAAGTTCAGCTAGCAAAAAAGCTGAAAATTGACCCTTCTCGTATCAATGAAATCGTAAGTATCGGATCGATCTCTACACAGTTGATAAGCTAATGGACTTAGCCGAGCGCCTTGAAATGAATTTTGATGTGGAAGTGGCTTAAATCTAAAAGTCGAGACTCGACCTACCAGTTCAGAAGAGCTTCAAAGACGTTCTGATAGACTTGCCTTTTGCAAACTACACCCAAAGCTAGACTTGGAAGGTACTGCCTCTCTACTGTAACGGCAAGGAGCCTGTCTAACTTTGATCTGAGTATGCCTTCGTTACGAGTCATCGTAGCATCCTAGTTAATTCCTATCCTGTGGAAATGCTATCACCATATCAACCCCATGATAGACTGAATTGGTATTGGTCTAAAAACCCGACTATCGTCATGATGAGCAGAGAGATTATCTGAAAGAACAAAAACATGCTCTGCTGGATCGAATTATAAAAACAATGAGGAGAGCCGATCCCATCGAGAGGACATTGTCGATGATCTACTTCTTGCGGTTCATAGGTTGGGTCATTTTAACTCCGAAACAGGCTGAGTAAGTAACTCAGGGTATAGATGGAACCTCTTGGCCTTGAGGGTATTTGAGATTTCTTGGTCATGGGTCGCAATAATCACCATTCCACCCGATTGAACGTGAGAATTGACGTGATCAAAGAAGACCGACTGATAATGGGCGTCCAGCCCATTTGTAGGTTCATCCAAAATCCAAATTGGAACTTGCTTGAGGAGCGTAGCTGCAAAAAAAGACCGTTTTCGTTGTCCAAGAGAAAGGGTTTCGATGGGCTTCGTAAGCAATTCTTGTAATCCAAACTTATCATTGCCCTCATCGACCAGTCCTTGAAGGTTAAGCTTACGGACCGAAGCAACAAAGGATAGCAAATCCAAAGGAGTTGCCTTTGGGTAAAAGGCGGGATGGTCAGGCATAAAAGACCTATGCTGATTTACTGTTTCTGGTTCCCTGAAAGCATCCAAATCACAAATATGAAGTGAGCCACTGAAACTTCGCTCAGCTCCTGCAAGAATTCTTAATAGAGTACTTTTGCCTCGCCCATTCTTGCCGTACAGGCAGTACGCCCCCGAGCTCCATGAAAACGATAAGTCGGCAATAACCGGTTTATTTCTAAACCCAATACCAAGTTGACTTGCAACTACACTCATAAGTGAACCTTTTCTGCTATCCACGCTACGAACAGGACAACAACCATAAACCTTAGGACAAATCCCTTTTCTGACCCTCTGTAAATCAAATGAGAGATTCTCATCAGGATAGCTCCGAAAAGAAGCTCAATTAAAACAGATGCCCACCCGTAACCTGCCATGATGGACCAAATGGGCATTTGAATAAGGAGAGGGACCGCAATTCCTCGACTGACTTTTGTATTCAAAAGCTGCTGCTCACTCATAGAAGTAGGTAGAGTAAAAATAAATGAATCGCAGGTTTCGTCTAAGCTATTCAATGCATAGGTAATGGGAGTAACCACCAAGAGACTGATTCCAAAAATCATCAACCATAAAAACTGTTTCGGCTGATCAGCAGATGGAACAAAAGCAATGCTCCAACCCAAAGCACTCAGGCAGACCAAAAACGCTGCCCCCATCACAAACTGGCGCCTTCTGTTCTTAAATAGAATGAGTAGTTTCCTCAGCTCAATCCGAATGAAGCCAAGATTAGGCATTGGAACCGTTAAATTGAATTGAGGAAGCAACTGAGAAACAAGACTCGAAGCGATGCAATTTGCGGTCATCAACCCTACAAAGCAGATCCCAATAACGGAAGTTTTCAACAATCCGATCCCTCGACCGTAAGCAATCAACTGAGCCAAATAGGCAATAAAAAGCAACACCAAAGATGGAAACTGGATTAGAGCAGACTCGGTCCAAGCAGATATTCTGCGATAGGTCTTTCCTACAGGAAGAGACAGTTCAAATTGCCTCAGAGATGTGGGTAATCCAAGTTTTGAGTGGATAAATAATACAAGAATATTCAACAATTCGGTAAAACCCAATGCCAACCCTTGATTGAGATCAAACGGATCTCGATGAACCAAGGCAACCCAGGCATGAAGGTAGGCAGACAAGGCAGCAGGAGGGGTTAGCAAAAGTGCAAAGATACTGATTACAACGATTCTTCCATGAAGAATGTCCCAGTATCGAGCGAACACAGCCCGAATCTGGAAGCTCAAAAGTTGTAAGAGGGCGCCAGATTGGTTCATTGTTTGGGTTTCCTAAATCGCATAATAAGAGCATGCCCGTCTGGAGTTTCCACTTCGGCTTCAGGAAGGAATCCCGCCCTACTGTAGCACGTAAATGCTCGTCGATTTCCCGGATCAACATCGATCACTACGGATGTCACTCCATAGCTCTTAAATAATTTACAGACAAATTTCTTAACTGTTTGAGTACCAATGCCACGACCGAGTTGATCCTCTTCACCCATGAAGAGGTCCATTCCAAAGGTGCTCTCAGCTTCATTTGGCCACCAACCATTTGCTTCACGCCAAGTCATGTATCCTTGAATGTAGCCGATTGGCTGTGAAGCTAGCAAAATGAACGGAAGATTCCTTCTTGTTCAGGCGAGCATAGTTTTCCAGAAAGTCTTTTGAAAGCTCTTCAAAGGTAGCGCTCTTCCGAAACTCTTTTTTTTTTGCACCAGGATCGACTCCAAGTTGGACCCCACCCAAAATCTTTTTGGCGCTCTCTCTGGCATCTGCCAGAGTCATGAGGGGATAGGTTCCAATTGTGACTCTTCGTCTCCGTCCGGAAGTTCAGTAACACACATTGAAACTCAGCATTACAACTCCTGAAATGACAAGACAAGGGGTGAACGTTTGTGGAAGAGGCCAACACCAAGAAACCGTTGGAATGGACCCCATGTGGACCCCCCCGCATTTGGGGGATTTTTCTAATTTTTAATCTTCTTCAATGATATTAAATGGCTGGGGAACTAGGATTCGAACCTAGATAGCCAGAGTCAGAGTCTGGAGTCCTACCATTGGACGATTCCCCATCAGTTTTCTAAGGATTAAAAAGCAATGAAAAACGTCTCAAATCTTTACCCTTTCCTGTGCTTTCAATCAAGAGTCCAATCGGCTCAAGTCTAAAGAGTGATGACTTTTATCAGCCGAGCCTTGACCAAATCCCAGGGCAAGAGCGATAGGAGCTCAAATAGTCCAGCACTCACCAAACGGCCTGTGATCATCAGTCGGATCGGTTGGGTAAGATCTCCTAGCTTAACCCCATGCTCACTACAGATTTGCTGCAGGCATCCCTCGATATCGGGAGGCATCCATCCAGCCTGAACTAAAGAAGGAGAATGCCCCCAAGGCAAATCTTGGTCGGACCGATGAAAAGAAGAAACAGACTCCATTTTTTGACTCAATATCTCAATCAAATGCTCAATAGCTGGTTGAATCAGCGTTTTAAGATTTGCATCTTTATTCCATTTTAATCCCGTGGAATCGACTTCAATGACTCCTGGAGTGCAAAGCGGCACAAGTTGTTCTGCCAGCTCTTTGATCAGTTTTACTTTGGATTGAATCAAAATCACGATCTGGCAGCCTAAGGGTGTATTTGCCCTCAACCAAGCGTCTTTCGAAAAATAATCAGAATAATCTTCTTGGACAATCGAGAGTAATCTTTGTGGAGTCGATTTTCGGATATGAGCTCCATTCAGCCAAAGAAGCTTCTCCTCATTAAAAACAGCAGAACTCTTTTGGACGTGCTCAAAAGAGAAAAATCGAACCATTTCATCCAGGTCGAAAATCTCTTGATCTCCATGACTCCAGCCCAGTCGAGCTAAAAAATTTAACAAAGCCTCAGGCAAAAAACCCTGAGCCCGATAAAAATTGGCCGACACAGCTCCATGTCTCTTGGATAACTTTTTTTTATCAGGCCCCAGAATCATAGGCAAATGAGCAAATTGTGGAACTGGATAACTGAAAAACTGATATAAATGAACCTGCTTAGGGGTATTATTGATATGATCATCACCTCTTAAAATATGAGTCATCTTGGAAAATACATCATCCACGACAACAGATAAATGATAAGTGGGCACTCCGTTTGAACGAATCAGAACAAAATCATCCAACCCCTCATTTTCAAATTGAATAGGTCCTCGGATAAGATCATGAAACTGAGTCACCCCCTCCAGAGGGATCTTTGCTCGAATCACGAACGGTTGATCTTGCCTAGCAGAAAGTTGAAGGTTCCTACACCTCCGATCGTACTGAGGCTTCTTCCCCTCCTGGATCGCCTGCTCTCGCATCTTTTCAACTTGAGCTTCTGTGCAATAACAGCGGTAAGCCAAGCCTTTTGAGACTAATTCTTCAGCTTTTTCCCTATAAATTTCAATTCTTTGACTTTGAAATAAGGGTTCTTGATCCCAGTTTAGACCTAACCACTTCATAGAATCGATAATGTCTTGAGTAAATCGTTCTTCTGAGCGTTGAAGATCGGTATCTTCAATTCTCAAAAAAAATTGACCCTGCTTTTGTCGAGCAAAAAGCCAATTAAAAAGGGCAACTCGCACACCGCCTATATGCAAAAACCCTGTAGGAGAAGGTGCAAAACGAACACAAACGGATCGATCAGAAGAAAAAGATGAAACCATAAGACATCTTTTCTCATACCCGATACTCGGTTGTCTAGAGGTACACTTAGAGTCTCTCTGTGTCAGGATGCATCTGTACAGAATGAGTAGGTTGTCTCCCCTCTCCAGACCCTTCACTTCGATAAGCCTCTAAATACTTCCCAATAGATCTCCAATCTCTCTCTTTCAGCTTAGAAATCATTTTTACTCCAGTAGGATGTCCAATAGGACGAGGCAAATAAGAACCATTTCCATTAAAAATGCGTGAAATTGAGCCAGAATTTACTTGAGAATGACAACTCACACAGCTTTGAACAAAAAGCTTTTCCCCACGCATTGCAGCAGGATCTGTCCTTCTTTTTAAGAAAAGATTACTGTACTGATCCCGATAGCTCGTGAGTTGAATGGACTGGACATGAGACAAAAAATAACTTTCTAATGGAAGATCTTCCTCTAAAACTTTAGGCTTTGAACTCCAGGGAACAATGGAATAAAGATCTTCTTCCTGCTGAGTTGATTTTGGGCTTTTCTTAAAGCCTAATAGCATAGGATACTTACTGATAAAAGCCCGTGGGATTAATGCTTGATTGATATCACTCTTTAAGACAACTAAGTCCACTTGAGCTCTTTTATCTGACAAAAGTCCTGTCATTCCATCTTCAATGAGCTCAGAGATCAAAACACCTTCCCATGGAATGATTTTACCACTCACTGGATCTCTCTCAAAGCTCTTGACCTTCTTGACTCCTTTTAGATGAAGGATCTCAGTGATAGGCCAGTGCTTGATTTCCTGGTCTAACCCCCCAATATTGAGATGAACTTTGAGATGAAAAGACTCATCAGAATCTTTTGCTTGAACCCCGTGAACACCTAAGAGAGTGAAAGCCAGGCAGAATGAAGCCCTTAACTTTTTGAGTTTACATGGAAGTTTTCTAGACTTCATCGCCATTGAATCAAAACCCCTTTTTTTATGATACTTCTTTTTTTGACACTGTGACTCTATTCTCAGTATACCCGACCCTAAGAAAAGTATATTGGCTTTAACCAGTCCCTATGCTATTAAGAACTTCGGTTTTCAGGTTATGCCTTTCAGGTCAAACCCCTGATAAACTAATGATAAGCTAAAACACTCTTTTTTTGGTTCAGCAGGAAAAGTTTAACCTTTGAATTACAACAGTGTGATTCATTTCAGGAATTTTTTTCCAGGAATTTTGTTGGATGAGTAGCCTGATATCAACGTTTATTTCTAAAACTGATTCTTCTCAATCGAATTCTGCTTTAGATTCAGATTCACATTCTCCTTCATCCTCTCAGGATCAAAAACTCATCGACTTACTTTCCCCTTACGTACAGCCCTTAGGCTACCAGATCATCCATCTCGAGGTTCAAACTCATCGGCAAAAGGTCTTGAGACTGTACATTGACCACCTCAACCCTCCTCAAAATGGACCTAAAATAGGCTCTAAAATAGGAATCCAAGACTGTGTTCAAGTATCTCGCGTACTTGACGAAAAACTAGATCAACTGACCGAAATGAATTCATTTTTTCCAGGACCCACAGGATCCTATGAACTCGAGGTTTCGTCTCCTGGGGCTGACCGACCCTTAAGAAGTCTCAGTGATTTTATTCAATACCTAGGTTTTTTAGTCAGGATTCATGTCTATCGTCCTTTAACTGCAGATGAGTTGAATAACTCTACTTACCAAAAGAAAAATCCAAGACAAAAGCACTTTAAAGGAACTTTGGTTGGCCTTCGAGACGAGAAGGTGATATTGCTCGTATCTTATTCTCACGAAAAAGATCAAGAAAAAGGACCCCGGACACTAAAACTAAAAAACAAGGCCCAGAAAAAGGCTCGGCCACTTACAAATAGCGAGGAAGGAAAAGTGGAAATTCCCCTTCCCCTCATATCTAAAGCAAACCTCGAACCGCAGTTTGACTTCGAGGCGAATAATGAAAGAGAGTCGAAGTTATGAATCCCTCTGAACAACGCAAGGGTGACCTACGCAGGGTGATTGAAACGGTTGGAAAAGATCGTGGAATCAAAAAAGAAATTATTATTAGTGCGCTTGAACAGGCAGTTCTGATGGCAGCACAAAAGAAGCTAGGTGGAACAACTGTTCTTGAGGCTCACTACAATGGTGACTCAGGAGAAATTGATCTCTTTCAGTTTAAAAAAGTAGTTCAAAGTGAACCTGAAATGCTTGATGAAGTCGAAGAAATTGAAATTCAGGAAGCTCGCAAACTCGATCCAGAGGCAGTCATTGGTGATGAACTTGGAATCAAGGTAGAAGGTACTGGTTTTGGCAGGATCGATGCCCAAACGGCCAAGCAGGTTATTTTCCAAAAAATCCGTGATGCTGAAAGAGAAATTATTTATAATGAATATGTTCATCGTAAAGGTGAAATTATTACAGGCATTGCTCGAAGAATTGAACGGGGTAACCTGGTCATTGATCTAGGAAAAACGGATGCTCTCCTTCCACGAACAGAGATTATGCCAGGAGAACAATTCAAGTTGGGTGATCGAGTACAAGCTTATTTAGCTGATGTCACCCTAACCCCTCGTGGACCCCAACTTTATTTAACCCGAACTTCTCCTAAATATCTCATGAAACTATTCGAAGTAGAAGTCCCTGAGATTCGGGAAGGGATTGTTGAAATTAAGCTCTGTGCTCGTGAACCGGGGGCTCGCTCTAAAATATCAGTTGCCTCCAAGGACCGAGATGTTGATCCAGTCGGAGCATGTGTTGGTATGAAGGGGATTCGCGTTCAAAATGTTATTCAGGAACTCAAGGGTGAAAAAATTGATATTATCCCTTGGTCAGATAACCCAGTGATCTTTGTTCGATCTGCTCTTGCCCCAGCCGAAATTTCTTCGGTTCGAATGGATGAGAGAAACCGCACTATGGAAATCATGGTTGAAGATGACCAGCTTTCGCTTGCGATTGGACGAAAAGGACAAAATGTTCGTTTGGCAGCTCAACTGACGGGATGGAGACTGGACATTATTTCAAAGTCTAAGTTACAAAAACGTACTTCAGAAGCCATCTTTAATCTCCAGCATATTGAAAGTGTCAATGAAACGATGGCACAAGCCATTTACCAAGCAGGCTTCTTAAATGCTCGCCAGGTGGCTGAAACTTCTATCGAAAGCCTCCAAAAAATTCCAGGATATGATTCTTTGGATTTAGCAACCTCCTTAAAGGAGAGAGCTGGGTCAGTGATTGAAAAAGCAGGAGATCTGTTGACAGTAGGAACCCTGAATGATGACGGAAAGGGTACTTTTACAGCTCAACCCGTGACATTAAAAGACGCAAAAACACTTGCAGAAGAACGCCTCCGTGAGATGATGCGCCAAGTTGGATCTACTGAAATAGCTAACGGAAAAAAAGATAAGTCGGAATAATCGAATGCCAAATATGGGATGGATCGAGGGAGACAGTCGAATGTCAGAGCAGGAAATGGTCAAAGTCTATGAACTAGCAAAAGAACTGGGAATAGATTCCATCTCCTTATTAGATAAACTCAAGGGCCTAAATATTAAGGTCAAAAACCATATGAGTGAGCTTCGAACAGAAGAGGTCCAAGTTGCACGCTCTTCTCTTCGAAAAAATTCTGATAACGGTAAATCGAATAAAAAATCTGCCGCTAAAGTTCGAAAGAAAACAAGTGAATCGAGCCCTCCTCATGCATCGACTCCTACAGATGCTCAACCTTCAGAAAAGAAATCAGCTTCTCCGATCATTCGACGTAGAGTAAAGCCAGACGGTGGATTAGAAGTAGGCCACACCTCTACTGTAATCAGGCAAGGTGCGTCTTCTCAACCTGACTGGATTGTAGAAACAAAGCCCACTGAAGAAGAAGGCTCTAAACTTGAACAGGGGTCAGATCAGTCTACAGCAGAACCTGAGAGTCATGAACCATTGACTGAATCCACTGAATCCAACAAAGAAATCATGGAACCTGAAACCCAAAATTCATTGGAACAGACTGATAAGACCTCTCCTTCGACTGAATCTCACTTTTCAAATTCTTCAACTTTATCTCAATCAGCGAGTGAGAACCCTATTCACACCACTCGACCTCAAAATGAAACTGAAGTAAAAATGCATACTGCGACTACTTCACCGGCTAGTTCAACACCTTCTGATTTGACTCCGAATACAAAAATCACTCCGATAGCAAAAACTCGTCCACCAGTCGTTTTAACTCCACGACCGGTTGCTCCTAGAAAAAGCATTCTGAAAATTGTGGAAGCTGCCGCACCTCCTCCTAGACCTATTATTAAGCCTGCCCCTACTACTACAGCAGCACCCAGCCATCCCGGCAAATCTCCCATGAAGGGCACTACGACCACTCAGGATAAAGACGGATTTCGAATTATTAAAATGACTAAGGAGAACCTCGATCAGATGGTCGAGGAAGAGGCAGCTAAAAAACGTGGAGTAGGCCGTGAACTAGAAATTCGACCTGAAGATGTTCGTTTTGCAGACTACCGAAAAAAAGAACTCGTCTTTTTGCCTAAGAAAAAGAAAATCCCCTTAGGAAAGGAAATCAAAAAGACTCAAAAGACTCTTGCAAAAGCCCAAAAACGAATCGTGACATTTCAAGACTCCATGAGTGTACAAGACCTAGCAAACCAGCTCAGTGTAAAAGCGACAGATGTGATTCGCAAACTCATGGGCATGGGCCAAATGACAACAATCAATCAAGCTTTAGACTTTGATACAACCTCACTGATTGCAAACGAATACCAATATGAAGTCAAAAATGTCACATTCGACGAACAATCTCTTTTTGGTTCCGAAGAAGATGCAGCAGCGACCTTAAAATCGAGACCTCCTGTAGTGACCATTATGGGACATGTTGACCATGGGAAAACCACGCTTTTAGATTCGATTCGAGAAGCCAACGTCGCAGGAAAGGAAGCTGGCGGAATCACTCAGCATATTGGAGCTTATACGGTTGAAAAAAATGGTAAGCTCATTACTTTTATTGATACACCAGGCCACGAGGCTTTCACAGTGATGCGCTCACGTGGGGCTCATGTAACAGACATTGTCATTCTGGTTGTATCTGCTGATGATGGGGTTATGCCACAAACAAGAGAGGCAATTAGCCATGCCCAAGCTGCAAAGGTTCCCATCATTGTTGCTGTGAACAAGATTGACAAGCCTGGGGCTAACCCTGAAAAAATTAAGCAATCACTTGCTGATCTGAATCTTTTAGCTGAAGACTGGGGTGGCGAAACCATTTTTGTCCCTGTTTCAGCTTTGAAAAAAACAAATTTAGATCAATTACTTGACTCTGTCCTTTTACAGGCTGAAGTCCTGGACTTAAAGGCCAATCCAGATGCCTTAGCCCGAGGAACTGTCTTAGAAGCACGGTTAGAAAAAGGACGAGGATCTGTAGTCAATGTGCTCATTAATCGCGGCACCCTGCGAGTAGGAGATCCGATTGTTTCAGGAGCTTTCTCAGGGAAAGTAAAAGCACTCACAGATGATCGAGGCCATCCGGTGGAATCCGTCTCTCCTGGAATTGCTGCTGAAGTTTTAGGATTTGAGGGTCTCCCCAGCGCAGGAGAAATATTCAATGCAACCGAAGCTGAATCGGATGCTCGTCATATTGCCTCAAATCGAATCGATAAAACGAGGGCTAAAATTTCAGGGGCTCAAGAAAAAATGAGTCTTGAAGAGCTTTTTTCAAAAATCCAAACGGGAGACATGAAGGAACTTAATGTCATCCTCAAGGCCGATGCTTTTGGCTCTGTAGAAGCGATCCGGGATAGCTTGCTCAAACTTTCAACTGAAAAAGTGAAAATCAAAATCCTTCTAGCTGCTCCAGGTGGAATCACAGAAAGTGATGTCCTCTTAGCAAGTGCATCCAATGCAATCATCATTGGATTTAATATTCGTCCAGAAACCAAAGCTCGCCAGGTCGCAGAATCCGAAAACATTCAGATCAAGTGCTACAGTATTATTTATGAACTCCTGGATGACGTCAAAAAGGCAATGACTGGGCTTTTGGATAAGAAAAAAATTGAGAAGTTCTTGGGAAGGGCAGAAGTTCGTCAAACTTTCTCCGTTCCAAAAATTGGAACTATTGCAGGTTCTTCTGTCATTGACGGTAAGATTATTCGGGGAGCCAATGTACGTCTTCTCAGAGAGAGTAGAATTATTTTTGAAGGAAAAATGTCATCTCTCAGACGATTCAAAGACGATGCAAAAGAAGTAGCAACCGGATTTGAATGCGGAATCGGTATTGAAAACTATCAAGACTTAAAGACAGGCGATATTATTGAGGCTTTTCAAATTGAATTTGTCACTCCAGAAATGGAAACCTAGATCTGAAAGTAGATGAAGTATGCAAACCACTCGAAGATTAAGGTTACAAGGGGTCATTCAAGAAGAACTCTCTCAAGTTGTTCCAAGAGAAGTCAAAGACCCACGAGTCCCAGCCGTTACATTCACTGCTGTTGAGGTGAGTCCTGATGGAAGCCATGCTACAATTTTTGTAACCATCTTGGGAGGGCCCCAAGGAGGACATGATGGAGCTCCTCCTCTGTCTGAAGCAGGAAGTGAACTCAGAATGAAAGACTGTATTGCAGGACTGACATCTGCTTCTGGTTTTTTACGCCGACACCTTGCCAAGGTCTTAAATGTTAGGCATATTCCTTCGCTTATTTTTCGGGAGGATCTAGGACTGGAGCATGCTACACGGATCCATGAGCTTTTAAAGCAAATTTCCTCCTCATGAACTCTACTCTTTTGAATGGAGCTCTTCTGATTGATAAACCCGAAAGCATCAGCTCCTTTGGTGTCATCGAATTTATTCAAAAACAATGGCAATTTCAGACCGGGTTGAAAAAAAAAGACTTACCTAAACTTGGACACGGAGGCACACTGGATCCTTTTGCTACGGGTCTTTTGATTATTCTAGTAGGAAAAGCTGTAAAACTGGCTCGGTATTTTCTTAGCTCAACTAAATCTTATGAAGGCTGGATCCGATTTGGAGAAACCACACTTCCTGGAGACCCCACTGCTCCTATTTCTGAGCGCTGCTCTCACCTCCCCTCCTCTATTGAAAGTCTTCGCAAACTTGCTCATGATCTGACACAGACCTCTTATTTTCAAACGCCTCCGATGTATTCAGCTAAGAAAAAAGACGGCAAGCGGCTCTACCAATTGGCCCGAGCAGGGATTGAAGTAGAAAGAGAACCTCAACTTTGTTCTCTTGATGAATTTAAAATTGAAAACTATAACCCTCCAGAAGCTTTCTTCGAACTCACCTGTAGTGCAGGCACCTATGTTCGCACCCTTTCCCAAGATTTTGGGAAAAAATTAGGCACTGTTGCTCTTCTTGCCTCACTTCGGAGAACTGCTTGTGGAAATTTTCGGTTACACCAAAGCTTGAGTCTTAAAAAAATTATTGAAGCAGAAAACTGGGATCAGCTTCCCTGCTGGATTCCCTTTGATCGTCTTTTGGAAGGTTACTCTCGTGTAGAGGTTACACCCGATGAGCGAGAAGCTCTGATTCACGGAAAACAAAAAGTCCTTCTGAATCTTCTACCTAGAAGACAACCTCAAACTTCACAAAAGGTTCACTCAGAAAATCTGATGACCCTTTTTTGCAATGGCTCTCTCATAGCGTTAGCTAGGAAAGAACCCCAAGGCTGGAGCCTTGAACGAGTCTTCCATTAAAACTTCAGTTTTTAGTGTGACTCGTTTTTTCGAACAATTCTGCTTGTTCTTTTGAGCCCTTACTTCAAAAAAATAATCTAGATATCCATAGTTTTCATAAACATTTATTAACAATTTTAAATATTTTTAATTTTATTTATTTAAGTTAATTTTTTGATCCATTTTTTTAATAAAAAACTAGACATTTTAAATTCTATAAAATATATAAAAATTTAAAAGTTATTTATATTTTTTTAAATTATTATAGTTAATGACTAAACGGAATTATAGGTGTTTTAATGAAAAAATTATTTCTTATATTTAGCATGATCTTAAATTTAGTTTATCTAGAAGCTAATTCAGTTGCCGTTCTTAGTGATGACATTGAAATTGACACAGTGAACGAACTGGAATCAATAACTACTCCTACTACTCCCATAAAGCAAAGCACCCCCCCCTCCTTTGAAACTCCTAGCAAGAATCCAAACGAATTAACTCCGCAATCTCAAGAAAAACTCAAAAAAAGGGAGCGCTGGAGTTACGAAACAATACCAACTGTTGTTTTAAAATTTGCTGAGAACCAATGGAACAAACATGAGACTCAAATATTATTTTTTTTCAGTGAAGAAAATAGAAAAAACTTAGAGAAACAAAATTTTGAAATCAAAACATTAAGCGATGAAATAGATTATCTTAACTTAGAACTGGAAAGCATAAAAAAAAGATTAAATTCAAATAAATTAATTGATGACGATTTTAAGATGCAAGAGCAGCAACTTAAGTCAATCAAGAAACAGATAAGAAGCAAAAAAATAATTCCTGATGAAATAACAAATAGCACAACAAAAGATTTACTCGCTAGAGATAATCTTATGAAAAAAATAAAAATAGTAGCATTAAAAAGAAAAAATTTAGTTCATTTAGTCCAAACTAAACCGCAAGATATTACGTTTGATTTTTATCTAGATAATTTAATTCATGACCCAGCACATAGAAGCGTAAGAACGATCCATAGTTCACCATCCTTTGATAGCAAACCCGCTAACAGCGCTATTGAATCGCAGTCACTTCAAGAGCTATTTGCTATCATTAGAGCGGTAGAAACAAAAAAAATCTTAGGCCCAATTGTAAGAGGCCCCAGGGAGATTGAATTTTATGACCTAAGCACTGGAAATCCAATTGATGTAAAGCGACATATAAACAAACCAGCAAAAGAAGAACCTATCATTGGTTTTATTGAACGAACTATTATTAAACAAATAAAAAAGAAAAATTTAAACTTTTTCTCTAATGAAGAGGTCTTTACAACGGTTCTTCTTGATGTTGGAGTTACTAAGGGTAAAAATTACAATGAATTCTTAATTGAGTTAAAAAATCATCCAGATTTTTCTGAACTCCAAAACTATATTATTCTTGTAAATCCTGAAGGGGATTAAAAAATGATTCACTCTGTCTTCAATCTATAAATTTTGGAAGACAGAGGCAAAAGCCATTTTCTACAAGTTGGACAAGAAGGCTTGTCCAGAAATGCTTGCTTTAAGCAAGGAGGGCAATAGCCAATACTACAAGCGCATTTAGCTCGGGTAATGAGGTCTCCAGGGCTAAACAAACCCAAACAAATAGCACAGTAAGGAACACCCTCATAGTGGAGATTAAGCTCTCTTAAAGTCGCACCATCCGCCTCGTATTCTAGATTTGAATACAATTCCGCAGGATCATTAAATATTCCAGTAGAAATCTCTCTATCGCCATAGACTTGAGAATGATCATAGACCTGAGCATCTCCATAGATTCGAGCTTTTCCATAGATCTTAGCTTTTCCATGGATCTGAGCATCTCCATGGATCTGAGCATCTCCATAGATCTGAGAACCCCCATAGACCTGAGCGTTATCATAAATCTGAGCGTCATCATAAACCCAAGCACTGCCATAAACCTGGGCATTTCCATAAATGCAAGCATTGCCATAAACCCAAGCATCACCATAAACCCGGGCATAATCACAAACACGCGCTTCCTTATTGAGATGAGCCCGACCTTCGAGTGTAGCTGTTTGCGCAACGAATCCGCCCTCAGATCCATCTTGATTTCTAACGCACCGCCCCTCTGCACCTAAGCAAGGTTGGTCTTGATCGTCTCGATAGCACCAACGATTTTCAGATCCCCTGAAAGGACCTACCGCATCAGCAGAAATAATTAGAAAGGGAAATAGACAAGAAAGAACTAAACTCAGATATCTCAAGCCAAGGTGAATTGAATTCATAATGTTTGAATTTTTCTATCAAACAATCATCGGATATTCAATGATCACCGACTCCTTTAAGATGAAGACTTCCGTTCACTCTCTAGATATCCAAAGCGCCTTTTTCTATAGACAACTATTTTGTTCTCTAATATTAAACCCAGTATGAAAATTAAAAACACTCACAGCAAGAAAAGATTCACAAGCATTTTTTTACGTACATTTCTTTGGACCGCATGCTTCAGCGCTATGGTATCCGGTTCGAGTCATTCCGCACAAGCCAAACAAGAAAGCTGGTATTGGGGATTCGATCTAGGCTGGGCAAAGCCGTCCTATGGAAGTTCCATAAGTACAGTGGTCGATAGCCTATCGAGCTCAGCAGCAAGTCGGACTAGTTTAGGGGGTTCTCTTGGATTTTATTGGCCCATTTCAACCGGAGAAACAGTGATTGGTTTTGCGAGTACCGCTATTGTAGACAGTTTTGATTTTAAACCAATCACTTTAAGTTTCAATCAAACTCTTCTAGGCTTTAGTGCTATACATACTTTTGGTCAGGAGCCCGGAGTAGGTTTTTTTGTGCGTGGAGATGCAGGTCTAGCGACCGTATCTGTAGGCGTCTCTGGTAGTTCTATGCAATTGACCGCCCAATCAAATACTGGGTTTGGGTTTTTGGGTGGAGCAGGATACGGAATTGCCTTGAGTGATTCCACTCGTCTCTTATTTGAAACACGTTATACATACATGAAGGCAGAGGACTTCAACTCTTCTGCTATTAGTATTTGCGTAGGACCCTTATTTTAGAATGAATTCTAGATTGCTCAAGAAAATCTTTTTGGATCGAAATCCAAATCTTCACACTCAAAAAGACATTTTCTTGAGCATTTATCTATAGACCTGTCTCTATTGAAGTGTAAAAGGAGAAATCTTCAATCCGTCTTTTGTTTGCCACTGCAGAATGACGGTATCTCCGTACTCTCCCGCTAATCGACGCTCGACCTCCCAGAGGTCCATCTCTTCAGATAATCTGCCATCCACCTGAGTAATGACTGTACCCAGACGAAAACCTGAGGTCATCCATTTTTTGTTTCGATATTTCTCCGATAATTGGGTGATTTTTAAAACTCGTTCACCTTGTTCTAGCCGATATTCTAAAGTAAAACCTGATTTATTTATTTTTAAAGGGTTTGGACTTAAGCTCTCCTGATTCGACCAGAGCCTCCCATGAGGTAAATCAAGAATAAACCGACCCTTTGAAACAAAAGGTATTTCTACCTCAACTCCCAATCGATCCACGACTAAACCATTCCAAGGAATCTCACTGACTTCACTCCAAGACATATCCAAAGAACCTTGAAACTGATCTTTTGCCCAAATTTTGATTTCAGGAGCAAAACGATGATCAAACTCTATGGGATAAAGCCTTAAAAAATCTCTTCCTAACGCACCATCACAACAAAATCCGACGTTCTCAGGGGGTTGAAAAAAATTAGATTCTAATAAAAAAAACTCATTCAATGGCAAGTTCAGGCCACTCAGCTCGACCTGACCCACCTGAACTCTTTGAGCAAGATGATTGTTTGAAGTTTTAAGAAAATTTTTTTTATAAGTTTTCGTATCCCCCCAATGAATTCGTCCAAGCTTTGAGCCCCGAACAATCACCCACGAAGGACTAATGCCCTGGTTTTCTAACCACTCGGGAGAAATAATACTTTGGTTGAGTCCAGGATGAATCAAAAAACGGCCATTGAGAACTCTTCCAAGAATTTTTATGCTCAAACGAACTGTAAATAATCCATCCCATAACCGAACTGGAACCCGAGCCAAAAGTTGCGTCATAGACTGAGACTCTCTCTTGATAGGTTCCATCATCACATGCCTAGGTGGGCGCTTAGTTAACCCTAAACACCCTTCTTGAACCTCCTTGGCTTGAACCTTGGAAAGAGCAAGATAGGACTTCCATTCCTCTGTACGACCCCGTTGCATTCCTTTCACTCTCCAGGCTTCTTCAACCTGCTTGTGCCAAGACTGAAAGATCCATTGAGCTTTGCTCAAAGCAAGCTCCTCAGTTCTCTCTGAAACTCGCCCCAAAAGAATTCTAAGTTTCGTTTTTTCAATGTTCAAAAGCTCAGACCAAACCTCACTGGCTCGAGCTACAGCAACTTGAGCACCCTGCTCAGTTGAAAACCAATCATTAGGAATCTTTTCACATCCAAACTCAGTAAAAGGCCGAAACCAAGGTCCAGGACCACGGACATAACCGTGAGTCACGGATCGAACCCCTTTTAGTTGAACACCAAATCGATCTTTGCTCTCTTTTTTAACCTCAAGACCCAGAAGCTCAGTTTGACGATTCAAAATCCAATTTTGGCGATGAGGATTCACCTGCCCAGGATCTAAAAGCCAGATCTTCTCCGTAGTCAAAGGCTCTCCTATTAAGCGATAATCATAATGCAGCTCAAGTTCTTTGAGAGATTGACTGGAAAATGAAAGCACAGGCAAAAAAAACAATCCCAACAGGGATAAAATCCTGAGCTTCATAATAGATATTTCTCCAGACCAAGCTTTTTTGCCCAGTTTTTATCCATACGTACCCGATAAAAAGTTCCTTTTTCAAGGTAGCGATTCACCTCAATGGCCCCATGTGCATGGAGCTGGGCCTCTAGCTTACTTTCACCATAGGGGATAAGAACTTCCAAAACTTCAAACCTTTTTTTAAAATGATCAAATATCACTTCCCTCAATCGAAGAACATCTTCAGAACTCAAAGCAGAAAGAAAAAGAGAACCTGGGGAAAGTAATTTTAATCGATTCCTAGAAATCCCCTCTTGAATTTGATCCACTTTGTTTAAGACAGTCATTCTAGGTTTATCGTAAACCTCTAATTCCTTTAAAACCTTTTCTGTCAGTTCTAGTTGTTCCTTGGCCTTGGGGTGGCTAGCATCTACCAAATGAACAAGGAGATCTGCTTCCTTCAGTTCTTCTAAGGTCGACTTAAAAGAAGCAACCAAAGAATGTGGGAGTTGACTGATAAAGCCCACTGTATCAATCGCTACAATAGGAGGATGACTCGTAGGATCCAACATTCTAACACTCGCATCCAAAGTTGCAAAAAGTTTATTTTCTGCTCGTACATCACTTTGAGTGAGAGCATTGAGCAAAGTGGATTTGCCTGCATTCGTATACCCCACTAAAGCTACCTTTAAGACCTCTTTTCGGCCTGCTCTTTGAACCTTTCTTTCTCGCTCAACACAAGCCAGGCGCCTACGAAGAACTGTCATTCGATTCTTCACTAATCGGCGATCAACCTCAATTTGTTTCTCCCCCATTCCCCGACTCCCTGTGCCTCCGCCCCTTTGTCTTTCAAAATGGTTCCAAAAATGAGTCAATCGAGGCAATAAATACTGAAGCCTTGCCAAAGCAACTTGAGTTTTTGATTCCTTGGTTCTGGCATGACGAGAGAAAATCTCAATAATAACCCCCGGTCGATCCAAAATCGGTTTGTCTAAATATTTTTCCAAGTTCCGTAATTGGTTAGGTGAAAGTTCAAAATCAAAAATCACAGCCTGGGCTTCAGAGCTGTCCAAGATCTGCTTGATTTGATCCATTTTCCCTTGGCCAATATAAGTAGCCGGATGAATTTTTTTTGAAACTAACGCAACTCGTGCAATCGGCTGAGCACCCAGAGTTGTTAATAAAAGATCCAGCTCATCTAAAGAGTCCTGATCGGCCCCAACACAAATGACTTGAAGCTCAATTGTGCCATGAGCTGATGGTAATAAGGAATCTGTTGTTTCTAACATGACTGACACTCCAGAAAATTCAATTTCAATTCATTTCTCAAAACCTGAGTATAAACTTCGAATTCCAGAAAGTCTCCGAGTTTGATAAGACAATTTATGGAGAGCCCATGAAAAATCAAAAACTAGAATCCCATCCCCCTCTTCCTCAAATTCTAAAAAGCGCTGTCCAAGCAGCACTTGCATCCGGAAAAATCCTTCGAAAATATTTCCTTCATCCCCTCAAAGTTCAAAAAAAGCCAGGAGCTGGACTCGTTACCAATGCTGACTTTGCCGCTCAAGATGAAGCGGTGAAAATTCTTAAAAAAGCTTACCCCCGGTTTGGATTTCTCACGGAGGAAGCACCCCCAGAAAAAGCCAGCTGCCCGGGACGATGGATCATTGACCCTTTGGATGGAACGACGAATTTTGTCCATGGATTCCCGATGTTCTGTGTCTCCATTGCAGCTGAGTGGGCAGGAACAGTGATCGCTGGAGCCATTTATCAACCGATCCTTGATGAACTCTATACCGCAACCCAAGGTCAAGGAGCTTTTCTCAATGGGAAACACATCCAGGTTTCTAAAACCTTACAATTACGCGACTCTTTACTCACAACAGGCTTTCATTGTCAAAAACGCAAAGCCCTCAAACCTCAAATCCAAACTTTTGAAACACTCAGTCAAACTGTTCGTGCCGTAAGAAGACCTGGTAGTGCAGCACTGGACCTTGCTTATACAGCTCGAGGAGTTTTTGACGGCTTTTGGGAAAGATACCTTGCTCCTTGGGACATCGCGGCCGGGGTTTTGCTGGTCCATGAAGCTGGAGGAAAGGTCACTGACTTCAAAAACTCTACCCTGTCCCTACAAAGCCAGGAAATCTTAGCATCCAACTCTTACCTTCATTCAGCACTCCTTAGAAAAATCAATCAACCCCCATATTGAAATTAAATATTTTTAGAATATAATAGAATACAATATGCCACAAGTTGTGTGCTTCTTGGTCTTCTTCTTTTTTCTTCTCTCAAAAGCGTTTGCTGAAATCAGCTACCTCGATCTGAAAGGAGTGCATGAACAGATTCAGCCTAAATACGCACAGCTGTCTCCTATTTTAGGTTACACACTACTAGGCACAAGATCTCTTGAAAATCGTAGATTTTATGGAAATTACGGTCAGTCAAGTCAGGGGTACTTTTGTTCCCAGAAAAGTTCTAAAGAAGGATCAATAGCAGCTCTTCTCAAAGCCAATAAAGACTGTCCATTGGATACCACATCGGAACTGATTCAAAGGCTATTTCCCTCTCAAGATGGAGTAAATTTCGTTGCCAATCAGATTCCGTCTGATCCTATCTCGCACCTCAAAGCTGAAACCATTGGGAAAGTTTTAGAGCTCATTTCTGGGATCGAGGAGAAAGATCTGAGTGATTCTTCCCAAAGCGATCGAATCACACAAGCTATCCAAGATATCTTATTTAAAGACATTCATCCTCAAGGATTTAAGGGGTATTTAACAAGCAAACAACAGCAACTTCGAGGCAAGGTGAAGACATGTAAAAAAGAAAAAAAAGAATCGATTCTTCAACAGATTGAAGATATTGAGAATCTTCTAAAAGCGCTAGAAAGTTCTGAAAGTCATCCCAAGCAGGGTTTGGAAGGATTTAATGAAAGAACTGCTTCACCCGGAATAGGTACAGAAAAAGACTTTCAAGCCATTGCCCAAATGATTGTAAACAGCTTGAAAGAATCCAGGCTTGCTCCTGGTCTTTATCCTAAATACTTACCTGAGCAAACTCTCATGGCTTATTTTTTAAAAAAGGCAAATACTAAAGAGGATCTGCTTGCCTTATTGAGTGGAATGCCAAAAACACTCAAAACCCCTGAAATTTTAATCAAAGGAAGTCATTCAAGAAATGCATTTATATTTACCCGTTTTGACCCTAAGGAATACAACTTAGCTCTTCTAAGCTCAAACCCTAAGCAGACTGCTCACACATGGGTCACTCAACCCGAGGAGCTCATCTTTGCTGTGATGGAGGATAGATTAAGAGCGAAACCTTTGTCACCTATTTTTTCCTATGCTTCTGCTGCGCATTCCTCTTTAGGGAGAGAAATGTATGCAGATTGTGGAGAAACCGCACTCAGGAATTTTTTCAATATCGTGAGTTACGATCAAAAGAACGGGCAGTTTAATACGGATCATCTGACTGTTCTGAATGGTAAGAACTTTGTTCGAGTCAATCCAAAACTCATTGAATTTTATAAAACACATCACAATCCATCTCAAGGAATCAAACAGAAAGTCCATAATTCTTGGAGTGAAAACATTGTATCCAATCATTCAGGTGTTAAATATCTGCGTGGAAGACCTCCCCAATGTGAAATTGATTCTGGAATCGATAATATAATGAATATAATAGGTCATTTACTTTTTCATCAAGCTCAGAAAGATAGTCCTATCAAAAAAGCTACAAGTCGATCTGAAAAACTAGATAAACTTTGTCAATCTGTTTCAAGAGAAGGTTTCAACTTAACTTGGAGTCAGGAGAATCGAGATCAGGTGAATGATCATGATACGGAAGTAGATATCCAATTCAAAGTGAATGATTATCCTAGCTTTATATGGCACTTTAAGAAAAATCATTTCTATATTGAAGATTTAACAAATAAGAAGGATTCATGGATAGATTTAGCAGGTCAAGAGTTAGCTCATATGCTGACTCAATCCAATTATACGGATCCTAGCCATCTGCTTAAGCAAGAACTTATTAAGCAAATGTTGCCTTGGTTTTCAAATGTTAATATTCTAAACTTAGCTCGACAAGATTCTACTCTTCACCTCAGGGAAAATTTAATTTATGCGTTACCCAATCATTCCAATGATTCAAGACTTACTGTGCTAAAAGAAATGTTCAAAAGTAATAAAATAGAAAGAGATCATATTAATCAGGCCATTTATAAAACTTTGTTAAAACTCCCTCTCGAGGATCCTGGTACAAAAGATAGGGTTGTTAGAATGGCTCCTTCCGATCTTACTGTAAAAGAATTTGAGACACTGACTCACAGGGTTCCCAATCTTCCACTTCAGGGTCATTTCGCTGTCTATTCGGGCCAGTTAGAATTGGTGGAATTTTTAGCTCAAAAGGCTCCTGAGTCCATGGAGGAAAAAGACAGAACGGGTAAAACTCCAGCTCATTACGCCGCATCCTCAGGGCAGCTCGATGTACTTGAAATTTTAAATGCAAAAGTTCCTAAGTCGATGAAAGTAAAAAGTAGCTATAAAAAAACTCCAGCCCATTATGCGGCATCTTCAGGGCAGCTAGAAGTAGTCCAACTCTTAGCCGAAAAGACTCCTAAATCGATGAAAGCAAAAGATAAACACGGCAATACTCCAGCCCATCTAGCGGCTATTTCAAGTGAATGGGAAATCGTCAAATTCTTAGGTCAACAATCTCCTGAACTGATGAAAGAAAAAAATATAGATGGGAATACTCCGGTTCACTATATAGCCGCCTCAGGTGAGTGGAATTTGGTCAAATTCTTAGCTCAAAATAATCCTGAACTTATGAAAGAAAAAAATATAGGATGGAACAATCTAGTAAACTACTCAGTAGCCTTAGGCGAATGGGACGTCGTCAAACTTTTAGCCAGGAATAATCCTGAACTCATGAAAGAAAAAGATAGACATGGCAATACTCCCGCTCATTTAGCTGTTATCTCAGGTGAGCGGGAAATCGTCAAATTCTTAGCCAGAAAGGCCCCTGAGTCTATAGAAATAAAAGATAGACATGGCAATACTCCCGCTCATTTAGCTGCTCAATTAGGTGAGTGGGAAATCGTCAAACTCTTAGCCCAGAAAGCTCCTGGATCGATGAAAGTAAAAAATAGCTATGGCAAGACTTCCGCTCATTTGACTGCTAACTCCGGTAAATTAGACGTGCTGGAAGTCTTATATGAAAAGGATCCTGAACTTATGAAAGAAAAAGACAAGCATGGCAATACTCCAGCTCATTTAGCTGCCATCTCAGGTGAGTGGGAAGTCGTCAAATTCTTTGCTCAGAAAACTCCTGAACTGATGAAAGAAAAAAATATAGATGGGAATACTTTAGCGCATTACGCTGCATCCTCAGGGCAGTTAAAAGTAGTCCGACTCTTAGCTCAAAAAGCTCCTCAACTTATGAAAGAAAAAAATACAGATGGGGATACTCCTGCCGATTTAGCTTCCAACTCAGGCAAGTTAGATATTGTGAAATTCTTAGCTCAATTCTAGACAAAAATTTGACTCTTAAAAAATAATACGAAAACTTCACATGGACTGTTTTTAATAATTATATAATAATAAGAAAAGATGAGATCTTGGGTTTATCTGTTTTCAAAGTTTACTCCTGAAGCTCTGCTGCTAGAAGCCTTCATCATTGCTTTGCTGACCTGTATTTATACAGCATTTTGGATTCTTCGAAAAAGACGACTTGGCTCAATCAAAACCCAACTTCCCGCAGGTCCTGTCAAGATTTATCTGAATGCTCTGATCGCTCAGGCTGAACAACTTCGAGCCCAGCTCTTTGGCTTGATCTCTGCCCATTCTCAAGATTCGACAACCTCCTCTCCGATTTACTCTCCTCAAGCTTCATCAAACGTAACTCCTTCTTCGCTCAATTCTGAGGCACTCAGTGCTTTAGAAGCCAAAGTGAGCGAACAAGCTCAGGTCATAGAAACTTTAACGGCTGAGAAAAATAAACTGTCTCAAACTCATTCAGGAAAAAATGATTCGTCTGCTCTAAACCCTTCTCAAAAAAATTCAGAAAGTCCAGAAGAAAAAGCAATTCTTGAAGAAAAAATCAAAGACCTTGAAAACAGACTCTTAGAGTACAGCGTCATCGAAGATGACCTAGCTAATTTAAAACGGCTTCAACAAGAAAATGCCCTTTTAAAAAATAGCTTAAGCTCTCAAGGAATTCCTCTTCCTCAAGCGGAAAAACAAGCCCCAGAAACTTCTGAAGCATCTCAACCCATCCCTGAAACTCAACCGTCTAAAAAACTATCGCCTACAACTGAAATTCCTCAGACTCCCGAAGCTCGTGAGCAAGAAGATACTGATCTCGTTTCAGAATTTGAAAAAATGTTGAAAGAATAGCAATTCCGCTGTCTTACGAATGATCGAGTTAGTTCCTACCTGACTTTTTCTCTGCTAATTCTTCCTCAATGATTTCAGAGAAAGTTTCGATTGGAACAGCTCCACTGATTAACTGGCCATTCACAAAAAAAGTTGGAGTTGACTTCACACCAATTTTTTCACCATAGTTCAGATCTTTTTGAACAGAATCAGCAAATTTCTTAGACTGAACACAGTCGTTAAATTTCTTCATATCAGCGCCAATTTCCTTGGCATATTTTTCAAGACTTGCCTTATCCAGTTTATCTTGGTTCTTGAAAACTAAGTCATGGAATTTCCAAAACTTATCTGAACTCTGTTCATTCACACACATAGAAGCTTCAGCTGAAGGCTTAGCATCAGGGTGCATAGGTAGAGGAAAGTGTTTAAACCCTACCTTAACTTTGTTCCCATATTTCTTTTTAAGCTGATTGACGGTCTCAGCTGCACGAGAGCAAAAAGGACACTGAAAGTCTGAAAATTCAACGACTGTGACCGATGCATTTTTATTTCCAAAGGTGGGAGCTTCGCCCAATTCGACTTCAACTTGCATCTTAGGCTTCTGAAAATAAACTTCAACAGGACTCGCTTTTGTGAGCTTTGCTACATACTCAGAAACCATCTCTTGCTTTTTCATGGTCTGAAGATAAGTATTAATTCTTTCCTTAATTTGAGCGTTAATCTGAGCTTCAGGAATATGCTTATCAGCAACAAATTTCTTATAATCCTTATCTGAAACTTTGATCTCTCCGTGTGTAATCTTCTTTGAAGTAAACTCATCCAAAGAAATTCCAGCTTTTTTAGCCTCTGCTCCAACCAACCGGTCGACCATAAGGTTATTCAAGCGATCCATCCTTAACTCATATCTTCGCTTTTCCAATTCAAAAAAATCAAGCTTAGCGTCTCCAATGAGCATTTCTTCTGTAATTTCTTCCCCACCAATTTTTGCTAACAATCCAGCTTTGGGGGCCTCTTTATGAATTAAATTTGCTTTTGCCTTGGCTTGATCCGTACATGCCGTAATGATAGCAAACGATAATAGAGCCATTGAACCCACAGCTAAGCTAGCAGTATAGTATTTTTTGCGTAACCCTACGTAACTCACAATCATCGCCTCCATCCCCAAGCCATGTCCAAGCCATGCTGAGGTCTTAAAATAAATTAATAAATCCGATTTTACCCGACTTTCATGCTAAATCTTCGCTTCCTGAGATGCAATGTAAAATTATCCATTTTTTACTTTCTTATCACTCTTTTAACTCTTTACGAATTGACCTGAAGCAACAAATCCTCTCTCCACAAGAACTGCATTCAAAAAGCTTTGACCAAATCATGAAGCCTAAGCAATCCTTGCCACTCTTTTTTTTCATTCACTACAGGCAGTACAGAAATTTGACTGGGTCGATCTTCCATCAGACGCAAAGCCTCCTGAGCCATCATTTGGGGATACGCAGTGATTGGCTCTTGAGTCATAATTTGACTGGCTATAAGATGAAAAAATTTTTCCTTATAGCTTAAGGCTCTCCGAATATCTCCATCGGTAATCACTCCGACCAACTGACTCCCCTCAATGACCAGAACAGCTCCCAACTGCTTTTGAGTTAAAATCCCTGTCACTTCCTCCATCGAAGCTTGGGGAGCCACTCGAGGGACCTTCTCTCCAGAATGCATCAGATCTGAAACCCGCAAACTTAATCTTTTCCCAAGAGAACCTCCGGGATGATTTTCAGCAAAAGAGTTTGTATCAAACCCCCGGATCTTCATCAGTGTCATAGCAATGGCATCGCCTAAAGCCAAAGCCAAGGTCGTACTACTGGTCGGAGCAAGATTATGAGGGCAAGCCTCTCCCCCGACTCGAGCATCCAACCAAATGTCACATTGCTCAGCTAAATGAGAAGCAGAATTTCCTCCTAAACCTACCAAAGTCACTCTCATTCTCTTGAGTGATGGAATTAAGCGAACAAGTTCTTGAGTGTTTCCTGTATAACTCAGCGCTAAAACAACGTCATCAGCACGAATCATACCCAAATCTCCATGAAGACCCTCGGTCGGATGCAAAAACACAGCTAAACTCCCTGTGCTGCATAGCGTTGCTGCAATTTTTTGACCGACCTTCCCTGACTTCCCTACCCCAGTCACAATGATTTTTCCGCCTCGATCCAAGGCCATCTGAAAGGCTTCAATAGCCTGTTTCACTTCACGCGCCCCATCAGACATCTCTAGCCTTTGAACACAATCGTGAATGGCCTTCTCTTCGAGTCGCAGAACCCTTAGAACTTCCGATAAAATGGCCATGCTTCACTCCTTTAGAAGAAAAATTTGCACCCACTTCAATCTCAAGCCACACTGGTAAAAAAGGGGCTTTTTCTGAAAAATAATCGCAACTTCCATCATCTCTTGCTCCTCATCACTTTCGTTGGAACTCTCATCCTAGGATCAGCTTGCGTCACTGCCTATATGCAAAGCGTTGGAGGTGAAACAGGCCAAGTTTTTGAACGGATCTACCTCACTGACTTTAACACTGCCTGGCAGAGTGTCTTGGATTCCCTCAAAAACAGGAGACTTGATCTTTCTAACCGAGAAGGAGGATTTGTTCAAACCAAATGGTCAGATAATACAGCTGAGAAAAATTTTTCAGATTCTCTTGGTAATGCTGATGCTTATCTCAAAGCCCAATATCGGTTTCGAATTTCCACCTCCAAAGGGTTCTATAACGGTCAACCCACCATCAAAATCAGCGTCCAAAAGGAGCAACTCGTTCAGAGGGATGTCTTAGAAGGCTGGAGACCCATCCCTACAGACTCTATTGATGAAACCACTTTGCTTTACCGGATTGGAAGAATCATTTTTTTGAGAACGAAACTTGCTCGATTAGACGAAGAAAAATCAAAAAAGGAAATTGAAAACTCAGGATTT
The DNA here is from genome assembly GCA_903935335.1 of Oligoflexia bacterium. Classification (GTDB taxonomy): domain Bacteria; phylum Bdellovibrionota; class UBA1018; order UBA1018; family UBA1018; genus CAIZRG01. The sequence goes on from CAIZRG010000008.1 coordinate 72,148, forward strand.
TGAACAGGACTTTGAAAATGACGAGAGGTGTCGACTTGTCTGAACTCCAATGCGATGGACCTGAACCATATTTGTAGTTCCTCTCCTCAAAGTAGGTACCCCAGCTGTCACTACGATAAGATCTTCAACATCTGCCCATCCGTGAGCTTTCAGCTCAGTTCCCACCATTGCAAAAAGATCGTCGGTTGCCACAATCTTGGGGATAACAATACCGCGCACTCCCCAAACCAAAGCGAGTCGCCTCAGAATATCTTCACGATCCATAATTGCTACAATTGGAACTTCTGGACGGTATTTAGCCAAGGTCCGAGCAGCCATTCCAGAATGAGTTAAACAAGCAATGGCCACCGCACCCACCTGCTTGGCAATTTGAGCAGCACTTCGTTCAATCGCATGAACAATCAACCCTGAATCAGGAACTCCGTCCACATGCCGAGAGTAGCGATTCTGAGTTCGCTCGGCTTCTAGGATAATCCGAGACATTGTTCTCACTGCTTCCTTGGGAAACTGACCTGAAGCAGTCTCTGCTGAAAGCATGACCGCATCGGTTCCATCAAAAACAGCATTAGCCACATCGGTCGCTTCAGCTCGTGTGGGAGTCGGTGAAAAAATCATTGATTCCAGCATTTGAGTTGCTGTAATGACGGGAACACCCAAGCGATTACAAGAATCAATTAATTCTTTTTGAATAATAGGGACTCTTTCAACTCCAATTTCTACAGCCATATCCCCCCGAGCAATCAAAAGAGCATCACACACTTCAATAATCGATGCTTGATGTTCAATAGCTTCCTGGCGTTCAATTTTAGGAATCAAGAGGGGCACCTCATGAGTCACTTTTCTAATTTCTTTCTTTAAGTTTTCTATGTCGCTTGCAGTCCGAACAAACGAAAGAGCTACAGCATCAACCCCTTGAGAAAGTCCAAATTTTAAATCTTCTAGGTCCTTCTCCGTCAAGCATGGAATTGAAAGAGGAGTCTCAGGGAGGTTCATCCCTTTTTGACTCGTCAGTTTCCCCCCATTTTCAACTTCAATTACGATTTCAGGAGGGGATACTTCAATGGTACGAGTCACAATACGACCGTCATCAAATAAAATACGAGCCCCCTTCTGCACATCCTGAGCAACTGGCAAAGCAATTTCAGCAGAAATTGGAATTAGGATTTTCCCATGGGTAGAAGATTTTGGGGTACTTCCTTCTGGAAAAAGTAAAACGTGATCTCCTGCTTTTAGGGTGATCCCTTCTTGAGGCAAAATCCCCACCCTCAGTTTAGGTCCTTGAAGATCTTGCATAATCCCAACAGGACGTTTCTTATTTTTTGATGCTAGCCTAACAGCAGTTATTAAATTCTGATGAAATTCATGGGTTCCATGACTAAAATTTAATCTCGCAAAATCCATCCCCTCATCGATCAGTCGAGCTAACTGAGACTCTGTTTGAGAGGAGGGACCTAAAGTACAAACAATCTTAACTTTTCTTCTTGTTAAGGAATTCATAAGAACGCTTTGTCCTATCTATTTCGTCCTGAAAGTTTTGCTCCAAATAACGCTCGCGTTCCTTATGCTGAACTTCGAGTTGAACAAGCTTTTGTTCATAGTTCTTGGATAGAACCTCTAGGTCTTGTTTTGACCTTCGCTCAACATCTCGCATACCGATTTGAGATTGGCTCTTGAGTTCTTCCTGTTTCTTTTCAAAGTCAGCTTGTTGATCGGCTAACTTCCTTTCATACTCCCGAATTATCTCATTTTTTTCTTTTGTAAAAGACCTCTGAACGATTTTTGCATTAAATGCTGAATCTCTTTGAATCGAACTCAGCTTTTCGCCTGACTCTTCCCGTCCAACTGCCAATATGTGTTCATACTCTCTACGCTGTTGTTCCATCATATTTGAAAAATTACGAATCAAAGCCTCTCGTTGTCGTTCATGATCTCTACTTTGATTCAAAAATTGAGTCTTAGAAACTTCTTCAAAATCAGCTAAAGATTCATGATATTGAGATAAATCAGCCTCTTTCTCAGAAGCATTTTGTCGATAAAATTGCTCTTCTTTTTCACTCCATTCATCGATTAGTTTTCGGTAATTTTCTGCTTGTTTTTGCTGAATCAGGTCCAAATTACTCTTATTTCGGTCAATTTCAGCATTCAAAACTTTGTCATACTCTCGAGTCAACGAACTTCTTATTGCGGCCTCAGCAGCAGGAGACACCACTGCTGTATCTTGACTCGTCTTTTGAGTTTGTAACGACCTCTGAAGAGATTCAATTTCCTCACCGCTTTTCTTACGTTCCTGCTTCATGGACTTTTCATAGCTTTTAGCCTGCTCAGTCAAAGCAGCATTTTTTTGCTCATTGGCTTTGGATACAAGCTGAGAGATTTGATCATCTGATTTTTGTAGCTCTTGTCTTTTGCCTCGGTTTAACTCTTGGACCTGATTGGCAAACTCATCTTGTAATTGCTTACTTGTAGCAAACTGGTCCCGATTTTGTTTTTCAATGATGCTAGCCCAATGTTGATCTTTTTCTTTGAGAATTTCATTCGTTCTGCCTGCCAGAAGAGCATCCTTATCCGTATTATTTTCTCGCAGTTTACTGATAACAGCTTCGTAAGCTTCCCGTGAGCGCAGAGCTTCAGATCGATTTGCATTTTCATAATCTCGAACGAGTCTTGCCGAAGTTTCTGCATTTTTCTTCTCTTCTATCAAATGAGCCGTTGATAAGTCTGCCAATTTTCCGTGAAGATCCTGAACTTCTTGACCATATCGAGTTTTCATTGCTTCAAGCTGTTCATGACCCTCTCTGGCCATATGGTCCAACTGCACTTTCTGAGCTGCTTTGATTTCTTCCTCAGATTGAATATCCATCTGATGTCGACGATCTGATCGGTCTTGCATCTCTTGGAGTTCTCTTTGATAAGCACTCACAGGAATGGACTGAGCCAATAAACCTTTTTGATTGTAATTTTGACTTTTGAGAGCATCTAATTCTTTTTGATGTTTTTCTCTTTCAGATTCATTGACCCCCTGAGTCTGAGCTCTCAGTCGAGTCATATTCTGTTCAATTTCATCATTTTTCTTTGATAAACTAGCCTCGTAACCTTTTTGAAGTCTCTCAGATGTCTCGTTTTGACTCAAACGATGTTTTTCTTTTTCTTGATCCAGCTGCTCCCTGAGCTTATCAAAACCCTCATGGTAATAGTCTTCTAATTCTCCCGTCCCACGAGCAGATCCACTCTCAGAAAGGCCTCTGTGATTATACCGTGAGTCTCGGATTTGACCTAAAGATTCCTGATAACGTTCTTTTTCCTTAAGCAACGAATCCTGAGAAGAATTTCGAATGGCATTGACAGTTGCTTCAATTTCTTCATCTTTTTTGACTAAAGCTTTTTTATAGCGATCCTCAAGATCTTCCACCCGTTTTTCGCTTTGAACTCGATTCTGTCTCGCTTCATTTCGATTGTCTTCTTCAAGACGAGCAAGCTCCTTCTGATAATAGTTTAAGTTTGAACCCTCTGTTGGGGAAGAAATACTAGACACAAGAACTTAAACCAAGCAAAGAAGGTGCCAAAAGTTAAATTTAAGTAAAAATTTCTTATTGCCTCAAAAATCAAAAAAACCTTTGGAATTTTTGAAGAATAAAAAATAAACTTCATCGCTAGCCTAATTTTTTTTTTTAAAGAAAGGAAAAATTTGCCTCATGTAGGAAATTTTTGTCATTTTGAGAAGTTGCATTCAATTCTTTTTTTAACTATAGTACGCAAAATTAAAAAAATTACCCCCGGGTATCGTTATGAAAAATCTTCAATCTTCTTTATTCTCTTTTTTTATATTTTCTCTCTCTTCTTCATTTTCTCAAAATACCTTAGCTGCCTGCGAGAAGGAAAAAAATGATTTTCTCGATGCAGACTCCAAGTGCAAAGCTTTTTATCAATCAAGCAATCTTGAAACTGAATGTTCTTTCTTCAGTATTTTAAGTTTTTTTAAACACATGCCTCCCGCACTCTCCATCCAGACTGCTAGTTCAAATGCTTGCAAGAAGAGGGATCAGAGGAAAAAAAAATTTTTGGAATGTGAACAAAAATATCTCAGCCAAGAACAAGAAAATTTGACTCAGCTCTCTCTTTCTTCCTTTGAAAATAAGCAACCTCCACAAGATCAAATCCAGCAATTCGCTCAAAAAACAAAAAAAACAAGATTCAAAGTAAGATTCAAAGAAAACGAGATAGAAAAGCAGATCAATAAAACCTTAGAAAAAGTTCATGATCACCTCTCCCTGACTTCTTCCTCTATTTCTTCTACCTTAAAGCAAGAAATCGATGAAATTCAAAACCTGAATAAAAAAATAATGCTTCTAACTCGCAACAGAGCTCATCCAATCACTCTTTATTTTCTTTATGATTTTGTACAAAACACTGCCTATTCTCTTCTTGATTTGACCTCAACTCTTAAATCAAGATCTAAGTATGAAGAACTCTCCCAGTCAGAGGTTCTAAAAAAGGTCTATCATCATCCAAAATTTATCAGGACTCTTTCTCATCACTTATTGTCTATTTTCAAAAAACGATGTCAAACTGAATGCACTAATTGCCGTGGATTGATGCAACAAATCTCGGGTGCTATCTATCAGTTTAATGTCATGTCCTTGCATAAGACTGAACCTGAAATGGACATAGCTCTTGGCCAGTTAGGAACTGATTTTATTTTAGCACTGAGAGCAGCAGAAGACCTGCCTGAGGCTCGACTCATTCTGGAAGAAATATCCGAAATCTTAGAGCACAGCCAAGCCAATCAAGCTTTAGGTCATCAGCTCTACCAGGAAATGAATCATCATGAATGACTCCACTCCACTCATGAAGCAGTACCAGGAACTGAAAGCCCAGGTTCCCGATGCTCTTCTTTTTTTTAGAATGGGAGACTTTTATGAACTTTTTGGAGAAGATGCGGTCACTGCTTCTGAGATTTTAGAGATTACTCTAACGAGTCGGGATAGAAGCAAGCCTAACCCCATCCCCATGGCAGGGGTTCCTCACCATAGCTCGCAAGGATATATCCAAAAGTTGCTCAACTCTGGCAAAAAAGTAGCCATTGGAGAACAAATGGAAGACCCTGATATGGTTAAGGGTTCGGGTAAAATCGTGAGGCGAGAGATCGTCAGGATCTTAACTCCGGCCGTTCAATTTGATTCAGAAGGCTCTGAGGCCAACTACTTAGCCACTCTGACTGCAGCTTCAGGAGGACTCTGGGTTTTAACATGTTTAGAACCTTCTACGGGAGAAACCCTGATCAGCCGTCCACTCGGAATTCAAGCACTTGCCTGTGAGTTTCAAAGGCTTTCCATTCGTCACTACCTACACTGGGATCTAGGGATTTTGCTTTCAGATCTTTCTCTCCCAGACAATCTCCTCACTGAAACTCTACCTAAAAACTATCTTTCCCTAGAACGAGCCGCTCAAATTTTAAAAAACCATTATGAGATCGAAAGCCTGGAAGCTTTCTTTGAGTCAGAAGCAAGCATCTTAGGTCTAGGAACCTTAGTCACGTATGTACTCAGAACTCAGCAACAAGAAAAAATTGCTCACCTCAGACTTCCAGAGCCCCTTCAAAAGCCAAAAGCCTTGATTTTAGGACCCAGCACAGCCCAACATCTGGATCTTCAAGACTTATTTAAACTCATCCATCATACTCGCTCCACCTTAGGAAACCGACAACTCAAGCGCTGGATGTGGGCTCCTCTGAACACTCCGGCTGAGATTTTAGAGCGCCAAATGGCAGTCCAAGAAGTTCAATCCCAGTGGGCCTTTTTAGGTGAAAAAATCAGTCATTCTCTCGCTCAAATCTACGATCTTGAAAGAATTTGTGGGAGAGTCAATACTCAATTAGCCAATCCTCGAGATACATGGGCACTCGGTCAATCCCTTTCTTTTCTTCCAAATTTTAAACAAATTTTATCTAAATTCAGCTCACCCCTTTGGGTCAACTTAAACAGGAGTCTTGAATCTTTATCGGAATCTTTAGATCCCTTAATTCAAAAAATCATAACCACCCAAAAGGAAGATCCTCCTCTTGTTTCTCGAGAAGGCGGGATCTTTAAATTAGGAACCCACCCTGAATTAGACCGACTTTTATCCCTAACAGACCATGGCCAAAAGTGGCTTTTAGAGCTCGAAGCACGAGAGAGAGAGCTCACTCAGATCCCATCCCTTAAGGTGAGATACAATCGCGTTTTTGGGTATTATATTGAGGTGACTCAGACCCATCTCAAAAATGTTCCAGCCCATTATCAACGAAAGCAAACGATGGTTGGAGCGGAACGCTTTTTTACAGAAGAACTCAAAAAATTTGAAGAAGAAATTCTAACTGCTTCCATGAAACAAAAAACTTGGGAGCAGGATCTTTTTTTAAAACTCCTGACAGAGATTCAATTGCAAACTTCAGCGATTATGCAAGCAGCTCGAGTTCTAGGAGAGATTGATGCACTAGTTTCTCTGGCAAAATTGGGATTACAACCTGGATGGACTTATCCTTCGATTGATGACTCCCTCGATCTTGAAATTCATCAAGGGCGACACCCTGTGATTGATTCAGTCCAGCGAGGAAAGTTTGTTCCAAATGACATGACTCTTTCCCCAACAACACGACTGACTCTTTTAATCACCGGACCCAATATGGGGGGTAAATCCACAGTCATGAGACAAACCGCTTTAATCATAATCCTAGGGCAAATGGGAGCTCCAGTTCCAGCCAAGAAGGCTCGATGGGGAGCGGTTTCCTCCTTGTTTACTCGAATTGGAGCACAAGATGCCATAGCTCGGGGTCAAAGCACGTTCATGGTTGAAATGAGTGAGCTTGCTCATATTTTGCATCATTCCAATGAAAAGTCTCTGATTATTCTAGATGAAATCGGTCGAGGCACCAGCACTTACGATGGAGTCAGTGTTGCCTGGGCCACTCTTGAGTGGATTTGTCAAAAGATTCAAGCCAGGACTCTTTTTGCAACTCATTATCATGAGCTCATCCCCTTGTCTCAAACTCTACCGCTACTCGCCAATGCACATCTTGCGGTAGAAGGGACAAAAGCTTCCCAAAGAGAAACACTTCGATTCTTGTATGAACTCAAAGAAGGTCCTACGAATGAAAGCTTTGGGATCCATGTAGCCCAATTAGCTGGATTACCTAAGTCTGTGATTAGGAGGGCTTGGGAAGTTCTTTCTGAGTTAGAAGCGCATGCTCACACTTCCCATGGGACTTCTGATAAAGACCAACTGTCTCTGTTTCACAAAAATCCTGAACCTATTTTAGAGCCTGAAGATCTAAAAATCTCTGAGCATCTTCCTGCTTTACGGCCTGAGATTGAAAAACTTCTACAAGAACTCAAAAATGCACCTTTCAACGAAATGACCCCTATCCAGGCTTTAAACTTCCTGTCTCATCTCCAAAAAACTTGCCCATCTCTAGAAAATGAAAGAGAAAACTAAAGAGAAGGTTCAAGAATCTGCTGAACTGCCTGAAGGGTTTTTCGCACTGCTGAACCGACTGGCACTTCAGGGTCTTCAAGACAAACCCACCTTCTTGAGTCCACACCTCGAGCGAGCCTCAAAAGGGGGGTGTTCAGCCTCCAGACCTGTGTTTTTCGGTCAATCTTGTGGCGAGTCACGATATGCCGAGTATGAACCTGTCCCTGGTAAACAGGCTGTAAATTAACGTCGATCTGAGAGGGTTCAACCTCTAAAAGATCCCAAAGACCTGCTCGCCATTGACCTTTCTGTCTTTTCTGAAGCAAAACCTTTCCGGAGGAGCTCACCAGGCAATGAAGTGTTTCTTTGACTTGAAGCCATTTTTTAGGACTTTTCTTAGGAGGATACGCTTCTGGATCTCCTTTTTGATAGGCTCGACACACTGATTTTAAAGGGCAATTTAGGCACTGAGGCTTTTTAGGAGTACACAAAGTAGCTCCAAGCTCCATTAAAGCCTGATTTAAAACTCGGGGCTGGATCTGATGAAGTTGGGCTTGACGAACGAAAATATCAGAAAGCTTCCAGAGGCGTGATTTGAAAGCAGTGTCACCCTTTTGACGGGAACATCTCCTGACTCGAGAAAGAACTCTTTCCACATTCCCATCTAAAATAGGTTCAACTTGATTGAATGCAATGGAGAGAATAGCTCCAGCTGTATAAGGTCCAACACCCGGAACCCCTAACCACCCCTCCCGAGTCCTAGGCAGAGTAGCTAAAACCATTTTCTGAGCTGCTCGATGAAGATTTCTTGCTCTGGAATAATACCCTAACCCTGCCCAAAGTTTCAGGACTTCTTCCTCCTCTGCTTGAGCCAGGTCATCTAACCTAGGAAATTGCTTTATAAAACGCTCAAAATAAGGAATCACTGTGGCCACTTGTGTTTGTTGGAGCATGATTTCTGACACCCAAACTCGATAGGGACTGGGTTGAGAACGCCAGGGTAAAATCCTCTGGTTTTTAAAAAACCAAGCTTGAAGGCGTTGAAGCGAAATTAAAAATTGACCTGAAAATTTGCTCGAAAATTTGCTCATGATGGATTCATCCGTTAAACTAGAAAGAGATCAAACCCACAACTAAAAAGGGGAGTGAGTGGCATTCCTAAGGTCTGGATCCTGGGTTATTTTCTTCTTAGCTCTTACGGGGGAAGCTCAAGCATTTCGAGTTGTGATTGACCCTGGCCATGGAGGCATAAACTCTGGAACTTCTTATTTGGGTCCACAGGGACGTCTTCTTGAAAAGGATCTGACTCTCAAGCTTTCTCGTCAAGTAGCCTACCAGCTCCGTAGCCAGGGATTTCAAGTTCACCTGACCCGCACGACTGATCAAGATGTGCCACTGGCTGAGCGAACCGCTTTTGCAAACCGATTAAAAGCTGATGTATTTTTATCCCTTCACTTAAACTCCGCTCCAACGGATCACCCGACTGAGGCAGGAGGGGTAGAAACTTTTATCTTAAATAACGCAACTGATGCTTCCTCTCGAAGGCTTGCTGAGCTTGAAAACACTTTGATTTCAGAAAATCCAGATCCTTCTCCCGAACAAGCAGACGTAGCACTCATCTTAAAGGATCTGAGGTTAGATGCTAACTTAACTCAAAGTAAGAGCCTAGCCTGCCTCGTTCAAAATGCTTTAGTGAGCCACTCTCCTCGTCATTTTCCATTAAGAAAAAACCGAGGAGTCAAGCAAGCCCTCTTTCATGTCCTCTTAGGAGCTGACATGCCAAGCATCTTAGTCGAAGTGGGCTTTTTAAGCCATGCCTCTGACCGAACCTATCTCTTATCCCCCAAGGGACAAAACGCAATAAGCCGAGCTATTGCTCAAGCTGTCCAACTTTACAAAACATATCAAGAAAGCCCAAACCCAAGAACTCATCAGAGAGCTTTTTCCCGCGCTTTAAAAATCAACAACTGTAAAATAAATTAACATATTTTACTTATTTTTTAACTTTCATTGATTTTTATTTTTTTATTTAAAAAAAAACTTATTTTTAATAAATACAATCATTTTAGATCATTACCTCTATTCCAAAAATGAATTCAGAAATTTTGACAACCCTATGGCATCGGAGTTGCTTTTGGGCCCATCTGAGAAAGACGGAGGGTTAGATTATGAATTTCTCAAGATTTAAAAGCAAAGTGATTTCAGTTCCATTTTTTATTTTTTCATTATTTTTTTCTGGTTGTGGCTCTAGTCAAACGAATCCAGCTATACTTTATGCGCTTCCTTCTGGATCTACAGGAGGAGTAGGAGGCGTCTATAAAAGTTGCATACCACTTAATGAACCCATTAGTTTTAGTGCAACTGGAATATATTATGATAATGACGATATTTTAGCAGGAAGCATCCCCAACATTTATTCATCACCTGAGCGCAAAGGTCAGGCTGGAAATCAGTTCGGAGCAGTCAATCTCATCTCAGGAGCCACTGGGGGAGCGTACACTAGGCGTTCTGCCGGAGGTACGCTGAGCATGAACATTTCACTAGGTGCAGGCACCAGCAGCTTGGGTTCTACTGCAGCAAGGGCAACAGGGATTATTACGTTATCCTACACTAAGCTTCAAAGTACCCTAGGAACACTAGACTACACAACGACTCATACCCTTCCTTGTGCTATTGGAGCAGCAATCAGCTTAACTCATATCGGCACACAACTCAATAGTGGAGGAATCGTTTACATTTTTACTAACAGTCCTCAATCTAACACATATAATGATGGAATTTTTTATCCATTTTATATAGCACCAACCATACACGGAACTTATTTTGAATTATAAAAATTAAACTCCGAACCTTCTCCTCTTCTGCCCCCAACTCCCGCCTTCATCAGCCCTTTAACCTCCCTCAGCTGATGAAGGCGGGATTCGTTTAAGACACACCCATCTAACTTTTTTATTTTAATCATTTTTTACTATCCTAATTTAAATTAATAAATACATACATAGTTGATATAAATAGTCTATAATTAAAGTATTATTAAGACTTCTTAAGAATGTTCTCAAAACAAAATAGCTTCATAAGCAGTAGCAGAGAATTCATCTTGCTTACTTTGAAAAAAGCAAGAGGTGAAATATGAAAATAGAAATGAAAAGTGATTTTAAAAAAGCATTCATTCAAACGCATTTTTTCGTCTGGCCGGTCTGGTTCATTCTCTTTTCAATGATACAGCAAGGGTGTCTTCCTCAAGACATTGCTCAACCTATAAACCCATCTTCCCTCATTACAGGACCCCAAATCAACTTCGCTGGATTTAATGGGGTCACCTCGGCTCAAACTCTAGGGGCAAACAAAGTTAAGCTCACATGGGATATATCAAGCGACCCCCAAGTATTTGCGTATAATATTTATGACGCGTCCCTTTTTTTCGCTCCGAAACTCATCAAATCTGTCACTGCACCCATTGACTCAGTCACTTTAACAGGATTGGTTTCACAAAATTTTTATTCGTTTAGAGTTCGAGCCGCTACAGCTAACAATAAAGAAGATACGAACCTCGTAGATCTTCCAGCTATTCCTTATGGTGGAGCCATTTCAGCAACGATTCTTTCAAGCTCTTCTGCTTCCATTACTTTTAATGATGTAAGTAACACTGATCAAGCTCTGATCTACTGTAGACCAAGCTCATCTTCTGACTTTAGCTTAATGAGAATCATAAACGATGTCACTCAAACTCAAGCCAATGTGACTGGACTCACCTCAGGAACGACTTACGCTTGTAAAGTCAATGTAGCTGTAGGTAAAGTTCTTGACAATAATGACATTGAAATTTCCTTTACCCCAATTGGTGCTGCCACTCATCTCGTTTTTTCTACTCAGCCCTCAGGAGGAGCTGTTGGAGCAGCCTTTAGTACTCAACCCGTCGTTACCATTTTAGATGCAAACAATAACGTGGTCTCAGCGGGTCCCGACGCAGCTGCTCCGATCTCTCTCACACTCTCTCAAAACTCTCCAACTCAGGGAACACCTCGGGGACTAGGAAGTACAGGTACGGTAACACTCAATGCTGTGAAAGGCGTTGCAAGTTTTACAACAATCAATATGCAAGAAGTAGGAATGAAGATCTTAACTGCTACTAAACCCGATAGTTCTGCCCAATCCTACGGCTCAGCCACCATGAGTGTCAACTCCACTCCTTTTAGTATCACCCCAGGATCGATTTCAGCAACCGCTTCCACAATTGTTGCTACTGTGGTTGATGCTTCTGGCAACTCTGCTCCTGCATCCAGTCTACCTGCAGATGGATCAGCATCTTATACCATTACTATTAAACTAGCCGATGATTTTGGTAACGCAATTTCAGGCATTAAACCCGCTTTTGCCTCTTCTAACCCTGCAGACACTTTAGTTCAACCTGCTTTAAATACGGATACTACGGGTATAGCTGTTGGATCTATTTCAAGCACTTCGGCTGGAATCTCTACCTTGCGAGTAAGCTCTCCGGCAGGACTGACCAATGTAACCACCCACGTGACTTTTGCAGCAGGGACTCCCACCAAAGTTGTTTTTCAAACTCAACCTACCACTTCTGCTTCTGGAGCAAACAATTTGAGCATCATGAGAGTTGCCATTCAAGATACCCAGGGCAATGTCGTCACCAGCTCAACAGCTAATGTGACTTTGAGTATTTCTGCTAATCCCGGAGGAGGCACTCTTTCGGGAACTGCAACAGTAGCCGCAGTGAACGGAGTCGCTACTTTTACTGGCTTAGGCATTGATCGGATTGGAAACGGATATAAAGTCACAGCCAATAGCGCAGGACTGGTCTACGCATCGAGCAATTCTTTTAACGTGACATCGGGATTTCCCCAGAAAATTGCGATTATAGCCCCTACCCATTTTACATCCACTCTTGGAACCACCCAAATTCCCTGTAGTAGTGGTACAGCCATTCGATTTCAACTCCAAGATAACGGAGGAAACGCAGCCAATGCCCTCTCCCCTGGAGTTACTGTCAATCTAACCGGTTTAGGAAGTGCTCAGCTTTTTGCAGGAAGCTCCTGCTCAGGAAATCCTGTAGGATCACCCAGCTCTACTGCAAATCCCACCCTTACCTTTACAACGGGATCTAGTTTTAAAGATTATTTTATTAAAGACACCAAGGCTGAAACTCTGACTTTGAATGCAACTGATACAGCTTCTGTTTTAAGACCGATCACCCAAAATGTTACTATTGAAGCAAATCAAATCGGAATTACGATCCCTTCTTATATTGCTTCTGGAGCTTGCACTCCTTTTTCGATTGGAACTGCTGGAGCCGATCGCACACCCGGACCCGTAGCAAGCCCAATCCCAGTCCAAATCACTGGATTAGGAGGATCGGATGCAGCTGTCTATTCAAACTCGACTTGTACAACGGCTTTGGATTATACTAATATTTTATATCCCTCTTTAACAAACTCCCTTTCACTCTATTTTAAAGCACCTACTGCTCCGGCTTCCAATTTTAGCATGAACGTTGCTGATTTAGGATCCTTGCTTCAAGCACTGAATGCACCTCAGTCTGTTACAATTGGTCCTGCAAGCTTTGTCATCACAGGCAATGCAACCATGGTCTCAGGAGTTCCTACACGATATATAGCTACCCTAAAAGACGCTAATGGCAACTCGGTCAATGCATCTAAAGACATTGCCTTAAGCGTTGCTATCACCGGAGGACCCAATGCTTACATGTCTGCCTCGGGAGCTTCTGCAGTGCATAAAACAAGTTTCACGATACCCACTGGATCATCCAATATTTCTATGTACCTCAATGATATCTCTGCAGAAGCGCTCAGCTTCACTGTTTCTGACTCAAGTAGCAGCAATATTGTTTCTTCTACCATGAGCGTGAATGTCCTCCCCTCAGCTCTTTCTATCACTAGTAGTTCAATTTCTGGTCAAACGAATCAATGCGCTGGACCTTTTACAGTCCAAACCATCGACGGAAATAGCCAAGTCAATCCCGTGTATTCTCAATTGCCCATTAACTTAAGTGGGACTGTCAACACTGGAACTTTTACTGGCAGTTTCTACAGTGATTCTTTATGTAGCACTTCGATCACTCAACTGGTCTTTCAATCAGGACAATCATCTCAAAATTTTTACTTCCAAACTCTAGCCGTGAATAACTACACTCTGAATGCATCAGATCCTGCAAGCCTTCTTACACCCGGCAGCTTGACTGTGAATATCAAAGGAGCACCCGGATGGATTGGAACTGGGAAAAGTGCAATCAGCTGGTTTCAAAAAAATATCTTAGGAATGAACCCTCAAAATGACGGCCTCTCTTATCCTCAAGGGGTTCATGTGGATGCTTCTCAGCAATTCATGTACGTTGCTGACACGTCTGCTCATCGAGTCTTAAAATATGATCTCGTTAACAATCAATACATAGGTTGGATTGGAAGGGTCTCCACTGCGCCTACAGGTAGCAAAATTAGCGATAATGCTTCAGCTTGTGTACAGGCCCAAAACGGTGCTCAAACACCTGGCTGGTGTACAGGAGGAAGCTCAAGTAGCACGAATGGAAATGGATATACTGCTTTAGGGCAGCTCTATAATCCAGTCGATATTGCCGATAACGGACCCACGACGGCTGCTGATACAATTCCTTACATCTATGTGACTTCAGGCTGGCACCAAGGCAACGCTGGCAATGGTGTGACTGGAGGAGGAACTATTAACCGATACCGAGCTGACACAGGAGCTTTTGCCGGATGGATTGGTCAAATGAGAACCGATAATGTCATCCAAACTGCTACAAATGCAGTAGGAAATCCGGGATCAACTTGTAGGAACACTGCCAACTACTACCCCACTCCAGGCTGGTGCATGGGGGGATCCAGTCATGACGGAAATGGAACAGCGTATGGATGGATCAATCAGTATCCCTATTCTCAGCTTCCTGGGGATGGACGAATTCCAACTCCTCGCGCCGTTAAATTTTATCGAGACAGTGCCGGTCAAGGCTGGCTCTTAGTCGCTGGAAGCGTCAATATTAGCCGTTTTAATGCAACAACGGGAGCTTTTGCCGGATGGATTGGAATGTTGGGCACCTATAACACTAAAATTAATGGCGTCGTAGGATTTACAGAACCAGACACGACTCATACACCTCCTCCGATCCCAAACATCGCCCCTTTAAGCAGTGTCAGTGTCACTTATAATGGACAAACATCCATTACTTGCCCCATTCCTACTGGGCCTTCTCCCCTTCCAGTTCCAACAGCAAGTCTTCTGTCGGGTGGTGCAGTTCCTGCGTATACAAGCACGAGTACAGATACGACTATAGGTTCAAATACCGTTCCTGCTTTAGGCTGGTGCATGGGTGGATCTGCCGATCACGTTAATGCAAATAACGCACAAAATGCTGCTGGAGGGTTCCATTATGAAACCCCCATCAATCTTTATATCGACCCCTACACAGATCCTAGCGGTCAACGGGTCTTTTATGTGATGTATTCAAATAATTGGGGAGCAAATCCTGGATCCAATACTGAATATTATTATTCCAGTCAAATTCATAAATATAACCTAAAAACAGGGGTTTGGTTAGGTAAAATGACTCCAAATACTCCATTAAGCAACGCTCTTGGAATTACAGGAGATGGAACTCCAACTTCCCCAGCAAGAAACCTTTATACAATGGAAAATGGATATCCCACTGGAAGTATTTATACGAGTCGACTCATTCGTATTGACGTCAGCGCAACCGATCCTAGCTTTAATTCAATCACAGGATGGGTAAGCAAAGTTAATCCAGGGTCTACATCCTTAATTACACCCTCTTCTCCAACAAAAGCTTGGGTCACTTCAGCGGGAGGATGTGAAAGCATCAACGCCACAACAGGTAACGTTTTTACCCCTGGATGGTGCATTAGCGGAACTGCTAAATCCTCATCTGAAGAACAGGGGTTTAGCTATACAAATAATAACAATGCTCCTAACATGGGTATGCCTGAGTACTCAGGAGATGGAACAGCTCAAAATAGTTTCATTTACATCGGAGCTGCAAATAACACCTCGTCCATTTCTATCCGCAAATGGGACGCATATAAAGGTACTTTTGTAGGGAGCCTCTCGTTCCTCAACACAAACACAAAGTGGTCGGGTGATACAACCCTCGCTGCAGGCGAAACCAGCAACGATGATAATTCCTTCTATACTCCAAGTGGAATTGCTTATGATAAAAATGGAGGATATCTTTATGTTGCTAATTATTCTTCAAATAACATAAAAAAAATTGACCCCTTAACAGGAACTGTTGTAGGAACTTTGGGTGGGGTCAGCACCACTCCAACCAGTAGCTTTACCATCGCCATTAATTGCTTAGCTGCGATCTTATCTCCAAGTCCAACCCCTGGATGGTGCTTAGGGGCACTTTGGAATAACAGTGTCAGTGAATGGACAGATGGGATCCCTTATCATCCGTGGGGATTGGCTGTAGATTCTTTGGTCGGATCAACCGATGCTTACCTTTATGTGCTCTTAAGAGAGCAGCATCGAATTCAAAGATACAATAAATCAACTGGGGTTTATGGAGGATGGATTGGCTATGTCTCAGGCGCCACCACGAATACACCTTCATCTCCTTCCGTTGTTAACCAATTTACTTCAGGATGGAGCTTTGGAGGCACAAGTGCAGCAATTGACGCATATTATGCTACTTCTAGTAATATGGCAGGTCTTTGGAGTCCTGGAGGAATCTTAGTCTATGGTGGGGTTCTCTACGTAACAGATTCTGTCAATAATAGAGTGAATTCGTATTCTACTTTATCTGGCCAGTTTAATGGATGGATTGGCAGCTTCAATCCTTCAACATCCGGAAGTATTACTCAATGTAACCCTTCCGGAGGAGCATTTCCTAAGCAAGGCTCTGCTACTGGATACTCAGGTCAAGGCTGGTGTAAAGGAGGAGCAAATAATTATTTTCCTGGCGGATGGGATGACCCAAACGGGTTTTTCGGATCTGATGGTAATGACCGAAATAATATCTCAACAGATGGTCAATATTTGTATATTATGAGTGGTTATGGAAGCCGAGTTGATAAATGGGATATACAAGGGATTTATACAAGCACACTCAAAACCCGTCCAGATGTCAGCAACCCAGGATGGACCGATCCAGTCACCTACATGACTTCCAATGGCCAACGAGGCAACCTACCGTGGGGTTGGGAAGGAATATACCCTCGGGTTCTTTATGTTGACCTTCCTTCAGGAAGCCCAACTGCAATTAACCCTCAGGGTGCCATCTATTACACCACGGACTGGTATGGCGACAATTATATCGTTAAACGGAATCTCAATACAGGTGCCCTCATTGGCTGGAGAGGATATGCCAGCTCCGGAATTACCGGCGGTGATCCCGGATGTGCTGGAGCAACAGGAGTTTTACCCGGATGGTGTACCCCATTTACTGGGTCAAATACATCCACTACTCTAGGAGGGTTCAATACAATTTATGGAATTACAGGAGATGATAATTTCATCTACATCACTGACGGGAGTTATCATCGAGTCACTCGTGTGCCTAAGTAGACTAAGCTCGACTTTTGCCCTTTTTGGAGGGCTAAGAACTTGAAACTTTGAAATAAATGGGTCCTCCGGTAAGAAGTGAATTACCAAGAAACGCTTCTACCTAAGGAACCCAACGTGTCTTTACCATCTTTGATTCAAATTTTCCT
>CAIZRG010000009.1 GCA_903935335.1 Oligoflexia bacterium
ATAATAACTTATAAAAAAATTTTATAAAATTTAAATATTAAAAATGTTTAAAAAATAGACATAATTTTTTTGTCTTTTATTTTTTTTAACAAAGTAGTTGGTTGCTAAGGTTTTTTTAAATTAAATAAAAAATGAAAAGTAATTTGACAGTGCCTAATGGTTGGTCGTATTATTTCATTGATTTGTATTTAGAATCAGGAGTGTTATTTTTGACCTGTTTTAAAGAGGCTTGCATCAATCAGGATCGCACTCCCAGAGTATCGTTCGATTTCAATTCGATCAATTCCTGGATCTATAGCGATCGGAATGAAAACTTGTTCCTGTCGGATTTGACCATAGGGTGGTCCTGGAATAGAAAGATCTCTTGCTAGTGTAGGATATTGATCAATGGCAGAATAAGTGAAGCTTCTAGGTTGAACTCTTTGTCTAAGAAGATCTCCAGATTCTCCCGTTTTTACAAGGTGGATTTTAAAGATAGCGGTTTGATCGGAAGTGATTACAGCTCCGTTGGGTGCAGTGCTTTGAGTTCCTAGAGGCAAAAAGGTAAGGTTTAGAATTAAATTTTCATTTTTTCCTAGTGAGGATCGATCAATGTCGAAGTAAGCTGCTCCCACTAGAAGTTTACTGGTAGTTGGATCTGAACTGGAAATTGGACCCGAACCCATACAGGATGCATCAAAAGTAGTGTAATATCGACTATCATAGCCCGAGTCAGGGATATAAATCGAGGCAGAGTGGGCAAGTCCAGTTCCGGGTGGAGTATTAGAAGAGTTGCTCGATGAAGGACTCAAGGAAGTGACTCTTGACCAAAGATAGCAAGGGATTTGGTCTTGTCGTTGAGCTATCCATGTTTCTGGCATTGTGGAGGTTGTTCCATTCGAGTTTGTCAGAGTTTGGGTGAGGAGATTTCCATCGATTGAGTAGCCTCCTGTGATGACTAAAGATTTTTGGATCGGATCAAATCCCATCGAGTGTCCATATCGGCCCACAGGAACTTCTTTAGATTGGGGACAAGAAGGAATTTGGGTCCAATACCCATTATATTGTGCAGAAAGAGGTGGGACATTGACTGCTGATGGGGGAGTGTATTCTAATATGTATGAGTTTGTGGTTCGGTTTTGTGAATCAGTCACAGCAGTGTCTGTGAAGGGAGTTGTATTGGGGGTCAGTCCTCCATACAGAACAATAAGGTCATGAATGGAGTCATAAGCTCCAGTTCCTAAATAAGAAGCGACTTGATCTGGGTCTAGAGCTCCAGTCCCCAAAGCAAGCTTAGCAAGCCATCGTCCTACGTAGGAGGTCGTGGGGCTGTATGATAAAAGATTTGAGATGGGGTCGTTGGCATCACAACTCGCATCATCGGGTGCAACAGTACCCGTTCCTTTTAGGCTGTGAGGGAAAGGCTTCTCACCTGTAGATCCTGAGCAGAATTTATATACCGACTTTAGGGTGAGATATTTACCGTCTTTTTTTCTTCCTCCGAATAGGAATACTTCTGGGATCTTAAGAGGTGTTCCTAAAGTGCTTGCTTGATGGTCAATTTTAGATAAGGTTCGAACCACCATGATACTTCCTGATAAAGGAGGAGGTGAAAACTGAGTGGTTGTTAGGTCATTGACAAAACTAGAAGATCGAGCTTCGGTTTCCCGGGTATTTGGATCATTGAATGCAGTTGTGCTCAAATCATATCGGTGGCCGTAAAGATAAACCCGGTTCCATGAAGCAGACTGAAAATCATACATCCAAGTGTCTCCTAAAGTGGGAGGAACAAAGTAATTGGGGGCGTTTTGGAGGCCTGTTTCTCCACCAAAAAGGATGACTCGATGAACAGATTGCTGGGTATTGCTTTCTATAGGAATATAATCGAGACTCGCTGTTGCTGCTAGAGTTCGGGGAGGAAGTTCCCCCATGTCTTGCCAATGGCCCGATCCTCCGTTGGCAGTTGGATCAAACATCCATCGATCGCCCAAGTAAGGGGGAAGTCCATTGGAAGTTCCTCCTTCCATAAAGATTCCAAAAGAGCAGGGGTGAGAGGCAGAGCTACAAGAAGGTTCAAAGGGTGCATTAAAATAATGGTAATTGGCTTCAACCATTCGGTGAGATCGACGAGCTGGGGGGCAACCTGGATAGCAAGTCATTCCATTGGCAGGACTTAAAGGTCTCCAAGCAAATTGACAATTGGGTGTAGCAGAAACTCCACAAGAAGTTCCTGGAGTGATAGAAGAAAGGGTCAGCTCCCAAGTATCAAAAACAGTCCCTAAGAGAGGGCTATATCCTCCAAAAAGATAGAATTTTTTTGTGACGTGACTGAAAACAAGGGCTGCATTGCCCAGACCTGCTGGTCCTGCAACAATCGGAATAGCTGAAGCCCATGTAGGTGCTTGGTTCGTTGTATTATAATAAAGATAATAAATTATTCCTGTAGTATCAACTCGAGCAGGATTTGTCATGCCACCCCATGAAACAATAACAGGGTTGTTTTGAGAGTCTACTCCTCGAGCAGCAGCCATTCCTGCATTCATAGGAATAGTTCCTGCCATATTTACTACAGTGGGAGTTGAACTTCCTCCACTGAAGGTATAAGCAGGATCAATTCCAAAAACCCAGTATCGGCCTGGGTTTCCTATAGGAGTTGTTGCAGATAGATTCCAGTTTGGGCAATTGGCGTTGGCATCCGTCAAGTAATTTCGACAGTCAGATCCACCAAAAAAGACAACTTGATTGGTTGCTTCAGGAGGGATTGTTGTGGGTGAATGAGGAGGTTGTGGGGAGGGAAAAGCAAAAGAGGGTGCGGTAATTGGGATATTAATTCCTGAAAGGATGACTCCACCTCCATACCAAGGTGTTGTAGCATTTCCGCTGCCATCAGTTATTGATTTCCATTGAATAGGAGTGCTTTGTGTCGTGTTTATAAAGTTGCTGACTGAGCTAAAGTTGGAGCTATAGAGTTCATTGGATTCATTCCAAGTAGTGCCAAACCATTTTAGGGCAATTTGCATTCCTCCACATTGATTGATACTCGTGCAAGTAGAGCCATTGGGAGTGTTGGTATTACCTGAGATTCCACTGAGTCCATAAAATCCTCCTGCAGAAAGAAGGTATCCTGCGCCTGCCGTATGAGCGGGATCTGACGTAAAGGGAGATAGGCTAGAGACTCCTAAGCCAGAACCTCCTGAGCTGATAGGGAAATTATTATTTAAACCTACCATTCCAAAAGAAATTTGACTGAGATAAGCAATGGGAGAAACAGTGGGTGAAGGACTGGGATAAGGAGTGGGGGAGGGAAACCCCATTGGAATGAGTTGAGATAACGTCAATGAGTTACTTAGAATTTGAGTGTGATAACTGTCTATCCATTGACTAGGAAATTTAGTCAGTAGAGCTGGTTGGTTTGGGGAGACTGAAGCTTGGGTGTCAAAATACTCTGGGCCGTAAGTGGGATTGAATCGGTGTACGTCTGTACAAACCCCATTGGGGCATACTCCATAGCCACCTACAATAAAAATTCGGTCGGTTGTATCGACTTGGGCTCCTCCTGTACCTGTGACTTGACCGTTTAAGCTCAATTGTGCGATTGCAGAGCCAGATAAAGCGGTATATCCAAAGAGGGCTCGTCCACCTGGATTTTTATTAAAATTGAGGCTGGTATCACTCATATTGGTCAAGAAGGGATTGACTGCAGTGTTTTCACTTATCTTTGTCCATTTCTGAGACTTCATATCAAAAGTCCAGGTATCATAAGTGATGGCTCCTCCTGCTGGAGCGTTCATTGCTGCACTGAGAACGGTTGCACCTCCAAAAATGAGAAGTTTTTTTAGAGTTTCGTTGTAGCTTGCAGAAGATCCAGCCATTTGAGTAGGGCCTGAATATCCGGTTGTACTTGAAAGATCCATCCATGCTGCTTGCCAAGATACTTGATTTGAGGTTGTTGACATACTTAACATTTTTGAACTACAGACATTTGAGGTTTGACCTAAAGACAGGGGAGAAGTTGGACCGCATGTCAGAGAAAAACCACCAGAATAATTAATAGACTCTAGTCCTCCTAAAAGTAAGAGTGTTCCACCGAGATTAGATGGAATTCCATCCATCGTACCTGAATCAAAACTGGCACAATTTGAAACTGCAGGAGAAGAGGGTCCAGATCCAAAAGAACAGCTGAGAGCTTTGTTGGATGGAATATTTGCATTGGAGTCGGTAATATCTACAGAGATGTTTTTGATAAAAGAAGGTCGGATTGTAGTTGTAGAGTCAATTAAGCTTTGAGGCAGTGCCAGAGCTCCTAGTGTGTTTGGATCTTGGGTAAGAGGGTAGTAAAAGGTGTTTGCATCTCCCGCGCAATTGGTTGCATTGGGTGATGAAAGAGAGTAGTAGTCTTTGTCTTTAAAAGTGATATAAGTTCCAGAGATTGATTGAGATAGATCGTTTTGGTTGCTTATTTCTGAATTAGAAGATGAAGAAGGACTGGATTGCCATTGAAGTTCAGCAGCACATCCAGATAATAGATAAGTACTAAAAGCTAGAAGCACTATTTTTAATTTCATATTCATTGTCTCATATTCTGTAGAGTGTCAATGAATGAAAGACAACTCCTGCGCAAAGGGGGGTGTTGCCTGGCATTCCTGATGAAGCACAGGTTGATTGAAGGAGTGGTAAATTTGTAAAATGAGATTGAGTTCGACTGATTTGAATAACATTTAAGTTTGGATCGGGTGCTAAGGGAAGTAAGAATTGCTTTGCACTGACCTGAGTTCCTGATGCGTAACCTGGGCTTAAAACAGAGCCTAATGTGGGAGGAATTAAAAGCAGATAGGGCATGACTACTTCAGAAGTTCCGTGTTTGATATAAGCTCTCCATACAAAATCGGAGCAATTTTCAGGTAAAAAATTTCCATTAGACCAACAAGCCATGGGGTTTGCAGGAGCAGGATTAAGAGAAGAAGCAGCATATTCCAGAACGAGGAGAAGATTTTCTGTAGAACCCATGTTATTGCGATTCAGAATAGCTCTGAGATAAATTCCATCTGTAGGTCCTCCTGTTCCTGCTGCTGTAGCAGAGTTTGGAATTGAACAATCCACTTCACTGACTCTAAATTGACCTAAAGGAGCTCCACACTGAGTTTGAACTGGAGGCGATCCAATTTGGCAATTCGAAGTGGTTGCTTCAGTGTTTCCTGCAAAGGTTGCACAGTTAGGCTGAGTGGCTGAGGTGTTTTGAGGTCCTGAGATTCCAATTTCAAAAGAGCTCAGCCAAGAGGGCCAGTTCGTTTGTTTTCCGCTATTATCCATACTTCCTTGAAGAGTGTTATCTGGATTAAAGATTCTTTTGGCAGGATGACCTGATCCTGGATTAGGAACAGTCCCTTGGGTCGTTCCCTGAGATTGTAAAGAATCAAAGCTTCCTCCGGTAGATTGTTGAAAAATTATTTTAGCAGCCATAGGCCCTATGATTGGTTTAATTGAGGTAGAAGAAAGGGGTAGTGAAGAAGCTAATATCGTCGGGATGGGATTGTTTGGGGTACATCCTAAAATTGAAACTGATAGAATAAAGGAAATCCCTTTGAATAAAAGGATAGAGTTCTGGCAGTTGAGCTTTGAATTGCTAAGCCATATCTTCACTCTATTATTTTGAAGATATTGAAATAAAAAAAAAGTGTGTTTAAGTAAACATAGATCTATTCTGACACAGGCTTTAAGCAAGTTTAGAATTGATGCGTACTTGCTTTCCAAAGAGTGAGGATTTCATTTAATTTTGGATGAGTTGGATCTATGTCGAAGGAGTAACGATAAGAGTTTTCGATATTTTTCAAATAAAAGTTTTTAACTAATTTTTGATTATAATTTAAATTGTTTTTTAATGCGACCATAGATGTTCCAGCAAGATGGTAATAAGTCTCAAATGACTGAGGAGAGATTGAAATTTTAGATATCAGTAAATTCTGTATTTCACTTAGTTTTTTAGAAAACTCAATAGAATTTAGTTTTTTTTCTAAATCAACAAGTTGAATTTTTTTTAATTCTTGATCTACAAAAAATCGACTTGTATTGAGTTCATTATAATTTCTTAATCCACTTATTGTTTTTATTAACGTATTGAAAGCAAGTTGTCCATTTTTTCCAAAGCTTCTTTTTAAAATAATTGTCTGCTGGATGCCACTTTGATTGATGAATATAAATCGATCTTGAATTTCTTTATTATTTTTACTATTTAAATAGACTCCTTGCGGTTGTTCTTCGGCAGGAATGTCTGGGTTATTAACATTAAACCAATTTATTTTTACTTCTGATTTTTTTGGAATACCTATTTCATCTAAGTGTCTGGATAAAAAACCTTGTCTTATTGAAGTACATGAATAGGATAGTTTTGTATTAAAGCAGTTTTTTATGAGTTTTTGATCCCCTAAGTTTTTAGGAGTTTTAGGTCCCTCAAAAATAACAACTGCATCATCAGGTTCCCAGTTTGCAGTAATTTTTGAAACAAAGTGTGAAGGGGGTCCTTTTTCATAATTTAAAGTATAAAAAATAGGATGATTATTGAAAAATCTTGGCCATTTCCCAGAAATATAAAAAATTGGAAATTCAAGTACATCATTTGAAGACAAGGAGTGAAGGTTTATGTTCCAGTTTTTAATAGGTTTCCAAATAGGGCTAGAGATATTCAACCTTGACTTTTCAAAAATGATTAAAAAAATAAATGACAAAGCAAGTATTTTTAAAAAAAGTTTAAGATGAAAAAAAGAAGTACAATGAGCTTTTAAAGTATTAGAAGTTTCGAACTTCATAATAAATTTTATTTTACTCTCATTTCTTTCTTAAATAATTAAAAAAATAAGTAAAAAATTTTAGACTCTTGGGTTACAGTTATGAATATAAATATGCTTAAATTTAAAAAAAATCGAAAGTTATGATTCAGTTAACTAAGTTAAACGGTCATTCATTTATTTTAAATTGTGATCTCATTAAGACAATAGAATCTGCTCCAGATACAGTCATTTCTTTGACGAATGGAGAAAAGCTTATGGTGAAAGAAGATGTAGAAACAGTTTTAAGTTCTATTAAAAATTATAGAAAAAGAATCTATCAAGAGCCTATTTGTCTAGAATTGGATTTAAATAAAAATAAGGGTGGTGACTGATTATGGATTTGGCATCTCTTATTGGATCTATCTTAGGAATTTCAAGTGTCGTTGGCGGTCAAATTTTGGAAGGAGGGCATATCAGTCAGATTATGCAGGGTACTGCTGCGCTGATTGTAGTGGGGGGGACATTAGGTGCAATGTTTCTTTCTTTTCCAGTTCAGGACATTAAAAAAGCTTTTTCAATGATTCCTTCTATTTATAAAAACGTTGATTTAGATGTTCGTCCGACCATTGATGAAATTATTCGAATAGCCACGATTGCTCGAAAGGAAGGGGTTCTTGCAGTTGAAGGCCAGAGAGATTCGATTCAAAATCCTTTATTTAAAAAATCAATTAAATACGTTATTGACGGGTTTGAGCCTAATACAGTGAAAGAAATTATTGATACAGAAATCTATCTTGCATTTGAGGAAGAAGAAAATGCAGGAAAAGTTTTTGAAGGAGCAGGGGGATATTCTCCAACTATTGGAATTATTGGAGCTGTTCTTGGTTTAATTCATGTTATGGCCTTACTTAATGATCCTTCAAAAATCGGAGAAGGTATTGCTGTTGCATTCGTTGCTACAGTATATGGAGTTGGTCTTGCAAACTTACTTTTTATTCCTTGGGGATCAAAAATGAAGCGCAAAGCAACGCAAAGAATGATGGCTAAAGAGGTTGTCAAGCTGGGTGTTACTGGAATTCAAGAAGGATTAAATCCCCATTTTCTAAAAGAAAAGCTTGAGGTTTTTGTTGAGGAGCATTTACGAAGGCATGACCAGGGTTCAAATAAATAATTAAATTATGAAGAAAAAACACCCAGAGCATGTCAATCTTGAGCGTTGGTTAGTTTCTTATGCAGATTTTATTACTCTTCTTTTTGCTTTTTTTGTCATTATGTATGCCATGTCCCAGTCTGATACCGCTAAATTCAGGAAAGTAACCGAAGGTTTACGGAGAGCTTTTTCAGCTGCAGGGCCAGTGGGGATGGTTAATTTAGGTGGGACCTCAGGGGGAGAAAGTGTGAGTGCCTTTGACATGATTGAGCCTCCGGGTGGTCGTACTTTAGATCTTCCAGCAGGGAAAACTCATACTGCTGCTGATCCTGATCCTGAGTTGCAGGAAGTTCGCGAACTTCTTGAAGAAACAGTGAGTCTAGAGCTTGGAGCTACCGAGATTTCAGATCATTTGCAGATGCAGTTTGATTCTCGCGGATTGGTGGTTAGAGTTGCTGTGAAGGACTTGTTTCCAGAAGGAGGGATTGAAGTTCGTCCAGATCTTCGTCCCATTTTAGATCGAATTGGGCGTGTTTTGAGTAAAACGAAGCGTTTGATTCGGCTTGAAGGTCATATGGATCCTTATGAGAAAAAATCTAACGATTTTCATAATGATTGGGAATTTTCTTGTGCACGAGCTGCATGGGTTGCTCGGTACTGGCTTGAGCGGTTTGAGTTTGAGCCTTCTCGGTTGGGAGTAGCGTGCTATGCTTCATTTAGACCTCTTGCTAGGGGAACCGATCCTTGGAGTCATGCTAAAAATCGTCGAGTTGAGTTTATTATTTTAAAAAACCAGTTTGAAGCTCCTTAGTTGACTGTAATTGTTTATTATGTTAATTTAATTAAAAGCGCTTATAAAAAATAAATAAAATAATTCAGGTGAAATATGAGTTTTAATCCATTATTGATTTTAAAATGGAGTAGTGTTTTTTTTGCTCTTTTAGGGGATTTGAATATCCACGCTGCTTCTAAAAAAGGGAAGAATTTTTCTGAAGGTCATCCAGAAGAGAATGTCTTTAGGGTTCCACACCCAGTTAGGCCAATTATTTTAAAACCAGTTGGAACAAAGCCATTTTTACTTCCCAATGGTAGTACAGTGGATCTTAGTGATGAGCTAAATTCTATTTTAAATACAGCAATTCTTTCTTATCCAAGCTTTGCGTCTTTGGATCCAGGATTTAAAGATCCTTGTGAAACTTATTTAGAGCTCCGTTCAGAAGTCACAAATCTAGAGTTCAATGCACAGGAAGTTGGAATTATGTTTGGATATAGCCCTGTTGGATCGATACCAATTGGACCGGGACCCATTGGACTGGCTCCTGTTGCTGCTGCTCGTTTAAATGTTAAGATTGGAATAATTTCAATTGATTTTAGTATTTGGAAGTGTGTTGAAGGGCGTTGTTCAGCTGTGGCTGCTACGACTGCAACGCATCACAGTACGGGAGTTAATCTAGGCTTAGATATGAATTTTGCTTTGATTAGATCAGGACCTAACTTAGTCTATCTTACCTCATTAGGGGATATTTTTAGATCGATTATGATGAATGGTATGAAAAATTTGTCAAACTCTGCTCGTTTAAACGAGCTTCCATGGCAGGCTAAAGTTAAAGAAGTGATGTCTGCATCAGGTACTCTTATTTTTGATGCAGGGACAGAGGAAAGAATCGGACTTAACGAAACTTTTGAAGTCTACGCTGCACTTGACTTAAGTGAGACAGGTGGGTGTCATGTGTATGAGACAGTTGCTTATGCTCATACGATTCAAGTTAATTCTGTTTCGAGCATAGCACAGATTGATCAAACCATGGGTTCAAAAAGTGTTCAGGTTGGAGATGTGGTCATGGTTAGATCTTCTAAAGATCTATAATATTTATTTATTATAAATAAACGTATTGCTTAAGAGGTAAATATGGATATCTCCATGCGGATGAATTTTTTTATTATTAGACTTTTATCTATATTGTTAAGTCTAGTTTGTTTTCAAGATTTAGTTATTGCTGGAGAAAATCCTAGTGTTTCTGAAAATTTTGTATTTTTTGGTAAAAAAGTAATCTCCCTGGAACCTGTCGAAGAGCTTAAAATTGAAATGCCAGACAATTCTATTTATTATTTTGGAGAAAATTTTTACGCAAGTTTAATAACACGTTTAATGGAAACAGGGAGATATCTTTTAGTTGATTCTAGTAAAAATTATATTTTAAATAATCAAGGTGTTTCTTTAAATCAACAATGGGCAGGTAGTGTTACTCCAGTGGCTACTATTCATATTAAAGTAGACGCTTTAAATTTTCAAACAGGTTCTCGTGGGGAGCGGATGTTCTATGGATTTGATGAGCGTATGGGAAATTATTTTTCTGATGGAACTCCTATTGTTAATGAATTTCATTTCAAACTGAGTGCAGATGATTTAAGTGAGTTCGGAGATACTTTTAAGTCTAAAAAATCGATTCCGTTTGATTCACGGTCTGGTTTAAATTTAGGAGATGGGTTTAATATAAATGTAGGCCTTGCAGGCACTCAAGCGCAATATGCTCGCTACCATTCTCATTTGCATTTTCAACTCACTTTAGAATCATGGGATCATGTTCTGCTTGATCACCGTCAAATTCAGGTTCATGGGTCAGGATACTTTCTGGATTTGGCTGCACATTACCATGGATATAGTGCTGGAGTTACTTTAGGACGAAAAGATGTTATGTCTCAAGCTTTAAAAAAAGCATGGTCAAGATCAATCGATGCTATAGATCGGTCATTGGTTAATCTTCCTATGGTTGCTCAGGTGGATGCGGTTCTTCAAGGAGGAACTGTTTTAATGGGGACTGGTCCTTTTTCAGACGTTCAGCCAGGTGTCATTTATGAGCTTGATAATTTCCCTGGAACACAGATTGAAGTTGATTCGAGTGGATCTTCTGGTTCGGCTGGGCATGTGAGACAGGGAGATCCAAGTCAAGTAACAGTTGGAGCTCTTCTGAGGCAGGTTTTGCCTTACCCCCCTGTAGCCGAAAATGACGCTAGTCCAAGTGCAGTAGAGTCCATCGTTCTTGCTGCTGAAGTCTTACCTGATGCAAACATATTACCACGTTCGTCTTTTTCTTCCACTATTAAACCTTTGTTTAAACCTTTGCTGGAGTCTTTATTTTTGCCTTATAGAATTGGAAGGTATTTCAGTTATGATCAGACTTATCATCATGAAGCAGATCGCCATGAAGAAGATCTTCAGTCAGGCCGTAAGGTTTCTAAAAAATCTATGGGAAAGATAGTTTCATTATTCAAAAAATTCAATTTTTCTAATGAACCATGGGCTTTGCAAATTGGATTAACGAATCAATCACTGCAACCCGCACTGCAATCCACACTACAATCCAATGAAAAGCCTTGGGTTGCAGTGATTGATTCCGGAGTGGATTACAATCATCCCTTTTTACATAAATCTTTGTGGTTGAATCCTAATCCTGTCACAGATTTGGACTCCCGAAAGGATCGGTACGGATGGGATTTTATTTCAGGTGACTCAAGACCTTATGATGATCATTACCATGGAACTCAGATTGCAAGTCTGATTGTTGCTGTGGCTCCAACAGCTCAAATTATCCCTTTGAAAGTTTTTAACCCATGGGGTGTGACTCAGTCCGCAGCTCTTTATTCTGCTTTTAAGTATGCAGTCGATCATCAGGCAAAAATTATTGTTTGTGGATGGTCAACTTCAATTCAGTCCATTGCCATCCAAAAAGGAATTGAATATGCTCAACAAAATGGAGTTTTAGTAGTTACTGCAGCGGGAGATCAAGGAGTCGATTTAGAAAAAACAAAAATTTATCCTGCTTCTAATGCACCTTCCTATGATAATTTATTAGTTGTTACAGGAGTCGATGAGCAAGATCAATTATTTGAAGATTCTGGAAGAAGAGCAAACTATGGTCCTGCTATAGTCATGATTGCTGCTCCAGCGCAGGGTATTCGAGTTGCTGAACCTCGATTTCGAGAAGCGAGAGAAAGTTCAACAGGGCTTGCTGCTGCTATTGTTGCAGGAGTATTGGCGCGAAACTTAGCTCAATACCCAAACTCTGGAACTTATCAAGATTGGGTGAGAGATCTTTTGAGTCATGCAGATTCAGTTTTAGGGTTGTCTTCGAAGGTTCGTGGAGGACTCAGAGTTCGGGCTAAGTAAGGAAGACTGATTGTGATGAGTCGTCCTTGGTTAGGTTTAGAATGAATTTTTAAGCTACCTCCTAACTTTTCGGTGGCAGCTTTGACTCGGTGAAGTCCTCTATTTTTTTTGGGTGCTGATTCAGATTCAGGGTTCGATTCAGATGGATGTAGAGCGAGTCCATCATGATGAATGGCTATTTTGAGAAATGGGTTTCCCTCTAGGGTTTGGAGGGTGAGCAATACGGTCAGAGTAGCTTCGGCTGGTTTTCCTCTTTTGAGACGCTCCTTTGGAGTTTCAATTTCGTAGAGGATAATGTTTCTAAAAAGATACACTAGTGTAGGAAAAAGAGATCGGTAGGGTTGTGCAAGGATTTGAAGTTCTCCACCTTTAATCTGAAGGGGGCGAATATTTTTTCCTCTTTTTTTAGATAAATTTTGAATAAATCGATCAAAGGGGGTGAAAAAATTTAAGATCTTTTCTTTTGGAAGAGATTCAGAGGGGAGGGGTTGAGTATCGATGTTAATGGATGATCCTAAAGTTTGAGTATTTTCTTCTAAGAATTCGTTATAAGTCTGTCTGAGAATTAAAATTTCTTCTTTGATTCTAGGGAGTTGCCATTTTGGTAAGAAAGGGTTTTCTTTTTTGAGTCCACCTACAAAGTCTTCAGTCTTAGAAATCATTTCTTTGAGGCGTAGGAGTGAGAGTCCTCCAGCATTGCCTTTGAGTTGATGCAAGTGTCGATAAATGATTTCTGCTCGAAGAGGCTTATTTTTTGCATTTTCTAGGAGTTGTTCAAGTTCTAGAAAAATTCTATTCATTTCTTCGTATAAAGCTAAAAACCTGTGTCGATTTTGAGTCATTCTGATCTGGATTTTAGAACGAGCTTTGCTTTCTTCAATTGGGTTTATGGAGTTTGGATTTATTCTTTTTTCGGAGATGAGGAGAAGGATTTTAGATAAATTTCCATTTGAATCTCGAATGGGGAGATACCGAAAAGTAACTTGTTTTTCTTGGGATAGCGAGAAAGACTGAGGTCCAAGGGCTGCAATTTGATCAAATGGAAGCGGGGCATGAAAGAGGAGCCTGCACCATCTCATCCCTTCTTCTTTGCTTATGCCTAATAAAGTCCAGATAGGTTTTTCATGGAGATCAGATTGAAAAATTTTGTTGCATCGAGTTGAACCTATGACTTGGGCGATTCCGTCTCCACCAAAAATTAAATACCCTTCCTGGCTACTAGAAAGGAGAGTGTCAATGATTTGTTGTAAGAATAGGATATCAGGCTCATTTGGGTTTTGAGATTTTTCCCTAGAAGTGGGTTGAGAATAGGAGGTGGTTTTTTTTAAAGGTCTTTGGGTTGAAAGCAGAGAGTGTTTTTTGCTTCCTAAGAGTAAAACAATAGCTAAAAGGATGAGGATTCCTAAGATTCCAACGGATAGAAAGAGACCATCCTTAGAGGCAGATAGAGATAAAGTTCCCAAAGAAAGAAAAATAAATGATCCTTGTCTAGCTAATCGAGTCCAGGAAGGGTCTTGATCAATGATTCTTAGAGTTTTTGGATTCACTTATAAAGCTTATCGTCATGTTATTCGGATCTTTTGAGGGGAGTTACCCCAAAAAAGACCTTTTCAGTGTTCTAAAAATTACGATTGCAAATCAGCCAAAAAACAAGGTAACAATAAAGTCTCTTAAGCTTTTTGGTCAAAGCTTGGGGCTGTAGCTCAGCTGGGAGAGCGCCACAATGGCATTGTGGAGGTCGTCGGTTCGATCCCGATCAGCTCCACCATTGATAACTCCGATTTCTAAAGGCCGTGGAGCTATTCACCCATTCGATTTGAGACCTTTGATAATTTATATGAAATAATTTGAAAGAGACTTTTGTTTGAATTTGAATGCCAGATGTCAGAGGGATTCACCGCTTCAGAAAAAGTAACCGTTTGTGTGTTTTTTCCAACAGAAGAACCTCCTTCTGTCCCTGTCCCACCAAAAATGGATGCGAAGGGATTATCTATCCCTGAGTTGTTTGATTTTCTTGCATTTCCTGAGTTTCCACCTCCTGAGTAAACCGATTGCATTTGGAGGGGGCCTGAAAGAGAGCCTGCTTCCTTTTGGGCAGAGTTAGCTAGATTACTGAGGGCTGGGCCTAGAGTTCCTGTAGAGCTGGGTAAAATACTTCCCAAAGCAGAGCCTGCTCCTTCGTCGGTTGCTTTTTTGACAAAGTTGTCTAAATTTTGAATAGGATTTAAAAAGGAACCTGAATTTTCTTTTGGAGTTAAAAGAGTTCTGTCAACTGCTTTTCCTTGATTGAGGGTAATCCCTGCAGTTTGTGCACAGGCATCAGTTGAACTCTGAGGATTTGCTCTGACACAGTTTAAAAAAGTCGAAAGTTGATCTTCTTTGACGATTGCTGTCCCCGTGTTTCCACTGGAGGCTGGGTTTTTCGTCACGCTTGTGTTTGCACTGCCTAGTGAACTGCCTCCAGCTGTAGTGGTGGATAAAATATTTCCTTTCAAAGTAGGTGTTGTAAAAAGATTATTGATGGTTTCACAAGCCTTTTCTGCAGTTTGGCTCATTGCGATCAGAGAGGCTGTTCTCACACCTCCTAGGACAGTAAAGACAGCTGCAGTTCCACAAGCCAAGTATTTATTACGTTTTTTTGTTTCCTCTAATTGATGAGCACCGAGTGTAACACCTCCAGCTGTTCCTAAGATTCCTCCCACAAGAGAAGTATAATCAAATCCTAAGGTTTGTTTATACGTTCCAATGGCTTGGGCAACGGGGCTAGTTTGGGCTTGAAGGGTTAAAGCCAGTTCGGTGACTCCTTCTCCGGTAGCAGCAAGAGAGCAAGTTGTAAGTAAAGCAGGGTTTAGTGAAGTACATGCTAATGCACAAATGGCTGCAACTCCAAAGTCCAAGGATAGAAGCAGGCGATCTATGTTTTGGGCATGATTCATGCTTTGGGTATTATTGTTTGATTCACTCACTAAGGCTTCATAGGCCAGGCATTGGGGTTCAACTTGGGAAATATGGTACAGACATCGATCTTTGAGTTTACCGGCAGCTATGCAGACTTGGGCTCCGTAGTCGTCATCGTCTTTTTCAGCTGTGATTCCCGCAGCAGAAGGATTATTGGTTATTTGATTTAAAACATTGGGGGTTACCGGTATTGAGCAAGACGTACTTGCAGCAAAACTAGGGTCTGGAGCAGGTTTCTGAGTGGTTTGCTGAGTGGTGCTTTGACCGAGTTCGGAACAAAGGACATCATCTGAAGTGTTCCAAGGGCTTGAAGATAAAAGTCCAGTTGCTTCGGAGAGTCCATTCGTATTTTCTGTGGATACAAATTGCTGACAAAACTGTGAGCAATCCACTTTTCTAGCAGAGTCAGTGGGAGTCGGTGTAGGAGAAGGGCCATCTGCCTGAGCATTTGAGTAAAAATTGATAAAACCAAAAAAAAAAATATTTAAAAAAAATACGATATTTTTTATCATAATTGACCTATTTTTCTATTTTTTTAACTGGGAGATTCAAAAGTTTAGGAAGTCCTAAAAGAGCTCGGTTTAGAGGAGTAGACCATTCGAGTTTTTCAACTTTATCTAAAGAAATATCAATTCGAGTTGAAGCGAGTTGAAAAATAGAACCCTTCCAATCTGGATGCCAAATATCCATTCCAAGTTCAAGCTTTTTGATGTCTTGTTTCTTAAACTCCGTTTCATTTGTTTTTTGTGCCGCTGGTTTATTCAAACGGGACATAAATTCCATAAAGTTTGGTTTGGATTCTCCTGATCCACTGGGTGTTTTGCCTCCTCCTGATGGGATAGATCCAGATAAACCATCGACGTGAAGAAGACCTTGTTTAGCTAAGTCATCTAGTTTTTGAAGAAGGGCAGTTCCTTCAGCAGGAAACCCCGGAAAAGAATCAGGGATAGCATTGATTGGAGAAACGCCTTGGGATAAAGCATTTTTTAAAGGTTGAAGGTTTTGCATCTGGGGTGCAATGAGTTTTTGGAGACCATTTTGCATCCCCTTTGCAATCGGGTCGTTAGCTGCTGTAGCAGCATAATGTTCACTTGTAGATGGTCCTGTTGAACTAGAAGGACTAGGTTTAGGTGGACTGTTTCCTGGGCTGGATAGGTTTCCACTATTGGGAGGTCCTGGAGTTCCTCCTCCTTCCGGAGGGGGGGGCTGATTAATCGTGAGGGTTGGGGATGGTAAAATGAGGCTGTAATTCCCTATAGATTGAAGCCCAGCAATATGGTTGTTACATTCATTTTTTAAAACTTCAGGTAGAACTTGAAAAGTTTGAATTGTTTTTATAGTAGCAATGGTTCCCATCAAGGCAGCCGTAGCACAGGAGAGGATTTTACTAGATCCTTCTGATACTGATTTGCCAGCTGCTTTTTCAGCATTTTTAGCATGATGTTTGGCCATTTTATCAAATGCCTCTGCTTCTGCAGGATTTTCTGTATTCTCTGCTACATTTTTTGCAAATTTTTCAGCAACTTTAGCATTCTTATGCTCTTTATTAGTGAGGATCTTACCCGCTAGATTAGCCGTTTGACCTCCTGCAGCTACAACTCCGATGGTTCCAAGGGTGGTAGATGCATCCTCGAACCCTTTCGTGCTTGCAATGAGGTCTGCTGCTTTCTCTCCTGATGTTGTGAGTTGAGTTTCAGCAACGGCATCTATGATCGTTCCAGATAAGTCAGCTGCTGTACAAGCTGCTTCAGCTCCCACCGCAGCCAGTCCGGCTGACATAAAAGTTGCAACACAGCTTGCTGTGCATGTGGCAAAAGCTGCCCAGTAGGCAATCGTTGCTCCAGTTTGTAGTGACTGAGTGTCTTTAATGAGATCAATAGCGTCACAATAAAGCCCAAGCTGCCCACTGGCATTTGACAGCTTCGTCTTAATCGCTGTTTCACAATCAGAATAACTCTTATAAATCGTTCCATTGTTTTCAATCGGAATTGGGCTGCTGCTGACTGTGGGTTGTGGAGATCCGCATGCAGCAGGAATTGCTTGGTCGACTCCTGCTTTATACATCTGGCAGGCTGTATCGCATCCACTGGTTCCCCAGACGCTTGGGCTAGGGTTAGGGCTTATGCTACTAGGGCTTATACTTGGGGTTGTACTTGGACTCGGTGAAACATCTGCTTTTGCAAGAGGGAGAGTAGAATGAATCGTTAAATTAATAATTTGAATAAAAAATAAAAATTGAGCGGTTGTTTTCAGTCTCATTTTCGTTTTCCTTGTCAATTTTCTTTTTTTAGAAACTAGTCATTTAAATGATAATATCGATTACTAATTCGATCAAATAGACTTAAATTTTTATTTTCTGAAGGAGTTGTTGACTGAAGTTGTTGCTTTTCAAAAGTCAGATAATTCTGGTTTAAATTTTGTTTCCCATCTTCTTTTTTTGGAAGAAATTGATTCATTAAATGATTCATAGCTTCTCCAAAGCTGGGATCTGAATCACTTTTTTCTGTTGTTCGAAGGGAGTTACTTCCAGTATAAACTGAGCTTTGAATTTTTATTGGAATTTGTTGTTCCATTGTTTGAAGAGCTTCAGCGAGTTTACTAGAGTCTGCTGAATGAAGAGCACTATCCATGACAGAGTACAGTTCTTTTTTTGGAGTTTCATTTTTCGATAAGAACTCACTTAACGGAATTCCTGTTGATTTTTTAAAATCTGTTTGAAACTGAGGTTGATTGATATAATTGGGTAAATTTGAATCTAGACTCACTGCGCATTGAGTTATGAGAGTCGCCGTGTTTAAGCTGTTTACTGGATTTGTTTTAGAATTTTTGGTTGAATCACAACCCGATGGATTTGAGTTATTTGCTGATAGACTGGGGGGTGAGGTTTTAGAATTACCGCCTGTAGAACCTTGTGTTACTGAATCAGGGAGTGGGGATCTATTTTGAGGTTGTGGGATGGAATCTGCTTTTATGGCACCTGAGCTATCCGAGTTGCAAGCCTGAGCACTTGCAAGATTATTTTTTAAAGAATCTAAGCTGTTTTTTTCAGACTGAGCTTTTGAGAAAGCTTGGAATGCAGCTTGAGCTGCAATCAT
This sequence comes from Oligoflexia bacterium, assembly GCA_903935335.1. GTDB lineage: Bacteria > Bdellovibrionota > UBA1018 > UBA1018 > UBA1018 > CAIZRG01. The sequence continues at coordinate 18,115 of CAIZRG010000009.1, forward strand.
ACAAGCACCTAAGTCTTTTGGTTTTTTTTCTGGGGCTTCATCTTTTTTGTCTTGTTGATTTTTCATGAATTTATTAGCGCCAAAAGCAGCTCCTGCTGTTGCAATTGCAATTAAAGCGCTAGCAAATTGACGGGTAATAGCTGCATCTGTAATGCCTACTGCTACGTTAATTCCTAAACAAATATACTGATTTCCATAACCTATAAAAGAAGCGGCACAGGAGGCTGTGCAGACAGCACTCACACTTGCCCAAACTTTCCAGAGAATGCCATTGGAATTGGCTGCTTCTTGGCTTGATTTTGCTGCTTGGCAGTAACTCAATTTTTCCTGAATTGTTGAATTTCCTGAAGCATTTGAAAGGGTGTCCTTACAGATTTTATCGAAGTCATCAGGAGATACGTTAGAGCTTGGGCTAGTCTCTTCGGCGAAAGCTACTCTCAATGTAGAGAGAAAATAAAATGAAGATAAAAAATAGATGAAGACGAAGCAAAGAAAAGGGACTGAATGTCGGTGAGATTGAGAAAACGAGGAGTAAAAAAGATGCATTTTTTAGATTCTTCCTTTTTATATTTTCCCTTGTTTGTTTTCGTCCTGGTAAGTTTCATGGACTCTTTCAAAGATATTTACATTTTTATCTAACAGAGAAAGAGGTTGATCAGGTCCTGTCGATTTACCAAATTGAAGGATACTGTTTTGAAAAAGACTGGGGTCATCTTTTTTAGGGAGGAATTTCTCTAATAAACTATTCAGGTCTGGACCTCCATCAGCTCCTTTGCCTGCTCCACTTCTGGCACCCATAAAAGTCCCACCTGATTCATAAGACGGGCCTTTTTCATTAGTGACGAGTCGAGCTTGAGGATCTTCCTGAGAAGATTTATCTTCTGCTGTAGAAGCTCCTCCCCCTAATCCGCTCATACCTCCTCCTGCTCCAGGGGGGGAGCTATTTTCATTCAGCTTTCCTGGCATCGGTCCGGTTGGAACTCCTGAGTTGATAGGAATAGGATTAAATGGCTGACCTAGATCGGGTGGGGGATCCTGAGTGGTGCTACTATCAGAAGAGGTACTCGGGTCAGGGTTGAGTCCAGATCCTGAAATAGTATTTGGTGTGAGAGCTGTTTGAGGGTTACTTGGTGGAGATAGTGTAGGAGGAGCGATAACAGATAATGTGGGTTTTTGGGTGGATAATGCTGCAGCTACTTTTTTAAGTTCCTGAGCAGCTGCGAGGTTCGTTCCTCCACTAATCAGTTGTTGACTGCCAGTCATCATCAACATCATTCCATTAAGCATGGATGTGGAGGAGATTCTTTTTTGTTCTCCGGCTGAATCCCGCCCGACATCTTCGATAGCATAGGCAACTGCATTTTTGTGTCGATCTCCCTCTTTCTCTCTTTTTTCTTTTCGCTCATTAAACAGATCTGTATCTTGAGGTACCCCTGTTGTTAATAAGCTTGGGTCAACCTTTTCTAATGTGACTCCAGAATCTTCATTGAGTTTATAGTTTTGAATGATTTGACTTTGAATGCCCTGGCGATTAGCTGAGACGGTCCCTGCTGTTTCGTTTCCTGGAGACATATGCCTAGCATTTGAAAGATCGGTCTCCAGTGCATTACCACCATCGACCTTGACGACATTTAAGGATGCTGTAGCATCAGCTGAGGTTTCTTGTGAGATTTGTTTTGCAGCTTGATCGTGCTGATAAGCTTTTTGAAACAGATAGCTTGCAAAGATGGTATTTCCTGCTCCTATCCCTAATTGAGTACTGGCTCCAATAGTCTGAGTGTTAGCTGCAGCGTTCAGTGCAGCAGACTGAGATCCGCTTTGTAAAGCGTTCATCTGTTGGTGAGCTCCCGTAGCATTAACCGTCATGGATCCTGCAACTTGACTTGCAATATTGGTAGTATTAGATAATTGCACTGCGTTGGAGGTTGTGCTGCAACTATATTTATTATCAATTTTATCAGAGTAAGAACACTCATCACTTGTTCCTTTCCCCTGATGGGAATATGGAGCAGCTTGTATTTTGTGGGTGCATACAAAGGAGGCTGCGGTCCATAAGTCCAGGACTAAAGGGAAAAAAGAAAAAATTTTCCAAGCTTGGCAGTTTATCCTGCTCACACGATCCCCCTCGATTGAGTTCCTTAGTTTTCATTGTAAATCAATCTATTAATTGAGTCAAATGATCAGAAATAAGCACCTGGATCAGGCTTAAGTCTTCAACTCCGTGTCAAAAAAGAAGGGTGGAAAAGAGGTGGGTATCAAAGGATGAAGGCCAAAACTTGCCAAATTCGTTAGCTAATACAGTGAATTCTTGCGTAACCCACTGGTTTTTTTGGTAGATTTTTCTTGCAATTTCAGCTTCCCACTCTCCTTGATGAGCACTCATAATGATGCATGGAGTTTTATTTTCTAGGGATAGAATTTGAGCGTGTCGCAGCAATTCTAAAAACCTAACGAAATAAGTTGGCAATCCCCATTGGATGCAGGGTCGGTCTGACACGAAAGGGAAGAAAAAGCAAAAAGCAGTCGATTCTAAAGAAGGTAAATGAGATAATTTTTCAAAATCTTGAGCGTAAAAATGAGCGACTCTCCCTTCTTTTGAAAGCTGATTGGCCATAG
>CAIZRG010000010.1 GCA_903935335.1 Oligoflexia bacterium
GCTGCGATTTGTCGATTTATGATTAGGTATGTCACCAAAGTTACAAATAATGTAATTATACGGACATGATGACTCTAAAAGAGTGTGTAATACCAAAGGAGCATATGATTGCCCTTTTTAAGGGGGGCAATTGCTTATTCTTTTAGTCAACAAATGCTACATGTAAAAATATATTATGGGGGAATTAGACACATCTGCTCATCAAAGCAGAGATTAAATGATAGTTTTTTCTTGAAAAGAAGAGAGTCATATTTTGAACGTTATTTAAAATCAAAATATTTCGATGAAAATCATTCTACCTGGCTTAGCTATATATTCTTTTTTATAAAATTTGAATCCAGATACCCTTACCTGGAGGAAGGGCTTTCTGTCAAGACTAATTTAACACTCAGATAAGTTCGATGAGTGCTTTTGTGTAATTTAAAACGCTTTTTAAGATAATTCCAATCCAGGCACATAAGATCGATGACAAACAGACTTAATAATATCTTTTGTTAAAGAGTTTAAAGCTTGGCATCCTTTAGAAAAAATTTCATTTATATTTGCATAGACCTGACCACTTAAGAAATTACTTTTAATGAATCCCCATAAATTTTCTATAGGATTCAATTGTGGCGAATAAGGAGGTAAGTGAGTTAAAGTAATATTAGATGGAATGACTAAAGCCTCACTATGATGAAAACTTGCGCCATCTAAAACGACTAGAGCGTGTGTATTTTCGTCTAATGATTCTGAAAAGTCAGAAAGAAAAATATTCATCACAGGAGTATCAATACAATTTGTAACAATTGAAAAATGCTCTCCAGTTAAAGGAGAGGCTGCTGTAATCATATATCCAGAAGTGAACTGATTTTGTTTTATTTCTTCTGTTCTCTCCCCCGTGGGGCTCCAGGATCGTGTCAACTGTCCCTGCTGTCCATATCGGGATTCATCTTGAAAAAAAACAACCACTACTTTTCCTTTGGTTTTAGGATCGTCTTGTGTATTTTTGACTACACTTGGGAAGTTTGCTTTCCATTCCTCCATTTTTTTAGGATCATTTTTAGGATGGATAGGGCGTTTAGTCTTATAAGTAAAACCAAGTGATTTTAATTTTGCTCGAATGGCAAAGGTAGATACATGAATACCTTCTCGAGCAAGTGCTTCTTGAAAGTCTTTTACTCTAAAGCGGGTCAGAGGTCCCTCTTTAGGAGGCCCATTTTTTAACATTTCCAAAATAATTTCTTCTCCACGACTCCCGGGGGGCAGTTTGAGAGGTTGGCCTGAAGATTTACGCGTGTAAAGTCCTTCTAAGCCGTGATGATTATATCTTTTAATCCAACACTTGACCCATTTTGTACTATAATCTAATTGTTCTGCAATTTCCTTGATCGTTGCTCCTTTTGTAGCTAGCAGTATAGCTCGAGCACGATCCTTGATCAGGATAAACCATCTCTGTTTTTTTGCTCTTATAAAGATTGTCGCATCAAATGGTCTTTTTACTTTTTGATATACTTTTCCCATGCTCATAAAAGACCACAGAAGGCTTTAAAAGCCTATTTCTTTTATGAAAAAAGATCACTCCCCTATAAAGGGGAGTAAAATGGTTTTAAAAATGTTGACAAAAACACTTAAAATCCCAAATGGTACCCTTATATGCTCTTTTGGTATTATTAGGGAATTTGCATCTCAAACGCCACAGCGCCTGTGGGATTTTTCAGGCCTTGCTCCC
>CAIZRG010000011.1 GCA_903935335.1 Oligoflexia bacterium
ATAAAATGTTACTAGGAATGAATTTTATTCAACTCCTAAACTTGACCTAGAAACAGTGTTTTCTCCGCTACTCTCCTCTTCACTAACCCTGGGAAACGCTTCCCATGGACGTGAACCCAGCGGGTAAACTCAGTTGAAGCTCCCTTTTTATCACCACAGTTGAGTTTATTAAGAAGCGTAGAGGCTTTAAATCGCGTGATCCCAATGTTATGTGCCAGGCTTAACAGAGCCGCTAGCTCATGATCCTTGAGTTTGACTTTCACGCAAGATCGAATCTCGGACTCTAATTCTAAGACTTCTTCTTTCAACAGCTCCTGGGCTTGCTGGTTTGTAATTTGCATCCCAGGCTCAACCCCTCGTGTGCTTCCCCAGCCAATCGTGAGCCGTCCGGCAGGGCAAAAATAAGGCTGATGCCTGATCCCCCTCAAAGCGTTGAATCAGGTCAATGGCGAGTTGAGTGGCCACATGAGTGAATTGATCCATGGATTCACTCATGTGGACCTCCCAATAAAACAGCTCCGGTTGTCGTATGCCGTCCCTTGCCTGTCTGTGGGTTGACTGCACCCACTCGCCCCACTTCTGATCCCAAGAGCTTTCGTAGAAGAGAGGTTTTCCCTACTCCAGATTGCCCACAAAATAAGACGGTTTGATTTAAAATTTTTTGAACAAGTTCTTCCAATCCTAAAGAGAAGTGAGCACTCACCTCAAAAACCTCATAGCCCAAATCTCGATAAAGATTCCACTCTGGATTTTTAAGACCCAACGATAAATCCGATTTATTGATACATAAGAGGGCAGGTATTTTCTCAAATTCAGCTGCTACTAAAAATCGATCCACAAGCCCTAATGAGAACTCAGGATCCCGGACCGATGCAACAATCACAAGTCGATCCAGGTTAGCTGCCAAAACATGCACCAAACGACTTGAAGTATTCCCAGGAACTGATCTTGAAACCTGATTCTTTCTGACACAGACTCCCTCGACCACACCGGTCAAAGGATCAATGGATCTCACCCGGATACGATCCCCCACTGTGACAGGAGTTCTTTCTCGGTACTCTTTTTTCATTCTTCCAACAAGCTGGCCTCTTTTATAAGTGCAAAGAAGTTCCCTGGAAAGCGGATCTGTTAAAGAAGGGTCTAAGATCACCCGGCATTGATTAGGAAAAACTTCGACCACCCAGGCGTTTGCCTCTTCTTGGGATAAGCAAAACGACCCCTGGGATGCTACTTTTTGAGATCTTTTTGAAGGTCTTAGACCTTGAGAACACTCCTCAGTATCTAACCAATCTTGGAGATCCCCTTTATATTTAGGCATTTCTCTCTGAATATCTCAATGACTCCAGATACTCAAGCGGAGAACTTGCAAAGTTTTTAGTACGGGGAAATTTCACTAGATCATACAGAAATGAACTGCAATGAGTTTCAAGCATTGGAGCACAAATTTGTTCATATTCCAAAGGAAAAACTCTAAAAACAGTATCTGCTTGATTGAGGAGACTTCTCCAAAATTTTTATCACAGTGAGCTTCATCATCTAGGCAACTTCTTTGGCCTGGGACTCATCAACATATTTCCTATTTAAAAAATGGAAATCTGGCTCAACCAATGTTTCATAGAGAGAGAATAACTTTCTCTAGGTCTCGCTCACCCTCTTCAATTGACTCGCTTCGTATGACCCCTTTTACAAAATCGAGCATCTTGGAAAGGCGCATAGCTTCAATCATAATTTTCCCTCCATCCAATTCTCTAATCACTATATTGCAAGGAATGAAGAGTGCTACATCTGTTGACTGTCGGTAGGCCTCAAGCGCCAACCTTGGATTACAGGCACCCAAGATTACACAACGACCAATTTTTTCGTTCAATTTTTCTTTGATTTTTTGATCGAAATCAATTCGTGTCAAAACTCCAAATCCAATTGGCTTTATAGCTTCAATGACTCTATGGCAGACTTCATCAAAATTGCCTATCACTTCCTTTTTAATTGAAAGGTTACCCATTTAGAACTCCAAAATCAGCCTTACCTTCACCAATCTGTTCACCGTTCAGTTTGACTACATAGTTAATTGGAAGTGCTTTGACAAGCATTGCACTCACTCCGCAGTACTTCGTCTGCGACAAGCGAACGGCATCAAGTAAAATAGCGCGTTCAACTTCGCCAGTCGCGCTGAAAGTCAGTGTGGCACTCTTAAAGACAACAGGCTGCCCAGATGTAGAGGTTATGATGTCAACATCGACTTCGAGTGACTGATAAGCCTGCTTGTGTTTCTTAAGAAGCGCTATAACATCCATAGCAGTACAACCACCGAGCCCAACGGCAACAAGCTCCTTAGGCGTCATAGCCGTATTCGTTCCAATTGGAGCTTTCGCATCCATCAGAAGAGAATTACCCTCTGAAGTTGCTTCAAACTTCATTCCTTCCTTCCATTTCAATTGTGCTTTCATATTCAATCCTTTCGAGGGCGGTATCACATTTGGGTGAAAATTCCGAGAAATCTTCTAAGAAATTGCATTGCTTGATTGCAGTTGTGCGGCATTTCCGTCAAGTCTAAATGCAAGCTATGTAGTCATATCTTAATTTTCATTCATTGAGCAGTTAAAAAAATATCTTCTGACTGAACCCGTCTTAATTAAAAATAGACACAGAGTCACCCAGAACTCTGCTGAGAGCATGGAACCATTTACCATGAATTCTGTTCCCATACAGAGCCAGTCTTTTTAGCTGAGTGAGTTGTGCGAGATAAGCAACACTTTTGGGTCCAATTTTATTAAAACTGAGATTCAGCTCTGTTAACTGAGTGAGTCCTGCCAAATGAGCAACGCCTTGATCTCTAATATTATTCATACTCAAATCCAGCTCTTTTACCTCAACCAATGCCCTCAGGTAAGCAACGCCTTCATCTCCGATGTTGTTCCCAGTTAGATCTAGCTTCTGTAACTGAGGGAGTTCTGCCAGATGAACAGCACCTACTGCTCCAATAGCGTTCCAACTCAGATTCAGCGATTTTATATTTGGAAAATGCTCTTGAATAAACCCTACTAAATCTTTTAAGCCTTCAGCTTTTATTCTTGATCCATATAAATTAAGCTCTTGAAGGGCTTGATGCTTTTGAACGGAAGATCTATCTTTAGGTAAAAGTACCGTTAATTGGCCTATAACCTCAGATATAGAAGCCCCCTTGACTTGAATTGACTCCAATTTCAAAATACTTTCTAAGTGTTTTTGATTTAAAAATATAACTCTATTTCCCGGAATTTCATCTGAATCAATATAAATGCCTGCATGGGATAAAACAAAAAATTCACTGCAAAAGAAAAAAATGGAAAAAAAATAATAAAAAAAAAGAAAATTTTTCATTGCAGGAAAGATTCTACAAACCTGTTACTAAAACATCAAGAAAAAACAAATTATTTTCAATCATCTTATAATCATAGGAATTTATTTTATATCCCATCAAGTCGTCTCTATTTCAGCAACTCCCACTCACTGATAAGTAGAACCAAAATTCCCGCTTCCAGATCAGGGGCCCCTAGGTTAAAGTCTTCCAAGACATGAAAAAATCTCTTTCTTCAGGATCGACTTCTCTGCACTCACGTCACCCTCTTTTTTGGGTTTTTCAAGTTTTAGTCTTTCTCGGATGTACCTTCCTAGCCTTAAAGCTCTATCCGCAAGCCTTTCCGACAGTGGATGTCCCTATCCAAATGGATCGTACTCAGGCTCTTCAGGCAGCCTCCCGCCTGGCTCATCAACACCACTGGGGACCTGAGAATTTTAAGCAAGCAGCCACCTTTGAGGCTGATCAAAAAACTCAAGCTTTTATCGAGCTTTCCGCTGGAGGATCCCAAGCCTTTCGGAGTATTTTAAAAGAAGGATTATACTCTCCGTACACTTGGAAAATCAGACATTTTTCTCCTGGAAACCCTCGTGAGGTTCAAATCCGATATAAACCCCAGGGAGACCTTTATGGTTTTCAGGTCAAATTACCAGAGAGTGAGCCTGGAGCAAAACTCAAAGCTGAAGTAGCCCAAGAAATTGCGGAAACCTCATTCCAAAAAGACTGGAAGATGGATCTTTCAGCGTACCATCTCGTTGAGAAGTCTTTGGATCAACTCCCAGCTCCAAGAACAGATCATACGTTTATCTACGAACGTCAAGCTGAAAAAATAGGTGGAGGCACCTATCGCCTCAAACTGGTGGTAGGAGGAGACCAACTCACTGAAATCAAATACTTCATTAAAATTCCAGAAAGTTTTTTTCGTCGTTATGCTGAGATGAGATCCTCAAACGAAACTCTAGCCAGCATTGCTAGTATTGCCATGATGATCCTCTATGGGCTAGGAGGATGCGTCCTGGGGCTCTTCTTACTGGCTAGAAAAAACTGGGTCCTTTGGAAAGCCCCCCTGATTGCAGCTGGAATCGTTTCACTCATTCAGCTCTTAGAGCAAATGAACCAATTCCCTTTGGGCTGGATGAACTATGACACGGCTCTTTCTTATCAAGGATTTTTGCTGAACCAGGCCACCCATTTATTCATCTTTTTTCTTGCAGAGTTTTTATTGCTTTCAGTTTCCTTCATGGCCGCAGAAAGCTTGTCCCGCCGAGCCTTCCCAAATCATCCTCAGTTTTGGAGGGTCTGGAAATTAGGAAATGCTAGCTCATGGAGCATTTTAGGACAAACTCTAGGAGGGTACTTCAGTGTTGGATTTTTCTTTGCCTTTGTTGTGGGAGTTTACCTTCTAGGCCGAAATGTCTTGGGTTGGTGGATACCCACAGACATTCTTTTTCATCCGGATGGACTTGCAACTCCCTTTCCTTGGTTGACTTCTCTTTCTCATTCTCTTCATGCTGGTTTTTGGGAGGAATGTCTGTTTCGAGCTGTTCCATTAGCTAGTGCTACGCTCATCGGTGAGCGATTGGGTCAACGCAAGAAATGCATCGCTTTAGGGTTTGTGATTCAAGCTTTAATTTTTAGTGCAGCTCACGCCAATTATCCGACACAGCCTTCTTATTCACGAATTCTTGAGCTTATTCTTCCTTCATTTTTCTTTGGCGGACTTTATATTCTTTTTGGATTACTTCCAGGAATCATCTTACATTTTGTTTTTGATGTCATTTCTTTTTCGATTCCCTTATTCACAGCATCAACTCCTGGGATTTGGATGGATCGATCGTGGGTCATATTCTTTGCACTCACGCCACTTTGGATCGTGTTGATCTCCTGGATTTACAAGGGACAAATATCAGAGCTTCCACTCCAAGAGTACAATCAGAGATGGAAACCCAAGCTATTCAAAAAAAAATCTTTCCAAGCTTTTCATGAAGAACCAATCCCTCGCCTCAGTCCAAGGCTTGCGATGAGTCTCTTGGGGCTTAGTTTGATTGCCGGGATGATCTGGTTTTTTACCGTTCCAGTAAAAAATCAAGTCCTCCGTGTAGAAATTGGCCGAAACGAAGCAATCCACTTAGCTCAGAAGGCTTTAGAAAATTCTGAAATTTATCTTTCTTCGGAATGGCAACCTCTTGCACTTCTCACTTCAGTAGAACCAGAAATATCGGATTTATTTATTTGGAAAACACATACTCCAGAAGTTTATCAAAAGCTTATAGGCACTTATCTCTCTTCACCGAGCTGGGAAGTTCGATTTGTCAGGTGGGAGGGAAGTGTGCAAGCACGTGCTGAGGAATACCAAGTTTTTCTCACCCCGGATGGACAGGTCGACCGGATTCGTCATCAAATTCCAGAAGAAACACCAGGTAAAAGCCTCAATCAGCAGGAAGCTAAAAGCCTGGCAATGGCTGCTCTCTCTCGCTACTCTCTTCCTGAAGCGTCATTACTTGAGGTTTCAAGTCAGAGTGATCAACTGCCTGCTCGAAAAGACTGGTTCTTTATTTTTTCAGATTCATCGATCACCCTAAATCCAGGAGAAGCTAGAGTCGGTGTCAAGATTGCTGGAGATGAAATCGCATCTATCCGCAAGTTCGTTTTTATTCCAGAGGATTGGCTTCGAATGGAACGAAACTCTGAAAATATTCGACGCTTGATCAAAACTTTTTCTCTTCTCACCTTAGGCTTAGTCTTCCTCAGTGGAGTCATTTTTTCAGTGATGAGATGGAGTCAAAAGAAATTTGAAGCTCAAGCCTTTTTTGGATCTTTCGCTCTTTTTTTTGTTTTAGAATTGATTCTCAGTATCAACTCTTGGGTTGCTCAAATCGCGAGATTTTCCACCCAAGAACCCCGCCTGCATCAGTTCATCAGCTTGATTGGATTTGGGCTCATGTATAATTTTACAAGTTCTACGAGCATGGCACTCATCGTGGGCTTTCTTCATCATCAGGCGAAATCCACATTTTACCCTAGATTTATAGGACTTCCAGTGGGCTACTCTACTGGAGTCTTGCTAAGTGCCGTGATAGGAATAACCTCCCATTTATTTCCAAAAAATACACCAGTTTGGGGAGCCGTCTCATCCTTAGACTGCCTGTTTCCAGCTCTCAACTCACTTCGACCTTTTCTTACTTTTGTGCTCATCACTCTGATCTTTGGACTAACTCTCCAAGCCGTTCATTTCTTGACTCGGAAGGGCTCTCAGAGAAAAATTCTGGGAAGCTTATTTTTTCTACTCATGGGTCTTGCTGCAAGCGGAACTCAAATTGAAAATCTACAAACTTGGATTACTACTGGGATTACTCTAGGAATCAGTTTGATCTGTATTCAAAGATGGATCATGGGGTCTTCTCTGAGCCTAGCTCCTCTCATCACAGCCTCTGCTCTGGCTCTCTCCCAAATTCAAAACATCCAGCTTCAGCCTTACCGAGGCAGCACCCAAAACATAGGACTTACTCTGATTATTCTAGGAATTACGTCTTTCCTCTGGTACCGAAGTCTGAATGAAAAAGCTTAGAGCTTTGCATTGCAACTAGACTCTTCCTCCGATGTAAAATCGAAAATACTCTCCCTTTTGATTCAATAACTCATCATGTGTTCCTTTTTCCACAAGGACGCCTTCTTTCAAAACCACGATCAAATCAGCATGTTGAATCGTAGAGAGCCGATGCGCAATGACGAGGGTAGTTCGATTTTGCATGAGCTCTTCGAGTGCAACCTGAACAGCCCGCTCAGAAGTAGAATCTAGACTTGAGGTTGCCTCATCCAAAATTAAAAGAGGAGATTCCCTCAAAAAAGCTCGAGCAATCGAAATTCTCTGCTTTTCTCCTCCAGAAAGTTTTTGGCCTCGATCCCCAACTCGAGTTTGAAATTTTTCTGGAAGGCTTTCAATAAAATCAAGAGCATGAGCCCTGCGAGCTGCTTCCCTGATTTCTTGCGGTGTGGCTGAAAGACGACCACAACGAATATTTTCTTCTAGAGTATCATTAAATAAAAAAACGTCTTGGCTCACAACAGCAATCATGCGACGCAAATCATCTAGAGACAACTCACGGATATCTTGCCCATCGATTTGAATACTCCCCTCAGTGACATCAAAAATTCTGGGAAGAAGGCTCACCAAAGAACTTTTACCTGCTCCACTGGCTCCCACAATCGCTACAACCTGTCCCTGTTTAATTTTAAAGCTGACTTGCTTTAAAATAGGTCGCCTGAGGTCATCAGGATAGGAAAAAGAAACTTTTTCTAAGCAGATCTGCTCCTTAAATGTTTTGATGGGTTGCGCAGAGGAGGATTCATAGAGATGAGACTTCCACTGAAAAAGCTCATCCATACGCTCAACAGCAGCAGTGGCTTGATGAAGTTTGATATTGACATCATTCAGCATTCGAATGGGATTCATCATCATTGCAAAGGTTGCAAAAAAAGCGAATAAATCACCCGAGCTCATTTTCCCAGCTAAGACTTGCTGACCCCCATAATAAATAATAGGGGCTAAAGCAAGTGCTGTCAGAAACTCTACCATGGGATGAGAAGCTTCTTCGAGTAAAGAAGTTTTTAGAAGAATTTGAGCGAAAGCTTCATTTTTTTCTCGAAATTTTTTATTCACGTATTTTTCTAATCGAAATGTCTTTACGATTCGAATACCCGTAAAACTCTCTTGAAGAATCGAATAAAGCTGAGCATTGATTTCTGAGATCCGAGAAATGTATCGCTTCAGATTTCTTCCTGTCACTGAGAAAACCCAAACTAACAAAGGGGTTACAAAAAGAGTGATCAGGGTCAATCTCCAATTGAGTTTGAAAGCATAGCCTAAAAGAAAGAGCAAAGTGATGGGCTCTCGAATCATCACATTCAGACAAGAAAGACCCCCATCAATGTACTGAGGATCCACTCCCGTACGAGAAATCAAAGTGCCTGTGCTTTGAGAGGTAAAATAGTCAGCAGAAAGCCCTAGTAAGTGGTTAAAAATAGTATTTTTGATCTTTTGATTGATCCGGATAATGGCAACCCTTAAACAATAGTAGTGACCAAAACGAACAAAAAAATTGAGGGCATAAAGACCAATTAAAGCGAAAGGGAAAAAAATCAGCTTAGAAGAGTCTCGATTAACAAGAACATCATCCAACATATACCTGACAATGGGGGCAGGACCCACCCGAATCGCTGCAAGCGGAATGGCTAGAATCCCGCTCAGCAAAATCAGCCCGAGGTAAGGTCGAACAAAAATTCTTAATTTGAACAAAGAGTGCATCATAAAGGATCCAAACTTAAACTATTCCCATAACTCTTCATTAAACTCGAGAACTAATCTTTCCCTGGACGCTCCTTTTAGAAAAGACTACCTTCAACTGGATGACTCTGAGAAACCCACCCACAGTTACTGGTTTTAAAAAAGCAGTTTTCCTGGATCGAGACGGAACTTTAAATGAAGATCCAGGATACCTGAACGATCCATCTCTTCTTCAACTTTTTTCAGACGTTGGCCAAGCCTTGCAGATTTTAAAAAAAAACGAGTACTCTCTAATTATCGTAACCAACCAATCAGGAGTGGGTCGTGGCTTGATTCAAAAAGAAACTTTAGTTCAAATCCATCATCGCTTAGACGAGCTCTTAAAACCTTGGGATATCACCATTGATGCTTATGGCATTTGTTTTCATAGGCCTGAAGAAAACTGTCAGTGCCGAAAACCTAAACCTCAACTCCTCTTAGATTCTGCTCAAAAACTTAATATCAAGCTTTCTGAGTCGTTTATGGTGGGGGATAAATTGTCTGATATTCAGGCTGGAAAAGCAGCCGGCTGCAGAGGGACGATCTTAGTTCGAACGGGCTCAGGAAAACTGGAATCTGTCAGGAAAGCGTCACAACAAGCAGATTTTATTGCCGACTCGTTGCTTGAGGCCGCACACTGGATTGTAAATTTAAAAACCGAAGACCCTGAAGCGGCCTCTGATCAAATCCAGGAAAATGATAAACAAAAAATGCTTCCATGAATTGAAAAAACCTCTGATGTTCTTCTTGAGAAGCCAATCTTTGATTGCAAATTTCACGAATCGGGTATTGCAAACTGCGATAAAAATCTTGAATCACTAAAGGAGTCAGAGAGATGAAATGATTTTGAAGGCCTTGAATTGAAACTTCTGGATTTTTTGTTTTGAATAAATTTTGACAGCTTTGGCAAACCCATCCACCTGCTTGGACTTGACAGTTGAGCTCCATTTGACCTTGAAGGGACTCTAAAGAAATCTCACAAACCAAACAGGATTGAAGCCGTGGCTGATAACCACTCCACTGCAAAATTTTAGCTAAATAAGCGTTTAATAGATAGATCTCTTGAGAGGAATCCATTCGACTTAAAACCAAAAGAGCGTTTGAATGAAGCCTAAAAAGATTAGAACAAGGCTCTAATTTTGGAGCAACCCGAAGCATGATCTCATTGAGAACACTAGCCATGGAAAGCTTTTTAAAGTCAAATCTCAAAGCCTCATAAGATTCTAGGACTTGAGCTTCAACTAAGGTCCAAAGATCCCCTCCTGAGTTCATCTTAAAGATCCATTCACTGGCTATAAACAAATCCAAAGCCCCCCCAAACCGGCGAGATTGAATTGAGTTTTTAGCCAAAGCAGTGACTTGACCCCAACTCAAGGTAAGAGCCGTCACAATTTGGTGACGATCTTCAAATGGGATTACTCGCAAAATCATGGCTAAATCTCGTTGAGGCTCCACTTTCCTTCTTTATCAGAATATTGCAAAATGGATTGCTCTATTTTCTTAAAACCCCAGGTAATCCCTGAAGTTGACGAAACTCTGTTTTATTGATATTTCTCCCATCCCAACTGGGCCTAAACTAAGGAAACCCATGAATGATTGCTCTTCTCAAGCGATATAATGCCAAACTCACCTTACTCAGTGTTTTTTTGAGCCTTTTTTTTGGACTGCTGACACCTCAATTTTTTACTCCCCTCCGGTTTATAGGTGACTTATTTATTAACCTTTTAAAACTTTTTGCTCTTCCTCTGATTGCATCAGCTCTAGTGGCTTCTCTAGGAGAGTTAGGACATACCCTCACAAAACTCAAGCATCTGGCCCGTAACGTTGTGATCTACATGCTCATCAGCGAGGTTATGGCTGTTTTTATTGCTCTTTGTTTATTTAATCTCTTTCGACCTGGGGTGGGTCTAAGTCCAGACCTGATCTTACACGGACAAGCACAAGTAGAAAAAGTGACTTCTTCGAATGAAACTGCACTCACTTTTTCTAGTTTCATCCTATCTATATTCCCAAGTAATTTTTTTGAATCCTTAGCAAAATTTGATTTATTGCCGGTTGTTCTTTTTTCTATTATGTTTGGAATTGGATGTAGCGCAACGGGGGGAAGATCTAAAGCAGTTGTTCACTTTTCCACAGGAGTAAGAGAGGTATGCACAACTTGCTTACATGGAGTCATGCTTTTTGCTCCTTTTGGAATTTTTTCTCTCCTAGGAGCTGGGATGGCCCAGGTTCATGCGACAGGAAACCTGCAGAGTAATCTTTTAGCCCTTTTAAACTTCGTTGTCGTTCTCTTTTTAGGACTGTTTTTACATGGTTTATGGCAACTTCTTTTGGTTAAATTTTTTACTCAACAAAAAGCATTGCATATCCTCAAACAAAGTATTCCGGTTTTTACAACGGCCTTTGCAACTTCAAGCTCAGTAGCCACTCTTCCGGTAGCCATTGAGACAGCAGATACGCTGAAGTCAAGACCTACAACGACTCGCTTCATGCTCCCGCTTTGCTCGTCCATCAATATTGGCGGGATGATGATGTATGAAGTAGGTGCTGCTTTATTTTTTTCTCAAATGCTGGGAATGGATCTCTCCTTGAAACAGCAAGCCTTAGTTGCCATAGCCTGTATTTTAGGAGGTATGGCAGAAGGCGGAATCCCAGAAACCAGTCTAGTGAGCCTCGTGGTCGTCTTTAAAATTGTGAACATCCCCCTTTCAGCGATCTCCATCCTTCTCCCACTGGACCGAATCATTGACCGAGTCAGGACCATGGTCAATATTTTTGGAAATATGTGTGGTGCAATTATCGTCAGTCGAGTCACGGGAGACACTGAGATCGATGAGATTAAAAAAACTTAAATAACCCCGATCTGTTTCATGACTTGCATGAAACGACTTGCATCCAGTGGTTTTCTGATGGTTGCAAGAACCTGCTCATACTTCCGAAAAAAAAAAAGACTGCCGCTCAACATCAGCGGACACTAAAACAAGAGGAATCTTTTTAATTTTATCTTCTTTTGATATTTTTTCAAGAAACTCAGATCCGTCCATGACTGGCATATTGATATCTAAAAGGATAATATCAGGTGGAGGTTGGTCTAAAAGAATATCTAACGCAACTTTACCATTTTCAGCGAGCTCAACGTGAAAGCCTTCGCTTTCAAGAATCCACTGAGTCAGAGTCCTGACTTGAGGATCATCTTCAACCACCAGAGCATGTTTCATACGAATTAAGTAACATACTCGGACGAAAAGGCGCAATGATTCAATTATGCTGGTTGAAGTGCCTACAAAAAAAATAAGAGCAGTTGATCAAAAGTTCTTTATAGAATTAGGGGGTCGGATTAGAAAAACCATCATAATTGATCTGAAATACCCATCTTTAGACGCATTTTCACTTGAATATCATGACTTGATTTCAAAACCGACTTTGTATCAAATTTCTAATGGGAAACGCGACATGAAGATTTCAACCTTGCGACGCCTTGCCGAAACTCTAGGAATTTCTATCCAAGAACTCATTCAGGACCTGTAAAACTCCCGGTTGCACTCCCTCACAAGCTTTGTTATCTGTGGACACTCAATTTTGATTCTGTTTTGGAGCAAAAAAATGAGTTTTACGAGTGAACCTACGCAAGAAATGAGTCAAAAGCCTTCTCATTCTCCTGCTCAAGACCTAAAGAACATGACCGACCTCGTCTCTTTATGCAAGAGACGGGGATTCATCTTTCCCTCCAGCGAAGTTTATGGAGGGATTAATGCCTGCTGGGACTATGGGCCATTGGGAGTAGAACTCAAGCGCAACGTCAAAAACAGTTGGTGGCAAGCCATGACAGCCCGAGAAGATATTGAAGGACTCGATGCCTCAATACTCATGCACCCTAAGGTTTGGGAGGCTTCAGGTCATATAGCAGGTTTTTCAGATCCTTTGGTCGATTGTAAAAAGTGCAAATCAAGATTTCGGGCGGATCAGATGGATCCCAAGGTTTTAACCGCAAAAAAATGCCCTTCCTGTAGTGGAGAACTCACTGAACCTCGCCAGTTTAACCTGATGTTTAAGACCCATATGGGACCCTTGGAAGACTCTGCTTCTGTCGTTTACTTAAGACCTGAGACAGCACAGGGAATTTACGTTAATTTTTTGAATGTCCAGCAATCTTGTCGACAAAAAATCCCTTTTGGGATTGCACAAATTGGAAAGGCTTTTAGAAACGAAATTACACCAGGCAACTTTGTGTTTCGTACCCGTGAGTTTGAACAGATGGAAATGCAATTCTTTGTGAAGCCGGGAACGGACATGGAATGGTTTGAAAAATGGAAGCATATCCGAATGCAGTGGCACTTAGACCATGGAATTCGAAAAGATAAGCTCAGATTTCACCAGCACCAAGCCGGAGAGCTTGCTCACTACGCAAAGGCAGCTTTTGATATTGAATATGAGTTTCCATTTGGTTGGCAGGAACTCGAGGGGGTTCACAATCGAACTGATTTTGATTTGAGTCGGCACCAGGAGTTTAGTGGAAAGAAGCTTGAATACTTTGATGAAGAAAAGAAAGAAAGGTATCTGCCTTATATCATTGAAACTTCTGCTGGTTGTGATCGAACACTCTTGGTCACTCTGGTTGACTCCTATCGATTTGATGGAGAGAGGACATGGCTTGAGCTTCATCCTGGTTTAGCTCCATTTAAGGTTGCTGTCTTCCCATTGATGAAAAAAGAAGAGCTTGTTCAATATTCTCAAAAAGTATTCTTGGATTTAAAAAAGCAATTCCGTGCAACCACCGATGACGCGGGGTCAATTGGCAAACGGTATCGGCGACAAGACGAAATTGGTACACCTTTTGGAGTTACAGTAGACTATGAGACTCTCACCCAACACACAGTTACGATCCGGCACAGAGACACAATGGCCCAAGAAAGAATCCCAGCGGAAAACCTGGGCCGCTACATCCTCGAAAAATTTGAGAACTGGAACACCTCAAAAACTGTCTAAAAAACTTCAAACTTCTCAGCCTACTAAAAAGTTTGTTTTTTCATTTGGAAACAGAAAATCAGAAGTAAAAGGCGACCAAAAAGAACTCTTAGGAGGTAAAGGCAATAACCTCCACGCAATGACTCGCTTAGGTCTTCCGGTTCCTCCTGGCTTTACGCTTTCAACTGTAGTTTGTGCTTATTATTATCAGAATGAAAAAACTTACCCAAAGCCTCTTGAAAACGAGATCAGGAAAGCTTTAAAGCAAGTTGAAAAACACATGAAGCGAAGATTCGGTGCTGCTAAAAATCCTCTTTTGGTTTCAGTACGCTCGGGTGCTCGCGTGAGTATGCCTGGAATGATGGATACGATTCTCAATTTAGGTCTCAATGATGTCACGGTTGAAGGCCTCATTGAGGAATCTCATGATCCTCGCTTTGGTTATGATAGCTACCGCCGCCTCATCAGCATGTACTCCGATGTTGTTTTAGGGATTCATTCAAGCCATTTTGAATCTGCCCTCGAAGACTTAAAACACAGCAAAGGGGTAACCCTAGACACAGACCTAAAGGCTGAAGACTTAAAGACCCTCGTTGCCGACTTTAAACAGATTGTTAAAGAAAATGGAAAGCGATTTCCTGAGGATCCCTGGGAGCAGCTCTGGGGAGCTATGGGTGCAGTTTTTTCTTCCTGGATGACCCCTAGAGCAACGACTTATCGAAAGCTCAATCGCATCCCTGAGGATTGGGGAACCGCTGTAACCATTCAATCCATGGTTTTTGGTAATATGGGTCAAGATTGTGCTACCGGAGTAGCCTTTACGCGGGATCCATCGACTGGAGAAAAGAAATTTTTTGGTGAATTTTTGATCAATGCTCAGGGAGAGGATGTGGTTGCTGGAATTCGAACCCCTCAGCCTATCAATCAGTCTTCCCGCCAGGTTTCAACAGTTGATCTGGATACCCTGGAAAATGCGATGCCCAAGGTCTATGCGGAACTTGTCCGAGTTTACCAAAAACTTGAAAAGCATTACCGCGACATGCAAGACATTGAGTTTACGATTGAGAGAGGGAAGCTTTTCATGCTTCAAACACGAAGCGGAAAACGCACGGCAGCAGCTTCTTTACGAATTGCTGTTGAAATGGTCAAAGAGAAGTTGATTTCAAAAAATGAGGCTATCTTAAGAGTACAACCTGAGCAATTAGACCAGCTTTTGCATCCGGGATTAGATCCCCAGGCTAAAAAAGAAGTGATTGCTCGAGGTTTACCTGCCTCCCCTGGGGCTTCATCCGGAATGATTGTTTTTGATCCTGATACCGCTGAAAAGTGGGTCCATGAATTAGGGAAAAAAGTCATTTTAGTCCGAATGGAAACTTCTCCTGAAGATATTCACGGAATGTCAGTGGCTCAAGGGATTCTAACTGCCCGGGGAGGAATGACCTCTCACGCTGCAGTCGTTGCCCGTGGCATGGGAAAGTGTTGCATCTCAGGATGTAGCAGCCTCAAAGTCATTGAGGAGCAAAAAAAATGTACGGTCGGAAACCTAACTTTGGATGAGGGAGATTGGATCACGCTTGATGGAAGTACGGGAGAAGTGATTCGAGGGACAGTTCGCACAATTGTACCGACACTCAACCCTTATTTCTTAGAACTGATGAGCTGGGTGGACCAAGTGAAACAGCTTGAAGTCAGGACAAATGCAGACACGCCTGCAGATGCCAAAATAGCACGTGAATTTAAGGCAGAAGGATTAGGCCTTTGCCGAACGGAGCACATGTTTTTTGACCCTGAAAAGATTGATGCGGTTCGAGAGATGATTTTAGCTGATACCCCTCAAGGCCGACAAAAAGCTCTTCAAAAAATCCAGCCCATGCAAAAGCAGGACTTTAAAGCGATTTTTCGAGAAATGAGGGGATATCCGGTCACAATTCGACTCTTAGATCCTCCTCTTCATGAGTTTATTCCTCATCAAGACGAGGAGATTCGAGCTTTATCTTTGAAAATCGACGTGAGTTTTGATCGACTCAAGCGCAAAGCAGAAAGCTTGCATGAGCTCAATCCGATGTTGGGTCATCGTGGATGCCGCTTGGGCATTAGTTACCCCGAGATCTATCAAACACAAGTTCGGGCAATCATGGAGGCGGCCTGTGAACTGGTTCGAGACGAAGGTTTTAAAATAACTCCTGAGATTATGATCCCTCTCATTGGTGATTGGCGTGAGTTTCAGTGGATCAAGCATTTCTGTGTTCAAGAAATTGAAATGGTTTTAACAAAATATCAGTTTGAAGGGGTCAAAGGACTGTCCTATCAAATAGGCACGATGATTGAGATCCCAAGAGCTGCACTCACAGCTGATCAAATCGCCCAAGAAGCAGATTTTTTTAGCTTTGGCACCAATGACTTAACTCAAACCACTTATGGACTATCACGAGATGACTCGGGGTTATTTTTAAAAGATTATTTAGATGCAAAAATCTATGAAAAAGATCCGTTTGCCTCTTTGGATCCTCTGGGTGTCGGACGCCTCATGAAAATAGCGATACAAGATGGCCGAAAAGTCCGACCTGACCTCAAGATTGGAATCTGTGGGGAGCATGGCGGGGAACCTGCATCGATTGAGCTTTGTCACTCCTTGGGGCTAGACTACGTAAGTTGCTCGCCCTACCGGGTGCCCATTGCAAGACTTTCTGCTGCTCAGGCTGCCATTCGAAATCCACGTAAGCTGACTCAAGCCCGAAAAAAAACCGCCAGGCAACTCCGTAAAAAAAGGATCTAAGCTTTCCGTATATTGACTTCGTCCATGGACTTGCTAAAGTTAAAGTCCTCATGCGTATTAAAAGATTGGAGATCCAAGGATTTAAATCCTTTAAAGATAAAACAGTCATCCATTTTGATCACTGCATCACAGGGATTGTAGGACCCAATGGATGCGGCAAGTCCAATATTGTCGATGCATTCTTCTGGGTCATGGGGGAGCAATCCTATAAACACATGCGAGGTAATAGCAGTGAGGACCTCATTTTCAATGGAAGCTCCAAATATTCTCCCATGGGTATTGCAGAAGCAACCCTGATTCTTGAAACTCAGGCGGTTGATCTCCTGAGTACCCCCTCTGGAGCAACGACTCAGAATATTCCGATTCATTTGAAAACAAAAGAGATTTCCGTTACCCGTCGACTTTATCGCTCTGGGGAGGGAGAGTATTTTATTAACGGAACCTTGGCACGACTCAAGGACATCCAAGAGCTTTTCATGGATACGGGCGTGGGTGCTAAAGGGTATTCTGTGATTGAGCAAGGCCAGATTGGTAAGATCGTCAACGCCAAGCCTGAGGAGCGTCGCCTCTTAATTGAAGAAGCTGCTGGAATTGCTAAGTACAAAGCCCGAAAAAAAGAATCTCTCAGAAAAATGGAAGCTACCCAGGCAAACCTGGCTCGACTTACGGACATTATTCAAGAAATTGAAAAAAACTTAGGCTCTTTGGAGCGACAAGCCCTGAAAGCTCAGCAATACAAAAAATATAAAGATGAGCTGATCCAAAAAGAAATGACATGGGGCAGAAGAAAAAACAAAGTTTTAACGGAAAAGTTAAATGCCCTGAAAAATCAGAAAGAAGAGTTCGAACAGGACTTAGATAGACTTCGAGCAGAGCTTCAAACCTCAGAAAACTCGATGGAAGTGGATCGAATTCAGCTCATCACAGAAACAAAAGAAGCTGAAACCCTTCAAGCCAAGATCCAAGATTTAGCCAGTGAGCTTTCTCATGAAAAAAGTGCGCTTGATCTTTCGAAACGTCGACAAGGCGATCTAGTTTCTCAGCTTGAAGCCTTGGAAAACGAAAAAACAGAACTTGAAGTTTCTCTTCAGGAAAACACGGCTCGACTCACTCAAAACGAAAAAGAAGCTTTGGAAGGTCAGATCCTCTACCAAAAGGTTGCAGTCCAATCTCAGGAGGCTCAAGAAAAGCTCACTCGTTCGCGAAAGGAAGTAGAAACAGCCCGTTCACAGCTCGACTCGACTCAAAGAGAGCTCATGGCAGGAATGGATCAAATCTCAAGCCTCACCTCAAAAACAGCAGCGCTTTTCAGCAAGTCGGAGTCTGCCCAAGGTCAACTGGAGCGCTTCCTGCAACAAAAGCAAATGCTTTTAGAAAAAAAAGAAGGGATTGAAGGGGAACTCGAAAAATTTAAAACCCAATTTGAAAAAATCTCTGAAAAACGAGAATCACTTGAAACAGAAAGTCTTGAAAAAACCTCTCACCTCAGAAGTGAGGAAGAAAGCCTGAGATCTCTTGAACAAGGAAAAACTCAGTCCTTACACTCCTTGACCCAGCTCAAATCCCGTTTACAAAGCTTAGAAGAACTTGATGAATCCCATGAAGGCTTAGCCGATGGCCCCAAGGCTGCACTGGATTGGGCTAAGGCTCAGGGCTATCAGCACCAAGTCATGGCTCTCACAGATACCCTCAGTGTTTCAAGTGGATATGAGGCTGTCTTAGAAACTTGGCTTGAGGAGCGGATTGAAAATCTCTTGAGTCAAGATCCTGCGATTGATCCTCTGCTCATCCAACAAATTCAAAAAGACAATCAAGGAAGAGTTCGGGTCCAACTTCATCTCGATTTAGACAGTTCTAAGAAAAAGGATTCTTCTGATTCTTATTGGAAAGCTCTGCAGACCCTTTTAGAGAGTCAAAACTTTAAAGTACTTGGGAAGTTATCCGATTTTGTAAGCAGCACCCTGAAAAACTCTGAAATCTTATCTTCATTGATTTCCCAGGTTTGCCTCGTAGAGTCTTCTTTACCCCTAGCAGAGTTTCTCAAAAACCAGGGGCTAGAAGCTCTCCAAGGGTGGTCCATCGTCAGTATGGATGGAATGGTTCTTGAGCCTCACGGAATGCTTCGGGGTGGAAAGTCTGAAGCTTCCGGAGTCATTGGAGTTTTGCGTCGAAAAAGATCCATTGAGGAACTCAAAGTTCAGAGGGATCAAGCACAACAGGAGTATCAGCAGTTTGAAGAAAGAGTCTCTGAAGCTCAACAAGATTTAGAAATTTCTCAGGCACGCCTTCAAACTCTTCAAAGAGAACTTCAATCCCTGGAAGTCCAAGCTGCTGGGCTTGAAAGAGATATTCACCAAACAGAGAAAGCTTTTAAAGACTCAACAGCTCTGCTGAGTTCATTAGACCGGGATATCCAAGCGATTCAAAAAGAAGCCGATCAAGCCCTCCAAGAACGTGACTCCGTTGAACTTCAACTCAAAGATCTGAGGGTCAATCGTGCAGGCTTAGAAGAAAGTCTTTTATTAACAGAAGAAAATCTCAGAAAAAAAGAAGAAATCTTAAGATTACTTGAAGATGAGCTTCAAAGTATTCGAGTCCATGAAGCTTCTCTCAAAGAAAGATCTTCAAGTTTAAAACGTGAATACGAAGCCACCCGATCTCTCATTGCTGACCGGGAGCGCAGGGTCATTGAGGTGGATAAAATTTTAAAAAGAGCTTCCGTTGAACAAGCGCAGTTTAGTGGAGGGGAGTCAGAGCTTGAGGAACGAATCGAAGAGCTCACTTTCATTTTATCAGAATCCCGAGACAAGCTTTCACAAGTCAAGGACCGAATGGAGAAGGCCAATCATACCATCCAGGGTCTTTTAGAAAAAACTAAAGTTCTTCACAAAAAAGGAGAACAAAAAACTTCTGAAGCTACTCAACTTGCTCTTGAGATTGAAAAAATTTCAGGCGATCTCTCTCACTTAATCCTCAACCTAGAAGAAAAATACGGTCCCGGATGCCTCGATTCTGCCTCAATCCACTTAGATATTAGCTTAGAAATAACTCCTGACGAAGAACTTCTACTCAGCGAAGACGTTGAACGCCTCAAGGAAAGAATCCGCCGCTTAGGAGAAGTCAATATGATGGCCATTGAAGAGTTTGATCAACTCAAAAAGCGAGCAGATCATCTCCTCACTGAAAAATCTGACCTGGAGCAATCCCTTGAAAACCTTCAAAAAGCCATTGAACACATCAACAAAACGTCTGAGGAGCGATTTAAAAAAGCCTTTGAAGCGATTGCTGATCGGTTTGAGCGACTTTTCCCGATCATCTTTGGAGGTGGGCAGGCCAAACTCTCTCTTTTGTACCCTGAGGGCTCTCAAGACATCTTAGAAGCAGGTGTTGATATCTTGGCTCAGCCACCTGGAAAGAAAGTTTCTAATATCACCCTTTTATCAGGGGGTGAAAAAGCTCTCACTGCTGTCTCTTTGATCTTTGCCATCTTTATGGTCAAGCCCTCTCCTTTTTGTGTTCTAGACGAGGTTGATGCTCCTTTGGATGATGCCAATATCGGAAAATTTAATGCTCTTTTGCGTGAAATGTCGGTTAAGAGTCAATTTATTTTGATTACTCATAATAAAAAAACGATGGAGCTCAATGATACTTTGTATGGAGTCACGATGGAGGAGCCTGGTGTTTCAAAAATGGTTTCCATTGAAATGCATTAGCTGGATGAGCTTAGGCATAAGTTTCTTCTTAAGCCAAGCTCAAGCTCAGCATCTACCTCTGCCAAAAATTCTAAAAGAAATTGAAAAGATTTATTCACAGTCAAAAACAATTTCTGCTCAATTCTCCCAGGTGAATGAAAACGCGGCTCTCTCAAGCAAAAAAATGAGCCAGGGAACTCTCTTGATCAAGCTTCCCTCCAAAATCCGTTGGGAGACAAAAAGTCCAGACTCCAATCTTTTAGTCAGTGATGGGCACCACTTTTGGTTTTACACGCCTCCGTTTGAGACGGGAGAAATGGGTCAAGTCATTCAAAAAAAATCCTCAGAGGTACAAACTCAGCTCGCTACAGCTCTCCTGGCTGGGTCTTTCTCCTCTCAGAATTTAACCATCCGCCAAGAATCTCCGTTTCGTTTTAGTCTCACACCCAAGCCTGGTTCTGCTGGTACAGTGATCCGCGTGATCCTCGAAATTAACCCTACTCAAAAACGAGTGCAGAAGGTCAACCTCGAACACCAGGGAGGAAATCGCACGGAGATTACCTTAAGCGAAATTGAACTCGGAGTATCTTTGAAAGATGAGTTATTCTTTTTTAAACCCCCACCTCATACAGAATCGATCTCAGATTAACGTCCTGCTCGTCGTATATTGAGAGACATTCACTCAGTCAAAAGCTGAGTGATGAAAATTTCCAACATCATAAATTTTCATCTTTTTCTTTTTAAGACATGTCTGGATAAGCCATAATTTTACTTTATCTTTATTTTTTAAAATCAAGTCAGCCAATTCTTTTTTCTCACTCCTTTGCATTGCTTGAAGGACATCGTACACATAAACTGTGCTGAGCTGCTGCCAGTAAATATGGTTAATGAACCTCGTACCGAGTTGTGGAGAATTGCATGTATTTTTAATCTCTGTGATATAAATTTCTTCTATCTCGTCATTTGAGTTAGAATTTATAAAAATAGCATCAAAGCCATGTCTTCCTGTTTTAGAGTCTTTAAATTGAAAATGAGGATATTTTCTTTGAATAATGATCTGTGCTAGTGCTTCTCCAAATTCTCCGTTTAATGCTAGACTTTGAGTGTCGATCCATTGAGATAACTTTTCATACTTTTGATCATCTGAGTGAACTTGAAGGTATCTTGGAATTTCCAATTCAAGCTGTTTTTCTGTTATTTTAGAGCAGGCTTTTTCAAGATATTCTAGTTTTAATTTTTCTGAATCTTTTTCAAGATTTTTAAAGGATATATTTCTCCCTGATGGAGTACGCACTCTTTCTACATTTTCTATCTCGATTTTTTTATTGATTAATCTTGAGTGATAACCGAACGGGAACCATTCTAATTGAATAGTCTCTGACTTAAAATAAAACGAACCATTTAAGACCGGGCTAACCATCAAAAAAATATCTTTTGCATCAATCTTAAGCTTTTCAGGGACATTTAAAACCCCAGAGAGAAAAATTGGATTTTTTCCACTGCACACTGTCAAATCTTTTTTGCTTTCGAGATCCTCGATGAAGAAAGGGAATTGACTTTCTTTTACCTCAAATTTAATATTTTGATCTTTATCAAAATAAAAAACTGCAACAGGATCAGGATTCGATAGGTCAATGATTTCTACTACTCGATTTTTTTTATTGTCAAAGTCTTCTTTAAAAGAAATCGGATAAACTGTAGTTTTTAGACTCTTTGAAATTGTAATTTCTTGAGATTTGCACTCGACTCGTATTGTTTCATTTCTTTCATTTCTTCGGTGATTCAGTTCACAAATTTCTATTTTATCTTTGTCTTTTAAAAAAGAAGTTCCAAATGCTTTGTAGGGTGAAACGAGGAGATTTAAAGAGATGAAAAAAAAATTTAACATATTTGATATGTTATTAGCTCAAAAACGGTGTCTTCACCACCCCTCTCCTCTTTCACTTTCAGTTTCTTAATAAGCGTAGAGGATCTGAATCGCTTGATTCCGATAGTGTGATCCAGGTTGAATTTCACAAGCTCCTAAACAGCTTCTTTATTTTGCTAACACCTCTATGAGGCGATCAAAACGCCTGAATACAGCTTCCTTGTAAGTAGATGGAGCAAGTTCTCCTTGAAATACACCTTTCGCACCAAGATGATCACCCGGATAGTCTGGCAAAACTCGTAGACGATCTTCGCAGAAGTCGAGTACTCTTTCGAGTTCGATACGTGGTTTTTTTGAAATTTGGACTGCTGCATCTTTGATTTCCTGAAAATATGCAGGAGTAAAATGGTCTGCGAGCCCCAAAATATTCAAATATTCCATGTCTGCAGCTGGATTTCTTAGATCATCTAAATTAAACCAATCTACACAGGCTGGACGATTAAAATGAAATGATTGTTCACTATCAATTTTATAAAAAACTTTACGACCCTTGGATGTTATAACTCCCAAGTTGCTATGAGCAGATGCAAGTCCCTTTAGATCAATTTCACTCAGCAGCATACTGGAGTTGCCCCTATTAAACCGGACCACCTAATCGCGAATTTCTGAAGTTTCTATCACTTGGGCTACTTTCTCTCCACCCTTAACACAATTACCTTTTAAAATGAGATCTCCCTTTACTACAGTCATTGCATTAAGGTG
>CAIZRG010000012.1 GCA_903935335.1 Oligoflexia bacterium
AATCCGATCATCAAATTTAATTTTTCCAATGGAACGACTCGTTTCAACTTGCTCAATGGAGGAAGACCCACCACAGCCAAGTCCCAGAAAGACTCCTAACCAAAGAGGGATCAATAGGAAAAGTCTCAAAAAACACACAATCCTATCATTATCAAAACTGACTTATTAAATCAAGCTGATGAATCCTCTACTGAAGTATTAGGCAGCCTCATTGCTCCCAGAGCTCCCAGGCCGTGGGATCCTCCGCTTATCTAAGCCATACTTTTCAACTTTCATAATTAAGCCTGCCCGTGAAATACCCAACTCTTTAGATAGACGACTTTTGTTCCAATTTGTTCTTTTGAGTCCTTCTCGGATCATGGTCTTTTCGAGTTCTTCTAAAGAATCCTTAAGCTTTCCTGAAACACGAATCCCCTGGGTTTTGGCTCCCGCACCATTAAAATCTCGAATTCGTTGAGATAAAAGCTCAACAGGGATTTTCTCATCACTCCCAGAAAGCACAATCAATCTCTCAACCTCATTTTCCAGCTCTCGGATGTTTCCAGGCCAAGGATAATCAAAAACTTTTTCCAAAATTCTTTTTCCAAACGACTTCAAAGGTAAAGCTTTTTCTTTGCAACCTCTTGTCAAAAAGTGATCCACAAGAATCGGAATATCTTCTTTTCGATCTCTTAAGGGAGGAACAACTAAGTTAATGACATTAATTCTATAATAAAGATCTTCCCTAAAAGTTCCAGTCTCTACCATTTCCTTCAGATCTTTATTGGTAGCAGCTACAACACGAACATCGACCGTTCGCTCCTCGGTTGCACCTACAGGAGTCAATGTCCCTTGCTGTAAAACACGCAAAAGCTTCACTTGCATTGCAATTGGCATATCTCCGATTTCATCTAAAAAAAGAGTGCCTTGATGAGCTGCTTCAAACAATCCCTTTTTATCCTTGATTGCACCCGTAAAGGAGCCTTTCACATGACCAAACAGTTCACTGTCTAAAAGATTTTCGTTGAAGGCTGAGCAGTTTACAGTCACAAACTGAGAGTCTTTTCTTGGAGAATTAAAATGAATAGCTCGGGCAATAAGCTCTTTGCCCGTCCCATTTTCTCCTTGAATCAAAACCGTGGACTCAGATTTACGAATCTTATCTAAAAGAGAATAAAGCTCTTGCATGGGCTTTGATTTTCCAATCATAGATTCATAGCTATAACGATTCCCCAGCTGATTATTCAGTGCATTAATCCTTTCCTCTCTCTTCGTAATTTCTGTATGGAAAGTTACAATTTCCTGAGCCACTAAATCAACTAATTCATAGAAATATTTTTTTTGAGCTGCTGCCAGAACTCGACAATCCTGGATAGCGTTCACTGATACTTGCTGAGAGAAACCTAATGATTCCAATACAGATTTGGAATGACCACGTTCTTCTAAAGAAGGCTCTTTTTCTAAATAGGAGTAAGCTACCACGCTCCCTAAAAATTCTTGATCGATATGAATCCGAGAAATAAAAAAGGTTTCAATTCCAAGCGGCCCTGCCATTGAAAGTTGAGACTGATCGCCTTGAAAAATTTTTTCATTGGCTTGCATAAGAGTTTTCCGAAAAAGAGCTTGCCCTTTTTCCTGACGAAACAACGCCGTAGTCAGTGCATTCTTAAAAGGCTTCTCCTGATCATTCAGACGAGTGTTTCTGATTTGACCTCTCTCATCTACGAAGAAAATGTCAGTATTAAACCATTGTGCTAGAATTTCCTCTAACTTCCGAACGACATGAATGTGCTTGAGCTCTTCCCAATTGATCATAAATGATACGGCTCCCTATATAAAAATTTTACAGGATAGATCACGTCTCTCCAAGTAAAATATCCTATAAAAACAGACCACTACTAAAAAGACCTCAAATCCCTTCAAGGGTTCTTTTATTTTTCTAAGCAATTCAAATGGTTATTTATTATACAGTGAGTGTTAATTAAAGTACTTGAGTTTCTGAAAAAACTCCAGTACCCTTGCTTATTCTCTCAAAAAGAAGGATATAGAGTTCTCAATTCACTATTTCTGGAGGACACTGGTGATTCCTTTCCTTTTTTTTGATACTGCCTCCACTACAAAATGCTGCTCCCCTGCCTTACGAAAAATGCAACAGTACGCAACTACAGACTACGGAAACCCATCCTCATCACACCTCTTTGGACAAAAAGCAGGACAGGCCATCCGAGAAGCTCGTATTTTTTTTTCTGAACAATTCCGGTGTGCTCCTGAACAAATTATTTTTACAGGAAGTGGGACTGAGGCCAATAATTTAGCCATCTCTGGCTTGAGTTTGTATTTTTGTGTACAATCCAAGAAGCCTTCGTCTCCCATACAAGTCATCACTTCCTCAACGGAACATGCCTCAGTTCGAAAAACAGTAACCTCCTTAAAAGATTTTGGAATTCATTCTGAGTTTATTCCAGTCCATCGATCAGGTCAACCTGACATTTTAAAGCTTGAAGAAGCCCTTCAGTCCAAAACAACTCATTCCATTCTACTCAGTCTTCACCAGGTCAATTCGATTGTAGGCACTATATTCGATCTGGAATCCATTGCTAAGAAGGTTAAAAAAATAGCACCCCATCTTATTATCCATGCAGACAGTGTCCAGGCTTTTGGCAAGATCCCTGTTCCCAGATATCCCTCTTCTATTGATGTAATAACCCTTTCAGGTCATAAAATTGAAGGACCCAAAGGAGTGGGTGCTCTTATTGTTTTAAACAAAAACATCCTCCCCAGAATTCGCCCCATTCTCTGGGGAGGAGAACAAGAAAATGGACTGCGTGCTGGAACACAAAATGCCGGACTCATTGCAGGTTTTCATGAAGCAGCCCAACAAGCACTCCATCAACAAGATGACTTTCTCCGTCACACATCGCAACTCAGGAACCACTTCCGATCCTTATTAGAAAGAAAAAACCTTCTTAAAAAAAATGATTCTTTTGGCTCAGTTCATTGGAACTCTCCTGAAAATTCAATCCCAAATATTATCAATCTCAGTGTTCCGGGCCTACCGTCAGGGGCCTTAACTCAACTCCTAGAAGAGAGAAAATGCTTAGTCTCTGTGGGCTCTGCCTGTAGCTCTCAAAAAACTGAAAAAGACCCTGTCTTAAAAGCAATGGGATTTGGGCCTGAGATTCAAAACTCCTCTATCCGAATTAGTTTCTCAAGAACTCATCAGCTCTCTGAAATCGAAATTTTAGGAGCAGCTCTTTCAGACTCGATCGATCAGATGAAGAAAATGACTCAAAAATCTAAAAGGACGCTCTCTTCATGAAAACGCAAAGTATTCTTCTTAGATATCATGAAATTGCTATCAAAGGAGATAACCGTAATTGGTTTGAAAAATGCTTAGTTCAGAATATTAAAAAAACACTTCAAAGAACTCTTGGACAAAACGCACCGATTGATCTTCAGAGAATCTACGGAAGAATCTTACTGAATACTGAGTGGAACTCACTTACATCCGAATGCCTTCAGAAAATATTTGGAATCTCTAATTTCAGCCCTATTCAAAAAGTTCAAACTAACCTTGATTCAATTCTTCTAGGGATTTTAAATGAATCTCAAACTTATATTACAGAAAACGGATATCCCCAATCGTTTAGAATCAAGACCCGTCGCAGCGAAAAAGCTTTAGAAAAAACTTCAGCCGAGCTCAATCAGTATTTTGGATCAGAAATACTAAAAAATTTTCCTGCATTTAAAGTTGATTTAAAAAATCCAGAACTCACCCTAGGGATTGAAATTAGACGAAAAGAATCTTTTATCTGGAGTCAGAAAATTTTAGGAAGTGGCGGACTTCCAGTAGGCACTCAATCACCTGTATTAGCTTTACTTTCAGGAGGACTGGATTCTCCAGTTGCAGCAATCCAAATCATGAAAAGAGGATCTCCCACTTCCTATATTCATTTCTATGGCACTCCCTTTGTAGGCAAGGAGTCTCTTCAGAAAATAGAAAACTTAGTTCGAGTCTTAAATCGCTACCAACCTAGCCCTCAACCTCTTTACATCATCCCTTTTGGATCCATTCAAGAAAAAATAGCTCAAGTCACTCAACCCAAATTCAGAACAATTCTTTATCGACGGATGATGATACGGATCTCAAATGAGATTGCTCTTAAAATCAAGGCCAAAGCCCTTCTTACCGGTGAAAGTGTCGGACAAGTTGCTAGCCAAACCATTGAAAATATTTCTACTATTGAAAGTGTGAGTCAAATTCCAATTTTTAGACCGTTTGTAGCCTCAAATAAAGATGAAATTATTACAAAAGCAAAAATTTGGGGTACTTATTGTATTTCTATCCAACCTGCATTAGATTGCTGTACCCTCTTTGCAGATCACCATCCTGCCTTGCACAGTGAACTGAACCAAGTCCAAGCACAAGAAAAACTCTTCTCAGTCCAAGAACTCATGAAGACCGCACTTCAATCTGCTGAAATGATGATTTTATAATTCTTCTTTTCTAATGTAATGATATGAATGTTTGATACGGTATTTTCAATAAGGAAATCAATCATGAAAAAAGCAGTCATCTTAATCAGTGGTGGATTAGATTCAACAACCGTCTTAGAAATAGCAAGAGAACAAGGCTATACTCTTTACGCCCTGAGCTTTAATTATGGTCAACGTCATGCTGTCGAACTTGACTGTGTAAAAAAGATTCTGAGCAAGCACCCAGTTCAAGACCATAAAACCGTTCATATCGACCTTCGAGGTTTTGGCGGTTCAGCCCTCACAGCAGACATAGAGGTTCCAAAATCTACCGTTTACAATTCAAAATCTTCTAAAATCCCAGTTACCTATGTACCCGCTAGAAATACTATATTTCTTAGCTTTGCTCTTGGATATGCTGAAACAATTGAGGCAAAAAATATATTTCTAGGCATCCATTCACTTGACTACAGCAATTACCCGGATTGCAGACCAGAATACTTAAATGCATTTGAAAAACTTGCAAACCTTGCAACAGCTTTAGGTGTTAATGAGGGTGGGATCAAAATTCATGCCCCACTTCTCTATATGACTAAAAGTGAAATCATTCGAGAAGGGTTGCGACTCGGTATTGACTACTCTATTACAAATAGCTGTTATGATCCCTCAATGGATGGAAAGGCCTGCGGCAAATGTGATGCATGCCATTTAAGAATGAATGGATTTAAAGAGCTTCATTTAAATGACCCTTCACCTTATCAAAAATAAAAATTAGAAAACAATGAGAGAAATTCAAGTCTTTATT
The DNA here is from genome assembly GCA_903935335.1 of Oligoflexia bacterium. GTDB lineage: Bacteria > Bdellovibrionota > UBA1018 > UBA1018 > UBA1018 > CAIZRG01. Next base: position 5,261 of record CAIZRG010000012.1, read on the forward strand.
TTTTAAATTTTACGACATCCAAATCTTCACGCCCCAAAAGACATTTCCTCAAGAACTGACTAAAAAAAGTATTTAAGCGATATTTTATCAGCAGCAGAAAATACACTGCCGATCGATTTGAAAAAATAGTTTGTAACCATTGGAAAGTGGAGAATAATTTGCACTGGTCATTGGACATAACTTTTAATGAAGATAAGAGTCGTATACAAAAAATGGATGCTGCTGAAAATTTCGGGAACTTACAAAAATTTGGTTTTAATCTATTCAAGAAAGATACAATTAAAAAAGTTTAATAACGAAACGCAAACGTTCCAGCCGGAATCCAAATATCATACTACAAATACTAAAAAATCCACAATTACATCATTTTAACGCGTTTGCCCTGCTATATAATATACGAAATCAGTTAGCTATTGATTCAATTTATTCATCTTCTGAATTCAGTTGGGTTATTAAATATTATTTTATAAATTGACAAAAAATGGAAGTATTTTTTCCCTACCCGTACAGTAATCCATTCTTTTTTTGTGTTGGTACCACAAGTAAAGCTCCCTACAAACACAAAATAAGTACCCCTCAGCAGTCTTCTTATTTTGATATTTTTCTATTTATTTTAATTAATTATTGACTGCGCTTACTGCGAGTGATACTGGATCGTTTTATGTTTTTAGCTTTATTGATTTTTCTAGTAACCACACCGTCCTTTGCGGTTTCTCCTGAGCAGGGAGAACAATTAAAAAAGGAATGGATGGATTTCTGTTTAAAGAAGGTGACTGTTCAGCCTAAAACTAATATTGAAGGGTCAATATCTGAATTCATCAATAATAGCCATACTATTTATGACTTAGTATCTCAATCAAAGTCTCTCTCCTGGAATGAAATAGCTGTTATTCTAGCAAATACTCAAAAAGACGTCATTTTTTCGGACGAGGGGTTTCTTCAAGAAGGATATTCTCAAATCGATTTTGATCTGGACATTACTCGAGTTCAAATCATTCTAGAAATCAACCAAGCAAATGAGCACCGTTTCCATGTAATGGAACTTGCGGAAATGATAACCACATTTGAAAACGAGTTGCGGAAGAAGGATGAAGAGGAACTTCGAAAACGTCGTCTGAAGAACTACCAGGATGCGCTTGTTGTGGCAAAAGAAATGATTCTCTACTATCAAGGGCTCAAAGAGCCGTACCAAAAGGAAATCGATGATTTACAAAAAAATAGTGTTTCATCTTCTCTTCCTCTTCCAAAAGGGGCCAATACTCGAGCGAGATTGAAGGCAAAACTCGAGCAAAAACGAGATCAAGAGCAGGACGCTCTACACTTGAAGTGGCTTCAGGAGAGCATGAAAAACTACAACCAGAGGCTTGCTTCTTATCAGAAAGACATTACTAAATTAGAAAAACTTTCAAGGAATATCAACAAAATTAAAGTAGAATCGGATCTGGAGCTTATAGTGGAGACTCCGCTTCCTTTATTGAAAGGAGGAATGCCCGTCCTCCAATTACTTCAAGGCGGCTTATCCGGGGATAAGCTTCGCAATATTTTAAGAACAATCGGGCAAGACCTCTTCCTTACACCAGAAGCTTTTGAAGCAATGGACATGCCTTTCTTGAATGAGCAATATCTTTTTTCAATCAAGGCGAATGATATGATGGAAAATAAGGTGGGTCTTTCGAATTTGCCTCAAACGATAAGCCAGATGCAACAGTACTGTCCTGATTTTTCTGTGAATCACATTACCGCTTATCAGAAACTAGTTTATCATATTTTTCGCCTTCATGAGCTTGAACTGAAGAGAAGGAAACTGCTGGAGTCATCTACTTTAAAACCATCGCGAACTCCAATTGAAGATCCTGAAGAGATTAAGATTGAAGAAAACCCGATTTCCGAAGAAAATCCAGACCTAGCACTGATCTATTTGAAAGAAACTCAATCAAAAAAACTTAACTTAACTCCACCACAAGTAACTATTCCCTTAGAGCATTATGGAAATCACTGGACTGTTATCGTTAAGAAGTATGTAAAAAAAGAAGCTGATTCGACTCTGTCAAACGATCAGTTAGTGAGTCTTTCGGAATTAATTCAGTACCTAGGAGAAAATGGGCCGATGATCAATGACTCAAAAATCTCGCTCAACAATCGATGGAGAAATTTTAGTGTGTTCTCTACCAAAAAAGATTTTCATTGCCACATTGGAAGCAGCAATACGGTAGTCGTCTGGAGAATGCTAGATCCGAAGCAAAAGATAATAACTATCTATTATTTGGGGACCCATCCCTCGGGCTATAAGCAGATTCTGAAAAAAAACATCTCAGTATTTTAGGCCTCAAACCAATCAAGTACACCATGGGATTCGAATGCTCCACTTTCTAGTTTATCTCAGCTACTTCTCCATTTGTCTCTTTGACTGGAGTATAGGCTCGAAATTGCTCGACATAGACCAGCATTTGATAAAACACTTACTTTTTCCCCTGAAGTCATATCTATGGCCTTTTAGAACCCTTTTATAAAGCTCTGGAATTGTGATTCTTATTTTGGGAGGAGTCTATTCTGCTCCAAAATTACGAGACCTCTATATCCATCACATTGAAAAGAGTTCTAATGATTTTGATGAAGCTTCCCTTAAGTATGAATGGATTTAAAGAGCTTCATTTAAATGACCCTTCACCTTATCAAAAATAAAAATTAGAAAACAATGAGAGAAATTCAAGTCTTTATTTTTTAAATTTTACGACATCCAAATCTTCACGCCCCAAAAGACATTTCCTTGGGAACTGACTACAAAAGGTTCATCTGAATATCTATATCTTGACAAAATGCATCTCATTTCTACTGGGATAAAAGCTAAAGAATTAACTGACAAATCCGATATAGTATTATATGACCATTTCCAGTCTCTTTTTAACAAGCCTATTCTTTATTTTATCAATATTTAACTTCTGCTCAACTGCCTATGCCTGCAGCGAAGAAGCACAACTCAAACTTAGAACTGCAATCAGTGATATTGTCCTCAATAGTGAACTCAGTGACCCAGATCATAAAAAACTTAAAGACACTTTTTTAAAACACAACCCAACTTTTCTAGACCATCTTAAAAAAGATGAAGCAGAACAAAAAAGATGTCTCAATCTTGCTTTTAGCGATGTTCCTGCTGTTAAAAAATTTCTCAACGAATTAAGTGATTCTCCTTATTTAATTCCAGGAAAATCTGAAACATTTTCATTTTCTAAGTTTATCAATAAAGACGAGATCTTAAAAAGCACAGTAGGAGACCCTACTGGCAATATGGCTTATGACTATTTTATCGACCAGGTTGCTAAAAATATTAATAAAACTCTCACTCAATTAGACGTTAATGAAATGGGGGGTGTTACTCGCATTTTAGACCGAGAGAATGGCGGTATTGATTTTGGAGCAACACCTATAAATGTTCAGAATCTAATTAAAACATCTATTAAAAACTACTTCGAAAATATTTCACCTGAAATGAGAAGAAGGGTTGTTTCAGGATATCTCAAATTAAGAGCAAATGATGATAACGACGCAAAGCTTGCAGCTATTTTAAATAATTCAGGACCTATTCTTCAAAAGATATTTCAACTGATGGCTTCTGATAACGAAAACAGTCGAATCCAAAAAATTCTTCAATCCATGAAAACAGGAATTACTCCAATGCCTCTAGAAGAACTCGACGAAGCCATGAAAAAAAATTATCAGAAAAAATGGAAATCTAAATTCTCAGGAACCTTATTTGGAGATGAGTCTATTAGTGCAGGGAGTGTCGGCCAAGCCCATTATGCAGCAATTAATAAAAAACTTGTTGTAGTAAAAGTGTTAAGAGAAGGCCTTATTCAAAGAGCCCATGATGAACTGACTGCTTTAAGAAACATTGCTATCAAAACAGGTGATCAACGTAATATTGATTTAGTCAACAGCTTAGGAACAACAGTGCTTGAAGAGCTTAATTTTGGGCATGAGTACTCTAACATGGAAAAAGGTCAACGATATTATGAAGACCCTAAAAAATATATTCATGTTATCCGAGGAATTGAGGTTTCAGGCCATCAAAATGCCCTCATTATGGAAATGGCTGAGGGTAAATCTTTAAGTACACTAAAAGGCCCTCAGTACCGATGCGTCAAAGCTCAAGCTTTAAGTCGAATGCTAGATAAGTGGACCACGCAATCTTTATTTGGTGTAGAAGGATTTTTCCACGCTGATTTACATGCAGGAAATATGTTTCTTGATGTCGATAAGAGTGATTACCGGAAAAGTAAACTGACCTTAATTGATTTTGGGAACTGCTATTCAATGACTCCTGAAGAGCAAAAATATATGACACGCTTACTCATTGGAGTGAATTATCGTTCACCAAAACTAATCATGCAAGGAATTTTACAGGCAGACAAAGAACCTATCCTGCCACAAAAAGATGGAACTAAAGTGAATTTTGAAGGATCTCCTCAAGAGACAAAAATGCTTCAATTTCTTAAAGAAAAAGTAAAGGAAGGAGATCCTAACGCTCTAACTCAGATTTTAGATTATGCACTTGAAAATTTTAAAAATATAAAAATTCCCCAAGTAATGGTTCAGTTCAATCGAGGAAACTCTTTTCTCTCTGCTCAACTTGAACAGGTCAGAAATGAAATTCAAAAAGAAAAAGATACTGAACCTAAATGTGAAGTTCCTCAAAGCCCAGCAAGTATCCAATCCTCAGCTTTTATTCGCGGCGCCAAGTGGAAGCCCTCTTGGTTTGACCAGACGGTTCTGAGTGAAATTAGAAAAAACTCTTCCTACGGCCTAGCTCATACCACTGCCTGTGCGGCCCAGGCTACTTTAGCTGTTCTCAATATGAGTAAGGGACTTTGCTCAAATATCGCTAGCTTGCTTTCGATACCTTCAGCTTTGAAAGAAAAATGTAGTAGCTCTAAAAGATTTGTTATCCATTCTATTGACCAAGAATGTAATCAGATCGAGCAAGAAACTCAACACAACCAAGACATCCTAAACGAACTCTGCGACAGTAACTCTGAGCATAACTCGCCTTCTTCTTCGTCTTCTCGTCGTTCTCCTCGCTCTCAAAGCACGACTCATTCGATACATTCGACTCAAAATGCAGATTAATCTTTACCCAATTGCTCCTATTTTTTCTAATGCTCCATCAGCTGCTCTAACTGCTTTAGAAAGTCGGGATGAGCCCAATTTTGGGGTCCCACCCATTTGAAGGCTACTTTTAAATCGTGATCCAGTAGATACGTCTCGGGAAACTGAAAAGATCCGTACTGATTTGCCACCTGCGCAGAGGAATCTAACAAGAAAATGAGATTATCCAAAGGCTTAAGGCTCGGAAGAACTTTGAAAGCCTCAGACCAGCTTGAATCTAAGCTAATAGCAATCCACTGCACTGGACGGTTCTTAAAGAAAGCCACAGCTTCAAGCCATTCCGGAATTTCTTCTAAGCAGGGCGGGCACCAGCTCGCCCAAAAATGAAGCACTACCCATCGCCCCCGAAAACCCTCCAGACCGACTTTTTCCCCCTCAGGAGTACTTAATTCAAACTGAGGAGCCTTTTTCCGAAATGTGTTCTCAGGGGGAAAGTTAAGTAAACCCGAAGTCAGACTCAAAGACTCAGCTAAGCTCCAAACCAGAACAGACACACCCATAATTCCCAAACAAAAATAAAATTTTTTATAGGTTTTAAAGTGAATCCCCTTTTTTTGCATTTTGCGCTCTCTTCCTTTCAGATCTATAATCGAGGAGATGAGTCATGAAAAGAAATACTAGGAAAATCATTGGACTGTCTGTAAAACCAAAATACGGAGATTGTTCTTTTGGGTGAAAACCATTCAACAAAAAACCTGATTCTTTCTTACGGAGATCTTCTTTTTGACCTTTGTGAATCTGTTTTATGGAATCCCCTGCAGGCTCAAGCGACCTGCCGAGCGATTCTGAGCAAGCTCTCCTATCGAATTAAATTTCAAAAATACAAGCAGTACGAGAGAAGCTGGATTTTAAAAATCGCTTGTCAAAAACTACTTCATCAAGCCCAATATTATGGCCACCTAATCACTCCTGAAAAGTCCATGAAACGAGATAAAACTGAAAGTGTTTCTGGCCGCTTAGAAAATTTTAATGCTTACTTCCACAGGTTGAGTGCCAAAGATCAAATTCTCCTGATTCTAAAAGATAAATATGACATCCCTTATACTGAAATTGCAGCAGCCTTAAGCATCCCTGCAGGATCCCTGAAAGTTCGTAGGCAACAGGCCCTTAAAACACTTGAGGAGTGGCTTTGGAACAACCGATAAATTGCTTTAAATGGCAAAGCTACTCATCTGATTATTTAGATAAAACTCTTCCTGAGTCCTTATATGAAAAAATTAACGAACACTTAAAAATCTGTACACTTTGCCATGATCAATTAGACCATTACCAGCAAATCATTTCCTGTATCGCTCACCAACCTAAATCCACTCTCCCACTCGGACTTAAAAAGCCAACTCGATTAGGAATTTTTTATAAAAAAGAAGAAGGTGACCTCTGGTTACCCCGTTGGAGAAACCTTCCATGGCCTTTTAGAACCCTTTTAGAAAGCTCTGGAATTGTGATTCTTATTTTGGGAGGAGTCTATTCTGCTCCAAAATTACGAGACCTCTATATCCATCACATTGAAAAGAGCTCTAATGATTTTGATGAAGCTTCCCTTGCCTCAGAATCAGTCACAGAGGAATTAGACACTAAAATTCCCCCTCTCCAAAAAAACAAAGAACCTCGAACCCCTGCAACTCAAAAAAACAATGAAGAATCAGAGGATCTTGTTTCAGGAGAAGATGACTCAGAAACTGAAGATCAAGTCCAGGTAGGCAAATCGCAGCTCTGGCGTTTTACGCTTAAGACTGTCAGCCCTGATGAATTACGACCCCTTGTTGTTAAAACTTTGATCGACTTAGGGATTCCTCAAACCACACCAGGACTCGGTGGAATACAAGTCCCTGGAGGAATCGAGTTTGACTTCATTCTCCCTCAAACGAGAGTTGCAGAGATCAAACATGCCCTTTCAAAACTTGCTCCGAAAGCTTCAGACCCTCACTCTTCTGCTTCAAACGAAAACTTTACTTGGTACCGAGTGAAATCAAAAAAAACTCTCCCCAAAGGAACTTCTCAAGTGGTTATTTGGCTTTCTCAGCTTAACTAAACACGAAATGCTATTTTTCACTAGGTTTTGGATTCGGCCTTGGCTCAAATGAAGTTTCACCTCCCCCACGAATATGGGTTTGAATCACCCTTTCTACACTGAATGATTCAGGACTATAAATGATTGAGTGCTGAGTCTGTTGCCCAGACTTCAATCTAAATTGATCAACTTGTTCTTTTCCATCATAGTTCTTCTCAGGGTTTTTCTCAGAAATCTCATTTGGATTGATTTGAGTCATCTGGTCAAAATCACTTTTCGAATTGGAATTTTTTTTAACAGGAGTTGCACTGCTTTGAACTCTAGGCTTAGAACCGTGTTCAGCCACTTGCTGATTCGCTCCATCAACCAAGGGACCTCTAACCTTGGCATAAATAGAATAATCCGTATCTTTTTTTTGCTGGGAGGGGTCCGACTGAACAAAACAACTATTCATTGCTTGAATTTCTGAAGTAGACAACTGACGCTTTTTCATCACACCGATTGCTTCTGAAATAGCATCTTTATCTGCTTCCCATTGCTGATGAGCAGCTTGAAAAGCCTTGAGATCATACTTGATTTTACCCTGGGGATCTTTATCAATAATTGTTTCTTTTCGACCACTTTCATCGGATTTTAAAACCTCTCGAGTCATTACAAAATCATCTTGAATTGGCTCAACCCCAATATTATTTTTGATCCAATTTATTTTATCCTCATTTTCCAAGCTTTTTATCCATTCTTGGTAAGCATGCGCATCTAGTTTATTTTTTCGATGAATTTTTGAATATTCTTTTAGATCTTGATAAGTCGGTAGGTACGGTAGAAATTGTTTTGCAGGAAGTGGAGAAGAAACAACTGAGAGACCAGGTCCACTTTGCCCAAGACAAGTACCTTCTGCATTTCTCTCAGTACAACGAAGTTGAGTGATATTATCCAGCCCTTCCTGAATTCCATGTCTGAGTTTAAACACAACAGGCGTATAGAGTAGAATAAAACGTTCTTTGCAACGATCGATATCTTCTCCCTCAATACAAAAAGCACCTAAAAGAGTCTTCATCCCTGCTTCTTCACCCTTTAGACTTAAATCATTCAGACGCTCCATCTTACTGATTAAAAACTCAGCCATCAAAGATCTCACTTCATTGGCCCTTGAATGAGCGACAGAAATTTCAGTAGGCTCAGGGGAATGACTAGGAATTCCTAAAGTTGACTGATCCTTTTTATAAGCATGAGGAGCATATTCATAAATTTCTTGATAGCCTGCTGCCCACAAAAAAACAGGCGGTTCCTGAAGTAGCAACAGCCACACTAAAATCCAAAGAATCCCAGAGCGGTTTAAAAGAGCCCAGGTCATCTTTTTATTGTATCACAATCAACCGAAGAGGAAATGAGCCTTAATAAATTAAACTAATAAAATTTACTTTGTAACCTCACCCAACTGCTTTTGAACCTCTTGGCGAATCAACTCCCGAATCTGCAACTAATGCAGTAAAGAAACCCACGACTCAAGCTTTGGAGCCTTCATGTACAAGCGGAGCTTTTCTCTTCGGTCTTGAGACTCCCTTTGGAAAAAGCTCCGCTTGCACAGAATTTTGTGCTTGTTTTGAGTGCTTCTTAATGTATATCTCTTAACCATGTCGCCCGTCACGCCGGCTCCCACCGATCTAGCAAAATAGCTAGCTCCCCATAGATTTCCTGTCCATAGTTTTTGATTCAAATTCAGAATCTCTTTTGGAAAGTCTAAATTTTTCAAGCATAGAAATTTCCTTACGCGGAGCTTTTAAAGAGTTTTCTAATATAAAAGCACCGGCACTCATTCCTATCAAAAATCCACTGCTTGATGGGTGATGTTTTTTTTCTCAAGAGTAGCTCATCAGAAGGCGTGTATCACACTCTCAGATCTTGATGAGGGGGGCTTCTCCAGTTACTTAGCGTGTCTTTATCACCATGCTACAGCTATCACCCTTGGAGTGAATTTATCGCATCGTTCAAATTTCGATAGATCCATTTTGCCATTGAGGCCTCGTGACTCGCTATCATCCTTAAAGATGGGCTTTGTCAGTAGGGTTCACAGATTCATTATGTTTTTTGAGAAGAAAAATATATTGTTTATTCATTATGCATTTTTCTTTTTTTTGAGGTAAAATGGCCATTATTCAGAATAAAATTTGTTTAATAAAATTTCTATTGAAAAATTACCCTAATTTTGTTATGAATCAGTTTTTCATCTTAGCTTTATCAAAAAATCATTGAAAACAAACCTTTAGGAGTTGCTGTATGTCTGCTTATAAGAGTATTTGGGCTACTATCACTTTTAGTTTTTTCGCGAGTTTTTTTCCTCAAGTTTCTTCCGCTGGAGTATTAGATATTGATACATTTGGGCTTTCAATCCACTTAGACGGCTCTTATAATAAAGCTCCACTTCGTTTAGATAGCGAAGGAGAGTTTGTTTTTAATCCAGGAATAGGGCTGGGGTATGATTTTAGAGAAAATGCAGTAAAAAGTGGGTTTTCCCCCATTGTAAAAGCTGGTTCTTTCGCCGACTGTAATGCAGTTCTAATTTATTACACTACCGCTGGAATTCGGTATTCTTATATTTTTTTAGACAATTATTCAATTGGAGCTAGTATTTCAGTTGGTTTGATGAATGGACAGGACTGGTGGAAGAAAACGAGAAGTTTTTCATTTATGCCTTTACCTATTTTTGAAATTGGCAGAATAATTTATAATAATGATGCAATAAAATTAGGAGTTGTTTATGCTCCTAGAAATAATTCGATGAGTGCCACCAACAATGGCGGCCTTCTATTTATGATGTTATCGTACGGACATTCATTCTAAAGGTTCTAGACATTGGTTTTGAATTTTTTAAAAAATCTAAATGCAGTTCCTATGATTTCATCTAAATCTGAGTAACACGGACTCCAGCCAAGCTCTTTTTTGGCTTTCAAGGCTGAGGCAATCAATCTCGAAGGATCCCCAGCACGACGATTTCCATATTTTAAAGGGATTTTTAGACCTGTTACTTTTTCTACAGAACGAACCACATCAAGAACTGAGAAACCCTGGCCATTCCCTAAATTATAGGCACTTGAGTAGCTGTTTTTCTCAAGCGCTTGAAGGGCTAGAACATGAGCTGTAGCAAGGTCAGTTACATGAATATAATCTCGAATACACGTTCCATCTGGAGTATCGTAATCCGTTCCAAACACTGTTAAAAACTCGCTGTCTCTAAGCGCCGCTCTTAAAGCCAGAGGAATAAGATGGGGCTCAGGATCATGAACTTCTCCAATCTGTAGATCATGATCCGCTCCCGCAGCATTGAAATAACGAAGCGAAATCGACTTTATTTGATAAGCAGCTTCAAAATCTTGCAGCATCTGCTCAACCACCCACTTAGTAAAGCCATACGGATTCATAGGCTTTTGTTGATGAGTTTCATCTATGGGCACTTGCAGGGGGGCCCCATAAGTGGCACATGTACTTGAAAAAACAATATTCTTAACTTGGGCTTTCACAGCTGCTTTGAGCAAACTGAGAGAACCACCCACATTGTTCGTATAATAGATTTCAGGTTGAGCAACAGATTCAGCGACATAAGCATATGCAGCAAAATGAAGAATCGCCTCAATTTTTTCTTGATTCATCAATCGAATCAGACCATCTTCATCTGAAAGCTCCCCCCGATAAAATGGCCCCCACTGAACCGCCCATTCATGTCCGTATTTTAAATTATCATAAACAATGGGGAAATAGCCGGACTGAGCAAGAACCTTACAAGCATGACTGCCAATATAACCAGCTCCACCGGTCACTAAAATATTCTTCATCTAGATACAGACCTCCCAATTGATACATCACAAAGGAGATCGTTCTGGGATACCACAAATCAGAAAAGACAAAAACCTTTAAAAAAGTATCCATTGACATTTGAAAGCAGGTCAGCCTATCGTATCGATCGCTACCAGTCACATGGATAGAAGCCAATTCAATTTATTTTTTTAAAACTATGAAGGAGGATCTCGTGTTAAAGCCTGAGCCTAGCTTTTCTTATCCCTTTCGTTACAAACCAATCGACTTTAAAAGCAAGTTTTGAGAAAAAACACTCAGTAGAATTTAGATTGAGAAGGGAAGATCATGAAGGTAACCAAACGAGATGGAACTCACGAAGAAGTCAAGATTGAAAAAATTCTCCATGCAGTCAATAAAGCCTGTCGGGGTCTTCCCCATGTAGAAGCTCTTGAAATTGCAAAAAGAACCATTAACGGTCTGCATGAGGGGAGCAAAACTGAAGAACTCGATGATCTTTCAATTTCTAATTCTGTCATGCTCATGGCTGAGGAACCCAACTATTCGAAAGTAGCAGCTCGAATGCTCTCAGAGAGTATCCGAAAAGAGATCGGACGAGACATGGGGTTTCGAGACTATCTCAACCTCGCTTTTGAGCTTGGACTTTTGAGTTCGAAGGTCTTAGAACTGGTAGGACAAGATGTTTTAAAGATTGAGTATGCCATCCGGCACGAAAGAGACGATCTTTTTGAGTACTTTGGCTTAAAGACTGTGGCTGACCGTTATCTTCTGAGACATCCTTCCACCCGAAAACTCATTGAACGACCCCAATGGCTTTTTATGAGAGTCGCCCTTGGGCTTTCACAGACGATTTCAGAAGCACTTGAGCTTTACGAGATTATCAGTCAGTTCTATTACACCCCAGCTACACCCACTCTTTTTAACTCAGGTACCAGGCACCCTCAGATGAGCTCCTGTTATCTCCTGACAGTTCCAGAAGATAGCCTAGAGGGAATTTATAAATGCATCTCAGACTGTGCTAAACTCTCTAAATTTGCTGGAGGAATTGGGATTGATTGGACCCCTATCCGGGCTTCAGGCTCCCTTATCCGAGGAACCAATGGTCTTAGCAATGGCATCATTCCATTTCTTAAAGTTTTTGACTCCTCTGTCCATGCCGTCAATCAAGGAGGAAAAAGAAAAGGAGCTGCAGCTGTTTATCTTGAACCCTGGCATGCAGATATTGAATCCTTCCTTGAGTTAAGAGACAATACAGGCGCTGATGAACGCAGAGCTCACCACCTCAACCTAGCGCTTTGGATTCCTGACCTTTTCATGAAGCGAGTGGAAGAGGATGGATCTTGGTCTCTTTTCTCTCCGAGCGACGCTCCTGAACTCCTTGAAACTTATGGAAGCATGTTTGAAGCCCACTATAATCAGTACGAAAAGAGCGGTAAGGCAATAAAAACAGTCCCTGCACGACTCCTCTATGCCAGAATGATGCAAACTCTAGCAGAGACAGGAAATGGATGGATTTGCTTCAAAGATAAAGCAAACCTCCGATCTGCTCAAACGGCTTCGGATGGAAACAGAGTTCGGAGTTCCAATCTCTGTACAGAGATCTTAGAGGTCACAAGTGCAACTCAAACTGCGGTTTGCAATTTAGGTAGTGTAAACCTTTCCTCGTTCATCACCCCCCAGCAAGACTTTGATTTTCAAAAACTACAATCTGTTGTTTCTACAGCCGTAAAATTCCTCGATCGGGTAGTGGACTTAAACTTCTATCCCACTCCTGAAGCACAGTCCTCAAATCAAAAATGGAGACCTATTGGTCTTGGGATTATGGGGTTGCAAGACGTCTTTTTTAAGCTGAGGATGCCTTTTACTAGCCCAGAGGCCAAAGCCTTATCAGCTCGTATTTCTGAAACGATTTACCATGAAGCGATTCTTACAAGTATGAAACTCGCTGAGAAGAATGGAGCTTTTCCAGCCTTCAAAGAATCACGATACACCGAAGGAAAGCTTCAAGTTCAACTCGCGGCAGATCTGCAAGCTTCCCATCCTGAATTTCATTACGACTGGAACGAATTAGCAGAGAAAGTTCGTCACAAAACCCTACGCAACAGCTTACTGATTGCAATTGCTCCTACGGCTACGATTGCCTCGATTCAAGGCTGCTATGAAAGCATTGAGCCACAAATTGCCAATGTCTTTAAACGAGAGACCATGAGTGGAGAGTTTCTCCAGGTTAACCGTTATTTGATCTCTGACCTTAAAAATCTAGGCCTCTGGAATGCTGAGATTCGATCTCGGATTATTGAAGCAGAGGGATCGATTCAAGATATTGAGAGTATCCCAATCGAAATTAAGAACCTCTATAAAACAGCGTGGGAGATTTCGCAAAAAGAGCTCATTGATATGGCCGTTGATCGATCAACCTTCATTTGCCAGTCTCAATCCTTAAACCTTTTTCTAGAGGAACCCAACATTGGTAAACTGTCTTCCATGTATATGTATGCCTGGAAACAAGGAGTCAAGACCACCTACTATCTTCGGTCACGATCTAAAACAACGATTCAGAAGACAACCATTGAAACCAAAACTGAATCTACTACCCCTCAAGAAGTTTTATCAGCCAATGCGGCTGTCAGCTGTTCTCTAGAAAACCCTGAAATTTGTGAAGCTTGTCAGTAAAAAACGATTAAAAGGCCACTCATAAGGAGACAACCAATGCTATTAGACTCTGGGTTAGACCTTACTTTAAGACCCATGAAGTACCCTCAATTTTTTCAACTCTATAAAGATTCCATTAAAAATACGTGGAACACTGATGAAATTGATTTTTCAGTTGATTTTGAACATCTCAGAGACCGGCTCTCTCCGTCTGAAGGTCATCTCATCCGAAGGCTTGTTGCATTTTTTGCAACTGCTGATAACATTGTTGCACATAATTTGGTGCTCAATTTCTATAAACACATCAACTCCCCTGAATACCGAATGTTTCTTGGAAGACAGCTCGCAGAAGAGATGCTTCACGTGGAGGCCTACCTTCTTTTGGTTGACCACTACATCCCTGAAACAGAGGAACGTAGAGAGGCATTTGACGCTTATCAAAATATTGCGTCTGTTAAGAAAAAAGCTGACTTTTGCTTTAAATACATGAATTCTATTTATAATTTAGACGTATTAGACACGGATGTGAAACGTAAACAGTTCATCACTAATTTGATTTGTTTTGCTGCTTGCATTGAAGGTCTATTCTTTTTTGGTTCCTTTGCTTACGTCTACTTTCTCAGAAGCAAAGGTCTCCTACCCGCACTTGCCACAGCTACAAATTGGATTTTTCGAGATGAAAGCCTCCATATTCAAGGAGCCATGATGGTGCTCTCCTCCCTCAGAAAAGAGTACCCTCACCTTTTTGACTCTGAGCTTGAAGAAAGCCTGAATCACATGATTCAGGAAGCCATCCAAATTGAAATGCAGTTCTGTCACGATGCCCTGTCGTTTGGAGTAACAGGACTTTCTCCTGCCCTGATGTTAGAGTATCTGGAGTATGTAGCCGATCAACGCCTGTTGCAAATGGGTTTTAAAAAAAGATACCTTTCAAAAAACCCTTTCTCTTTCATGGTTCTGCAGGATGTTCAACCTTTAACGAACTTTTTTGAAAAGCGTGTGACAGAGTATTCTAAGGGATTTGAGTCCAATCGAAGCTCAATCGTTTTTAATGAGTCGTTTTAGGGAATCCCCCTATTTAAAGAGAGGGTGAGATCATCTTTAAATGACAAAGAAATTTCACCCCACTTTAAGCTCAACTCCTAAAGAAGTCCTGTCTTAAAAAACCAGAGTTGGCCAAGATCCAACCTTTCTTGAAGCTCTCACTTACGATGCCGGAATTCTCATCCAGAAGGCCCTCAGCTCGAGTCGCCGGAATCCTTCTCGTGGCCAATGTACGAGACGAACTGAAATCGATTCAAAACAGCTGTTTTATTGAAGCTCAGTAATGCGTTCGAGGTCCATTCTCTGACTAATGAAAGGAGTGCCGATGAGACTTAGACCCCCTACTATGAGCACGCACTGGTTGATGTTGCCTAGACTTCCATCTAAAATCCAGGTTCCCATCACAGCATATTTACCAAGTATCTGCAACTATTAGCTTAATTTTTTTATCTCAATAACCTTACTAAAATATTTTTATTTAAATAAATATTATGTTATATGACGCATACATCATGCGTGCTGATGATATTTATCAACAATATTTAATGAATGAAGTTTCTATGGAAAACAGTCATAGAATCACCATTGACATTGAACGCAGTACAGGTCATTATGATCAATTTTGGTTTATCTCACCTTTGGAACTCGTACAATCTGCAAATCGTTTTTTAATACACAAAGCAATGATTGAGAACTTTGTGACTCAACTGAAAGAATGGACTACGCCGTGGGTGAAAATAGCCTCCACCCATCAAATCTACCTACCTCAACAGAGGTGCTCTAATCTGAGAGGCCTCTCGTGTTAAAAAAAGTTCGTGTTCGATCAAAATCACCCATTACAATCCCTCACTCAAAGAGAGCTGGAATGTGTGGCTTTGATTTCACTTGGACAAACTGTCACCGAAAATATTTAATGACAGAAAACAAGGATTTAAAATATGGTTTCTTTTGAGAATAAATCAGCCACTATAAAACAATGGAATTTAGTAGATAAAACTTGGGTCCTTTTACTAATCATCGGCATTTTAATCCTTTTCATCCAAGAACAGAATGCAACTGCCGGACTCTCTTTTTTAGACATGAAAGAAATGACACACCTTTGGAAGTCAGACTCCATTTCTCCCTTTGATGCAGCCGCAGGCAGGACCAAACTCCAAAACATGCGTCTTACACTTGGAGGTTATGGACAACCCGTTGCTCCTTATCCTTGTCATCATCAGAGCATGAAAGTTAATCCCAATGGATGTCCGCTTGGATGGCCTGAAAGTCTACTCCAATTTCTTTTCCCGAGTCCAGGCCTTCAAGACCAACAGGTTTTTGTCGCAAATCAGGCTGGCATTCATGACCCTCTGAGCAATCTTGAATTTTATAAAATCGGAAAACTTGCCGATCTTCTCTATAAACTCAGAACTCACGATCTCAGTAAACTGAGAAATTCTCGCGATTTTTTTCTAAAAACAAGAGATGAACTGCTAACCATTTTTGAAAAAAATATAAAGACTGCTCAAGATAAGGAAGTCAAACAATGTTTCCGTACATTTATTCAACAGCAAACGAATCAGCAAAAGAATTTGGCTTCTGTTTGCAATCACCTTGATATTTCTTTGGATTCATTTATCAACAACTTCCTTCATGACTTCTATCGTTGGAATCTTGAGCTGACTCATATTTGTCCACCTTCAAATCCAAACATAAAAGCAAACAGGTATGACGAGGCATATTTAAAAGTAAGTGTCATAGAAAGTTTTGTAAACATTCTTTTAGGCACTGTTCTTTTATCAGACGATGAAACTTTACCAGAAATGGCGCTCTATGCTTATTTTAATGAAAAAGCGACTGAAAGAAAGGATGTCCTGGACCTTCTGGCAGTATTAGAACACTCGAATACGGAAGCAACACGCCTACTACTGGCATCACCCGAAGCTCAAAGGCAATGGATCACGCAAACCTTTCAAAAAGAAGAATACAACCAATGGCTTAACACAAATTCAGGTAATAATAAATCTGACATTACATCAGGTGATGCATCTAAGCTCGCTGCACTCAAACAAAGCCTTGAAAAAGACGGAGAAGAGTTCCTTTTCTTTTACACTCAAGCTCAAATGGGCTTTAGCACAGACTTACCCATGATCACTCCATACGGTAAAGCAACTGTCACATGTCCTAAAACTAAACAATGCCCTATGGGAAAATTTGAACATTCTGATTGTGGTGAACACTCCCTCTTGTACCTCATGCTTTTATCTACTTATGACAAAATAACTGGAAACTACGAAATCAAACGCTGGCAAGATAGAATTCAAAAATACAAACTCAAACCCTACAAACGACCCGGGTCCACTGATGATGTTATCACGGAATTTATTAAACGAGGCCCAGTGGAAGGCCGTCCTCCCCAGAGCGCTGACTCGCCTGCTCTAGCTATGAGTCGTCCCTCTGCTGAAAACTGTCGTCCTACAACTCATAACGAGTGGGCGGACCTTGTGGTCTCTAAGCTCAATCAGAAATCCAATTACCCTGATACAGAAAAAAACGGAGTAATGGTTGTTTCTGAAATGAAAATGATCCAATACACAAAACCGCATAATGACCCAATTGCTGAAATCAGGCCCAGCGTTGATAATGTTCTCAATACTTTTGAGAGAATTCTTGGTGATTTTGACTACCCAGAAAATCATCAGTTTTATCTAAATCAGTTTGATCTAAACATTCGATTCGACCTAAATGAATTTGATCCCAATACTCCATTAGAATTAGGCACGTGGGCTTCACAACAAATCCCACTAGGGACCCTTTCATTTCTGGAATTGCTAGAAACAACCTTCAGACAAGAAAATCTAGATCAGATTCGAGGACGTTACCGAAAATATAAATTAGAACGTTTAGTTAAATTAATTACCCCACCAGATGAAAAAACTCCTTCATGGTTTGCTAATCATGCGAAAAATAATGAGCTACCTGAAGATCTTGGCGATATTACATTCAATTTTGAAAATATCTCTATTCAACTTGTTATTCAAAAGGATCATTATTACTTAGGAAAGCACTTCATACCTTGTAACAACTCGACTCGCAGATTAGCAGATTCTATGATTCCGATACTCATTCATCAAGCTCAAGTTCATAAAAATCCAAAGCTACTCAATCACTTAGCCCCATTTCTGCACTCATTTGAAGGATTTTCTCAAGAGAAAGCTCTCATTCATGCTTTAAAAGCTCAGCCAGACCTTATCTACTTATTTCCACTAGAGTCAGAAAAGAATCGAATATACGCTGCTATGTATATTCTGAACAATGAAATCGAATCTCTTTATCCCAAAGCCAAGGTTTGGCTTTCTAGTATTCAATACGAGGGACTATTTTATGGTAGATGCATAGGAAGTTTTTTCTCAGAGCATCTCAACAATGCAACCTCACCTAGGGTAAAAGAAGTCATTCATGAAATCATGAATACAATTCCTTACCCGCTGCTTTATATAGCACAAGATAATCGTAATACCACACTCCCCATGCATTTTAATGAAGTTAATTTTTTTGAGTTTATTCGGTTAGGACGACTGACTCAAAGGGAGCTTTTTCAGGGTGATACCATTAGACCTGGTTTCGGAGGACTCTACTATAGACTCAAGGACATAGGTTTCTTTTGTGGCAAATCTAAAGAATGCTTTTTCAGACCTGAGGATGAGAACTGAGGGGCCTCCGGCCGGGCTTTTAAGAATTGCTAATCCTAAATTTTGTGGTTTGATACCAAGCACTATGGAACTCTTTTCGGGTATTCATTTGCGAACTATCTTCCTCTCGAATTCAAACTAGATCTGCTTTATCGCTCTTTACTTCTGGCGGATTCGCCCTGCACCGCACTCAGTCGACTCTCCAACATGGCGAAATCGTATCACCCTATTTCTTGGACTCGACCCTCTCATCTGCTCGTATGACCTATCCATGATCCGCACGAGCGCCTACTATTTGCCAAAGGAGCAACTCCTTGTTCCCATTTAATCTGTTCCAAAAAAGTACCTTTTGTCTGCTGCCACTGCTCGAAAGAGTATCGGTAGTACTTTGCCGATTGTGAACGCTTTTACTTCATGGAACTCAACTCTCCAAAAAAACGACCCACTTTGTCTGCCCAAAATGCTGTAAAGGCCTTGCCTACCCCAAAAACTATACAAATAAGTATGGATACACTTTCCGGTCAGAACGAATGATCAATAAAAATGACCAGATTTGCTAGAAATTAACGAAAACCTGTTAAAAACAGTCTTTTTTGAAATTCCTTAACTAAAATTTACTTAAAGGCCGCTAAAGTCAAGACATTTCCATGTTTTCCATAAATAGCATTTAAAGCTCTAATAGCAACTTGATCAAAAAAACTCGCAGTAGCATTTTTTGGAAAAATTTCCCAATTCCTATACTCTTTTGAAATTTTAAAACCTACTACACGAACTAGATCAATCAAATTTTTTGCATCAAGAGGAGCCTCATCTGGCTCTGTAGCTTCTACTGAATAAAATAATTTTGCTGCAATAGAATGCTGATTCCAGACTTGCACAGGCTTCGGACAATTCATTACTCCAGTAGAGATAGGCTCCGAAATCAAAATAAGACCATCAGTTTTTAGTAATTTATAAATTTTTTTTAAAACCTCTAAGAGCTGAGAAGGAAGAAGGTGATGAAGAAAACCAGTACAAGACACAAAATTAAAGCTCTCATCCTTGTAAGATTCTAGAAAACTAAAAATATCGCTTTTAATGCAAAACACATTAGACATTTTGTTTAACTCTACTTTTTTCTTAACTTGTGCAAGCATAGCGTCACTGTGATCTACAGCAATAACTTCTTTAAATTTGTGACCAAAGCGCAAAGTCATATGCCCTGTTCCACAAGCAAGGTCGAGCATTCGATCACTTGGCTTTATAAAATGATCGAATTTATTAAACAGCACATTATTAGTAACAGTCCTTGGTTGAACAACGACTGAATCATACTCCTGAGCAATAGCCTGATGATATTGATAGTCTTTTTCAAAATGATCACTCATGAATAAATCCTTTTTTTAGCCAAAAATTTCAATGTATTTTAGTTCTTCTAAAATTTTACTCAGTTTCCTTATGAAATTTAACTAGAACAATGCAATACAACTTCAATATCTTAACGATATTTTTCAGGCAAACCAGTAAAAGCTTCTTCTTTTGAAACTAAAAAATTAAACCAGATCAAATGCCAAAGAGCAGCAACTCCATCTTTCCAGTTTATCTTTTTACCTTGCAAATAAGTTCGAGGAAAATAGTGAATTGGCAATTCAAAAACTCTTGCTCTGGATTTCGCAACGTATGCCGTTAATTCAACTTCAATTCCAAATCGCATTGATTTTAGATTCATTGATTTAATTAAGTCTGATTTAAATAATTTATAACAAGTTTCCATGTCAGTTAAATAAATTCCAGAAAAAAGATTACTCAGAAGTGTTAACGAACGATTCACAAAATAGTGGTATGTTCTATGTACTTGAAGAGAGTTTTTTTTGAATCGACTTCCAAATACGACATCTGCTTGATCTTCTAAAAGTGGATCAAGCAAAGATGGGATATCCCCTGGGTCATATTCAAAATCAGCATCTTGAATCATAATGATGTCACCTTTTGATTCCTGAATGCCACGGATAATAGCAGCCCCTTTACCTTGGTTCAATTTTTGTTCAATTAATACAAAATGATATTTTTCTTGGGCAGATTTAAGCATTTTAAGTGAATGATCTGTCGAACAGTCATCCACAAAGATCCACTCTCGTGCAATAGGGCACTTTGATTTCATCAAATAATCAATCACAGCATTGAGGTGCAACTCTTCATTAAAAACAGGAACAATAATTGAAAGTAGCTTCATAATAAAACCATCACTGTTTGAAGTTTTTTTAACTCACCTAACCATCAAATTTTGATGGAGAATTCTTAAAACTTTTTAACATAAAAACAAGGACTATCTCCCCAATGAAAATACTTCTACTTTAACTTTGATCTTTAATGCAAGTCCTGAATTGGACTTGAATACAGAAACTAGCCAATTTTTTTAAAAAGAACTAAAAAAAACAAGAACTTAATTGAAACTATTTCCTGCTTTTGCTAAGGTGAGTTTAAATTATTTATGATTGTTTTTTTAAAACAATTCATAGGAAAGCTAGGTCTTATATGAAAATTTCCATTTTTGGCACTGGCTACGTCGGTCTAGTGACTGGAACCTGCTTCTCAGAAATGGGAAATGATGTCATTTGTGCAGATTTAGACGAAAAAAAAGTCCAGCTCCTAAAAGATGGAGTTTCACCGATTTATGAACCCGGTTTAGAGGCCTTAGTACGCTCAAACAGCAAGGCAGGACGTTTAAACTTTACAACTGATTTAGTAAAAGCAGTTAAGAACTCTGAATTCTTGTTTATTGCCGTAGGAACTCCCCCAGGAGAAGATGGATCTGCTGATTTGAAATATGTACTCCAGGTAGCTAAGACTATAGCTCAGAATATAAATGAGGATAAGATCATTATCAATAAATCAACCGTTCCTGTTGGAACAGCAGCTAAAATAAAAAAAGTGATTCAAACAGAACAAGCTGCTCATGGACTTTCTTTTAAATTCGATGTGGTTTCTAATCCAGAGTTTCTTAAAGAAGGTTCAGCAATTGAAGATTGCCTAAAACCTGATCGGGTCGTTATTGGAGTCGAAAGCGAGAAAGCAAAAAAAATGATGACTCGCCTTTACTCGTCTTTCTTAAAAAATGGGCGACCCCTTTTTATTACAGACCTTCTGTCGTCAGAGATGATAAAATACGCCGCAAACTCGATGTTAGCCACTCGTATCTCTTTTATGAATGAACTTTCTAGGCTTTGTGAAAAAGTAGGAGCAGATATTGAAGAAGTCCGTCAAGGCATAAGCTCTGATTTACGAATTGGACATCAGTTTCTCTATGCAGGTCTTGGGTATGGAGGTTCCTGCTTCCCAAAAGATGTTAAAGCATTGATTCAAACAGCAACCAGTTATGGAGAAGACGTTCAACTATTGAAAGCTGTAGAACATACAAACGAAATTCAAAAATCTTATTTTTATCAGAAAATAATTAACTTTTTCGATGGAGATTTATCTGAAAAAAAAATCGCTTTTTGGGGTTTAGCATTTAAACCAGGAACTGACGATATTCGCGAAGCTCCTGCACTCTCTCTCATTCATAGGATCACTCAGGCAAACGGTCGAGTTATCGCTTATGATCCTGTTGCAATGCCTGCTGCACAAGCAGAAATGAAACAAAACAGCAGAGTAACTTTTGCCAAAGACCAATATTTTGCTTTAGAGGGGGCTGATGCACTTTGTATTGCTACAGAATGGAAGTCATTTCGAGAACCTGACTTTCCTAAGATTAAGTCCCTCTTAAAATTTCCAACCATTTTTGATGGCCGCAATATTTTTAATCCTGAAGAAATGAGAGATATGGGATTTCAATATATTTCTATAGGCAGACCTTTAAAGCAAATCTCCTAAAATAACGATTTAAGACTCAGAAAGTTCTAATTAACAAGTAATGCCAGGAGCATTAAATGAAGCGATTATTTAAGATTTCAGCCCAATCCATGGACTCAGGTGAGTTTATCAAATTTAAAAAAACCACCTTCTATTCAGCAATCATTGGGTTTTTTTGTTTTGTAATCTCCTTTTACTATTTTTTCCCTGGATTCATGTCGGTTGATTCACTCAACCAGTACATACAAGCAGTGAACAACCAATATGGAGATTGGCATCCTCCGATAATGAGCTGGGTTTGGCGAGTGCTTCTCAAATTTTCTGCTGGCCCTTCAGGACTTTTATTCTTTCAGCTGACCGCTTTTTGGTCTGCTCTCTCAATTTTTGCAGCTCTTCTTTTCCGGAAGCCCTTACATATCGCCCTACTTATATGTGGAATCGGTTTTTTCCCACCCATATTTACTCATATTGGAATCATCTGGAAAGATGTGGAAATGGCAATTGGCTTTGCTCTTTCCATTGGATTTTTATTCTTAGCGATACTTAAACAAAACAAACTGTGCCTCTGGACCTCACTGATCCCCTTATTTTATGGTTTCTCAGTTCGACACAATGCGCCACCTTCTTCTATCCCTATATTGATTTTCATAGGAGGTGTTTTTACAAAACTTTATTTTCCTCAAAACTCTAGAAAAAAAAATTTAAAAAATATTGCTACTCTAGGAGTTGCTGCTGTTATTTTTATTGGATTCAAAACAATAAACAACCTCCATCAGAAATTTACAAGAGTTAATCACAACTACCCAGTCCAGCAAATATGGGCTTATGATTTTATAGGGGTATCATCTCAACTAAAAACAGTAATATTGCCAGATTTTATTAATAAAAAATATGGCCCTTATCAGCAATCAGATATTTTTAAAATGTACAGTCCGTTTTCTATTGTTGAAATTTACAACGGCTCGCCTAAAAGGATGCCTTATATTTATGATAAAAACGAGATTGATACCTATTGTAAAGATTGGATCAAAATGGTGACTACACATCCTAAAGAATACCTGCTTCACAGACTCCGCTTATGGACAACAATGCTTGAATTAGACAGACAATTTTGTGGCGCACCATTTATTGCTGGAATTTTACCCAATGATAAAAACATTGTTTATGAACAAACAAAAGTAAGAACTTGGATTAAAAAAACCTATGACCTCAGCACATCTTTTGGTGTAAAAAGAATCTTATACGGAGGATGGTTTTATCTTACTCTCAACATATTTTTATTAGCATTTTCCATTGTTTTTTTAAAGAAAAATGGATGGGTTCCGCTTTTACTAGTATCCTGCGGCTTATTGTATGAGCTACCTTATTTATTTGTAACCACTGCGTGTGATTTTCGAATGCATTGGTGGACAGCTTTAGTAAACATGATCTGCATTGCTTTGCTATTTTCAAAGCAAACTCGAGATTTAGACCCTTGGAAAACCTGAAAAACAGATTTACAGTGCTCAAGAGATCTAAGGATTAACCGCTTCAAATGACTCAGAATCAGACAAGGCTTTTGACTATAGTTGATCAATCAAGGTTTTCAAACTCCGGAAGCTTTTTAGATGATGTCCGAATAAATTTTCTGGAAATGCTGCTTTTTTTGATGCCAAAGGTTTTTGGGATATGCTCAGCAGCACGTTCATACTTGCCCTTTCTCAGGCTATGGATGGCTCGAGAAAGGGCTACTTCATCCAGATGCGATGGATCTTGCAGACAAGTATAACTTTCTAGCTGGACCTCTTTTCTAACCTGTAGATCTCGTAATCGAGGTACGTTGATCTTAATTTTTTGATCCCCTACAAAGACCGATCCAGGATTCTGTCCCCAGCGTTTTCTATAGCCTCCTGCACATCGTAACGATCTCCTCCACAGGGGGAGTGCTCTCACCTCCCCTTGTAATTCCTCCTCAACAGCCTTTAAACCTAGGGGAATCAGCATCTGGACATGGAGAGCCTACTCTCTCTTTCCCAACTCTAACTTGACATTTCTTCAACTCTTTGATTCCTGGTATTGATTCTTTTCGCCTGGTCATATAGTTTGATACTTATGTCTGACTTTTCTCTTTTTGGTTCTGATTCATTCTTCAAATGACCATAAACGGGGTAAGGTCAAACTGCAATTTCAACTCAACTTAGCACTTCACCAAAATTCAGATCCATGGAAAGCGTCAAATAGATCTGAAATAACTTCTAGGTGATCTGCCAATAAATTTTTGAAACTGAAAAAATAAAAGACTAGTTTTCTTTATTTTAATAGTATGGGATTGGTTGCCTAAATTGAATATATTGGAAAAAGGATTTTTGATATGACCGATTTTGAAGAGCATGTAAGAGAATACTTGAAGGCATATAAGGATCGATTTAACTATGAAACCATGGTTGCGGGCCACCTTGACTCCAGCCGATTCGAAGACTGGGTGAATCTAGTATCCCAGTATAAGGGATTAGAGGATCAAATTGTTCTGAGTTCTGGTTGTGGGTCGGCTGGGGATCTGATGAAGTTTCTCGAACACGGCGTGAAAGCTGCACACGGAGTAGAGATTGACGAATTATTGGCGAATCTAGCGAGAGCAAGATTGGTAAGTACACCGTTTGCACAAAAAGCATTCATTCAAGTATATAATGGCGGCACATTACCTTATCGAGATCATGAATTTGATGTGGTGTTCAGTATGCATGTCATCGAGCACACCAAAGATCCTGGACTTTATCTCAGGGAGGCTATACGTGTTCTAAATCAGGACGGCATTCTATTTTTAGATATTCCAAATAGATATTACAAAATGGAACAACACACAAATCTAATGTACATTCATTACCTGCCTCAGTCATTGAGAGATATTTGTATTTCTTTTTTATTAAAAAGCCTATTTTGCCTTCTTTTTTCGGATGATAAGAAATATCGCTTAGGATCGCTCATAGGAATGAATTTTTTTGCTCCTCATCAACTTATAGAAGAGCTGGAAATCATTAAAATGGATTATCAGGTTAAAATTGAAGATGCTTTCTTTCATTCTTACGATGGGTCGAAGCTACCTTTTACATCGTTTTTAAAAAATAATTACTTTTTGAAAGCGAGCAAAAAGACCACCTTTCGGCTTGTGGTTCGAAGAATTAATAGTTAACACATAATATTTGGACTCTAATTAGCTCGTCTTTCTCTGTTCAGTGATCTGAGCTAGAAAGAGTGGAATTGAGGGGCTATTTCAAAGTGAGGCATAATTCCTTTATCATAATTGTGTTCGAGCCTAAAAAAATAGATAAACTATCCTCATCCCTCTGCAAGCTGTCACGTCCCAGGTAATTGATCCCACCCCCGTCCCAGCAATCTGAACCCCCCGGGTGAGCATTTGTTTTAGTGCCTCGTAGGCTGGAGATCAGCTTGACTGAAAGGGACATATTGTTTATTTAAAAAAACAGGTAGAATCACCATCCCTTAAAAAGAGGATATGCCAACAAAATCATGAGCCTATATTTGGTGAACTGGATACATTTTTTGAACGTCTAAAACTTGCGTATGAAGACTCTCCACTCACTTGAAACCAATAAAAATAAGAACGGCAAGACCCAGCGTAATAAACTCCTTCTTAATTCCGTGCCGAAACTTTCGAGTCAAGTAAAACTTGCCTAAAGAGCCACTTTACTCATGATGGGAGGGTGCCAATCCCCATATTGATTGCTAATCACTTGGTTGCACTGCACAAGGGAATCCATCAACATGATGGCCAGGAAAAAATAATAATACGAAACTAAAAAACCAATAATTCCAAAAAATGCAGAAAAAAAGACTGGATTTGAAACCTTGATTCGATGAAGTGGACTCATAAAGATCCTTCTATCGCTCTTCTTTTCATGAACTTCCAAAAAGAATGATTCGGTCAGGAGAAATATC
>CAIZRG010000013.1 GCA_903935335.1 Oligoflexia bacterium
ACTTCCGTTTTCAAAGAGGCCATGGGCCCTCCCTTGTTTGGTTGCCCTCTATCGCTCAGAAAAAGACAATAAAAGCGTGGGAATTCGCCATAAAACACCACCGGAGATCATGCGCCAGTTGTTGCTTCAGATGATGCACTGTAAAACGGTTTATCACCCGGTCTGTTAATTTGAGTGGAATAGTTTAGATTCATATTTAGGACTTTAGGACCGAAAAAGGAGGGTCGCGAGTATGGATCTGATAATACTTAAAAAGAAGATTGATGGGTTTCGCTCTGGGAATGGGCAATTACAAAATGTACCACCTGAGTTGTTGTTGGAATTACGTCAGTCATGGGAGAATTTTAGGGGCCCAGCTGAAGAATTTCGGCGTGAACTGGGGATGAAGATAGGCACTTTGCGTAAGCTGCTGATTGATTCAAAAAAATTGAACCATGTTTTAGCGAGTTCAGAAGCCGTGGACTTGTCGGAGATGGTTGAGCAACCCCCAGGATCTGCTGAAAAGAGTGTGAACACCCTTAAGGCCTTAGAATTAGTCTACGACGGAGGGAGCAAGGTGATTCGGTTCCCTGATATCGAGATGCTCCTTGAGTTTTTGAAGAGGGCTTCATGATTTTAAGTACTCGCAAGACGAACGTATTTCTATGCAAAAATCCAACGGACATGAGGCTAAGTTATAGTGGTCTGAGTGATTTAGTGAAAAAGGCATTTTCTAGAAGCCCTTATAATGGTCAGTATTATGCCTTTGTGAATCGCCGGAGGACGAGTTGCAAAGTGTATACATGGGATGGAAGTGGGGAGGTGATCCTGATGAAGCGGTTGAGTGGAGGTCAGTTTTGCCGTCCGAATCCCACCTATAAGAAGCAACTCAGGTTGACGGCGACGGAGTTTAGTCAGTTTTTTGAAGGTCTGAATATGGGTGGTAGATTGCTGGAGTCTGTCCCAAATCAACGGCCTTCTAAACGAAGGGTCTTGCGTTTTGTTCCGCCTTATAGAACATTGAGCGCCTATGATGGTGGGGGAACAAGAGTTCATCAACCGGGCCAACCCAGTCAGGGGCTTAAGTGAGCCTGAGAAGGTTGCACTCATTTGCAGTCAGCAATATCATCTGAATCAAGTTCAGGAGCGAGTTGAGCAACTGAAGTGTGCTCACGAAAAGGGTGAGTGTGTTCTATGCAAGGACAAAGACAAAACCATTGAAGAGCTCAATGATACGATCAAGGCATTACGCGCGAAATTATATGGAAAATCCTCGGAAAAAAGTAAGCCTGGAGGAAATGGGAAGGGTGGTAAACCTGGCAACTCTGGCCCGCGAACTCGCCTTCCTAGCCAACAGTATCCAAACGCAAAAATTGTCAATCAGGATGTCAAGGATCTAGAGCCACCCAGATGTCCTGAATGCAAGCAAGAGATGACAGACTCCGGTCTAAGGGAGACGTCTGAGCGATTAGAGCTGATTCCGATGGAAATTTACATCCTTAAGCTGCATCGGGTTCGGTACCATTGTAAGTGTTGTCAAACTGCACCGGAAACGGCAGCCCTTCCAGATCGGATTGCACCCAGCACATCACTCAGTGATAGTATGTTGATCGAAGCTTCCATCGCAAAATTTTACGATCTTATCCCGGCAGAACGATTTGCAAAAATGCTCAGACGTTCATCTGTGGATATCTCTGATGATTTAGTTCGAGCAGCACAGACCTATTTTGCAAAAGCCATTGTGTCTGTATATGGGATGCTCAAACTAGAGGTTTTATCGTCTCAGGTCACTCTCGTGGACGAAACTCCCCATCGCATGCTGGAGCGTAACGAAGGGAACTACTCTTGGTATTTGTGGGCATTTTGTACTCGAGTTTCAGTCTATTTTGAAATTCATGATACGCGAGCAGGGATTGTGAGCATTGAGTTTTTAAAGGAGTCCCGTTCAGCCTATTTGGTTTCTGATGCTTATTCGGGCTATAATCGTACAGTCACCGAGGTCAATCAATACCGTCAGTCCAAGGGTATGGCGTTGCTGATCCCAGCTCATTGCAACGACCATGGGCGACGTTACTTTTTCTATGCGAAGGACCATGAGTTGGGGCAAAAAGGCCTTGAGATATACGATAAGATCTACGCAATTGAGGCTCGAGTTCAGGAACTGATTGAGCATCCTAAATATGAAGGGCAACAAAACAGGGATGAAGCTTTAAAGTTACGACAAACAGCAGACTCACTATTTAATGAGATTTACAACGTGTCGTGTGACATCTTGCTAAACAACAGTCCTCAAACAGCAGTAGGAAAAGCTGCAAATTACTTTCTTAATCATTTGAAAGGACTCACTGTGTTTTTAACGGATTTGGATGTTCTGGACTTACCCCGAAAAAACAGACACGAAATTATGCGACCAAGGACTCCTCAAACTGGACTGGCGTCATACATCCAATTGAAGAATGAATTCGTTTTCTATTGTACAACACCTCAATATATTCAAAAATAGCTTTTTTTGCCTCCTCTTTATTTTTATATTCTGTTCTGAATGTTAATTCTTTCTTCAATGTACAAAAAAAAGACTCTGCAAATGCGTTATCATAACAATTTCCTTTTCGAGACATACTTGCCGTAATCCCAAGGCTGGTTAAACGCTTCCTATACGCTTCAGACGCGTATTGAGAGCCTCTGTCAGAGTGTACCAATAGCTGAGAGCCCTCTACTAGCGGTTGCCTTCCTAGAGCCATTTCTAATGCTGATAGAATAAGATCTGTTCCCATGTGATCAGCTATAGACAGCCCTACCACCTTGCGAGTAAAAAGATCCAAATAAACTCCTAAAAAGACAAACCCTTCTCTCGTTGGAATGTAGCTAATGTCACTTGCCCAAACCTCATTAGCTCTGGAGGGATGAGTGTTCACTTCCTCAGTTTTAAAAATCCTAGGTGCTATGGGTAAATTGTGGCTTGAATCAGTCGTCCTGACTTTAAAACGCTTTGGAATGAACCCGCAAATTCCACCTTTTTTCATTAAACTTTGAATCCTATTTTTTCCACAGGATGTCCCCAGCTGCTTGAGCTTAGCTTGGATTCTTGGCAAACCATAGGTACCCCTGCTTTCAGCATGAATCCTCCTCATCTCTGAGAGTAATTGCTCATTTTCTTGAGCTCTGTCCGATGCAGGTCTGTCCATCCAGCCATAGTATCCACTACGGCTTATACCCATTGTTCTACAACTGAGGTTCACTTCAATATTTTCTGAAGCCATTTTGCTGACCATCTCATACCTCACTTGAACTGGTCCTGAAAAAAAACCGCTGCAGCTGCCTTTAAAATATGATTTACTTTTTTAAGCTCTGCGTTTTCTCTACGAAGACGCTGCAGCTCATCCATTGATGCCTCAGGACTCATCGCTTTTAGTTCAACATCCTGATCTCTCTCCTTGATCCACTTCCTGATATTTGATTCATTGATTCCAAGCTGTTTGCCAATTTTTGTTGGAGATTTAAACTCTTTGGCTAGCTGAACCGCATGATCTTTGAACTCCTGAGTATACTGACTTCTTTTATTTTTCACTTCTAAAACCCTCTTTTAACGACACCCTTTTATCACAGCTTTCGCATTTCGCCGTGTCCGTCAAATCGAGGTAAGTCCAGTTCCTATCAGCAATGCTCATGCTGAACGAAGCATCCGTAATCCAGTGCTAGGACGGAAGACTTGGCTAGGCACGCACTCAAAGAAAGGTGCTGAAGTCTCTGCCATTCTTTTTTCCATTTTTGAATCTTGCAAACTCAATGGGCTCAACCCTAGGGAGTACTGTAACTATTTAGCTGCACTCATTCATCAGGGGCAACCCCTGCTTACGCCGTTTGAATATAAAAAGCTTAAAACCAAGCCCCCTCCCTCCTAAAATTTTAATACATAGCAAAAGCGCAGTTCTTAAAATCCAATGGGTATGGGTGTGTCTTACCCGGGTGATAAACCGTTTTACGATCACTGTTTGTTTCCGGCACTGGAGTACTCGTGAAATTTCACGAACTGATCTTCCTTGCTTGAGTAGTCTCTGTATATCTTCTAATCGCGCCATGCTCATTCTCTCAAATTCCATCTCTGTAAACCTTCCTTTGGGGA
>CAIZRG010000014.1 GCA_903935335.1 Oligoflexia bacterium
GGAGCATCTTCTGTTTGAGTGTCTTCTGTTTGAGTGTCTTCTGTTTGAGTGTCTTCTGCTGGACTGCCTGCAACCTCAAGTACGATATCTTCAAAACTCATTTGATGAAGGAGATTGAGTATTCCTTGAGTTTCATTTGGGTCAGCCTGGCTACAAGATAGAGTAGATTCAAACACGGTATAATCTTCTTCTGCTTCTGCAATCCCGATTTCTTGGGTGAGAATAGCCTTTGCAAGTATCGGTGAAAGA
The DNA here is from genome assembly GCA_903935335.1 of Oligoflexia bacterium. Lineage (GTDB taxonomy): Bacteria > Bdellovibrionota > UBA1018 > UBA1018 > UBA1018 > CAIZRG01. Next base: position 250 of record CAIZRG010000014.1, read on the forward strand.
TTAGCAAAAATTCCAAATCCACTTGTTTTTGGAGCTGATCCAGTAAAGATTCCTGCTGTCAAACTTGCAGATCCTACCGCAAAAGGTTCAAATATATGAATTCCAGAGAAGAGTTTTCCTGTTTTATCTAAGGCTGTAAAAGGGAGTGTGGCTCCTACAATGGCTACTCCTGATCCAAACGCAAGATAAATTTGTCCACCTGTGGATTCTATAGGAAGGGAGATGACTTTAGACTGATTTGACTTCCCAATAGGAAGAGCTTTCCCGTTAGGTAGAAGGGTGGGACTAGTAGATGCTGGGATTTGAGAAATTTTGCTAATATCCATTGAGATAGTTAGATTCACTACTCGAGAGGCTTCGTTTGAACTGGGATTGACAGTAATCGTCCCATAATTGTCTCCTGAGTTAAATGGGTCCGTGATGGGAAAACTCATTCCACCTAACTTAAATCCTCCTGTATTGACGGTCGCCTTCATTTCTATCCAGTTGTCATTATTGGATAGATAGGTATTCAGAGAAAAATCTTTGATGATGTTTTTTATGGGAGTAGAGTTAGACGGACAAGCTGTTAGGGTGAGTAATGCCCCTAATGCAAGTATGACACACGTAAAATTCTTTGACTTGGAAGTCTTCAGACTGAAGTAAAGCATTTTTTTCCCCTTCTAAAATAGTGTCGTGATTAACACTTAAGTGAAAGTTTTAACTCTTTTTACCTGCAATCGTCAATTCACCTTTTTTAAGGCTTATTTTTTTTTGATCCACTGCAATGGCAAATCGTTGAATTCCAAGTACTTTTCAGTGCTAGTCATCTGAAAAGTGTTCGGCAAGGGAGTGTGATTGGGTATGTCAGGCCGATTCGGTTAGGAAAAGTGATGCATACTTGGGAAATTCAAATTCGAGAAGCAGCTTCCTTAGATTCTGCTGTGATTTTTCCGAGTTGGTAACTGTTTTAGTTCGGGAGTTGAATAAAAAGGCCGGATGATCTTGAAGTCACCCGGCCTTTGTTTTGAGATTTAATTCAGTTTTTCTGTTTTAGAGCTTTCTGCTTGAAGGTCTTCTGTTTGAGAACCTTCTACTTGAGGGTCTTCTGTTTCAGAGTCTTCTGTTTCAGAGTCTTCTGCTTGAGAGTCTTCTGCTTGAGAGTCTTCTGCTTGAGAGTCTTCTGCTTGAGAGCCTTCTGTTTGAGGGTCTTCTGTTTGGATGTCTACAATCTCAAGTACGATATCTTCAAAACTCATTTCATGGAGTAGATTGAGTATTCCTTGAGTTTCTTCTGGGTTAAACTGGTCAGAAGATACAGTAGATTCAAATACGATAGAATTTTCTTCTTCTGTTTCTGTGATTCCCACTTCTTCGGGGAAAATGGTCTTTGCAATCATCGGTGAAAGATTAGCAAAAAGTCCAAATCCACTTGTCTTTGGAGCTGATCCAGTAAAGATTCCTGCTGACAAATTCGCAGGTCCTACAATAAAGGGTTGAAATAAGTCGATTCCAGAGAAGAGTTGTCCTGCTCGATCTAGTGCTGGAAAAGGGAGTGCTACTCCTAAAATAGCGACTCCTGATCCAAATGAGAAGTAAATCTGTCCACCTGTGGATTGGATTGGAAGGGAGATGACTTTGGATTGATTTAACTTTCCGATCGGAAGAGCTTTTCCGTTAGGTAGAAGAGTGGGATGAGTGTTTGCTGGAATTTTCGAGATTTTGCTAATATCAATTGTGATCGTGAGATCTCCTCCTTGAGGGCTTTCGCTAGAAGTTGGATTTACAACAACTATCCCGTAGTTCTTTCCAGGTTGAAATGGGTCCATGATGGGTAAGCTCATGTTTGCTAACTTAAATCCTCCTGTATTGAGGGTTGCCTTCATTTCTATCCAGTTGTCGTTATTGAATAGATAGGTATTCAAATTAAACTGTTTGACGATGTTTTTTATAGGCCCAGTGCTAGGCGGACAAGCTGTTAAGGTGAGTAATGCACCTAAAGCAAGTATGACACACGTAAAATTCTTTGACTTGGAAGTCCTCAGACTAAAATAAAGCATTTTTTTCCCCTTCTAAAATAGGCATTTTTATTAATACTTGAGGGGAAGCTTTAACTCTTTCTATCTACAATCGTCAATTCACCTTTTTTAAGGCTTACTTTTTCTGATCGACTGCAATAGCAAGTCGTTGAATTCCGAGTACTTTGAGCTGGTCTATGAATTGGATCACTGTTCCATGGGAAAGGGACTGATCTGCAGCAATCAGAGCGTCTGTCTTTGGGTCTAAAGCAAGAGCCTTTTTAATGAATTCAGAGGCTTGCTCAAGATTGATTTCTTTGCGATCTAAAAGAATTTTCCCATCTTTTAAAAGCTCAAACTTAAGAGTAATTCTTTCAGTTTTTTCTCCAGATTGAGTTTTAGGAAGTTCAATTTTAATGCTTCCATTGTAAAGCGTGGGTGCTGCCATCATAAAGATCACAAGCAAGACCAACATCACATCCACCATAGGGGTGATGTTAATCGCTGTAATCATACTATCATTATCTTGATTTGAAGCTGCCAAGTGAAAGACTCCTATTGGTTTTTAGAGCTAATGAGAAAGTTTCCAAGACTTTCAGCTCGAGCTAAAATAGTTTTAATTTTTTGCTGGAAAAAGTTAAATGCCATAACTGCTGGAATAGCAACCAAAAGACCTACAGCAGTAGCGACAAGGGCTTCTGATAAGCCTAAGCTGACACTTGTTGCACCGCTTTCAGTTCCTTTTTCTCCGATGTCATGAAATGCTTCGATAATCCCTAAGACAGTACCAAATAACCCTATGAAAGGAGCATTTGAGCCTAAAGTTCCTAAAAAGCCCATGTTTTTGTCTAACTCAATTTTCTTTCTTCCTAGAAAACTTGTCATCAAAAGTTCTAAGTTATGGTGTTGATGAGTTTTTGCAGCATTGAGAACCTCAATGAGCCCAGACTCAATACATGGGTACTTACGAACGAGCTCAGTTGTGTTGAGTTCTCCTTCTGGAATAGTCCCGTTTTTCATCCATAGTTCAATTTTTTCTTTCCAGAGCAGAAAGCCCACTCTTTCTTGATTTCTTAAATTTCTAAAACGTTCAAAAATAACTGCTAAACTAATTACGCTCAGAATTAAAAGAATCCACATAATCCATGCAGAGCCAATCGTATTAAATGCATTAAAAATGAGTCCGACCATATACTATAAAACCTCCTGAGTTTTACTGATAAAATCAGTTTAAGATTTAAATATAAACTGATTACTAATTTTTATTCCACTGTTTTTTCTATCAACTTGAATTCGGTCCATTATTTTCTTAAGACAGCTTGTGAGAGACTCTTTAGATTCTGAAGTAGATCTCCCACTATAGTTAAACTGATGTTTTTGAATCCTTCCTTCCTGATTAATTTCTCCTTCAAAAGTTACGGTCACTGAGAGTTCATCATATTTGAGTAAAGCAGATTCATAACAATCTCGGAAACGGTCTTGTAACTTAGAAAAGGCTTCCAAGAGCTGTTTTCTCTGACTTTCATTCAGAGTTTGTGATTGGTTTTTGCCTGAAAGAAATTGAGGGACCCAAGCCACTTTAGGTCCTGTATTCTGAGTAGAAATGGCAGGTTCTTGAGTCTTTGGAGAGTTCCCTAGTTTAGAGCGCAGTGCATTCAGTGAGCTGCTTAAAAATTGGGAGCTGCTGGTCCCTCCTGCTTTTTTAACTCCAGGATTTAAAGCTGCCTTGAGGTTGGCTGAAGAGGGCATTTTTATCAGCTGGGATAAGTTTTTTAGCTTAGAGCCTAGTGTTACGCCTGGATCTTTGACTGGCTCAGGTGCTTCTTCTGCTTTGGGTGGATTCAGGGCTACAAAAATACTTCGACCATTAAAACCTGAATCATCATCAGGAGCCATTTCAATGGGAGCTTGAGCAGACTCAGCTTGAGCTTCTTGACTCTGTTGGTCAATAGGTACAGAAGTCTCAATCCATTCAGAAAGTGAATGAAAAGTGCCATGGCTGATTAAAAAAATGAGAAAGGCAAGGCTCGCATGTCCTAAAAAAGCACTCGAAAAATATCCGAGTGATCTGAACCATTCTTTGCTGTTTTTGAAGGTGTTTCTTTTTTCTTGGGTTAGAAGAGGGTGACAGATGAAAAACTCAGTTGAGCAAGAGAGGGCTGATACTTTCCAAAGCCCTTGAGCTGGAATTGAGACTTGAAAAGTTCCCTGCATGGATGGCTTAAGCATTTCAGGAGATAGAATGGCTTGAACACCGTTCCAAATTGTTTCCCAGCCCCATAATTTAGCTCGCTTCAGAGTAGAATGAGCAGGAAGCTCTAGGTTGAGTCGTCCATCGAAGTAACGCATTTTGATGGGGAGAAAGTCTGGATTTCCGGCCTCAAATGGATCTGATGAATCTGACTTTTCTTTCAGGCGGATCGTCTGAGAGGCTGTTCCCGTTTGAAACTGATGATGGACGATATCCATTTTGGGGTCGCCATTGATGTGAAAAGGACCCCGGATGATTCCTATCATGTTTAAGATTCTATTTTTTAATACGAACATGAATCGATCTCCAAATTTTCTTATTCATTTGTTCTTTTTTTAGTTTTTTCAGGATCAAGCTTTGGTTTTAGGTCTAAATTTTTATTGTGATTCAGATCTTGAGTTGGACTCAGAAGTGAGTGTTCGAAAGAATCAAACTCTGATTCAAATAAAGAAGGAACGACCTCATTAACTGCTTTTTTAGAGTCAATCCAAGTAATAGCAGGTTTTCTGAGTTCGCCTTCAACAGAAATTTCACCTAAATCAATGACAGTAGATGCTCCATTTTCTTTGGCAAAACTGCATAAGGACAAAAATAAGAGCCAAGAAGTGACAACTAAATTTCTTAAAAAAGGGATTAAATTATTTTTCATTTTTTTCTCCCCGAGGGATTTTTTCAAGAATTTGTGATTTTATTTCAGCAATCTGAGTAGAAGCTTCTGCAAGGTCAGGTGATTGAGAAAGTTTTAGTTCTAAAGCTTCAAGCTCAGTCACGAGATCTTGGCAATCCTGGGTGAAGAAGGTTTGAGCTTTTTCTTTTGCTTGAGAACTACTCCAAGGAGTGGCTGCCAGGAGGGATTCTTCTTTTTGTAAAGCTTTGAGCTTATTTGCTAAAATTCTTGCCATGGATGAGTTTATTTTTAGAGACTCTCGATGGATTTTTTTACTCAACCCATGAAGGAGATCTAAACCTTTCAGGTCATCTAAAATTCCAGTAGTGGGTGCCGTGGTTCCCAACACTTTTTGAATTTCTTGAGGATGTAGACTGAGATCGTTTTCTGCAATCCTCAGTAAAAGCTTGCCTTCTGGACTGGTTGAGAGAAGTTCTTTAGATAAGGACCCAGATTGAAGAGCACTTAGGGTATTTTCATACAAAAACTTAAAAGCAGCTGGGTTCATTGATTTTTTAGAGGGGGAGTGACTCAGATTTTTAAGAGATTCAAAGTTTTTCCAATGAGACCAAATGAGGTCCATGAAATCATATTTCAAAAGAAGAGTGAAGATTTCCATCTTTCTCTCAAGTTTCATACTTGTGAGTGGAAGGTACTTAAACCAGGTTTTTAAATGGATTTCTTGGTTGGATTGGTCTTTTTTATTAAGATTCATCCAGTAATATTCCCAGAGAGTCGAAGTTTCTTCGTTTTGAGCCACTTGAGCTATATCAGAAGCAGAGTGAACTTCATGCGAGGGAGTCACATCAATGGATAAAGGAGTTTCATTCAGTGAGACAAATTGATCCAGAATGAGGCCAGCCTTTTCAAAGTCACCGGAATCGACTCGGTTTTTAACTTGGCTTTTCATGAGATTGAGCCAAACTCCTGTGAGGGGTTTTTTTGCGTAAAGTTTAAGGAGTTCAAAAGCTGGATCAGACTCTGATTCTTTGAGTTGATTGGCCACTTGCTCTGGAATTTGAGTTTTCTCGTAAAATGGAGCATCTTTTCCTAGGAGTTTCGAGAGAAGGCGAGTTTTAAAAGAAGAGTCATTCAGATGGATCATGAATAAACGATGAATTGGATCTCCTAGATGAGAAGGATAGATGCCTTTTTGAACATAAATCTCAATGAGGTTTTCAAAGTTTTCTCTAAGTTCAGTTGAGTTGAGAAGAGATGAATTCTCTTTCTTCTGAGAAGTCAGAGCGGAAGAGCAAGTTTCAAAGAGATGAGTGTTGGCTTGATTTTCTAAAATTTTATTTTTTGTGGCTTCTTGTGTTGCTAAAGCCAGAAGGTCCTTACAGGAGCGTGCCCAGTCTTTACATCCAATGGAAAGACTAATTCTGGGTAAAAGCTGTTCTCCTTGGAGGAGAAAAGAATCAAAAAAAGTTCGGGTGAGTAAGCCTTCCTGAGAGTCACATTCTTTCTTTTCGTAAATCAATTGAGCACAAGCGTTGACGGAAGGTAAGAGAGCGGTTTTCATTGAGTTTGAAAGAATGATCGGTGGAGTGGCCCATTTTCTGCTTTGACACGGGAAAGTGATCAAGACAATTCCTTTTTTCAAGAGCTGCTCAAAAACACCTTGGGCATGAGGCGTTTGGTAAAGTGTGATTCTAAATTTCTCGAGGTTCAAAGGATCCGATAAGCGCTTGAGTCCAAGTGCAACCCCCTCTTCAAATTCCTTGGAGTGAGTTGGAAGCCATGAAGGCCTAGATTGAAAAGGATACTGTTCTTCAGCTTTTTCATACGATTCTACCCAAGCTTTTCCTAAGTCTTTGAGGATGGATAAAAATAAATCTCGATCAAGCTCAAGAAGTTTCCCTCCCTGCGTAGAAAGAAACTGACTCCAACGTGAAACTGTTTGATGAGGGTTTTGTTGATTCAGGTCAATCCAGCCCATTCGATACTGGGCATAAGCTTGATTTTTAAGATCAGCGTCTTGGGAGAGAAGGATATAATTTTGCAAGGCAAGCTCAAGCTTCATTTCATCAAAGTAACCATCTCCAACAATTCTCAAAAGGTTAGCTCTCGTTTTTTGAGGGATCTGATCTGCATGGCTGAGGTAGTATTGAGCATAAAAGTGTCTTTTATGGCTCTTGAGAAAAGAGTTTGGAGCAAAAGATAAAATAAAAGCGGATTTATTTCTTTGTTCAACTATTTTGGTTGTATTTTTTGAGTTTAACTCATCTTTTTGAGTGATAAAAAATTTTTCAAATAAAGAAAAAGCAGTTTCGTTTTTGCCTTCATTGTATTCAGAAAGAGCTTTCACAAACTGTCCAGAGCTTCCGCCAGAGCTTCCGTAAGACAAGATCGGAGTGATACAGAGGAGCATCAAAGCCCGTAGTATCAGGAAAAGCTGAGTTAAAAAAAAGATTATATTAATTCTTTGTTTATTCATTTATTTACAAGTACTTCTAAATGGAGTTTAATTGATTTTTTATAATAACAACTTAAGTTTTAATCAAGTTGTTATTTAGTATTTAATTAGTTGAATCAACTCTATTTAAATTTATTTTAGCTAATTGAGTACGATCAAAGGAGAGGTGCGTGCTTTATAGCATATTGTACAGAAATAGTCAAATACAGTATCTGTTAATATATTTAATAATAGAATAATAAATTAAGTTGAATTTAAAGTTTTTATATTGTATAAAGCCTGTAGTTTTTTGAATGACTTATGGCTGGTATTATAAAATGATTTTAAATCAATTAAAGGTTTTAGTAGTTTTCTTAAATATTGCTTTCTTAGGGTCTTTTGTTCAGGCTCAGGAAGGTTCTCCGGTTGTTGGAGTTTCTCCTCAGGAGTATGGAACTCTCTATGTGATCGAACATAGAGATCAGAAGCCTGAGCTTTGGAAAGCAGGCTTAGGTTTAAATTATGAATTTGGAAATCCTTATTCTTCTGTCTATGGATTGACTCAGACTATTGAGAGGTCTGTGCATCGATTTTTTTGGTTAGGGTTTCAGGTAACAGAATTTAAGAGTTATAATACTCAGCTTTTATCGGTACTCCAAGAAGAACTCAAGGGGAAGGATTACTCTCTTAGAACTGAAGTTCCTCAGGTTTCTGTCAGTGCTTTAGCAACAGCAGTTCCTTTTTCTGGGCACTTAAGTTTCTTTGGGAATCAGCCTTTAGAAGCTCAGCTCGGTATTCGCTTGGGTTCAGGAGCGATCTGGTATCAAGGTCAAGGCTCAAGATGGTTGCTTTCTTGGTCAATTCGGCCCTTGGTTTATATAACCCGTTCAGTGAGTGTTGAAGGTGGTTTTGGTCAAGGGATTGAGTCTCTCTTCGATTCAAAAGACCGGGTTGCTCGTTATCGGGGCGAACTCAGTGTGGGCTATCACTTTTAGTTGAAGGAGTTGGGTGTGTTTTTGATTTTACTATTCAGTCTATTCTCTTCTTCTTTGAGTTATTCATCTCAAGAAGTTTCTTCTTTCCAATGGGCTAAAAATTTAATTGCACAAGGGAAAGAGCATGAAGCTTATTCACTTTTAGATCAAATTCCTGTTCAGGATTCAGAATTTCTTTCAGCATTATTAGAGTTACAAAAAATTCATTATACCCAAAATGAGTGGGATAAGTTTTTTGCCTATTCTATTTTTTATAGGCAAAGATATTTAACTCAACCCCCTTTTCGTTTAGTTTCGACTCTTTTATCTCTTGAAGTTTTGGCTTTGAGTAAACAGTGTTTATGGGAAGAAGCTCTTTCTTTAGTTGAATTTGGAATAGATAAATCTCAATCTTTAAAAGATAAAAAATCTTTAGAAGAGTTAGAGCAGGCTGCTGCTGTTCTTAAGCTGCATCATTCTTTTCCTAAATTGAGGAATGAAAAAAAAGGTTCTGATGTGCCTCATGGAGTTTTAAGGAGTGATTTGTATTGGCCAATCCGAGCGAATTTGATTGATACGGTTCAACATCCGAGATTTCTAAGATTAAAAATTGAAAACAGATGTTCGAATTAAGTAGGAAAGTAGTTTTATGAAAAAAATAAAGAGTTTGATTTTGAAGTGGTTTGTTTCCTGTTTTTTGGTGAGTTTGTCGTTATTTGGAGGGGGTTGTCTTTCATCAAGCAATATTGATGTGATTCATCCATCGAATCAAAAAGTAGATGATCTTCAAGGAAAGGTTGATTCGCTTGAGGAAACAGTGAGAAAGCTTTTAGATGCAAATGATCAATCCAATAAGAGGCATGCGAGTCATGAAAAAAGATTTGATGATTTGATGTTAGATATTGCACTTAACCAGGCCAATATTTCTAGTAACCAAAAAGATTATAGACTGCTTAAACAAGTTCTAGAGCTTCTGAAGGAACATTATGGAAATACACTAAAATATGCAGGCTCTGAAAGGGAAAGAATTAATAAAGAGCTTTATCTATTGACTCTAATGCTCAATGGCCATGAAATAGGTTTAGCTGATCATGCTCGAAGTTTAGATCGCCATGAGAAGGACTTGGATGAACAGAAGGGGCGGTTGGGTACCTATGAAATTTGTTTAGCTGGTCATGCTCGAAGTTTAGGTCGCCATAAAAGGGAATTAGATGTTTATGAGGGGCGGTTGGGTGCCCATGATCAAGGTTTATATCAGCATCATTATTGGTTATATCAACATACAAGGTGTTTAGAGGATCATTCTCAACGCTTAGCGGGTCATGAGATGCATTTAGGTGTCCATGATCAAGGTTTATATCATTTATATGAAATTATAAAATATCAATATAACGTTTTTCAAGAACAATCTCTAAAACTAATTCAAATGCAACAAGAGTTACATGATTTTCAGAAAACAAATATAGAATCTATTGATGCGGCATCTAAAAAATTAATAGAAGAGATACAATTAATTTTGGATAATGAAGTTAAAAGTTTGAATAAACAAATTCAGGAGCTGGACAGTCAACACAAGAAAGAAAAACAATCTATTTTAGATAGAATTAAAGAACTTGAAATTCAAATCAATGAATTGAAAAACGTAGGTAAAAGTACAGAAAAATTGGAAAAAGAAATTAGTTCTCTTCGAGAACAATTTGATGTTTTAGAGCAAGCTGATGAAATGTTTAGAGAAGATGTGAGACAAGATTTGAAAAAAGGCAAAGAGGAAAATGATAAGCAATTTGAATCCTTCAAGGAAGAGTTGTCCTTGAAACAAGAGGAAGAGATTTTAAATCTAAAAGAGCAAATTTTAGAAATTGACAAAAAAATAGTAGAATTAGATAAAAAATTAAATTCTGGAATCTCAGAAGAAAGAATAAGGGATGTTATAGATCGGGTTACAAGGCTAGAGAGTCAGGAAGGTTCTATAATTGAAAGCATTAAGAAAATAACAGATCAGACCCGTTTTTTTAGTGATGAACTTCAAAAAATAGCTCTATTAAGAAAAGACTATCGCGAGTGCAAAGATGGAAATCGTGAAGAAATAATTAATATTAACAGTAAAATAAAAGCTCTATCCGATAAGGTCGACAACTATAAACAATTTCTGGATCAGATTGATTCTTTTGTGAAAAAACAGCCTCGCTCACCAGAAAAATCTGAACTGCAGAGGTTACGGGAATTATTAACCCCAGAGGATGAACAATCGCCGTCACAACCTCTCTTTCAGGGTACAACACAACCTCTCTTTCAGGTTACAAGATGAACAAAGGCATTCCTTCTGTGAAAGTCTCAGTTCAAAGTAAGAAAAAAGCGGAACAGCTCCGGAAGTTTATGAAGCTGTCTAAAGCCAAGAGGTTTTGGGGGAAGGATCAGAAATTGCTTGGAGCAAACCTTCTTTTGGTTCCAAGCTCGATTCACTACAAGGTCCTTTTGGCTCTCGGTCGGTCTAAGAAAAAAATGGCTTCTGTGAAAAAGGCTGTTCGCTGAGGTTTTTTCTTTTTGGAGAGGCATTTTCACACGAATCAGGATAAAGCCGGGTTATGCTTAAAAATCATTCTTCATTGAGCAATAGCAGAAATAGACCCGCTCAAGATTATCAAAAATCTTCTGATCCAACTCCTTGTCGAAGGTTTTTTGTGCCGGATCTTTCTCCTCAAGCTCGCTCTTTTTTAAAGGAAGTGCCCATTCAAATGATCTTTGTTGGGGAGTCTCCTCATACAAGTGAAATTGAGGCGGAACAACTTCAACAAAGACGACCTCTTTGTGGTGTTGCAGGGCGTCAGTGGTGGAGTCTCCTCAGTGAGCTTTTTGAAGGAAGTCCAAATCCAGATGTGACTTTGGTGCGTCAATTGAAATTATCTGCTTTGAATCGGTTTGCAGTCTTAAATGCAGTTCAGTATCCCATGGACCCTAAGATTGCTTCTGTTTTTAGAGATGCCGATCCCGTTAAAAATTTAGGTTTTGGAAAGCTTCAAGGAGAGTATTCTTATAAGAAATTTAAATCAAATGAAGGGGTGAAAAAAGCTCTTATTTCTCTTAGGAAGCGACTTTTGCATCCGACGTTAAGGGGAGCTAAAATCCATTGTTTGGGGAATGATGCTCAGTGGCTCGTTTGTCATACATTAACTGAGAGTGAGGTTCAAGGTCGGGTTGGAGATAAGATTCCTCATCCTTCGGCTTGGTGGAGGCAAGGGGGGTATTTTGGAAGGGTAGCTCGAGAAAAATTAGATCAGATTTTGAAGTAGATTGCAAAATTTGCCGAGTGTATAAAAGAGATCTTCCCTTTAAACTTGAGTCATGACATGGAATTGGATTTTTGCTTTATGGATTTTATTGGGATCACAGTTAGCCTTTGCAAGTCAAACTTCTGGGGCAGATATATCGGTTAAGCTATTTCGAACTCTGTTGAATTCAACAGGATACCCTAATTTTGTTTTTTCTCCCTATGCTGTTCGGTATGCGTTGGGTTTGGCGGCTTTTGGGGCTAAAGGAAAAACTCAAAGGCAACTCGGTAAAACACCAGATTCCTGGACTGTGAAAAAGTACCGATTCCAAGTCGCTTCTCGTCTTTGGATTCAAAGTGGAATTCCTATTTTTGAAACTTTTATGGAGATGTGCGACAAAAATTTTGGTGCAAGACCTTGGTTTGTTGATTTTACAAAATCACCAGATTTTTTAACCAGTCGAGTGAACGGTTGGATGGAAGAAAAAACTTCCGGACAAATCCGTGAATTTATGAAGGATGATTCCTTTCCGTCTTCCCTGAAGATGTTTTTGAGTGCGGCTATTTATTTTAAAGGGGATTGGATGAAACCTTTTGATGAGAGTTATTCAAAGATTTCAAATTTTTTCTTAAATTCAGGTGAAATTCAAAAAACTTCATTTCTTAGGATGACTGGAAATTTTAATTTTTATGAGAATAGCCAGATTCAGTTTTTAGAGATTCCTTATCAAGATGGGGATATGGCTTTTGTTGTGATTCTTCCTGATAAAAAACAGAGTTTAAAAAAGTTAGAGGACTTGATAAAGTCCGATGCTTTGGATTATTGGATATCTCAGTTAAGTTTAAAACCAGTTCAGGTTTCATTGCCCAAATTTGAAATAGATTCTGCTAGCGATCTGATTGAACCCTTAAAATCATTAGGAATTGTTGATGCTTTTTCTGAACAAGATGCTGATTTTTCAGCAATGACGGACAGTCGAAATTTGTACTTAGGTACGCTTAAGCACAAGGCTTCGATTTCATTGACTGAATCAGGAACTGAAGGAGGAGGAGGCATGGGGTATGGGAATCAAAGTCGAAGTGTAGCCTCAGCACCTTGGGTTTTTGAGGCGAATCGCCCGTTCTTTTTTGGAGTTCGTTATCGACCTTCAAATACTTTTATTCTGATGGGTCGGTTTTCTCAGCCCGTCGGAGGTAAACCGATTGCCAGTTTTAAAGCGGAGTATTCAGGATGAGGTTCACCGGTTTTTGTACGGACCACTAAGGGGGGGTCTATCCAGGTTTGATCGCGAAAAGGAGCGGGTAAGTGGTCTTTCCTGGTCATTCCAAAAAGACCCAGAAGGGGTTTGGCTCCCTCTTTGAGAATGACTGGCCGGTATCTGACCATGGTTAATTCATAAGAACGAGCTGCTTGTTGAATGCGTTGGAGTTGCTCTGGAGGGTGAATAGGGAACACGCAGGCAAAAAGACCTCCCCACTGAAGATGCCGCGCTGCATGCTCACAGTAGTCTAAGATGGATCCTCGAACTTCAAAGCGGCAGGTAATTTTTTGAGCGTGATTTCCCAGCACTCCTGTTTTTAAGGGAAAATAAGGAGGACTCCCTAAGATGAGGTCAAACTTTTCATTTGGATCAAGGCATTGTGGTGTTCGAAAGTCACCTTGCCTAATCTCATAGCGTTTTTCTAAACCATTGAGTCGGGCAGAACGCTTAGCTAAGGCGACACTGACCTCTTGAGCCTCAATTGTTACAAATTGAGTGCCCTGAAGTCTCCAGGCTGCAATCATCCCAACAGAACCAATCCCGCTTCCTAAATCTAAAGCTTTTTGGGCACTTGGGCACCAGGACGTTCCGTACCAGGCCGTCAAAACGTCATCCGTTGAAAACCGATGTCCTTTTTTCAATTGAAAAATTCGAAAATGTCCACAAAGAGCATCTAAGGTTTCATCGGGACTTGGGCTTAGATGAGGTTCAGCCGCATCAAAAACAGGAACCCAAGGTCCAGGCTTAGCCCAACCTTTGAAAAAAGGTTCTCTGTTAAATTGATTTTTCATTCTTTTCCCTTTTATGGACTCCGGAGTTGAATTTCAAGGCATTTCAACATAGCTTGTCCTTCGGTACAAACAGCACGTTAAAAAAATTAACTTTTTGGAGTGATCAAGGAAAATGGGAAAATTTCAACTGATGCAAGTCTCCTATCCAGAGCCTCACTTACAACGCACACAGGATATTCTTAAGGTTCACCCTGAACTGAAGAAGCTCTTTGGAAACTATCCGATGAGTGCAGTTTATATTTTGGGTTTGGTTCTTCTTCAAGTGAGTTTGACTGTTCTTTTATCAGATTCCTCGGGCTGGTTAATCTTTGCTGCTTCCTATACAATAGGTGCAGTGGCTAATCACGCTCTTTTTGTGATGATCCATGAGTGTACTCACAACCTTGTTTTTAAGGGGACTCGTGCCAACAGCTTCCTTCAAATTTTTGCTAATTTACCTATTATTTTCCCCTCGGCGATGTCTTTTCGGGTTTATCACATGAAGCATCATCTTTATCAGGGGGAGCTTGATCGGGATGCAGATCTTCCTCGTCCTTTTGAAGTGGCTTGGGTCGGTAATTCATCGATTCGGAAAACAATTTGGTATTTATTATATTTTGTTTCTCAGCTGGTTCGTATCCCCTTTTTAAAAGGGATTCAGTTTTTTAATCGCTGGATATTTTTAAATTTTATGGTGGAAGTTGGATTTCTCTCTTCAGTAATTTATTTTTTAGGGTGGGGTTCTTTTGCTTATCTAGCATTGTCGAGTGTGTTTTCAATTGGTCTTCATCCGCTGGGTGCTAGGTGGATTCAGGAACATTATGTTTTGTACGAAAAACAAGAAACTTATTCTTACTATGGCCCCTTAAACCGGATTGCTTTTAATGTTGGGTATCACAATGAACATCATGATTTGATGCAGGTGGCTTGGCCAAATTTGCCCAAAGTGCGAGCTGTGGCATCTGAGTTTTATAATCACCTGCATTTTCACACGGCTTGGACTGCTCTTTTAATTCGATTTATTCGTGATCCTAACTTGGGGCTGTTTAGTCGTGTGACTCGGCCCTCCTCTGCCAACCGTGCTCATTTGAGTATGACTCTTTCTGACTGAAGTTCATCTTTTGGGGTGATGAAAATGCATTTTGTTGATTCAGCAGTGTATCGGATATTAAAAGCGAGGGGATTTTCGAGTTGTTTTCGCAACACGAAAGGGGGAGTCATCCACTCTCTTGAAAAGAGAGTGGATCAAGAGAAAGAAGTCATTGTTCTCGTTCATGGAGTGGGGGCGAATGCTGCTCACTACGCTCGAATTATGTTTCCTTTGCAAAGGGCAGGTTATTCCATTTTGGCATTAGATCTTCTCTCTCATGGGTATAGTGAGGATCCAGGAAAAGAAGTATCGAGTGACCGATTATTCGAAGCTTTTTCAGATTGGCTCAATCAAGTTCAAACTGAAAAATTGATTCTTGTAGGAAATTCATTGGGGGGTGCTTTAAGTCTCAGGTACTCTGTTCTTTTCCCAGAGCGAGTGAAAAAGCTTATCTTAATTTCTCCTGCAGGAGGATTTGAGTCTGGAGAGGAGTGGGAAGAATTTAAAAAGGATCTTCAATTTAAATCAAAAGCAGATAGTTTAAGCTATTTGGGTCGAATCTATCACCAAAAGCCTTTTTATCTTTCCTGGTTTGCTCAATCATTTTTTGAGATGATGTCAAAAGCTTCCATTCAAAAACTAGTAGAAGAAGGAAAATTTGAAGAATTTGAGCTGAGTAAAACGGGATCGGATCTATCTAAGATATTCCCTCCGACTCTTTTGATCTGGGGTCGTTCAGAGAAAATCTTTCCTAAGAAACACCTGGAGTGGTTTAAAAAAAATCTTCCTTCCTCTGTGATTTTTGATGAGACAAAGGCCATTGGCCACTGTCCTCAAGTGGAAAGTGCAAGATGGCTTTGGAAGCGGATGGATCGTTTTATGCAAGCTGGAACGTAATCAGGTGAGGTTTTAAGGGTGTGAGAAATTTTAAAACGTGGGCAGGACATCGGGCAGTTGTAACAGGGGCTTCAAGTGGGATTGGTGCTGAATATGCTAGACAGCTAGCAACCCTTGGAGTCAATCTCGTAATAGCTGCTCGGCGGATGGATCGACTACAGGCTTTAGCTTTAGAACTCAGCTCTAAGCATGGGGTGAAGGTTGATTGTTGTCAAGTTGATCTGGTTGCTCCCGAAGGGCCTCGTGTCTTGTTTGATTTTGCTACAGCAGACTCTCAGCAGGTTACGGTTTTGATCAATAACGCTGGACTGGCCAAGTATGGTTCATTTTTGGAATTTCCATATGAGGATCATTTTTCTACTCTAGCAGTAAATTCTGTAGCTCCGACTGAAATCACCTATCGGTTTGTGAAACATATGCTTGCTCATAGAAAACAAAGCTATGTGACTCAAGTGGCCTCTATAGCAGCGTTTCAACCTGTTGGAAATTTTGCTGTCTATTCAGGGACAAAAGGCTACCTGATGTATTTTTCTGAGAGCTTGGCTTACGAACTCCGAGGAACTTCAGTTAAGATCATGTGTCTTTGTCCGGGAGGGACCTATACTGAGTTTTTTGAGCATTCGGGTCAGAAAATCACGTCATCAGGTCGCAAGACGATGATGAGTTCTGAAAAGGTGGTTCGACTAGGAATTCAAGCAATGCTTGCAGGAAAAGTTATTTTTGTTCCAGGTTTTCTCAATCAACTCGCTTGTTTTTTACCTCGCTTGATCCCAAGGCATTTAGGGCAGTTTTTTGCAGCTAAAGCGATGGGACGGGCAGTTGAGAAGGCGTCTTAGTTTTTCTGTAGCTCGGAACTGAATATTAAGCTACCTCGACTGCCACCTTCATTTTTAATTGAGCTTTGTTCACTTGATCTTGTAGGGCAGCAGGAACTGCAAGCTCTTCCGATAGCCCACTGCCGGACAACTTGGTGTGCCACTGAACTTGATGGAAGTACCAGAAACTCAAGGAGGCACGCCTTGGTATAAGCGATTTCTTTACGGTCTGTCGATTTATTGCGAGCTTAGCTTTCTTCTTCCTTGACGAAGAGGCCCCAGTTCAGCCATAACTTAATGCAAATGTTTTGCAATTATTGGGTTACCATTGGATTTTTTTGTATTTTGGCAGTTTCTCAAGTCCGGGCGGATGTGGATAGCGAATCTAATCTTGCAGATTCCTCTGAAAGAGAGATGCGAATGGAAGTGAGGGCAAAGCGGAGGTTGATTCAAAGTTCTTCTTCAACGAGTCGAACCGAGGTCAATCAGGCTTTGATTCAAAAGCTCCCTCAGGGAGGTGAGATTTCTTTACCCAAGCTCATTTCAACAACGTCTCCTGGGGTGGTTGCTGGTCCGTTTGGACAAATGTTTTTTCGTGGCAATCATGGCAATATTCAATACCAGATTGACGGTGTTCAGCTCCCTGAATCTCCTTCGAATACTTTGGGCCAAGCCTTTAGCCCTAGAAATATCGAGCAAATGGATGTCATTACAGGAGGGTTTCCTGCTGAGTATGGATTAAGACTAAGTGGCGTGGTAGATATCCGGACGAAGAGTGGCCCTGAAACTCCGAGTGGTGAGGTTGAACTCAACTATGGAACTTATCAGTCGATTTCTCCTCATCTTCTTTATGGGGGTTCTAATGAAAAGGGAGATCTTCACTATTTTTTCTCACTCAATTATTTTCAAACAGACCGAGGAATAGACACTCCACAGCCTGAATCAGTTGATCAACAAAATCAGGGAGGTTCTGAGTCGATTCATAATCGGGCCAATGGAGATAGTGAGTTTGCTAAAATCGATTGGCAGGCAGATAACCAAAATAAGGTATCGTTTTTAGTTTACCATGCTTATAGCCGGTTTCAGATTCCAAACTATCCCTCTTCCTTTGACCCCAATAGCCCTTTTTTTTCAGATCATAGCCATGGACTCATGGTTTACGGCTGTAGCCATGGGCATGATCATGGGCCCTCTTTGGTTTATCGTCCTTCGGATACGGATGATGCTCAAGCAGAGACTAATGCTTTCACTCAGGTTTCTTGGAGACATACTTTCTCAGAGAAGGAATTTTTGCAGCTCACCCCTTATTATAAGTACTCCCAAATCGTGGTTACGGCTGATCGTGAGAACGATCTAGTGACGGCTCCGGGGGGGGCGCAATCCATTTATGGATCTCAAGCAACCTCTTTTTCAATGAATCGGCATATCAATAATTTAGGTTTAAAAGGGGATTATTCTCTTAGGCCCAGTGCTATTCATCGCATAAAATTAGGATTTCAGCTTCAAGGTTCTCAGGCAGATGGAAGTTATTCCGTAGAAAGAAGTCTTGATGGTTCTCAGTCTACTTTATTAGATGGAAGCTCAACGACTGGGTATTTTCAAAGTATTTATCTTCAAGATGATTATACTTTAGCCCAGCCTTTGGTGTTGAATTTAGGTCTTCGGTTTGATGCGACGCAATTTAGGTTTTCTGGGCTCAGTACTTCAGATTCTCTTTTACAGCCGAGAGTTGGAATGAACTATAGTTTGACTGACAGTACGCAGCTTCATGTTTTTTATGGAAAATTTTTTCAGCCTTCTGCAGTTGAAAATCTAAGAACCACTTTCAATGCTCTTCATATGAAGCCTGAGCCTTATGACATTCAAGCTGAGAAGGATGATTATTATGAAGCTGGGATTGCTCAACAATTGGGAAAAACTCAAGTTGCTCAGCTCAATTTTTATTATAAAGATGCAGTCAATATGCTGGATG
This sequence comes from Oligoflexia bacterium, assembly GCA_903935335.1. Lineage (GTDB taxonomy): Bacteria > Bdellovibrionota > UBA1018 > UBA1018 > UBA1018 > CAIZRG01. The sequence continues at coordinate 18,608 of CAIZRG010000014.1, forward strand.
AAGCTCAGTTGCTCAATACTTCTCTTTCTCAGCCCTATAACTATGCTGTGGGGTTTGGTTACGGTGCAGAGCTCTCACTCAAGGGGAAGCTTACAGAGGATTGGTCTCAGTTTGTGAATTATTCTTATACGATTGCCAAAGGGAAGGGAATCAGTGGGGGAGCCTGGGCGATGAATGAGCCTGTCAGTGATTCCTATCAATTTTTGGATCATGTCCAGGTTCATACCGCTAATATGGGGGTGACCTATGCCAAGAACTTCTGGTGGTGGACTGGGCAAGGGGCCTATGGTAGTGGTCTTCGGACAGGAGAAGAGAAGGAAATTAGTCTTCCCTCTCATTTCACTTTTGATACCACACTGGGGTATGAGTTTCATGGGGATCACTGGTGGTCCAAAATGAGAGTTTCTGGAGATGTTCTCAATATTTTAGATAACCGCTATCCCATAACACTGGGGAACGGGTTTAATGGATCCCATTATGCAGCAGGCCGGCAGTTTTTTATTCGATTAGCCAAGTATTTATAAAGATCTCATTGCATTTCCTTTCTTGAGTCAGAGCGTCAAATGTGCGAAAAATAAAGAATGGGTGCACAGTGGAAACATGCAGGTCGGATAGAAAACTCCTCAAAGCGAGGGGCTTTAATTAGTAAACTGGTCAAAGAAATTACGGTCGCAGCCAAAACTGGCGATTCAAGTCCAGAGAATAATCCTAGGCTTCGAGCTGCCATTGAGGCAGCTCGGAAGGCTTCTGTTCCTCGAGATAATATTGATCGTGCTGTAAAGAAGGGGGCAGGTTTGTTAGATGAACAGATTTATTATGAGCTTGTGACTTACGAAGGGTTTGCACCTCATCAAGTTCCTGTTGTGGTTGAATGCTTAACTGAAAATAAGAATCGAACAGCAGCTGATATTCGATTGCTTTTTCGAAAAGGGATGCTGGGTTCAATAGGGAGTGTGACTTGGATGTTTGATCGTCTAGGAGTGGTTGAAGCAACTCATCCTTCCTCAGAGAAAGATATTGAAGGTGAAGCCATTGAATCAGGTGCTCAGAATGTAGAGCCCCTGGATTCTCGTGAGATTCCTTCTGGATACTGTGGAGCTCGATTCTTTTGTGAACCTGTTGATTTAGACTCCGTGAGTAAGTTTCTAGCTCAGGCTGGATGGGACATTACAGCCTCTGAAATGAGTTATTTATCTAAGAATCGAATTGAGCTTTCTTCTGAACAAAGACAAGAGGTGACGGACTTTCTTGATGCCATTGATGATCATGATGATGTCCATCGAGTTTACACAGCAATTCAGAGTTAACGGGGGTGTGAGTTGAGTTGTTTTTGAATTTTTGTGATGATTTCATGAATTTCAACGGGTTTTCTAAAGATCCAGAATTTTTTAGTCTTAGCTAATTTTTCTAAAGAAATGATCGTTTCATGGTTGTGCCGATTTGGGTTGTAGGTGATCATAATTAAAGAAAGAACTGTGTTTTGATTGATCTCTTTTAAGTATTGCAGCCAGTTTTTGTTTTGAAATCCATCAATATCAAGGACTAAAAGCTCGGTTGCTGTGAATCTTCCTTCGTCCAAATGGATCCTTTTCATCTTGACTGGAATGACTTTAGCTATAAATTCAATCATAAATTTACTGAAAAATCGGTCTTCAGTGATTAAAGAAACTCTGAGTTTAGACTTATCTTTATTAGAAAGAGTAGCCGGGGTGGATTGAGATGGGTTTTCGTTCTGTTGATCTTCAGAGAGTTTTTGAGGTTTTTCATTGTAGAGCTTTAAAAAAAGATCACTCAGTGTAATGAATCCTAAAATTTTTGTTGAAGAGCTTTTGGAGTCAATCACTGGAATTTGCCTAAGAGAATGATCGATCATCATTTTATAAGCTTGATCGATTTCAGAAGCTTCTACAGTAATGACTGGGGTTGTCATGACTGTTCTGATCGGACGGAGCCAGTGCTCACCTTTTTGGATCAGATCGATTTTTCGAATCAGATCTTGGCCTGTAAATATTCCTACGAGGGATCCATCAGCATCATCTCCAGTGATCAGAACAGCGGATGTCTGATTTTCATTCATGAGGCGCACACACTCTTCAACGGAAGTATCTGCTCGAACGAGAATAGTAGCTGATAAATGTATCATAAAGATCTCGTGTAATCTAGTATACCACTCCATTTGAATATGGTAGGGGAGTTCTTATGAAAAATATCTTCAATCATCCATTTAAAATGAATTTGATCTTAAGTAGCGTCATTTCTTTGAGTTTGACATTATCAGTTTTTGCAAAGTCAGGTTCATCCCCACAAAAATCTCAAACTGCAGTGATTGAGACGACTCTGGGAAAGATCAATCTGAAGCTTTTTCAAGAAACAGCACCTAAAACAGTTGAAAATTTTATAGGTTTAGCTACAGGCAAAAAAGTGTGGACAGACCCTAGAACCGAGAAAAAAGTGATAGGCAAGAGCTTATATAGTGGTACGATTTTTCATCGGGTCATCCCGGACTTTATGATTCAAGGAGGCGACCCGCTTGGAAACGGAACGAGTGGTCCTGGCTATCAGTTCGAAGATGAGGTAAATTCAGCCCTTCAATTTGATCGCCCTGGTATTTTAGCGATGGCTAATGCGGGTCCTAATACGAATGGCTCTCAGTTTTTTATTACGGTTAAACCAACCCCTTGGTTGAATGGTAAACACACGATCTTTGGTGAGGTGGTGAGCGAAGCAGACTTGGAGATTGTAAAAAAAATATCAACCGTTGAAACTCAGCCTGGAGATGTTCCTAAAAAACCCATCACAATTCAAAAAATTAGAATTGTTTCTAGCTCTAAAAAGTTAAAAAAATCATGATCAATTCTTGAAAAATGCCTCAGTGAGCTTTTCAGATCTTCTATTTCATGTAAGATAGGATTCCTATTTTGACATGGAAAAGGAGTATTGTGATTAAGAAATTTTCTGTTTTTATCATTTTTGGGTTGCTGAGTCTTGTGGGAGCGATGGTAGGTCTTCACTGGAAAACCATTGAAGGTTTTCAGGGCCGAGTTACGGAGGTCACTCCTCTTTTTCAGCGACAAAAGATCCTTGCACATCTAAGAATTGACCTTGAGAAGTATCGGCAAGAGAGTTCAGGGTTTAGAAAGCTCTCTCCTGAAGCTGTTGTACAAGCCAAGGAAAAGCTACGAGCTTCTTTCGCTCAAGGAGCGAACGAGTTACTGAATCGGTGGAATCCGAATCAAGATCAACGTTCTTTAGTGAATCATCTGGGGGATGCCCTCAATACTCTTTTAACCCTGTCTGCTCAATTTGAGCCTCTTCTTTATAATAAGGATGCTTATATCAAATCCGAAGTTGTTGATCTGCATGACAAGCTTGTTTCTACTCTGAAGGAGCTTGAAAAACTGAATGAGTCAAGTATTCTTGCTCTTCGTTTGGATTCCTTGGAATTTAAGTCTCAGTCCTTATTTTTTCTAAGTCTTGTGGGTTTTCTGATGGTTTGTCTTGTTTTGAGTCTATTATTTCAGACTCATCGAGTTTACTTTAAACCTCTTCAAAAGCTTTGTGAGTACGCAGTTCAGTTGAAAGAAGGGAGAGGGCGATCTTCTGAGAGTGTATCTTCTTTTATTGGACTTTATGGAGAGATTGAAAAGGTTCTACAGGGTTTAGCGATGAATGTGGAAACTTATGTCAGAGATCGACATAAGTTTATTCTCGATGTGGTTTCTGATTTGAAGGGGCCTTTAAGCTTGCTTCAGGCTGGAAAATCTCTGATTGAGGGGAATTCTTCGGCATTTACTGAGGAACAGCAAAATCAAGCTGCAGAATCAGTGAGGAGAGGATTATCTATTTTCTCAGGAAGTTTAGATGATCTCAATGATATTGTGAATATCAATCTTTTGGAGTCTCGTCTACAGTCTCAAACTCTGGACTTATCAGAGCTCTTATCGGATGTTGCACGGACTTTGCTGGGCTCAGATTTTAAAAAGCGGGTGCAGATTTCAGTTCCACCCATTCCAGTTTGGGTATTGGTGGATGCTCATCGGTTTGAGCGAGTTTTAATTCATATTTTGTCCAAAGTGTTTGAAACTCTTTCAGAAGAAAGCTCTCTTTCAATTTCTGTTTCTGTTTCTCAAGCGGCTCAACGGGGAGTGAGTCGGGGAATCGAGATCTTGATTCAAGATACTGAGAGGTTACGTGCTGGGAAGGTAACTTTAGGAGGTCCAGAGCAAGATCTTCTCAAACATTGGATCAGTGAGAAAGGGCTGAATATGTCTTTAGTCCACAAAATTATGAAAGCTCATCAGGGGTCTGTAACAGCAGCTGGAGTTTCGGGAACGAGTGTTACAGTTGCCATTCGTTTGCCCCAGGAAAGAGTGGTGACTCGAGGTTTGATTTCACCTCCGACAACGATAGAGAGTCCAAAAGGATTAGAAACAAGGGTTTTGAATAGTAGAGCAAAGGAGAGATTAGGGAATGAGTGAAAAAATATCTATGACTGAGCTTTATGAAATTTTAAAAAAGCTTAAGGAAAAAGAAATCATCTTAGATGTTCGTGGAAGAGATGAATTTGGAGCCAGTCATGTTCCTGGAAGTCAGAATATTCCCTATGATGAAGTCGACCAGCATTTAGACGAGCTTAAGCAATGGGATAAGATTTTTGTTTATTGCCGTTCTGGTGGAAGAGCTCAGATAGCCTGTCAAGTTTTAGAAAAATTAAATTTAAATAATCTCGTTTGCATTGGCAATTCAGGAATCAAGGACTGGGTAGATGCAGGCTATCCTGTTGAAAAGTAAAAACTGGATGAGGATTGTTTATTTACTTTTATTTTTAAGGAGGGAAGGCCCATGTTACAAAGGACAGCAGTATGGATATTGATGGTTTTTGGAGTTCATTATTTTAGGGGCTATTTTGTAACTGCAGGGCAGCTCAATCTTGGGATTGATCATACTTTAATCGATGATGCCGTACAACCTTGTCAGGATTTTTATCAGTTTGCTTGTGGAAAGTGGCTTGAAACGGCGAAAATTCCAGAAGATCTTCCCATGTGGGATCGAAGTTTTATGGCCATACGTGAGAAGAACAAAGAGATTCTCAGAGCGATTTTAGAAAAGAACTCCTCTCAGTTCAAAAAGATACCCGTTCATTCAGATAGCCAGAAGATGAGTGATTTTTATGGGGCTTGTATGGATGAAGCCAATGTCGAGAAAAATTCAAGAGCAGAGTTGAATCTTGAATTTAAGAAAATAGACGCTTTAATGGCAAATTCATTGAGAAAGCAGCTCCCTGTTCTTTTGTCTCAACTTCACTCAAAAGGGGTGAATGCTTTTTTTGATTTCAGTGAGCAGCAAGACTTCAAGGATGCCACCCAAGTGATTGGAGTCATCGATCAGGCTGGACTCAGTTTACCTGATCGGGATTACTATTTGAATGACGATCCTCGTACTCTTGAAGTCAGGAAGAATTTTGAAAAATATTCAAGAACTCTTTTTCAGTGGATGGGTTCCTCAAAAAAAATAGCTCAGCAGCAGGCTAAAAAGCTCATGGAAATTGAAACTCGTTTAGCTCAGTCTTCGATGTCTAAAGTTGATCGTCGGAATCCAGTGAATGTCTATCATCGATGGGATCGAGAGGGTTTGAAAGAAAAGGTCCCTTCTTTTGATTGGGATCAGTACTGGATTGAAAGTGGTGTTTCAAAAATTCAAGCGATAAATGTGACTTCTCCCGTTTTTTTTATGACATTGAATGAACTTTTCTCCTCTGAGAAAGGGATTTCACTCGATGATCTTAAGACTTATCTCCAGTTTCATTTATTAAGAGCTTCAATTCCTGCTTTGCCTCGAAAGTTTGTTGATGAACATTTTCGATTTTTTTCAAAAAATTTTTCAGGCCAAAAAAAACTGGAAGACCGTTGGAAGAGATGTGTCCAGTCGGTTGATGTTTTCATGGGCTTTGCTTTGGGGCGTTCGTTTGTAGAGGTGAGCTATGGAGAGGAGGGTAAGAGTTTAACTCAAGGGATGATCCAGCAAATTGAACTTACTTTTGAAAAAAGGGTAAAAGCACTCAGTTGGATGGATGAGCCCACGAAGGAGAGAGCATTAGAAAAGCTTCATAAAATAATGAATAAAGTAGGATATCCGCAAGTCTGGCGGAGGTACGATGCTCTTGAAGTTGATAAGAAATCTTATTTAAAATCCCTTTTTGCAGCAGCTCAGTTTAATACCCAGTATCACTTAAGTAAGATAGGTCAACCCGTCGATCGCAATGAATGGGAAATGTCTCCTCCTACAGTGAATGCCTATTACAATCCTTCTTTGAATGAGATGGTTTTTCCTGCTGGGATTTTGCAAGAACCTTTTTTCAATCAGAAAGCTTCAATGGCTGTCAATTATGGTGGGATTGGCATGGTGATGGGTCATGAACTGACCCATGGCTTTGATGATGAAGGCAGAAAATACAATGCGTCGGGTAATCTTATGGAGTGGTGGACTCCTGGTGTTTCTCAAGCTTTTGAAAAGAAAGCTCAGTGTGTGGTGAAAGAGTATGGAAGCTTTGAAAGCTTGCCCGGACTTTTTCTAAATGGACAACTCACATTGGGTGAAAATATTGCTGATTTAGGAGGCCTTGGGCTTGCCTATCAGGCCTGGATGGATTCTCGTTTGAAAGATGCTTCACCCAAACCACTTGAAAAAGATCAAATTCCAGGTTCACGTCGATGGAGTGAAGAGCAGCAGTTTTTTCTAGCCTTTGCTCAGTCATGGTGTTCTAAAAAGCAGGAACCCTTTGCTCGAATGCTTGTAAAAACTGATCCTCATTCTCCTCCTAAGTGGAGAGTGAATGGGTCGGTTTCTCAGTTTCCTAAATTTGCTGAAGCATTTCAGTGTCAATTGGGCTCATCTATGGCTCCTGTAGAGCGATGCGAGGTCTGGTAGATTGTTGGGCCAAGGGATTTAAAAAAATATTATGCTCATGCAACAGCAATCTCCTCAGTTAGGCTCTCTTATTGATTTATTGAAGAAGAATTTTGGATTTTCTAGTTTTCTTCCCCATCAAGAGTCTGTTTGTACTCAAGTCAATCAGGGGAGGGATGTTCTTTTGGTGATGCCTACGGGGGCAGGCAAGTCTTTGTGTTACCAGCTTCCTGGTATTGCTTTGGGAGGGACAACCTTAGTGATTAGTCCACTTTTGGCCTTAATTGAAGATCAAGTGGAAAAGCTGAAAAAAAAAGAGATCTTGGCTGAGAGAATTCATTCTGGAAGAGATCGCGCATCGACAAGACAGGCTTGCATGGACTATCTTTCTGGGAAATTGCAGTTTCTTTTCATTGCGCCTGAGCGGCTTTCAATCCCTGGGTTTGTTGAAATGCTGGTGAAAAAGCCTCCTTCATTGATTGCAGTGGATGAAGCTCATTGTATTTCACAGTGGGGGCATGATTTTAGGCCCGATTATCGGCTTTTGAAGGAAAGGGTTCAGAGTTTTAGGCCTGTTCCTATTCTTGCAATGACGGCAACGGCCACTCCTTTGGTGCAAGATGATATTTGTAAACAACTAGGATTAATCAATGAGATTCGGTCGATTCATGGATTTAGGCGGACCAATCTTCAACTTCGCGTTTTAGAGTTGTCTCCGAGCGATAGAATGTCAGTGATTCGATCCATTTTAGGAGAACCTAAAAGACGACCTGCCATTGTTTATGCCCCTACTCGAAAGATAACAGATCAGTTATATGAAGATTTAAAAAGCTCTTATTCCGTAGGAGAGTATCATGCAGGAATGACAGGGGTTGAAAGGGAAAGAAATCAAGAGGCTTTTCTATCGGGGAAGTTTGACGTGATTGTAGCTACTGTCGCTTTTGGAATGGGAGTAGATAAGCCTGATATTCGGACTGTGATTCATGCTGCACTACCGGTCAGTGTGGAAGGGTATTATCAGGAAATAGGAAGAGCGGGAAGAGATGGGAAGCCTTCTCAGGCAATCATGCTTAGTTCCTTTGTAGATCAAAAGACCCATGAGTTTTTTTTTAATCGAGATTATCCGGAGATCGTGCATTTAAAAAAAATTTATAAAAATCTTGGAGAACAGAAAATTTCTAAGGAAGTTTTGAAACAATCATTGAGTTCGATGGATGAAGATATTTTTGATAAAGCTTTGGAAAAGCTTTGTATTCATCGAGGGGCTATTTTGGATTTTGAAGGAAATGTTTGTTTTGGAAAAAATGTCAAGGATAACGGCTGGGAGAGTACTTATGCTCGGCAGCGAGAGTATAAGGAAAAGCAGGGAGATCAAATGTTGGAGTTTGCCCGAGGGACTCAGTGTCGAATGCTTTCCTTGGTTCGGTATTTTGGGGATCAAAATGATTCAGGTGTTCCTTGTGGGGTTTGTGATTGCTGTTTACCTTCTCAAGTCAATCCTTATTCAGAGGCAAGAAAGCTATCGACTCATGAAAAAAAAATAGTCATTCAGATTCTGACAATTTTGTCTGGAGTGAGCTACCGAGCTGCAGGCCGAGTTTTTGAAGAATTGTCTTTGATCTGTCGGGGTGTTTCTAGGCAGGAAGTGGAGAATCTGTTTCGAGTTTTAGATAAAGCTCGTTGGATTCAAATTGAGCAAGATACCTTTGAAAAAGAAGGAAAGAAAATTTCTTATCGGAAATTATTTTTAACTGACTTAGGTAGAAGCGTGAAATCGAATGATCTTAGTCGTCTTCAGATTTTTGAGGTAGTTTCTGTTAAAAAAGTAAAGAAGAGAAAAAAGAGTGTGAAAACTGATGTTTTCTGTGAAAGCTTTAAGCATATCGAGTAGGAATCCGGTGATTCAGAGGCGGATAAAAAATTGATTAAGAATTTTTTTATTATTAACATTAATGATTCCATCTGATGCGTTATCAGGTGTTACATCTGAAGTAAAAAAATTACTTCATGAAGCGATAGATACAGTTGCCTGATTCAATCTTAGAAAAATAGTCATGAATATTCTGAATGATGATCTGAGCTCCATGGGTAGCAGGAATTCGCATTGGATCAGACTTCCATTCATCCCATTTGTAGGCAGGAAAGCTAATTAAAGTTCTGTTTTCTGCTCCTTCTTCACCGATTTCGTCAAGCCGTTTAGACAGAATAGGGAGATTCAAAGAATAAGCGTCTATTTCTAGGCTTTTGCCATAAAATTTTTTACCAATTTCGTTGAGTGCGATGATGTTTATATCTGGTTCTACGATTCCTGATGCTTGGTATTTTTGAATTATTTCATGTACTAAAAATTCAATGCCACATCCTTGACCTATAATATCCATAAAAAAAAGTCTCCCGTGTTTTTTCAAAGGAGAGAGCCCCACTTGTTCTAAGTAGTTTTGATAATTTTTTAGACCTTTCTCGGTTAAAATATCTGTTAACCAGTTTTTGTTGCCACCTGGGCATCCTGAGATTGCAACAGAAATAAGATTTAATGGATGGCCTACATATTTAAGTGCGTTTAGAATAAACTGAGGGGTATTGCCCACTCCTACGATTGTATCTCCTGGCTGAGTAATTTTTTTAATTTTTTCTATGGCTATCTTTAGTTCTGCATAGAATTTATAGGAGTTAAAGTAAGCTAATCTTTTCATTCTTAGATAATCAAATGAATAATTATAATAATAACTATATTTTTCTTCTTCCTTTCCCTGAGTATAAAAGATTTTTTCTTTCATTTCTAATGTTTTTTGGATCTCTTCTTCTGTCAACAGAAATTCAGGTAATAATCTTTTCAAGAATAATAGTCGATCTTTGTTGGTATTTGAAGATAAAAGAATTTGGTAGGCATAAAAAGTGATTGATTGACTATAGTTTCTTCTGGGGTCCTCTGCTGGGAAAATAGGATTCCCATCTTTATAAAATCCAAAATTTCCGTAGTATTTTAGAGCTTCTTTAAGAATGAACAGCGACTGGGAAGCAACGCATTCAAAAGATTCAGTGATTGCAGTTAGTTTTTTGTAAGTTTCTTGTACTTTTTCTTCTTCCTCTGGGTTTAGGAGGCGGTAGCGGGGGAGTTTATCCATCTGTCTTTCAGCTTCTGTTTGTATTTGGAGGTGTTTTTCTGGGTCAAGTTGTTGAATTTTATGAATGTTTTCAAAAGGATGAGGTCGAGTTCCTATAACTTTATATCCAGAAAAGCTTTCTTGGCAAAGGAGGAGGTGGGTCACAGTGAAATGAATGACTAGAAAATAAGAGAGCTGAATTAATTTTTGGTTTCTCATGGAAAATCTGAATTGCAATGCCTATGCCATACGGATCATTTTTTACGATTTTCTTCAAAGTAAGTTTTATTTTTTATTAAATTAATTAATTTAATTTATAAAATATGATCCTAGAAAATAAATAACTTGAAATCTGAATAATTTGAGAGTAAATAGCTACTGTTGTTATTTATTAATTTAATAATAACAGTAGCTGATTTTTAATGTGAGTTTTATATGTTCAATGTAGTGAAATTAAAATTTTTTTTCCTTGTTCTTATTGCGTTAGTTTGTGCTTCTGAGGCCAATTCTAAAGCGGAGCCTGTGGTTCTTCATGCCATTCATGAAGATTGTTCTTCTTGGGAAGACCCAGTAAATAAAAATCAGGTGAATTATTGTGTTATTTCACCTGAGCACGATTCATCGTTTCATATGTCGGGTCATAAGACTGGAAAAATTCTTTATGCTTTTCATGGGATGGGGGGGAGTGCCAAAAACCTCTGTGATTCCTTTTTGTCGAATATTCATGAAGAAGAGTCTTTGAGAAATATTTCCCATATTGTTTGCCCTTCTTTTGGTCCTCACTGGGCGATTCATAAGAATGGAAGAAAAGATACTTTTGAACGATTTCATGCTCTGATGATGCATCATTATCCTGATGCTGCGGCCCAAAAGCCTGTTCTTTATGGCCTGTCCATGGGTGGCTTTAATGTTTTGAAGCTCTCAGGTTCAAACAGCCGGGATACTCTTCAGTTTGAAAAAGTCGTGTCGGCTTGTCCTGCTATTTTTTCTTCAAAATTTTATTGGATGGCTAGTTTTATAGCACTGGATGGTCTGTTTCAGCCCTTTGATGGGCCTACTGCTCGATCTTTGATGAGGAAATCTCCTTTTTTTGATGATGGGATTCAATATCCAGAGTTGTTTCTCTTCCTCAATCAAGACGATTCTGTTGGTAAATTTAAAGGAATCCCTGGAATTTATCGTGGAGCAATTGATTTTTTTAAAAAAATGCAGGAAGAAGGCCAAGGAGGACATGTTCAGATGAAAGTGCTTCCAGGGGGACACTGCGATGGAATCCCACTGGGGAAGGTGCTTGAGTATTTAGGAAATTGACGTCCTTACACCCGTTTGAAGGCTGTCGGTCACCTACTTATACCAATTACATAAAATAATAACATAAACTTTAGCCCAATTCTTTAATGAAATGATTTTCTTCATCCTGCGATCATTAGCCGTCTAGATATAAAATTCAATAAAAATTCTAGTTTATAAAAAACGATACTCTTTTTTATTATTTAGAACTTATGTAGATTAACTGGCATTAGTTTTCGGTCTATTCAAGTTCGTCAATGAATTCCTTCTCCTGCAAGGTCTTGTTTCCAAAATCGACCAAATTCACGGATATCTTTGGCTTGTGAGAGGAGGAGCTGAGTTCTGACGTAAGCACACTCTGGAGTCATTGAGTTTGCTGAAAAGCATCCGTTTGAAAGCAAGCTTTTTCCAGCAGCGTAGTTCATCAGCTGCGAGGTGGAGCAAGGCTGTTGACTGCTATCCTGGATCACAAGAACAATGGGTGTATGCTGGGATTGAGCTAATTTTAGGAATTGGATAAACGAAGGGTCATGGGTTGGAGCTGTCCAGGAGTGAAACACAACCAGAACCATGGCGTGCAGTTGAGGCAAAAGTGACTGAGAAAGCAGATCAGAGGGTAGGGCTGGCGTGATGTGGATGAGCAAGACTTTTTGATCAAAGCATTGCAGGAGTTTAAGGCGGTTTGTAGGTGGAGCAAAAAGGTGATCCGTATAACGAATCGTCGTGCCTACCAGGGCTAGGGGAGAGAGGGAAGGGCTGTCAAAAGCATTGAAGTCGCTCGCACTTACTTTTCTGACTCGATTCCCCTGTAAAAGCTTGTTGCCAAAGAAGACGGTCACTTGCTGAACAATTTTACGAGGCCCTAAAGCTGCAATTTCTACTGCAGAGATCAAGTTACTCCGAGCATCTGTGCGAAGGGCTGATAAAGGCCGTTGTGCCCCAGTGATGACAACAGGAACAACGCAGGGTCTGAGTAAAAAAGAAAGTGCACTGGAAGTGTAGGCTAAAGTATCTGTTCCGTGAAGGAGAACAATGCCGTCGTAGTTTTTCCATTTTTGCTTGATTTTCTGAGCGATCAAAATCCACTCACTCGGCCCAATATGAGCGCTGTCTCGGTTTAATATGACATCGACATCGCATTGAGCTAAGTTTTTGAGTTCAGGTACAAAGTCTAAGAAGCGTTTTTTGAGGTGACTTGGAGAAAAAGACGGAATTGTTAGGGTTCTTTCCTTGGAATGAGCTTGAATTTCCATTCCAAAGGTTCCACCTGTATAAATAATGAGGACTTTTGGGAGCTTTTTTTTTGTTTGAATGGTCTGAGTCACCGAAGTTCCTATTCATGATTGAAGGGTCGTTTCAAAATCAACTTTGGGCTTAGTACCACAAGACTGAGCGTAATGCAGCCTGCAATGAAGTAAGGAAGCTCAGGTCGAATGGCAAAGGTGAGCAGACCACAAAAAGGTCCGCCTGCTCGAGCTAGGCTCCCTAAACCCTGGGAAAGTCCTAAGACCGAGCCTTGGTCTCGTACACCCACACTTTGAGAAATCAAAGCTGAAAGGCTCGGGTTAATCAGTGCTGATCCCAGTGCAAGGGGGATGGATAAGATAAAATAAGGGGGATAACTCGTCATAAACGGAAACAAAACGATTGCGATCAGATTGAAAATCAAGCCTGCAAAAAGAAGTTTTCTTTCACCAAACCGGGGAACTAACCGACGAATCAATCCCCCTTGAACCAAAGCGCCTAAGACCCCAGCAGTCATCAGAATGAATCCTGTTTTTAAGCCTGCCTCTCCAGTTTCTAGATGAAACTTGACTTGAAAAAGGAGTGAAAAAGTCTGTTCCAGGATTGAAAACGCAAACGTGACCAAGAAAAAAGTGATGAGAAAAAATCCTAGCTCTTCTTTTTTTAAAAGAGAAGCCATCAGTTGGGGTAAGTTCAGTGGAAGCAAAGTGCGCTTCCTCTGAGTCTTTTGAGTCTGTCGATTTTCAGGGGCAAGAGATTCAGGGAGTCTAAAAATGGCTAAAAGGAGATTCAACCCACAAATGCCTGAAGCAATCAATCCTGGAGCAGCAAGCCCCAGTTGAGCTGAAGCAATTCCACCCAGAGGGGGTCCTAGGGTAAAACCAATCCCAAAGGCAGCACCGATGAGTCCCATTCCTTTAGCCCGTTCAGCCGGAGAGGTGACATCGGCAACATAAGCTTGGGCTGTAGAGATATTTGCTGCAAAAATTCCTCCAAAAGCACGAGAAATCAAAAGCCAAGAGTAGTTGGGAGCTAATCCAAAGATGAGATAAGACAAAGTGGATCCTGCTAAAGAAAGAAGGAGGATCGGTCTCCTTCCCACGCGATCGGAGATGTATCCCCAGATAGGAGAAAATAAAAATTGCATGAATGAATAAATGCCACCTAGGATTGGAAGTTGAAGTCCGTGAGCTTCGTAGTGAAGTCCATACAGTCCAATCAGTGGGATGACCATCCCAAATCCAATAAGATCCGTTAGAACAGTCGTAAATAAAATAAAAAGGGAGGATCTCTGATTTTTAGCCATTCAACTTATCTTTTCCCTAGATTTGCGGGCTTCGCAAGTGCAGAAATAATCGGACCTGCAAGATTTTTTTTTAACAAAGCTTCCATTTGAGTTAGCAGCCCAGGGCTTGTAAAATTAAAGTCGGTGATCCAACCTTCAATTAAGTCAATGGCTGCAAGACGGATCCCTTCTTTTCGAAGGTGCCTAGAGATTGGAGTGATTTTGAGTCGTTCCTGGTGATTCAAAGAGTAAGCCGCTAGTCGGCTTCCCCCGTCGATATTGACTCGAAAATCTCCCGTTAAGGGAAGTTTTTTAGCTGAGCCTAGGAGTTTGCCATCCAAGAACCAGAGTCGGACCTCGCCTTCAGTGATTCCTTCTAAATATTTCTGCAGAACCACAGGGCGAGTGAAATTCAAAGTCGCTTTTCTTAATTTTTTTTGATTTTCTTCAAGGTCTTCTTTGTTTTTCCAGACCAAAAGCTCAACTCCATGGCTTTGAGTCTCATGGAGTGGTTTTAGAACAGTTTTACGCTCCTTTTGACCAAATTTTAATAAACACTCCCATTGGGAGCTCACCTGAGAAGGAGGCATAAAATCTTTCAGTCGAGCGGCTTGGATTTTTTCATTGGCAGACAAAAGAACCGAGAGGGGATTAATGGTTTCACATTTTTTTACGTCCCTTAAGCTCAGAGCCA
>CAIZRG010000015.1 GCA_903935335.1 Oligoflexia bacterium
GAAGACTACAACGAATGGGCACCGCATAAAGGATTAAAAATGCTCCCCCCTCGTCATTGCTCTTGCCCATTTATTAAAAGACCCATCTTCAAATGTCCGCTCCTCAGCAGCACGGGTATTGGGAGAGATAAAACCAGAGGATAAAGAGATCCTTTAACGGGTAGGGAAAACATACGCCCATTTTTCGCCACTTCGTTACCTTTTTTATTTAATATATTGTTTAATTATATAGAATAAAACTCGAAATTCAAATAGGATATGGGGTCCTAAAGCCAATTGCCGAAAAAAGGCTATTTTAGTGTAAAAATAAAAATGACATTACTTTTTCAAGTAAGACATTTCCCCAGACGAAGAGCCAGCTGACTTGTCTTTTGATGCTTAAATGTTTTTAGCGGATTGAATATTTTCCGAATCTCCTAGCAAATCGTGTGATTTTTCACACAGTCCAAACGGTCACAAAAGTTATCAATGATCTTCATGACGAAGGCACTGTGATTGATTCAAAGACGCTTGCGCGTTATGAGTCTGTGTCTTACGGGGCACATCAATCGCTTTTGGGATTATAGAATTGATTCGGCACGCAAGGCCTATCCACTCCGACACAAATTAAATATCAAACCGAAAGTTCATCAGAAAATGACACACCATTTATTACACTAAAAAAGCCCTTTTCCGGCAATTGGCTTTAGGACCCCAGATCCTATTTGAATTTCAAATCTTATGATATATTATTAAACAATATGGTTGACAAAAAAGGTAAGGTTAAATCTTTTTCTATAATAGCTCTAGGGTCCATTATCTTTTTATTGGAGACTATTAGTCTAGCTGGAACTGGGCATAGGCTTCCTCCATTGGAGACGGATTCACAAAAACTTGCTTTCTTACTTGAAGTGAAAGATCATATTCCGGCACTTTTCTCAGATGCTGCCAGATATGATATTGACCTTTTTACACTTTTAGAGAATGAAAAAGAACTTGTTGAGAAGCTAAAATCTCAGCCTGAGTACGAACGTCTTTTTACTTCTAAGCAATATCACGATCTCACTATCACTCCTCCTCAAGGAGGTATCTCAGTAGGTGCAGTAGTCATCAAGCCTGAGTCGGTTAATGAATGGAAAGAGAGTCTTAATAAACAAGTCGAGCTGATTAAAAAAGAGCAGTTACAACCGCCTCAACTTATTGATCATGTAAAAATATTTTTAAGGAAGTCCCCGACACTTGATGATCAAAAATTTATCGGAAAACTTGGAGTAATTGATAAAAAAAATTCTGAACAATCAAAAGCACAACATACCCTTAATGAAACCTGCCTACAGTTGTTCAAAACACAATTAGAGCGCTGGCAATGTGTTATAGATCATTTTGATGAGCTGAAAATTTTACCTAATCTTCCAAATAAAGAGAGAATAGGAGCTTTGATTTCGTCATTTCAAGCAGAACAAATGCTTCATTCAACGCTAAGTGTGATCTCTATTCTAAAAGGAACTTCAGATGGGCTAATCCCACATACTTGGCAGGAAGTAAACCAGAGAATCAACCAGCTTACACCAGATGATCTCATTCATCTTTCGGATATAGATGCTCTAAATCCCATTGTTTATCAGGCTCTTGAAGGTGAACACGGTCTACAAAATTCTATTATCGATAAAGCTATCCAATCTGTTCAAAAGCAAGGTCATGCCTATGCAAGTCAGACTGTAACAAATCAAACAAAGGTCACAACTCCTGTAAAGCTCTCTCAAGTTCTACCGCAAGTTGGAATTTTTAGAGGATGCACAGGAGGAGATTGCTCTTCTCAGTATTCATTTCCATATCCTAATGATCCTCATGAGCGAATATTTTTTATTGAAGAACCTCAAACACCTGGATCAACTGAAAAGAAATTAAAAGGGTATGTAAGCGCAACAGAAGTGACTTTAACTAATGGAGAAAAAGGCCTTTATGTCATTACAATCAGTGGGAGCCATGTGAGTCCTGGTAATGCAGAACTTATTTTAAGAGGACTTGAAAAAGAAAAAGAAAAACTTGATGTAAAACATATTATTATACCTAATAGTACTAATTTAGGTGACTTAATAAATTTCACCCCAATTAAGGGGATTTATGCATCTCATCTTAAACAAGGAACTC
>CAIZRG010000016.1 GCA_903935335.1 Oligoflexia bacterium
CAGTTTGGGGGTGTCTATAGCGACGGGGCTACACCTGATCCCATCTCGAACTCAGAAGTTAAGCCCGTCCACGGCGATTCTAGTACCGAGGTAGCTCGGCGCTAAACTAGCTCGATGCCCCCATTTTTTTTTTGGCTCTCTCTGCTTTTCCCATCATTATAAAACGATGACTAAAAAACTGGTTCTTCGATTAAGTAGTTTGGGAGATGTTATCCTTGCAACCTCCATTTTGGAGGTTCATTCTTTTTTAAAAGAAAGTCATGTGGATTGGGTTGTTGCTCAAGAGTTTTCTGAAGTTTTGTGTGGGCATCCTAAAATCCATCGCGTTATTCAGTTTAACCGATCTCAAGGATTGAGAGCTTGGGTTCGTTTTTGCTATCAGCTTTGGCTTGAAAATTATTTAGAAATTTTTGATCTTCACCTCAGTTTACGAACTCGTCTGATGAAGCTTTTATTTGCTTATTGGAGTTGGGTGGAGCAGACTCCAAAACCCAAATGGAAAACTATTTCAAAGCAATATAGAAAACTGTTTTTTTACTATTTACTAAAAAGATTTTGTCCATTGCGATGGAGGCCTCTGTCGTGGGTGTCTCGATTTACTCTTCTGGCTGGAGGCAGTGGTACTGAGCATCCCAATTTAAAGCATCTTGTTCGTCCATTTTCTGAAGTTCAATCTCTTTTTTTTTCAAAGGGAGAAATCTGTGATTTATCTCGAACCAAGTTTTTGTGCTTAATGCCTTCTTCACGGTGGAAGGGAAAAATGTGGCCGGTTGATTTTTATTTTAAATTGGTTCAGAGTTTATCTCAAAAGTTCGCTTTAATTCCTATTATTTTGGGACAAAAAAGCGATTTAGCAAGCGTCAGTTTATTGAATCATTTTGAAGTGGCTGGGCTTTCCTGTTGTTCTGCTTTGGGTGTAATGAGTTTAGCTCAAACGGCAACAGTCCTTCATTACTCAATAGGATATCTAGGAAGTGATACAGGTTTAGCTCATTTAGCTGAAGCGGTAGGAGTTCCAGCACGGATTATTTTTGGACCCACAACACCTGATATGGGCTTTGGTCCTTGGATGAAAGAAAGTCGTTCTATTGAGCTGAGTCTTTGGTGTCGGCCTTGTGGGAAGGATGGCCGTTATTGTTTTCGGATAAAGCAAAAATATCTTTGCCTCAAAGGTCTTTTGCCAGATCAAGTGGTGTCAAAATATTTCGAGTCTTTAGAATGAGAAAAATTTTAAGAAAAAGCTATCGATGGATTCAAAGAGTTTTAGTGAAAAAATTCATTCTACCTCACTTTTTTTCTGGGGATCGTCTGCTTGATATTTCTTGGAGAGATTTAGAATCTAAGACTGATTTTCAGAAAAGACGAGTTTGGGTTCATGCTGCGAGTGTGGGTGAACTCGAATCACTCTCACATTTGGTTCTTAAACTTGCAGAGCAGGGTTATGAGTTAGTTCTTACGGTCATGAGTGAGTCTGCTCGAGAATCTGTTGAACGACTTGGAAAAAATTTAGCACCAGGCGCTTCATTGATCTACTGTGGGTATGCCCCTTGGGAAGGGGAGTGGTCTGTCGCGTTTCAAGCATTTCGTCCCCATTTATGGATAACAGCCAAATATGAGGCTTGGCCTGATTTATGGGTGTCCTTAAAGGAGCAAGCTATTCCTTTAGCTATCGTTTCTGTACATGCGAGAAGATCTCTCCGAATAGCTAAGGCTTTTTGTTGGAGTTTGCTGGGGGAATATCCCTTTTTAATTTTATTCCCTTGTAATTTATCAAAAAAACCAGCCCTACATTCTCTTTTTCCAAACGCTTTTATCGAAGTGGCTGGAGAGCCTCGCTGGGATCGAGTCTATTCACGCTTAAATCAGGGTCATTTTCGAGCTCAAGAGCTCATTCATCTTTGTCAAAATCTTAAGCGTCCGTGGGGAGTCATTGGAAGTGCTTGGTTGGAGGATTTGGAGTTTCTTTCTTCTATTTTAAAGTCTCAGAAGGGAACTGTATGGATTGTTCCTCATCAGGTTCATCTTGAGGAGATTGATAAGATCAGAGCGAATCTAAAAGGTTTAGACTTAGACTTCAGTCAGACCTCTCAGATGAAAAAAAACATTCAAATTTTAGAGGATCAAAATTGTTTACTTGTGGATGAGATGGGATTTCTTGCGGAGCTTTATTCAGTGGCAGATTGGGCTTATGTGGGAGGTGGATGGGGTGCAGGGGTTCATAGTACGATTGAGCCTGCGATTTATGGGATCCCATTAGGAGTGGGTCCTAGAGGTATAGAAAAATTTTATGAAATTGAGGAGTTAACGGAATCTGGACAATTACAAGTCCTTCACTCAGAGGAAAAACTATCTGAGTGGTGGTCCTTTGTCCTCTCCTGTTCTGAGGATCAGAAAAAGAGTTGGAAAGAGCAAGCTCAATCTCGACTTGGAGCAACTGGAAAAATTCTTTCAACTCTTGAGAAATTTTGCTTTTAGCATGGTAATCTTCAAAGATGATCGATCAAATTCATACAACTCAGGATTTTTTCAATCAAATCAGGGTTGAATGTGCGTATTGAAGATAATTATGATTGGCTGGTACTGGGTAATCATCCAGGAGCTTTGTTGACGGCCTGTATGGCTGCTAAGCTTGGACTTTCAGTTCTTATATTACCTTTGGGCTTGCATCTTGGACGATTGAGATCTTATTCAGGCCAATACTTTGATCCTGAAAGTAATTTTATACTTGGGCTTGGGAAATCTGGCGAGGAGCAAGGATTAGTTTTAAAGTGTTTGACCCAATTGGGTTTAATTCCTTCATATCTTTTTGACGTTGATATCAACCTCGGCCTTCCACAGGTTTTAACTGAAGAAAGTCGATTTGTTTTAGCGAGGGCAGACCAACTCAGCTCTGAATTGTATCGCGAGTATGGAGAAGGTCTTGTTCAAAAATGGGGTTTAATTAAATCACTTTCTTATACGGAAGGAGAATTTCTTAATTATTGGCAAAATCTTCCGAAAAGACTGACTCTAAACGCTGAGCGCAAATCACCCTCAGAGGATCCAATGACTTTAAGTGATCTTCGAAATCGTCTTGCTAAGGTTTTACGATCTCGAGATACATCACTTTTAAATTGGATTTCTAATAAAATTAAAATATCAGAGATTGCTCATTTACTTAAAAAAGAGGACCTTCAGGCAGCTGTTCAGGGACTTTTGTATGGAGTCACAGGAAGTGTTTCTCGAGACCCTTCTTTATTTGACATTCTTCATATTTTTAACCTATCGAGAGTGGGTGCTTCGTTTCGTGGAGGACTTTCAAATTATCGGGAATTTTTGCTCAATTCAACAAAAAATTTAGGGGCTCAGATTCCGGCGAAAGCTGAGTGTCGGAGAATCTTTGTTGATCAGGGTCGTCTGATTGGTGTTCAGGTGAGCAATCGAGGGAGTATGATTTCTGTAGGAGGGGGAATTATAGGTTGTTCTCTTCGCTCTGCTTACGACAGAATGACTTATACTGGTAACCATTTTTTTCGTAGAAAAAAATTACCCCTTCTTCCTATGGGTTGGAGATTTACTCTTGCAATGACGGTTCGGAAAGAGTCAATCCCGAGAGGGATGAGTCGTCGTTCTTTTTGGAAAGAGAAAGATGCTCCAGTTTTAGAGATTGAAATAGTTGATTCTAAAGATTATGAGTTAGAAGATTCTGAAAATTTTATTATCTATTTGCGAACACTTATGCCGTATTCAAGTGAAAGTCTTCATTTTCAATACCAGAGGGTGATCGCAGGGCGGATGCTAAGAAAAACCGTGGAGATTTTACCTTTTCTAGAATATCATATTGTTTCTATTTATCCAGACTTTCGATTTGGGCCAGGAGTTGAATCTTTTTTGGGAGCACTTCGTACTTCAGGTTTTCAGTCTGAATCAAAAAAAAATGACTTAATGCAATTGTACAATTTTACTACATTAAACGAAATACCACAAAATTTACTCGTTTATTCTGGAGAAGGTGTTGGTTCCAGCAGTGGGATTGATGGTCTTTTTGTTTCATCGGATGAGTCCTATCCCGATCTTGGGACTCTTGGGCCAACGGTAGCTGCTTTTGAGGCCGTAGCTTGGCTGGCTCATCGGTCCGGCTTTGCAGGGCCCATGATTTAGGAAGGTGAAATGCGTATTGTTTTATTTCATCCTGTTTTACTTCCTCCGCGGGACTATGGGGGAGTTGAAAGGGTCGTGCAATGGCTCGCTCAAGGTCTTTTGGAGCGTGGGCATGAGGTTCATATTGCCGCTTTAGCAGGAAGTATTCTTCCTTTAGGGTGTCATCTCATTGAAGTCGATCGAAGATCATTTTCTGCTGTTGAACTCATGAAAATATTGCCTAAAGGGGTCGATCTGATTCATTTTATGGCTCCAGTATCAGAAGAAATTTGGGATAATCTCTTCGTGCCAAAGCTACTCACAGTTCACGGAAATGGAAAATTAGGAGAGAAATTTCCTAAAAATTCAGTTTTTCTAAGTGATAGTCATGCAAGGCTACATGGAGCTAGCTGTTTTATTTATAATGGAATAAATCCAGATGAATATTTATTTTCCCCAGACCAAAAAAAAAGTTGGTATTTATTTCTTTCAAAGACTCACTGGAGAGTAAAAAATTTATCAGGAACTATGAAATTTTGTAGAAAGGCTAAAGTTTCTTTAAAGATTGCAGGAGGTAGTCGCCCTTTTTTTAACAGGATGATGTGTTGGTTTCAACCTCATTTTGAATGGATAGGTCCTGTTTCTGGAGTGAAAAAGGCTTATTATTTGGCCCATGCTAAGGCTCTTTTATTTCCAGTGCGATGGCCTGAGCCTTTTGGTCTAGTAATTGCTGAAGCTTTGATATCTGGTACTCCTGTTGTGGGTTTTCCTCGAGGTAGTTTGGTAGAGTTGATTCCTCCTGAAGTCGGTGTGCTTTTAGAGTCTGAGGATGAATGGATTAGGCTTTTAGAGGAAGGTACTCTTTTGGCTGATCCTGAGCGTTGTCGGCAGTGGGCCTTAGAAAAATTTCATTATCGAGGGATGGCTGAGAACTATGAGAGAATCTATCAGCAGATTTTTCAGGGAAGAATTCTTCATGAGGTTTATCCTAGAGGATTGGGTTGGAACTTGATGTAATTGCAAGGGGTTCTAGTACTAAAATTATCGTTTATCAAAAATTTGAATTCAGTTCAGTATCTGTTCTGAAATGTCGATAAATTTTAGAGTGTTCAAGAAAATATTTTTGGATGGATTTTTTTTATGCTTAGTAGGCTGACTCAGCTTTACAAAGAAGAAACTGCTCAGGCCAGTACAGAATATATTCTTGTATTATCCATTGTAGTGGGTTTGCTAATGATTTTATTGAACAAGCTGATCAAACCTACCTATGCAAAGTTACTTACGACTCTTTCCAGGCAGATCCAGGCACAGCTTTCCAGTGCAAATCTTCACAGCTTTCGCATTCCACGATGAAGGAGTGCTGAACAGAAATTCAAATAATTTTCTTTTTTTACACTCGAAAGTTGCTATGCTTACGCAACGCAATGGAAAATCGCATCATGAACTTGTTAATTCAAGGGGGAGGGCGTAGATGAATCAGGTCATTGATCGTGGATTCTTTAAGTTAGAAGAGCAGAGTTCTAGCGAGAGTTCTAGGACTTCCAGAGAAAAAATTTGGACTCTCACTCTAAATGTTTCTGGGGAAAAAGTAAACAAATTAAGTACAAAAGTTATGTCTCAGTTTAAAGCGTTATTACCTGAGCTTGAAGCGCTCGGTTCTGAATCTAAAATAGATGCTTTGATTTTACTGTCAGGTAAGCCCGGACAATTTATTGCAGGAGCTGATCTTGAGCTCATTCAATCAGTTTCTTCTCCTGAGCAAGCAGAAGAGTTGTCTCGGGAGGGCCAAAAATTGATGGATTGCTGGGAAGATCTCTCTTTCCCTACGGTAGCAGCTATTGAAGGTCCAGCATTAGGCGGAGGCTGTGAATTTTCACTCGCAAGCACTGCGATTCTGATGTCTAACGATCCTGTAGCTCGAATGGGTTTACCCGAGGTTCTTTTAGGACTGATTCCAGGAATGGGTGGTACAATTCGTCTGCCTAGAAAAATTGGTTTGACCGGAGCTTTAGACCTGATCCTCACAGGACGAACATTGAATGCAAATCAAGCCTATCAGATAGGTTTGATTGAGGGAAGTCTTCCACAACAAGGATTTAAGGATTCAGTCATTCAGTGGACTCGGAAAAATCTCCAATCTATGAAAGCAGGTAATCGGCTTGCAAAAGTCCCAAAGATGCCACTTCTAGGTGAAGTGGGGGGTTCTTTTCGATCATTTTTTGAAAAAAGTCCAATTCAATCCCTCATCTTGAATCAAGTCCAAAAAAGAATTTTAGCCAAAACAAAAGGTCATTACCCTGCACCTTTTGAAATATTGAATGTGATTCGATCTACCCAAGTAGGGTATGGGGAGAAACTTAGGGGGAAAGCACGCTCCTTGGCTTTAGAACGAGAGGCTCAAGGTTTTGGGAAAGTAGCAACAACAGAGATTTCTAAAAATCTGATTCGGCTTTTTTTCTTGACTGAAAAAATGAAAAAATCAAATGGTTTACAATCTGGATTACTTGTTCCTGAGCATAGGATTGAAAAAGCTGTAGTTTTAGGAGCTGGGGTTATGGGAGGTGGGATCGCTCAGCTTTTTGCAGAGAAAGAGATTTCAACTCGAATGAAGGATGTTCATCTTCAAGCGCTGAGTGCTGGAATTCAGTCTGCTGCTAAAATTTTTAAAAAAAATGTAAAAAAAAGAAAACTGACACAGAGGCAGTATTTACAAAAATTAAATTTAATTGCCCCTGTTATGGATTATTCTGGATTTTCATCAGTAGACGTCGTGGTAGAAGCGGTTGTAGAAAACATGGATCTCAAAAAGAAGCTTTTTGCTGAGCTTGAAGAAAAAGTTCAGATCAACTGTGTTATGGCTTCGAATACTTCTTCACTTTCAATTTCTGAAATGCAGGTAGGGCTTAAATATCCAGATCGTTTGGTTGGGATGCATTTTTTCAATCCAGTGAGCAAGATGCCTTTGATTGAAGTCATACGGGGAGAAAAAACATCTGATAGTGTGGTTGCTAGCATTTTTCAGTTTTCTAAGAAATTAGGAAAAACTCCTATTGTAGTAAAAGACTCTCCTGGATTTTTAGTGAATCGACTTTTAGCATCTTATTTAAATGAAGCTGTGTATTTGGTGGCAGATGGAGTTTCAATTCCAGAGATAGATCGCATTTTACTTAAATTTGGGATGCCCATGGGTCCAATGGAACTTATTGATGAAGTAGGGGTGGATGTGGGCCAGAAAGTATCTCAGATTCTTTATGAAGCTTTTGGAGAACGGTTAAAGCCTTGTTCTCTGAATGCTAAAGTGGTAGCGGCTGGGAGATTAGGCAAAAAAAATGGAAAAGGACTTTATGAATATCAAGGGAGTCAGAAGACGAAAGTATTTGATCCAAAAGTAGAGGAAATTATTGAATTTAAATCATCTCCTTCTATTTTTTCTGAAGAGGAGGTTTTGGATCGCTGTCTTCTTCCCATGATCAATGAAGCTGCTCGTTGCTTAGAGGAAGAGATTGTTCAATCGGCATCGGAAATAGATTTAGGAATGATTATGGGGATGGGTTTTCCTCCCTTTCGGGGTGGATTACTGAGATTTGCTGATACTTTGGGAATAGATACAGTGGTACAACGTTTGAAAAAATATCAGGCTAAGAGCGGAGTTCGATTTGAACCCTCAATCCCACTTATGAAAAGGGCTCAGAATGGTCAAAAATTCTATTGAAGGGACTATGGTTCATCTTGGGTATCGTCCTTGGACTTGTTGGGTCGGCTTTCGTTATTTAAAATCGAAAAAAAACTCTCGATTTTTAAGTTTTATCACTCTTCTTTCCATGATGGGTATTGGTTTGGGTGTCATGGCTATGATTGTGGTTTTGTCTGTCATGGATGGATTTGAATCCGAGTTAAAAAAACGAATGATGTCTTCGGATCTTCATGTACTGATTCGTCCTCGTCCAGATTCTCCAGGGTTTGATATGGGATTTGTTCCACGAAGCTCCATGGACCGCGCAGATATTTCTGCTTTTTTAGATTCGGCTGGCTCACCTGTTGAAAAGTTTTGGCCTGTAATTGCGACAGAGGCAATTTTAAAAGCAGGACGTAAAGTGACAGGAGTGACTTTAAAAGGAGTAACGAAGGATCGGATTGAGCAACTGAAGTGGCAGGGTGCTGAGATTCTTGAAAAAAAAGATGAGGTCGATCAGAAGAATACAGAAAGTACGGGCCTTTGGGTGGGTCAAGAACTAGCCATGGAGATGGGACTCGTTCCGGGGGATCACCTCACGCTTGTGTCTCCGACTGAAATGGAAGGTCCTTTGGGGGGTATCCCTCGTTTGAAGCGTTTTTATATTCATGGAATTTATAGAAGTGGTCTTCCTGAACAGGAACTTCATATTACTTATGCTTCAGAGGGAGCTGTACGATCTTTTCTCAGACGCTCAGATAGAGTTTCACAGTGGGAGTTGAAGGTAAAAAATTTTGATCAAGCTCCTCAAGTTGCTGCTCAAATTCAATCCATGATCCCCCAATTTCAGGTTCAAGATTGGTTTGAACTCAATTCTCATTTATTTGCTTCTTTGCGATTAGAACGTTTATCGATGTTTCTGATTCTGGCGTTTATTGTGGTAGTTGCTTCTTTTAATATTGTAACTACTTTGACCTTGATGGTTTTAGAGAAAAAGAAGGAAATTTCAATTTTAAAAGCTATGGGAGCTACAAAAAGTCAAATAGGATCTATTTTTTTTGCTGAGGGAATTTTGATTGGGTCTGTAGGAGCAGGGGGAGGCGGGGTGTTGGGTTTTTTAGTTTGTTTAATTCTGAAGCACTATGAGTTTATCACCCTTCCTGATATTTATTATGATCGTACTTTGCCTGTCACATTTAATCCTATTTATTATTTTGTAGTTACTTTGTGTGCAATGGTGATTGTTTTACTAGCATGTCTTTATCCAAGTAGAAAAGCAGCTCAATTGAATCCACTCACTGGAATTCGTTTTGGGTGAATTTTAGATGAAAGATGTGATGAGAAAGAGTTAGGGCTTTAAATGAAGTATTTATTATCGTTTCATAATTTATTTCATTACTCAAACCGTCACTTCGTGTATTTAGAGATGCTTTGTTTTGTGGGCATGGTTTTCAGTATTTTTAGCTGTGTGAGAAAAAATACTTTAACCTACGAGGATATTGACCCTATTCGTATTGGAGAAATTTCTTCAATGTCTGGGTCTCAGGCTACCTATGGATTGAGTGCTCATCAGGGTATGAGGCTTGCTGTTCAAGAGGTCAACCAAAAGGGGGGGGTTCATGGTAAACTCATCAAAATGATCTCTTTGGACTCATGGGGGAAGCCTGATCAGAGTGAAAAAGCGATGAATGAGCTAATTTTACACGAAAAAGTTCTTGCTGTGGTTACTGGAGTGATAAGCTCTAATGCCTTAGCCATGGTTCCCATTGCGCAGAAACATAAGATTCCTATCCTAAACTCGATTTCAAGCCATTCTGGGGTTACAGATCAAGGGGGATATGTTTTTCGAACCTGTTTGACTGATCACTTTCAAGCTTTTTCAATGGCGAAATTTGCTTGGGGTGTATTGGGTTTTAAAAAAGTGGCAGTCTTAAAAAATAAGGGAAGTGAATACAGCGAAGGTTTAGCTCAAGCTTTTTCTGCAGCCTTTAAAAAACAAGGGGGCGTGGTCATTGAGAATCAATCCTATCTCACGGGAGAAACTGATTTTACAACTCAGCTCAATGCAATTAGGGCTAAGAAGCCACAAGCTATTTATCTGCCTGGGTATTATACAGAAGTATCTTTAATTGTTAGGAAGGCTCGGGCTTTGGGGATTATAGTTCCTTTTTTAGGAGGAGATGCTTGGGATTCTTTTAAACTTCAGGAGATGGGGGGAGAGTCTTTTCAGGGAAGCTATTTCTCTGGATTTTATTTTTCTGAGAAACCAACAACCCGATTAAAGGGATTTTTAGAGCGTTATCAAAAAGTTTATCATACTCAACCGGATGGATTGGCTTTGATGGGGTATGAAACGATTCAGGTTTTGGTGAGGGCTATTGAGGAGGCTAAGAGTCTAGACTCAGAGGGGGTCCGAGAGTCTTTGCTGTCGATTGAAAGTATAGAAACACTGACAGGTGAGTTTACTATGGATGGTCAAGGAAATCCCCAAGGTCGTTCTGCAGTGATTCTTATGATTGAAAAAAACGGGAATTTCAAGTGTCGGGCAACGGTGAGTCCATGATGAACTTCTTAGGCATTTTATATGGGTTTCAACTTGTTTTTATTCTTTATTTGTTTACTTATTTTTCTGTTCGAGGGGTTTTGATGGGAAGTGCCATTTCTATTTTTTTTGTTCTGGGCAAGTATTTAGTCTATTCTTTTTTTCTGATCTTAGGGTTTAGATATTTATCGGCTTGGGCTATTATTACTGGTTTGACAGGAGGAATTTATATGAGTTTGCCTATCCTTTTTTTTATTCATCAGCGTCAGTTAAGGAAAGGCTAATCTGGAGCCTTATAGGACGATGAGATGACCCTATCCATTTCAGTATTAATCATTACAAAAAATGAAGAAAATCAGATGGGTCGTTGCTTAGAGTCTTTGGTTTGGGCTGATGAAATTATAGTGATTGATGGGTTGAGTACTGATCGAACAGTTGAGATTTGCCAGGATCTTTCAAAGCCATGGGCAGGGAAGGTTCAAGTTTATCCGAGAAAATGGACTGGTTTTAAGGACCAGCGAAATTATGCACTTCGTCAAGCTCAATTTGACTGGGTTTTAGTTGTGGATGCGGATGAGGCTTGTTCTCCTGAGTTAGCTGAAAAAGTACGAAGTCTTCTGAAGGGTCCGAAAGGTCCAGATTTTCAAGCTTATCAAGTAAGAAGAATCGAGTATTTATTAGGCAAGCCCATTTCTCATGGAATGTGGAATCCCAGTTATCAGGATCGCTTTTTTAATAAGACGGGAGTGAGTTATATCAACGAAGTTCACGAGTATCCCGTTTTTAATTATCCAGCAGGGGTCATTCATGAGCCTTTACATCATTGGCCCTATTTGACACCCCAAAAAATTTTAGAAAAAATTAATTTTTATACAACCATCGAAGCTCAAAATCAGTATAGAGAGGGGAAAAGAACAAATTGCTTTCATCTTGTGGCAACTTTTCCTGCAATGGCACTCAAAACCTATTTTTACTATGGCTCCTATAAGGATGGGATTCATGGTTTGGTGGTTGCTCTTTTAGAGGGAATCTCAAGGCTGATCAAGCACATTAAAATTTGGCAACTTCAGCTTGAAGACGAAAGAGAAAAAAAGGGAAGTTCTCTATTCTGAGCTTGGATGCGTCAAAAAGCCGTGTTAAGAACGTTTCAGTTAGGTTGGGTTATGCGAGGATGGTGAAACTGGTAGACACGTACGTTTGAGGGGCGTATGCGCAAGCGTGGGGGTTCGAGTCCCCCTCCTCGCACCATTATTGAAGTTATAAAAAAGAATAACTAAAACTTACAGAAGTGAACATTAAATTCAAAACTGGGACATAAGATAAGTTGAGTTGTGCTGTATATTTTTCAAAAAATTGAAATCCAGTTTCAAGAGTAGGGATAATTAAAGGCAGTGTTTTTTTTTCATATTGAGGTGGATTTCCTTTATTTGTATCATCCGAAGAAACTTCAGATTTTGTAAAGTAAACTCCACCCAGGATACTTCCACCGATAAAAGAGCTATCTGTTGCAAGTGCTCTATACCGAAGTCCAATACCACTGTAGACCGAGAAAAAATCTGGACAATTTTTAAAAAAACCGATTCTGGTTACTGGAGAAAAACCTGTTTGCATTCCTGATGAACGAAAATCAAAATCGATACCTAACCCAGGGTTGAAAACGTTAATCCCCGATGGATCTAGTTTCCTAGGTGCATTGGAGGGAGGGTCTGAAAAGTGGGTTGAAATACCATTCAATTGAAGTCCTAAGGTATTTGCAAAAGTTTCATTTGAGGTTAAAAAAAACACAAAGACAATGACTACCATGCTCTTTCGCAGAAAACACATAACTAGAAGGCTCCAATTTCTTAAGATTCAAAATAATAGCTCAAATTACATGGATTACTCAATTCAAGCAACTTATTTCAGCTCGTTTCAGTTCTATCCTGTTGGTTTCTATTGAAGAAATTTAGAATATCAAAGATAGTTTCGCATATCCTTAAAGCTCCTTCATTCCAGCTTCAGATCCAATATCTGCAAAGAGATTGGTCATTAATATTAAATTTAAACAGTGCAATTTAAATCAAAATTAATTTAATTAATTATATTGTGGTATCTCTCTTGCATTATTTATCAATGAAGAGAGGGGGTGGTGTTATGGATTTATTTAAGTTATTTACAATAATCAGTGTTTTGTTTTGTCATTCTCTCTCTTTTGCTTATGATGTTTTAATAGCTGATGATATAAAAATCAATAGAAGTACTGTTAGAATTAAGAAAAAAACAGATAGAAATCAAAATGGGATTCCATTTGAAAACTTCATAGAAGTAGAAAGTGGAGAAAATACAGTAGATGAAGTAACCCAATGGCTGAATGACCCTAAGAATGATACTAGAAAATTAGTTATTTTTATGGATTTTGAGATGAAAGAAGATGAGATGACGGGTGCACAAACTATTTGTGCTATTAGAAATATAGAAAGACAAAAAGGTTTAATGGATATTAGTCAGTCCAAAATTAGAATTATTGGTTATTCAGATAATGCTCCAAATATCAGAAATAAGAATAATAAAAGTAATAACGAGTTAATGAAAGAAGTTGGTGCAGATACTGCCCTCAAAAAGCCTGCTAGTCTTCAAGACATGAGTGACGCTATCGATAAAGCTCTTGCTACAGGAACTAGAGATGAAATCACAGAGCAACAGTTGTGCAATGAATTGGCCAAGAAAGACATGACTGAGCCTGATTTTGGAAATCAGTGTCGTAATCAAGAGCCGAGAGAATCCAGAATTAATAAACTATTAAGATTTATAAAAAATATATTTACATGCAAAACGTGTTCAGTGAATGAAGTATCTGCATCAACACAAAGAACGATACAAGTTCAACCTTATGAATCCCAAATGCATAGTATTGTTCCTCTATAATCGTAGCATAATCGGGTTCGACGTCTACAATTTTTAAAATTCAAATCTGAGACCAAAATAATAAGAAAATCCGGTAAAATTTAAATCTGCATTTTGAGCTGAAAAATTTCTACCTTCTAAGACAAAATAAGTTCGTAGGACTCCCTGATCAATATAAAACTGAGCAGCGGATGAAGGTTCCAGAACATTCATCAAAAACCAAAGACCTACCATGGGTCCATGAGATACAACAGATCCATCAGGTCCCCTTGCTAAGTTATAATGTAGATATTCAAGTGCATATCCAAAAACAGGAACCACCCATTGATTTCGAAAGTATCGAGCTTGATAGTGGATTTGCCCTCCTGCAGACCAAACCGAAAATACTTGAGGAGCTACCGCAGAATTAAAAAAAGGGTAAAGAGCTAAAGAAGGGCCAATTCCTAGGACTCCATACTTTTGAAAAAATTTGGGTTGATAATCAAAATGAATCGACAAGGCATAGGCAGGGCGAGTTCCCTGAGCTTGGGTCAATGCCTGTTTACCAAAAGCATTGAGTGATGAGCTCAGTTCAAAACCCCATGCGGGTCTTTTGAACTGATAGAGAGGAGTTCTAGAGTCTCGATGAAGAGGAGATTCTGGGTCGGAGTCTTCCACTGCTTCAGAGGTTTCTGCCCAAGCAATCTGAGATAAACTCAGTTCAATCACTCCAATAGGAATCAACAGCAAGAGAAAGAAGTAACTGATTCGCATGGTTAAAGTGGCTCTGCAAAAACAAGTCCTATAATTTCGTATATCCTTAATCAAAACCCCTCCATTTTACAAACAATACAGCTTAAAAACCTACTCCCCTAAATACGCCTTACGGATCTCATCGGTACTTAAAAGCATCTGAGCAGTTCCTTGAGTGACTAAGTTTCCAGCCTCCAAAACTACCCCGCGATGAGCAATATGGAGTGCTTGAAGAGCGTTTTGCTCTACTAAAAGGATTGTCATTCCATCGCAATTAATTTTTTGAATGATTTCAAATATTTTTTCAATGATCTGAGGAGCTAATCCTAGGCTGGGTTCATCTAGCAACAAAAGCTCAGGATGGCCCATCAAAGCCCTTCCAATAGCTAACATTTGCTGTTCTCCTCCTGAAAGAGTTCCTGCATTTTGGTTTTGTCTCTCTCCTAGCCTAGGAAAAAGTTCAAAGACTTGGTTTAAATCTTTATCAAAAGTTTTTGGATCTGGAGCAGTCCATGCTCCTAGATCTAGATTTTCAAAAACAGAGAGATTTAAAAAAATTCCACGTCCTTCAGGAGCCTGGCAAATTCGTCTTCGAACAATTTGATCTGGGGAGAGTTTAGAAATGATCTCGTTTCGATAAGAAATTTTTCCTTGAGATGGCTTTATCAAGCCTGAAATTGCTCGTAAGACTGTTGTTTTTCCAGCTCCATTGGCACCTAAAAGGGTGACAATTTCACCTTGAGCGATATGAAATGAAATTTCTCGGATTGCTTGAATCGCTCCATAGTAAACACTCACTTTCTCTACTTCAAGTAATTTTTCTTGAGTTAAACCAGTGCTTTGGACTCCTGAACTCTTATTCATCAGTAGGAACCTTCCCGAGATAAGCCTCAATTACCCGAGGGTTGTTTTGGATTTCAGAGGAAGTTCCCTCAGCAATTTTAACTCCATAATCTAAAACCGCAATTTTTTCACAGATTCCCATGACTAATTTCATATCATGCTCGATCAAAAGAATAGTCATCTGGTACTCATCTCGAATGAGGCGAATTGAGTGCATCAAGAGTTTGGTTTCATTTGCATTCATTCCAGCAGCGGGTTCATCCAGAAGAAGAAGTTTTGCCCCAGTTGCCATCGCTCGAGCAATTTCAAGTCGACGCTGATCCCCATATGGCAGATTCTTCGCAATCTCGGACTTTCGGGTGTCAAGTTTAAAAATTTTTAAAAGCTCAAGACAGTTCTTTTCCTGTTGGATTTCATTTTCCACCATAGGGCGTGTTCTTAATAAAGAGGGTAAAACCCAGAAATGCTTTTGTTCGGGGTGATGATCCATAGCAATCATCATATTGCCTAAAACTGTTAGATTCTTAAAAAGCCTGATATTCTGAAATGTTCGAGCTACTCCAAATTGAGTAATTTGAAATGGTCTGCAGCCCACCAGATTTTTCCCAAAAGCTTGAATTTTCCCCGAATTAGGACGATAAACTCCTGTCAGCATATTAAAGGCAGTTGTTTTTCCAGCTCCATTGGGTCCAATAAGTCCAAAAATCATCCCTTTTGAAACTTGGAGATTTAAGTCTGAGACTGCTTTTAGTCCTCCAAACTGGATTGTTAAATTTTTTACTTCTAAAGCTTCTAATGAATCGGTTTCATTATGTAAGGTTGTCATGGATGAGACTCCAGACTTTTTTTCTTTTTTCTTGACCCATTTGGAATAAAATCAATGAGCTCCCGTGTACCTAGCAAACCGTTTGGGCGAGTCAGCATGAGTAAAATCAGCATTAATGAATAAATGATCATCCGGAAATCAATACGAGTTAATTCTTGTAGGGAACGAAGCGCTTCGCGGATTGCTGTAAGAAAAACAGCTGCTAAAACAGATCCAGTCAGGCTTCCCATTCCTCCTAAAACCACCATAATAATGATCTCAAAGCTTCGATTAAAATCAAAAGTCTGCGGATTTAAATACCTTAAGTAGTGTGCAAATAAAGCTCCTGCCACCCCTGCAAAAAAAGCACCTACTACAAACGCTCTCACTTTGGCTTGAGTCGTGTTCACACCCATTGCTTCAGCTGCAATTTCATCTTCCCTGACAGCTAAAAAATCTCGTCCCTGTGCAGAATTGACTAAACGCCAAATACAAAAAATTGTGATTACAACCCATGAATAAAGAAGTCCAAAGCTTGAAAGAGCTGGAATATTAGGAAGACCTCGAGCTCCACCAATCGTATCAATATTTAAAATAAAGACGCGAATGATTTCACCAAAGCCTAAGGTAACAATCGCAAGATAGTCTCCTTTTAAACGAAGAGAGGGAAGTCCTACTAAAATCCCAACAAATCCAGCCCCCAGTCCAGCTAGAACTAAAATAAAAATAAAAAAAAGAGACATAAGAAAAGAATGAGCAAACCATTCTGGATAAATCGTTTCAAGTTGAGTCGTTGCAAAGGCTGAAATATATCCACCCACAGACATAAAACCTGCGTGCCCCATAGAAAACTGTCCGCTAAATCCGTTTACAACATTCAAACTGACCGCTAAGATAATATTAATCCCAGCGTACATAATAATTGAAAAAAAATAAGGATCAATTTCATCTGCAACAAAAAAATGAGCCATCCAAATAAGAACTAATGCGAGAATCCAATTCCGGAGAGAAGCGATTCCATGTCGACTATTCGAAGAAAACAAGAGCTTCACAAGCTATACCTTTTCTGTTTGTTTAACGCCAAAGAGACCAGTGGGCTTAAAGAGAAGGATAAGAATTAAAATTCCAAATGCGAGTGCATCACGGTAAGTGGGTGCCCAATATCCAACCAGAAATTCTTCAGCTAAACCTAACGTCATTGCTCCTATGACAGCCCCTGTGATGTTTCCGATTCCTCCTAAAACAGCAGCCACAAAGGCTTTTAGTCCGGGCATTGTGCCCATTAAAGGGTCAATTTTAGGGTAAGTCAGTCCAACTAAAACCCCAGCAGCTCCAGCGAGTCCTGATCCTAACATAAATGTGTAAGAGATAATCCGATGAGTTGGAATTCCCATAAGACTGGCTAAATCATGATTAAAACTCACCGCTCTCATCGCTCTTCCTAGTCTTGTTTTGAAGATAATTGTCTGCAAAACTGACATCAGAATAATTGAAATAAAAAAAACAAGAATTTGAAGAGGATTGATTTTGAGCTCACCTATGGACCAATCTCCTGAAGGTTTAAAAATCTGAGGGAAAAACTTAGGATCTGGTCCAAATAAAAGTTGCCCAGAGAATTCCAAGAAAAGTGAAACTCCTATCGCTGTAATTAATACATTAATTCGAGGAGATTTTCTGAGGGGACGATAGGCAAATTTTTCAATTAAAAAACCAACGACTGCACATGTGATCATTGAAACAGTAATTGTAAAAATTAAGGCAAGTACTGATGAATTTTGACCCAACTGAAAAAAATGAGCAGTATACATTCCAATATAAGCCCCCAACATATAAACATCACCATGAGCAAAATTGATCAGTTGCAGAACACCAAAAACCATCGTGTATCCCAACGCAATCAAAGCATAGATGCTTCCTAAGGATAGGCCATTGACTAAGTGCTGGATGAATTCTAACATCATTTAAGGATTTACCATTTTATAATACTTGAAGTACCCGTTTTTAAGTTTTAAGACAACTGTCGACGGGTGTCAAACGAATGCCAATAAAAGATCAAAGAAATCGAAATTTTGCTTATGCGATCAAAAGTTTTTTGGGGTACTTAGAAGGAACTCAGAAATCTTTATTAACGATCAAAAATTACAAATTAGACCTTCTTTCTTTTCAGAGGTTTTTGCAAGAGGAATACCTAGACAAACTGATTCAGTTAGATGGAATTCGTCGTCAGGATCTAGAAAATTATCGGAACTATTTAAGTGGAAAGGGCCTGAAGTCAAACACTAGACGGAGAAAAATTTTAACCGTAACTCAATTCCTAAGCTATTTAGCTAAAAGAAAAAAATTAGCCCCTGAAATGGCTCAAAAAATTGCGACTCCACATAAAATTGAAAGAATTCCTTTGACTGTTTCTGCTATTCACCTTCAAGAGTCAATCCAGAAGCTTCCTTGTGAAAGCTTGTTTGAAATTCGAAATCGCTCTTTACTTTGGACTCTCGCTGAAACAGGGTGTTTAGTGAGCGAAGTCGTACGTTTGCGTTTTGAAAACTGGTTTTTTCTAGAAGAAGAAAAATTTTCTCTTAAAATTGAAGGCAAAGCTCCTCGAGTAGTTCCTGTTTCTAATGAACTTTTTAATTCAATTCAAAGTCTTAAAACAGTTTCAAAGGACTCAGCTTGGAATTTTCTAGGCTTTAATAAATTTGGATCACTGGGATCCCCCATGACACCTCGAGGAGTTGAAATGCTTGTGAAGCACTACGCCTCAAAGCTAGGGTGTTCTCAGTTAACTCCTAGGATTTTTCGTCACTCGATTATTCTTTATTGGTTCCAAGAAGGATTATCATCGATTGAGATTCAGAAAAGGCTAGGGTTAAAAACAACCTATGCATTTCGGTCCTACGAACCCCTGCTTAGATCCAGCTTGCAAACCACATCCAGTTCCTAAAAGAGTCAGATGGAATTTTAAGAGCGGCTAAAATTGGGAAAAAATAAATAAAGAGACAAGCTGCAACTCCAAGGTAGGTCCACTGAATTTTAGGGAGTTCCTTCTTTTTACCAGTAAAGAAGATCTCCTGAAATGCATAGGCAAGAGCTAAGCTCAGCATCAGGCCAGCTGGGTAGTAGTAGTAGTAAAATGAAATTTTTCTAGGAATCACAGCCCATGAAAAATAAAAAATAAAATAAAAAAAGACGATAAAAAAAGCCTTGTAATGTCGATTTTGAATCCAGTCCCAAGCACAATAAAATACGGCTAATAAACCGGTCCACATCACCAGAGGGTTACCTACGAGGAGGACCCCTCGAACCCATTCTTGCTGGTCTCCTTCTCGGTCAAAGGCATACCAGATGGGGCGAGTAATGAGAGGCCAGTCGATCCATTGGCTCATATAAGGATGTGCAGTAACGACTCTCAATTGGCCTTCCCACATCCGTATTTGCATGAGTAGAGGGTCTAAGAGTGAAGTGATGGCTCCAGGAACAAACAAAAAAGGGGAAAAGGTGAGAAAATAAACTCCAATAGGAACAACTCCAAGTGAAATGAAAAAATCTTTCCATAATAGATTTTTCCAAAGGTCAGGGCGGTACCAATCATCAGGTGTAGCTTTTTGAAATTGAGTTTTCCATTTTTGAAGGAGTCGAACCATACTAAAAAGAGCCAAGCAAGCCAACCAAGGAACGATTGCAAACCACTTACAAGCCATAGCAAGGCCAAAGAAGATACCCATGAACTTAAAATATTTTTTTAATTCGTTGGAACTCAGCCCTAGACGCCAAGTCGAGCAAAAATAAATCATACCCCAAATCAGGAAAGCTACCATAAAAGTATCTAACATTCCAATACGCGACTGAACATACAGAAGTTGATTAAAAAGCGTTAGAAGCGCAACCCAAAGCGCTAAGGTTTCATTTTCAAAGAGAATAAAGGCGAGTAAATACATTCCAACGAGGGTCAGTGAACCAAATACTGTGTTCATGAATCGCCAACCAATGGGCCTATCACCCCAGAGTGAAACTCCTATGGCCATCAGTAGTTTTCCTAAGGGGGGGTGTTCCCAGTTTTGATTAGGGCTTAGGGCAAGAAATTGCTTGGCAGAAGGAATATAGTGAAATTCATCAAAATTGTGAGTTTTAGGAAATTGAATATTAATAAGCAAGAAAGTCTGACAAACAGCGTATAATATAAAACACACTTTGAGAACTCTTGGAGTCAATCTCATCTTATTCACAGTAAGGTGCTAATTTGTCTAGGTCAAGGGGTGACAAATAGATCAGTTTTCGATAAGTAAACGATCATCTATGACTGAAACTGTAGCTATAGGACGAAACGAACCTTGCTCTTGTAAGAGCGGTAAGAAGTATAAAAGATGTTGTGGTGTGAATGCTGCCCCTAAACTCTCTGTACGGGCACAGCCAGACCCCAATCATGACAACCCATTAGAAGGAATGGATCCCCAGTTGATGGCAAAGTTGGCCAAAGCTTTTCAGAAGCTTCCCAAAGGCCAAGTTCAGCGATTTCAGGGAATTATGCAAAAGGCTATGAGAGGAAAAGACATCAGCTCGGAAGCTCAGGAGTTTGAAAAAACTCTTCCCTTAGAATTTCAAACCATGGTTCAGTCTATGAGTTTGCCTGATTCATTAGCCATTAGTTCTCAGAATGCTTCTAAACAAACTGAAGAAGGAGAAGAAACTTCTATGACCTTAGAAAAGGCTCGTCAATTGGTTTCTAAGGCGGCTTCAGATGGGGCGCTGTCTCAAGAGCAAGCAAAGCAACTTTTGTCAGAAAGTTCATCCCATTTGAAAGAATTAGGCCAAGTTCCGTCGAAGTTAAGTCGATTTTGGAATACTGTTTCAGGTAAGAAAAATCCATGAAGTTTCCAGAACTGATCGGTGTTATTCATCTTCCCCCTTTAGCTGGAGCTCCACAAGGAACAGGACACCACCCCGTTGAGTTGCTTCAGAATGCAGGGATGCAAGCTGTTCGTGAAGCATTAGCTATGGTGAAAGCTGGGTTTGACGCTGTTTTTCTTGAGAATTTTGGAGATGCACCTTTTTATAAGATCCAAGTTCCACCTGAAACCACTGC
This sequence comes from Oligoflexia bacterium, assembly GCA_903935335.1. Lineage (GTDB taxonomy): Bacteria > Bdellovibrionota > UBA1018 > UBA1018 > UBA1018 > CAIZRG01. The sequence continues at coordinate 20,678 of CAIZRG010000016.1, forward strand.
GAGTATGGCGATTATTGCGGCTGCTGTTCGAGAGGCAGTGCGTGTTCCAGTTGGAATCAAAATACTAAGAAATGATGCACGATCTGCTTTAGCTATCGCTGCCGTGACTGGTTGTGAGTTTATTAGAGTGAATTTGTCCTCTGGTGTGACAAATACAAATCAGGAACTGATTGAAGGGGAATCTGCTTTTCTCCTTCGTGAAAGAGCTCGACTTCAATCTCATGTCAGTATTTTAGCAGATTTTCATATTAAGCACGCTCAGTTCTTATCTTCTTCAGACTTATCCCTTTCTATCGAAGAAATGAACTCTCGATCCATGATCGATGCAATTGTTTTGACAGGTGCTGCTAATGGGAAAATGATGGATATTTCGCAACTTCAAATTGCAAGTCGAGTTGCAAGATCAAAACGAATCCCGCTTTTTTTAGGAAGCGGAGTTTCTCAAGAAAATTTAAGAGAAATCAGGCCTTGGGTGGATGGAGTGATTGTAGATTCAGACCTGAGGGAAAAAGGGATAGCAGGTGCAAAATTGGATCTTTCTCGACTACAAGGCTGGGTAAAGATTTTTAAGAGTTCTTCAAAAAAATTGAAAACCTCTAAGAAAAGGCACCTCCAGAAGAAGACTAAGAGCCAGCCTAAGAAGAGATGAACAAAAAAAAGTCTAAGAGTCTTTTAAGCCGATTTCTTTTAAAACGCTTTCAGAAGAAAGGGAAAGTTCCGATATTTCAGTCGGCCGTTTCTAGACGAATTCTTCGGATTTCTTCGATGCAAGTCAAGGTTAAGAAAAAACCTCAAAGGTTGAATCAAAAGATTCAGTCTATAGAGTCTCAAAAGAATTCTCTTCCAGCAGTTCAATTACCCACACCTAGTGAAAAAGACTTTCTTGAGCCCAAGGCTTTACTGAGCACACAAGATCTTTTGAGGCCTGGGGAACCATTGAGGCAAAGCATTGAAGCTTTTTTGTTAGACCAAAGGTCGCCTCATACGCGAAAAGCCTATGGAAAAGATTTAAAGCGTTTTGTTCAGTTCCTTCATAGTAGGAAATATCAATCAGGCATTGAAAATTTAGGTCGATCCGTTCTGATTGCGTACAAAGAGTTTCTTCTTTCAGAAAAACTTGAACATACCACTGTGGATCGTCATTTAGCTACGCTCAAAAGTTTCTTTCATTGGCTTGTAGAAGACGGTCTTTTGAGTCGAAGTCCTGCTGATGGAGTGCGTTTTTTAAATCCAAAAAAACTTTCAAAAACTATAGGGTTTTCAGATGAAGAAGTTCAAAAGTTATTAAAACTACCTAATCTTCATACACGTACAGGTGCTATGCACTATGCTATTCTTATGATTTTATTTTATTGTGGATTAAGAAGATCTGAACTCTGTAGCCTTAGAACCTCTCATTTGGGTTCAGAACGAGATCAGCGGGTTTTAAGGCTTCGAGGGAAAGGCAATGTTGAGCGTTTAATCGTTATAGTGCCTGCTGTTTGGAATGCAATAGAGTATTATTTTTATATCACTCATAAAAATATCAATCAAGAAAGTTATCTGTTTTCTCCAGTTCGTAATAATAGAACGAAAGAACTTAAAAAACCTTTAGATCCCTCAATGATTTTCTATATTGTGACTCGATATGCTCGTCAGGCTGGAATTCATAATAGAGTTTCTCCTCATTCATGCAGAGCAACAGCTATTTCTAATGCTAGAGATCGTCATGTGCCTGACCGAGCCATTCAAGAGTTTGCAGGATGGGCATCTCCTGATATGATTACTCGTTACGATAAAAGAAAGAGCAGTATTGAAGAATCTGCTGCAAGAGCAATTTCTTACGGAGAGGAAGTGCGATCGATACCTAGTGTTAGCACTTCTGAGCAAAACCCTTATGATGATTCTTAGCATCATCTGCTGATGAATTAAGTCAATTTTATTCAATCTGAAGATAATCAATTCCGATGAAAGTTAAGCTGACTTGGACTTATTTTAATGATATTCCAAGTTATAAAATGAAAAAAATTTCAATTTTTAGTTGTTTTATTTTTTTGTTGGAAATGGGTTGTACTTCTAGATTTTCGGTGAATCAGGGTTCTACTGAAAATTTATCGTCTTTTTCATGGGTTCAGCTGGGACCCGACTCTCAAGTAATAGCCAGAGTAGCAACTCTTGAATCTGCTTGCCCTTTTTTAGTGATGGATGGAGTAAAAGCTCCAATGGCTAAGAGAGGATTGCCTTCAGAAAAATTTCCAGCTCAAATTTGTGAGCTTCAGGTTCCGCCCTTAACTCGTGTAGTTGAGTGGAATCATGTAAAACTTCCACTACCTCAGGCGAACTTGAAGAAAATTTTAGTTCTTGGGGATACTGGGTGTCGTATCAAAGTTAGTCCCAGTGGGCTCAGAATTCAAGACTGCAGTAACCCTCAGTTATGGCCTTTTTTGAAAGTGTCAGAACAAGCATCAAAATGGAAGCCTGACCTAGTTATTCATGTCGGAGATTACTTGTATCGAGAGTCACCTTGCCCAAATGGAATGAAAGACTGTGCTCAATCTCCTTGGGGAGATCGTTGGGCTACTTGGCGTGCGGATTTTTTTGATCCAGCCAGGTCTTTGCTTGAGACAGTTCCCTGGGTTTTTATTAGGGGAAATCATGAGTCATGCGAAAGATCTGGAGAGGGGTGGTTTCGCCTTTTAGATCCACGACCTTATTTGAAAACTTGCCAGGAAGTTTCTGAACCTTATTCTTTTGAAATCAATCAAACTCGTATGATGGTTCTAGATACAGTGAAGGCTTTGGATGAGAGTGCTCCAGACACTGATGTTCATCTTCTTGTCTCTCACTTAAAAAAAATAGATCGTTCTTATAAAAAAAATTGGATCTGGAGCCATCACCCATTTTGGGGATTAATTGGGAATTGGGATAAAGCCAATCCAAATAAAAAAAATTTGATGTTGAATCAAACTTTACAAGAGGCTGCAAGGAAAGCTCCTTTGCCTTCGAATGTTCAATGGGTTATATCCGGTCATATCCACTTATTTGAGGCTCTTTCTTTTACTGATAAAGGTCCCTCTCAGCTCGTGATTGGGAATGGGGGTACTGAACTATCTGAAGCGCCTCAAGATCTCAGCGGAATTCAAATAGCAGGGCGTTCTATTGAATCTGGAGTAGTTCGTCGAGAGTTTGGATTTACATTTCTAGAAGCCATTTCACCTGGGTATTGGAAAGGAGTGAGTTATGGTATTGAAGGAAATATCCTGCAGGAGTGTTGGATGAAAGATTCAGAAATGAAATGTCATGGGCCAGCTCATCCTGTAAATGAATCCCGCTCACAAGGTATCAATTAAGAACTCTTTCATGTCGAGCTTGAAAAGGAATGATCCAAAATGAAGAAAGAGTCAAAATAAGAAAAATCCAATTCAAATCGGCTAGAAGAAGATGTGCAATCTGTGTTGAGATCGGGACTAAGAGCAATAGATTGATTACTCCTAGAAGCAGTTCTGCTGTTTGAGTACCTAAGAGAATTGTGACAAAAAAACAGACCAAAGGGTTTTGGCTTTGTTTTTTTAAACTGAATGAAAATAAAATAATTCCTAAAGTCACTAAGCCAGCAAAAATAGGGTGAAGCAACCTAAGCTGAACTAAAAAATGGCTTGTTGGTGAGAGATCAGCGGCAAGTCCTTCTCTGAGTGTAAAAGTTGGGAAAAGGGTGTCTCCTAAAGCGGTCATGGCTCCACTTGAACCCACCCATAAAAGTCCAAAGATAGTAAAGAGTGAAGCGATCGCCCATCCTCGGTATTGGGGGTCAAAGGGGGGGCGAATTGAAAGTTCAGATTGATTTTCCTGAGATGACCATAGGGTTGTCAATGTGACAGCCCCAATGAGAAAAAAGGTATTTAAAAGATGCACAGCCATCGAGACAGTTCGAAGTACAGACTGATTGTCTGCGACCAGTTCTAAGAGTACGAGTCCAGCTCCGAGTAAGGCTTCTAAGAGGATTAAAAAAATACTTGCAATGGCTCCTTTTCGAGTCAAACTCGTTTTTGGAAACTCCTTAAAAGCTATGAATCCTAAAACTAGACAAAGAAGAAGACTGAGTCCTGAGGAAACTCGATGAACAAATTCAACCCATGTCTTAAAACTCTGAGTCGCTGGAATGACTTGTCCATTGCAAAGCGGCCAATGATTTCCACATCCTGCTCCGCTTCCTGTTGCTCTGACATAGGCTCCCCAAGCTATCACCACAAGCAGATAGATGAGTGTGAAGTATCCTACTATTTGAGTTTTAGGGGGTTGAGAAAATTTAAGATGAGTCATAATCTGTATCTATCAAATTGTGCTAGGTTCACAAGTGCTCCAAAAGTTAAAAAGAAGTATAATAAATTTATGAATTGGTTTGAACTCAGCTCCCAAGGAATTGTATTACATTTAAAAGTCCAACCTCGATCAAAAATTACAAAAGTTATTGGGATTTATGGAGATCCACCTCGTCTTAAAATTCGATTAGCTGCTCCTCCAGTAGAGGGCAAGGCAAATCAGGAGCTTCTTAGTTTTTTAAAAAAAGCTCTGAAAACAACTCATTCGCAGTTAAAAATTATCCGAGGCGAAAAAGTTTCTCGAAAAGATATCCTCTGCATTGGAGTGACGCTTGATTGTATTAAAAATTTAAGTCAGGATAATCAACTTAAACTTTTTTAAGCAAATACGTCTATCCAAGATCAACTTTAAAATTTTCTTTCAAAGCCCTAAAAAATAAAGTTTATGGGTACAATGATAGATAAACAGGAGAAATCAGCTATGGAAAAACAAAACGAAAATGAAGTTACAGAGAAAAAATCAAAAAAATCTTTCAAAGAGAGTGTTTTCTTAAAAAAAGAGACTTTTGCTCACCCAGAACTTGCTGAAGTAAAAACAATTAAAATTACTTTTGAGGGCCAAGCAGCCAAAAAACTTCTCAAGTGTGAGTCTGAGTTAAAGGAAAGGCTTTCAAAGCCAGATATGGGTAAAATCCTTGGGAGTGAAATTCTTGCCTGGAGTGAAAAACGTTGGGGAGAGATCATAGAAGAAAATACAGATATTGACTATTTTTTTGCTCAAATCAGAAAGTGTACTGATCGTTCAAAGTCAATTAAGCTTTTAAAAGCTCTTTCTGAAAAATTGAAAGCTGAAAGCTCTGATGGATTAGGTGAGATTGGAGTAAACTCTAATTTAGAAATCCCAATAGTTTTGACTGGTGATCAGTCAGTTCAGAACTGATTTACTGATCCAGGGGGAGCGTTTTCCAGGGTTAGTAAGGAGGAGAGCTGCGGAGAAGACACTGTGGTTAAGGGATATGGCAAGGATCCTGGCAAACAAGGGCCACATCTTAAACTTTTTTAAGAAGCAAATCACATCATCAATCATTTTTTGGTTGAATAATATAAATCCTAGAAGTAATTATAATTCAAAATAAATTAAATATTAAAACTATTTTGACTAAAATAGTTTTGTCTTTGATTTCAATAGTTGAAGGAGGAGTTACCTTGACTTCATCATCTCAGATAGAAAATGAGTCTCTCTTTCTTCAGCTTCGTCAGGCGACAGCGCATGAGCATGAGGAGATTCAAAAGTTCGTCCCATTACAGAAGGTCCAAGTTAGTCTTCTCGAATACAAGAATTTTCTCTGTGCTGCTTTAGGGTTTTATCGACCGCTCGAGCTCAAGCTTTACCCTTTCATGAAGGAGCAGTGCGATTGGACTGCCAAACGGCAGCGTACGCCACTTCTCGTTACTGAGCTGGAGTGGCTGGGATTGCGTATTGATGAACAGCCCGAGTGCAACTTGCTGCCACCAATCGCTACGCCAGCCCAGGCCTGGGGTTGTCTTTACGTTTTTGAGGGCTCAACCCTTGGCGGGAAGTTAATTACCCGGCATCTTCGAACGGCGTGTTCAGAGCTCATGCAGCTTCGTGAAACGGAAAGAATGCCGGAAAGAATGCAAAAACAAAAAACTTTTCTTGATCCTTATGGAGCAGATACCGGCCAAATGTGGAAAGAGTTCTGCCATGCGCTGACTCTGTCTCAAAAGCGATCAAATGATTCCACCATGTATGCCCAAGCCGTTATAGCTAGCGCGCTACAAACCTTTCAGTGCTTCAGAAAGTGGCTTCAGCAATGATCAATTTCAACGAGACAAATCTCACAAACTGTGATCGTGAGCAGATACATATTCCAGGCAGCATTCAGCCACATGGCGTGCTCCTTGTATTGCAGGAGCCCGAGCTAACCATCGTACAGGTCAGCGAGAACGCCCAGGTATTGCTGGGTACTTCGGCCAAGGAGCTTTTGCTTTCACCCATCAGTGAGTATTTATCCGAAGTGAGCTTTGCCCTGCTACAAAAAGAGATCCATCTCACCAAGTTGTTTCTGAACATCAATCATCCCCTGGCCATCATGATCACCACTAAAAATGGCTCATTGCAATTAGATGGGATTCTCCATAGATCCCAGGGCCTGCTTCTACTGGAGCTCGAAAATGCACCCGAGCGGACTCAGGATTCGATCTCAGTATTTTATTACCAGGCGCGTCTGGCTCTTTCGCAGCTTCAAAGCTCAGTCGGATTGAACCAGCTACTTAGTCAGGCAGCTACAGAGGTCAAACAACTCACCGGCTTTGATCGGGTAATGATCTATCGCTTTCATGAGGATAGTCATGGCGAGGTGGTAGCCGAGGCGCGCGAAGAAAATCTTGAGCCGTTTTTGGGACTCCACTATCCAGCCTCAGACATTCCGAAACAGGCTCGTGTCCTTTACGAAAAGAGCTGGCTGAGGCTCATTCCAGATGCAACCTATACTCCTTCACCTCTTTTGCCTAGTACCAATCCCCTGACTGGTACGCCCTTGGATCTAAGCTTCTCAGTGCTTCGAAGCGTTTCAAAGATGCACTGCGAGTATCTTAGGAACATGGGAGTCCGTGCCTCAATGTCAATTTCAGTTCTGAAGGACGGAGTACTCTGGGGGCTGATTGCCTGCCATCAGTACCAGAGCGTTAAGCATATTCCCTACGAGATCAGAAACGTCTGCGAATTTCTGGGCCAGATTATTTCATTGCAAATATCAAGAAAGTCAGAAAGCGAAGACATCGAAAAGAGGAATTTGACAAAGGCCTGCTTGCCATCTTTGATCCAAGCCATGTCCGCTCATATTCATTTGGTTCGTGGTTTGATCTCTGTCCCAGAATCATTGCTCAGATTGACTGAGGCGAATGGAGCTGCGGTCAGTTATGAGGGTGAAATTCAACTCGTAGGACAAACGCCCGATCTGGGTCAAGTACGGAGGTTGATTGACTGGATTCAAGCCCAGCCTGGCGATGAGTTGGAATTTCACACCCACTCTCTTTCTCGAGAGATTCCAGAGGCTGAGGCTTTCAAGGGCGTGGCTAGCGGACTACTTGCTGTTTCACTGTCAAAACCACATGGGAATTTTATACTCTGGTTTCGACCTGAAGTTATTCAGATCGTGAATTGGGCTGGTGATCCGAAGAAACCGATCGTAACCGACAGTGGGGTGGATCAAATCAGCCCCAGAAAATCCTTTGCTCTATGGAAGGAATCCGTACATCTTAACTCGTACCCTTGGCAGCCCTGGCAAGTCAATGCCGCGCTCGAACTTAGGTCTGCCGCCATTCTGGAAATTATCGCTAGAAAAGTCGATGAGATCAAGCATCTGAACTCCGAGCTTACGCTTGCAGTAAAATCAAGAGACGATTTTTTCTCAGTGGCCTCGCATGAGCTTAAGACCCCGCTCACGGCACTTCAACTTCATATCCAGGTAATGCTGAGAGTCTCAAAAATGACAAAGGGTGATTTGCCCCGCGACCGGGTATTGCCGAAACTTAGCGTAGTAGAAGACCAGGCTTTTCGGCTGAATCAGTTGGTTGATAAACTCCTTGATGTTTCAAGGATTACGGCGGGAAAGCTCTCGCTTGATGTTACCCAGGCTTTGAACCTGACCGATGTAATCATTCAGGTTGCTAATACTCATCGAGAGGAGTTTGAAAAGGAGAATCGAGAACTCCGAGTTTTGGTACAGCCTGAGGTAACTGGAAACTGGGACCCAACTCGACTCAGTCAGGTCGTGACCAATTTGATCAAGAATTCCTTGAAGTACGGAGGCAAGGAACCTGTTGAGCTGACCTTAGAGGCTAATGCAAATAGTGCCTTCATTCGAGTAAAAGACCGAGGCATCGGCATTGCCAATGAGAATATCACGCGAATCTTCGAGAGATTTGAACGGGTTGTAGAAGGACATAGCTTTAATGGGCTTGGTCTTGGGCTTTGGATCACCAAACAGCTCGTTGAGGCGATGAGTGGCAGGGTTAGCGTCAAGAGCGAGATTGGCAAAGGCTCAGAATTCATGGTCGAGATTCCAAGACACCTGGACTATTCGGAAGTTATTTTAAAATGATGAAGTCCGAAAAAATGGAATCAACAGCTTTGCTTAATAAATGCATACTTCTTATTGAAGATGAATGCATGATTCAGCAGATCATTGTTGAGTTTCTTCAGGAAGAAGGTTTCCATGTCGTAAGTTTATCTAATGGACAAGAGGCTTTGAACTATCTAGGATCTCAGACTTTGTACCCCAGTCTGATTCTACTCGATCTGATGATGCCGGTGATGAACGGTAGGGTTTTCAGGCGTGAACAGCTTCAGAACACTAGGCTTGCCGAAATTCCAGTTGTTTTCATGACCGCAGGTCGTATCACACAGGAGGACCTTGATACACTGGTGCCACAAGCGGTTATCAAAAAGCCGATTGATTTGGATCATTTTTTGGAAACTGTCAATCGATTCTGTTCGTGAGATTGTGCTTCCGAATCAATTGGAGAACAATATGGAATTCAAAAAGTTTGCTAAAATATCTGTTACAGCTTTATTTTTATCAATAATTTTTTTATTTGCCTTTTTCATTAGAAATCAACCTAAGAAATCAGAAAATTTTAACGGTGATTTTAGCAAAATAAATAACTTCATCTTTGATTTTGATGGGACAATTTGCGACTCATTCGAAGCTGTAATGAATCAGTTTAACTTCTTGTCTGACGAATTTGGATATAAACCTTTCTCTAAGTCAGAAATATCTGGAATGAAAAATTTAACAATGCAGGAGCTTTTGACTTCATTTGGAATTTCTAAACTAAAATTGCCTTTCATTATTAAAAAAATAAGGAAACAGCTTAACAAGGAAATTAAAACTTTAAAACCTTTTGATGGAGTTAGGAAAGCACTTCTATCATTAAAAAATAGAAATAATAAGCTTTTCATTTTGACGAGCAACTCTGAAGAAAATGTTAAAATCTTTTTAAAAGAAAATAAAATAGAGGTATTTGATGCGGTTTTCTCTGGAAGCAGTCTTTTTGGAAAAGCATTTCATATTAACAAATTGTTAGATGAATATAATATTGATAAAACCACAGCCGTCTATGTTGGCGATGAAACACGAGACATTGAAGCTTCAAAAGAGGCTGGAATTCCCATTATTTCTGTTGCTTGGGGTTATAATACAAAAAAATTATTGCAATCTTTTAATCCAGAATTTCTTATTGATTCCCCATCTGAAATTACAAACATTAAATGACCCTCTCAATTCATCAGCTCTGAACCGGTGACCTGAACAACGAAATTCTGCAGATCCTCTGAGTCATGGGCGATTGTGTTGGAGTGCTTATTTTTTTTTAGCTGTTTTTACTTTCTTTTTAGTTTGATTTTTGTTTGGAGCTTTAGCTTTTAGAACCTTTGTTGCTTTCTTCTTAGCGGGAGGTTTTTGATTCTTCTTTTTTACTGCCATGGATTTTTCCTCTCCAGAAATGTAATGGAACTAAGAAGAAAAAGAAAGACAAAGTTAATTCGTTATGTCTTTAGTTTTCTTTTTCTCATGCCGCTGGATCAGTAAATTTAACTGACACTAGCCAATAGCTGACGAATGAAAATGACCGGTACAAAAATATAATTTTGGAGGATTGACATATTGTGATTGACCCTATCAAACTGATTAAAGGGTCCGGGAAAACTAACTTGATTGTCTTCCCATGAATTGCTGAACAGAAATGACTCATGCTGATTGAAAAAGTCAAAATCAAGTCATTCCAGATACTTACGATTCATGAGAACGAGGCTTCAGATTAAAAAACCCTAGCGCTACTATAGCGGTGAAAATCGCTAGGTTTTATTCATAAATTAAATTAGGAATAAATAAAAGAAAGGCGAGCGTTTGACTGTGGTAAATCAGAAGCAGCCATGGGAGGCTGAACTCAGAATTGATCTTGAACTTGCAAGACAAGTGATTGGAAGTCAGTTCCCTGAATTACTTCCCTTACAAATCCAATATAGAGGAGAAGGATGGGGCAATGTCATATTACAGGTCAATGGTGAATATCTTTTCCGTTTTCCAAGAAGAAAAATTGCCGTAGAGTTATTTCCAAATAAAGCTAAAATTCTCCCAAAGATTCGTCACAGATTACCCCTTTGTGTTCCTGAATTAGTTTTTCAAGGGCAACCAGACTCTCATTTTCCATTTTTGATGGACTCCAATAAAAAATTCACTGGGATTATTGATTGGGGTGATGTCCATTTTGGAGACCCAGCAGTAGATTTACAGATTGTTTTCACTGTTCTTCCTTCTCATGCCTATTCACTTGAACACCGCGTCTTGGTGAACTTAAACACGAAGCGATTCGCTATTTATGTTTAAGTTATTTAACTTATTTAAGAATATGTTTTTTTAATTTAGAAAGTTAAGATATGAGTTATAATAAATCAATAATAATAATGGTTTCTATTTTAAATCTGTTCATTCTACAATATGGACAATCCGCAAATAGAGCTTTTATTCTATCAGGAGGGGGAACTGAAGACACTTGCGCAAGAAGCTACCGACATGGTAGTTCCCAGGCCTATGTAGCACTAAAACGCTCTTCATATGAAGTCTATGTTGCTGCAACAAATGGATCTTGGGGAATGGATTATAAAGATGGTTTCGTACCACAGGATCGTATTTTCCCTGCTACTTCAAAAGAGAGCGTTGAAGCTGGTTTAAGAGTAGCTTTAGAAGGTATTCTTCCTGATGAACAAGTTATGATTTTCATCACCGGTCATGGGGAAGAACCAAAATTAAATGATGAAAATTGGAATATCAAAATTGTTCTTTATCGCGATAAATCTGAGCCTTATTTAAAACCTGTTCCAACTCTATCGCATGAAGAGCTTATGGGTTTGATAAAACAGTATATCCCGGTATCCAATTCAGTGAAAATAGTGGGAACTTATTGCTTTGCTGGTGGTTTGCACCACATTTCATTTTTTTCACCAAATGTGTGTTCTGCAACTCAAACCGATTTTTTAAGTGTTTTACGAACTCATAATAGTAAATTCGGAGATACAAATGACTACAATAGCTTTTTTGGGTTTTGGGGTCAATTCTATGAACCCGAGGTAAGTTTATGGAGCGCTCATGAATCTGGGTTAAGTTTCGATGGTGGAAGAAATAATGCTCGTGGCACTACCTCTTCTATGGCCTATGTAAATGCTTGTCTCCAAGAGGGGGCCTATAATGTTCAAGATAGGAATCCCTATGCTGCCGAACTAAGCCATGAGGAACATGAAAAATTTCTCTCTGAGTTGAATTTTAAATTGGAGGGACTAAGTCAGTTTATGTCGTCCACTCCAGAAGAACACTCTATGGTTAACGCAGTAGATCTTGAGGATTTCGAATGGGTGGATCACAGTATTCAAAAAAGAAATCGTACAATCATAGATATTCTTGAACTAATTAATCCTATCTATTTAAAAATGAAATCAGATGTCAGCAAAAAGCTGTTAACTTATGAATCTGATCTCAAAAAAGAAAAGGAAAAGATGCTTACCCAAAACACTGCGGTGAGTTGGACAAGCTGGCTTGGCAGAATTTTTTATTCTCAAATTCCTCCTATTAACAAGAACTTGAGCAAATACCGGCATATACAAGAACAAGTAGAGCGCCTTAGACGAATCCATGATTTTGTGAAAATCGCCTCAGATGAGCAGCTTTATAAATTTAAGAAATTACTCGAATGCGAGTTTCAACCCCTCAAAGGGAAAATCGTCCTTTGAAATTACTAATAAATTTTGATTTATTGTTCCATTCGCTTTTTGAAAGTCGGGGGGTTTTCAAATCCCCTTTCTTATGCACCAAAATTGAACAATCTATAGACATTAAATCGTACTTAAAGAGGACTATCGGCACCTGGGTTATGGCTCAGTTTAAAGAACTTTTTTTAGGAATCGAGGATCCGCTTGCAGGCAAAGGAAATACAGAGATTCCGATACCCAGTGTTTTGCTTTCGGGGTGCGCAATGTTTTCCCTTAAGTTTCCATCACTCCTTCAGTTTGATCAGGATCGAGCAGATGGAGCCATTGCCCATAATCTGAGACATCTCTTTCATTTGAGTAAAACTCCATCGGACACGCAAATGAGGGACATTCTGGATAAGATCGACTCTGAGAAACTCATGCAGGGGTTTGACGTGCTTTTTGCAAAATCACAGAGGGGAAAGGTTCTAGTTGGATTCAATCTGATTTTGCCTTACTCATGATAGTCCAATCAAACGAGAGACGTTCACAGGGGTTCTGTGCCATCCCCATTCCAACCTGAGAGCTGTAAAAGCCACAAGAACTTGAAGAGTCATCTCTCCTAGAGTTTCCTTAAAAAGTTTTTCAAGTCCTGGCAATCCATCCATAACTCCTACCCGAACTGCATTCATATCCAACCCACGGCACCTGAGTTCTGAAAAAACCGCCGTCCACGAATCAACGTTATCCTTTGTCCCAGGCTCGATTCCTAAGATATTGACATCCGATGGGTTTCATCCATGTGCGGGATGATCGAACTTTTAAACTCTCTCCTCCGGTCAGTTGGCATTCTCAACTGAATAGATCCTACCCCCTTAAGAGCATAATTCCTCTCCTCGTAGCCGTTTCTCTTGTTGCCTGTTTGATCAGACTTCCCAAGAAAGAGAGTCATCTCGGTGTGCAGGAGCTGATTGACTACACCTGATACCACTTCTCGGATTTCAGCTCCTATCGCTTCTAAAGCTCGAAACCGATTTTTCTTAAACTCTTCAATTGCCTTCACTGCCTCAGGTAAGCTCACTTCCAGTTTGATGATTCCCATGTCTGCCGTTCCCATATCCTCCGTTGCGTCATTTTGACGCTTACGCTTGAACATGGTTAATCTTGCGCTACCGGATGTATGATAAGGTGAATGAGGCAAACTGGATGGAAATCAAAGAAGAAAAGATTGTCCACCGTATCCCATTTAAAAATGATTTATGGCTGACTATGACTAATAGAGGCCCAGAAAAAGTGAACTTCATAGAGCACTGGGAATTGCAATCCGGATTGGAGTGAGCGTCATTTTGGATTACGAGTCATAAAGTCACCTAAGAAAATGCATTTGAATTGGAAGAAGCTCTATGACCGAAGAGAGCTCTATGCCATGAATAGCGTTCCTCAAGGAGTACTTCTCTTGACGGCTCGAGTGGACGTGCAGAAGGTGGATTTACATGGAGTTAGTCGGATGGTGTGAAGATAAATCGAGCTACTCTTTGGATTACCGATATTTAACGGGCAATACCATGACCGATGAGCCTTGGAGGAAGTTGAATGAAATCTTGGATTCGAGTTGGAAGCTTTCTAATGGTCTTGAAATCTCACTTTTCATGTGCGCCATTGACTCAGGCTACAGTACGAACCGGGTCTACTCTTACGTCCGCACGAAGGCCCAGAACCGAGTCATGGCGATCAATGGTATTTCTACGACTCACTTTTAATTAGGTCAATCCACGGCCGTGGATGTCCACTTAGGAGGAAGACGAATCACACGAGGAATTAAAGTCTGGCCCGTCTGAGTCAATCTCCTCAAGGGCGAATTTTTTTCTTGGTTAAAGCTCGAGAAGCTTCTGGATGGTGATTCCTACCCTCCAGGATACTGCCACTTTCCTGAATATTTAGGTGAATATTTCAAGCAACTCACCGCTGAGCAACTGATTACAAAATCAGTGAGAGGGGATACTCTCGTTATATCTGGGAAAAAACGAGACCGGATAATCACGCGCTCGATTGCCGGGTGTACGCCAAAGCTGCCGCGAATGTCATCGGACTAGATAGAATGACGGCTAAGGATTTCAAAAAGCTGAAAGTGGAGCTTGGGTTAAGTGACTGGAAACACAGACAGAATAAAATGGATGAGTCTAGATCTTCAGCTTATGAAATATTTTAAACAATAAAAGAGAAAATTTATTGATTTTTGAGTACTGATTTGATATTTATCACCCAAATGAAACTGTTTAATTATTTTTGTTGTTTATCCTTTATTTGTTTAGATTTAATCTCATTTCCTTGTTTATCAAAAGCAGGATTTGATGAGGTTCCGGATGACGCTATAAAAAATATGGTTGGATTTTTAGATCAAAATTCTTGGATTTCTCTTTTGCAAGTGTCTCAGAAATACAACAAATTAGTCCCTCAAGGAGTGCCGACTATTCGAGTGAACCGTGATACTTTAGTTGATCTGTCTGCAGCTAAGATTATAGCTAATTTGCGTGCTAGTTTATTAAAAAATGTACCTCAAGGTGAAAAGCATCAAGCACTTGAATCACTTGATTTATATCATTTAGATTTAACAGATGAAGGCTTAACAGAGTTAGTAGCCTTTATTCAGGAGTCTTTTCCTAATATAAAAAAACTGAATCTGGCTTATAACAACATTGGAGATGCGGGAGCCGCCTCTCTTAAAGAACTGCGTGAGTTGCAAATCCTGGATCTGGGTTTGAACAAAATTGGAGATACCGGAGTCGCCTCACTCAAACAACTGCAGAAGTTGAAAGAACTGGATCTGAGTGATAACGAGATTCGATTAACCGGAGGCGCCTCATTCAAAGAACTGCCTGAGTTGCAAAAACTGAATCTGCATGGGAACAACATTGGAGATGCCGGAGCCGCTTCTTTCGAAGGAATGGCTGAGTTGAAAGAACTGACTCTGATCGGGTGTGGCATTGGAGATGCCGGAGTCGAATCTCTCAAAGGACTGCCTAAGCTACAAGTCCTGGATCTGAGCAATAACGAGATTCGATTAACCGGAGGCGCCTCATTCAAAGAACTGCCTGAGTTGCAAAAACTGAATCTGTTTGCGAACAAAATTAGAGATGTCGGAGCCGCCTCTTTCGAAGGAATGGCTCAGTTGAAAGTACTGGATTTGAAAGCTAACCCGATTAGACGAGCCTCGATCAAGGCTCTCAGGCAAACTCTTGTGGACTGTCAGATTGTTGCTGATTAATCGTTGTTCAGAAGAGAGTGTTTAAACGAGCGGATGGATACCCGAGTCTCTACCACTGAATTTGGCTTAAACCCCATAATTGAGAGAGATTTTCGAAAAATAAAAATTAAACTCGTTTCAGAGTTTAATTTAAAATATCAATAAAATTGCGAGTGGGTGCTCAGAAATTGAGCAGTGGTGCTCAAATTGATGTAATCGTAAAAGAATAAAAACTCATTTATCCTATGGGTGCCGAATCCATTATAGCTAAGAAGATTTTTTCTCTGCCTTTTCTCGAACTATCTCTCGAACCATTTCCCGAACCTGATTAGGAAGGTTCATGGCTTCCCTTAGTTTTGCATTCAACAATGTTTGATAAGGAATACCAGTCCGTTCAGCTTCCTCCTGAAACCAGGGAAACACATCCAGGTCAATTCGAAAGATCTTAGAAATTTTAGCTCCTTTGCCTCACGTTCATTTAGACCTAAAAGAAGGGTTGTTTGAAATGGAGAGAATCGTCGGCACAACTCCGTAAATTCATCGCTCGATAAATCAATCGAAAAATCAATCGAATATTTTTTTGCCTCACTTGCATGATCTAAATATCCATGTAAATACGACTCCGGCATGCAAAATATGTCTAGGCCGAATTGATCAAAAATTTGAGAATTTCTAGGATTTTCTGAAGAGATTTCTCAAAAGATCTTTCGAGAATCCTTCCTTGATAAGCGCCAACTCTCAAATAAGTTTTATTAAACATATAATATGTATTCTGGAGTGAGAAAGTCTTTCATTTATATTACAAGACGATCTTTGATTTAGAGATAAGAAGTATTTATCCGAGTATTTTGACGTATTTTGCTCATCCCTTCTTAAAAAATAGAAAAAATTAACTGTAAAAATGAAAGTAGTGTTTTGAGCGATTTTTGTTCGCGATAAATCTTAAAGTCTTTAGTGTTAAATCAAAAACGGCTACATGTATAGCATTTTTACTTTGTTTATATGTTAACAACGTAGGATCTTTTGAATTTATGTAGTGTAAGGCGAAATGATAATGAAATGGATAAACTTCACTTCGATCGGCGGCACATGGCTTCAGTATTTTTTAAAAACTGGTTGGGAGGGTGCTGCAATCGGGACCAGCGGGCGAGGGGGGTGAAGGTACTGCTATCCTCTTTTGCCAACTCAGCATCAGTGTACTTTTTTATCCATCAAGTGAGCGGATAATTCTAGAATTGAAACGATAAACCCAAAGCTCCTTCTGGTAAGTAAAGAAAACTGCTGTCTGTCATCTGGTGTTGGGCATATCCTACCTCGCCTGTTAGAAAGAGTCCTTTCATAGGATTATTTTCATTCGAGTTAAATAAATGAGCACGAGACCCTATTTTGTAAACTCCAGTTTGATATCTGGTCTTGTAACTCAGAAATGCTTGATACGAAAAATAAGGCTCGAATGATGGCATCTTCTTCCCAATGGTAATGCTAGGAACCCAAACGCCCCCATCATAATAGTAGTAAGAAAAACGAGGATCTTGCTGGGTCAAATCTACGGCTGACCCTGCCTGTAATCCCAGAGATAGAGCGAAACCATCTTCATCGGATGAAAAGATTCCCCAGCGTCCTCCGATAAGGGTTGCCCCGTATTCCAGCTTTCCGTTGAGTTCAATTTTCTCAAAAAGCCCGTAGTCCACTCTGGCTAGGACAAAATTAGGAATGCAGCGTGAGGTTGCAGGTAACGCGGCAGACGCTTCAAACTGCCCTTTTTTAAGGGTGTCCGCAGGCCTGAGATTGGAATGTGTACCCGTTGTGCATCCTGAAAGGAAAAAAAGTAGGGCCAGAGCGCCGATAGATAATACAAGTGATTTCATAAGTTTCACCATTACTAACATAGTAGAACCTATGCACAAACCCTTTTTTGGTTCCAAAAAATATTGCTAAAGATGTCATTCATTTTTTTAATTCGCGATAACTGTTATTATCGTGAATAAAGATGCGGCTTATAATCGACTTGAGGTATATACGCTAGTGGTTGTCAACTACTATTAGGTTTTCGAATTTTTTAAGCCTGAGGTCCAAGGACTCAATTTTTTCCAAAGATCTGGGGTGTTTTTCTTCCCGGCCAGTTGTTTCAATCGATGCGGTCAGGAGGGCCGCTTCAACTGGCGGGATACAATCTGGACACTTGTAAGTTCTGTTTTAGGCTGCTTTTTTAGAAACTTTGGGAAGACTCTGGAATCCTTTCTGACGCTTTAAATACAACATCTCTGGAACTGATTTGTGCCTCAGCTCGCAGCATGAGGATTGTGTCAGGCTTGATTCCAGGACCTCTAAACGGAAGATAGTAGAATCGTTGTCGATATTCGGTGGTGTTATGAATGTAAGAAATTTCAACCCAAAGAATAGAGTCTGCCTTTTCTTTTAAGAACCCCATTTCAATAAATTTCTGTCCCGGCTGTAGTATTTTATCAGGAGCAGGTACTTCCGCTCTGCCAGTCAAGGGGACGTTCATAAAAATCAGGTTTTCTGCCGAGCTTTTATAAAGGAATTCGTAGGGGTGAGCGGCTCTGTCCAAGATGATTTCTGCGTATTCGATAATACCATGCTTATATGAGAAACGAAGCGTGCCATCTCCCAATTGAACCATTGAAGATGGAATCTGAAGTTTTAATTCTATTTTAAGAATAGATTTTTCTCTCACATCCACGCCATGAAGCTGGAAGACTTCTTTCGTAAGGTTAATTGATAAAACATCGCTTCATAATGTAGCTTAAGAAGGTTGAGCTTGGGCTCAATGAAGTTGAGATCAAAAGCCCAATCAGCGCCACGACAACAACGTGGATTTATACTTTAATCGAAAATTCGTTGGAATTCGGTCCAAGTTCGCTCAAAATCAAGTTCGTGACTTGGGTTATGGAAAAATGCCATCTGACTTCCTATGGTTAGTATTCGACCTTCTAGAGCTGGTGACGATCCTGCAAAATTTCACTTAACCGGGACCTCTTGATTTCAAATTCGCGGAACCGGGTGATTTCATGGGTGGGAACCGGTCAATTTCATTAATCCGGA
>CAIZRG010000017.1 GCA_903935335.1 Oligoflexia bacterium
ATCCTGCTCTACCCATTGAAATCTCTTTCTCCTCCCCTCCTTAGATTCTGCAACAACCCACCCTCCTGGCCTCCTTTCAAAAAACCAGCCCTGGTTTCTTTCAGAGGAGATTTCGCAATTTTTTCTTGAGATTTTTAAAATTTCACTCACTTCATCCCCCCATTCTTAGCAAAAGCAAACCACGGAGATGGATCAATTTCAGCTTCTGAGTGTTTTTGAGGTCCGAGTTTTCCAAATCCTTCCACCCTTGCGGCAGCCAAAATGTCCAGTTCTTCTTGACTGGGATAATAGGAAAAATTTGAAAAATCGTTCTCCAAAAATCCGGTATGAACTTTCCCCTCTTTAACTTGAGGATGATTCACCAACGATCTTAAATAACTTTGATTGCATCCTATCCCTAGAATCACCGTCTCATCTAAGGCGTAACGAAGCCTTGCTAAAGCCTGTTGACGAGTTGAAGCATGAACGATCAATTTGCCTAACATGGAATCAAACTGAGTTCCAACCTCTTGTCCTTCTTCAATTCCACTTTCAACTCGAATCCCAGCCCCAGTTGGCCATCGAAGGACTTTTATTTTCCCAGGTGTTGGAATAAATCCTTGGGCCGGATCTTCTGCATAAAGACGAACTTCAATGGCATGACCACGAGCGGAGGGAGACTCATTGAAGATATTCTGGCCACCTTGGGCTTGAACTATCTGTGCCCAAACGAGATCCACTCCTGTCACAAATTCAGTCACAGGATGCTCTACCTGTAGTCGAGTATTCATCTCAAGAAAATAATACTGACCTGATTCATCAAGAATAAATTCAACGGTCCCAGCACTTCGATAATGAGTGGCTCGAACCAGCTTCAGAGCTTCATCAAAGAGCCCCTCACGTATACTTTGTGAAAGATGAGGTGCTCTTGCTTCTTCCCAAATTTTCTGATGTCGTCGCTGTAAAGAGCATTCCCGGTCATGGAGATGAATTCCTCCTCCTTCACCATCTCCAAAAACTTGAACTTCAATGTGTCGAGGTTGATGTAAACATTTCTCTAGGAAAAGAGTCCCATCTCCAAAAGCTGTGATGGCCTCCAAACTAGCACTCTCTGCAAAGCTCAACAACTCATCTGAAGAGCTGACTCGCCTCATTCCTTTACCCCCTCCGCCTGCTGAGGCTTTTAATAAAAGGGGAAATCCTATTTTTTTTGCTGCTAAACTAATATCTTGACCTCTCTCGACCCTCACCCAAGGCAGGGTAGGAACTTTTTGACTCACGGCAAGCTCCTTAGCCGTAATCTTACCGCCCATCAGCTCCAGGGTTGCAGGTCGAGGTCCTATAAAAATGAAGCCTGCACTCTCTACAGCCCGTGCAAAAGCAGGTCTCTCTGATAAAAAACCATATCCAGGATGAACAAAATGAACTTTAGATTCCTGTGCTGCCCTGACAACAGAGGTAATATCTAGGTAGCTAGAGACCTTTTTCACCTCATCTGCATAAGTCAGATGACGAGCATCTTCATCTCCTGGGGCTACAATAGCTACAGTCGAAAGACCCATTTCTCGGCAAGTCTGAAAAATACGGCAAGCAATTTCAGAGCGGTTCGCCACTAAAACTTTTTTATTCATGGCCGAACCAAGAAGGCCTACGCTTTTCTAAAAAAGCACAAACCCCTTCTTGCCCTTCTTTTGAAACTCTCAGGTCAGCTAATGTTTTGGCAACGTACTCCAAGCAATCCGGAAACTGTGAACGCCGTTCTGGCCAAGAGAGATCTAAAACTAATCGCTTAGCCACAGACAGAGCGTTAGGACTACACTGAAGAATATTTTTTAGTGTTTCTTTCACAGCCGGTTCCAACAAAGAAACATCAGCAACAACCCGATGAACTAAACCTACTTCCTGAGCTCGATGTGCTTCAAATCTCTCAGCACTCATAAAAAGTGCCCTAGAATGGGAAGCTCCAATTTTAGAAATAACAAATGGACCAATACAAGCAGGAACAATTCCCAATCTCACTTCACTCAAACTAAACTGAGTGTTAGCCACTGCAATAACCACATCACAGACACTGACTAACCCAACCCCACCTCCAATAGCAGCACCCTGCACGGCTCCCAAAACAAGTTTAGGACACTCATTTAAAGCTGCAAACATCTGAGTGAGTTTTCGAGTATCCTGAAGGTTTTCCTCATAGCTAGACTGAGCTCCTTGTCTCATCCAGTTTAAGTCTCCTCCAGCACAAAAAGTACTTCCTTCCCCACTCAGAACAACTGCGCGAACTTCTGATTTTAAAGCATCTGTAGTAAAAACCTCAGTAAGCTCACTGATCATTATCGAATCAAATGCATTACGAATCTCAGGACGACTCAAAACAACCCTTAAAACCCCCTGTGCATCAAAAAAAACTTTTAGCGTTCGATATTGCATAATATCCCTTTTAAAGTATGTTTATGCCTTTCTGCACTTGGAATACAAGCTACTTAGCATAATAAATTAAAGAAAGGTATGCTATCTATCATATTTTTTTATTTGACATATGACTCGGGTTGCAGCAGAACTTGATCACATTAAATTATGTAGGAGGAATACAACAAATGAAATCATTCAACACGCGCGAAATTTCCAACAGAACTTGTCACATTATTCGAGACGAGAGGCTGTCCAGGGATCTAACGCAAATCGAACTAGCCGGAGAGCTTGGAATCTCACAGTCTGCGCTGTCCAAAATTGAAAACCTAGCAATGATGCCAACCTTGATTCCATGGCTCAAATTCTGCTCTGCCTTTGGATTGCCAGCTAATCTTCCCTTAGACGAAAAACTTTATAAGGGCTGGATGAAAGATCATGAAAAAAAATCCGGCAAAGGAGCAAAAAAGACAGCTCGAGCTCATCTCGATAATTAGCCCGAGTTCATATCATCTTCTAGGCTCCTCTCCCAGAAAGTTCTTTATTTTCTAGGGGAGGAGCTCGAAGAAGAACGGATAAGACCCAAACATGCCAGTGATCCAATCCCAAATTAAAACAAGCTCTGAAGAATTTAAAAAAAATACAGCTCAAAATCATCAACTCGCCTCTGAACTTGAAGCAAAGATTGCTCAAGTTAGACAAGGAGGGGGGCTAGCAGCCAGAGCCAAACATGAAAAGCGAGGAAAACTCTTCGCCAGAGACAGAATTAAAAAACTAATAGATCCAGGGACAATTTTCTTAGAACTATCACCGTTAGCTGCAATAGAAGCTTATGATGGAACAGCTCCTTGCGCAGGAATCATTACTGGAATGGGCTTAGTCGAGGGTCAAGAAGTCGTGATCATCGCTAATGATGCCACTGTAAAAGGAGGAACTTACTTCCCTCTCACTGTAAAAAAACACCTTAGAGCTCAAGAAATTGCCCAAGAAAACCACTTACCTTGCATTTATCTAGTCGACTCTGGAGGAGCTTTTCTCCCCATGCAATCTGAGGTTTTTCCTGACCGAGAGCACTTTGGTAGAATCTTTTATAACCAAGCCCAAATGTCTGCTCTAGGCATTCCACAAATTGCAGTGGTGATGGGCTCTTGTACAGCAGGCGGAGCCTACGTTCCAGCCATGTCCAACGAAACAATTATCGTTAAAAATCAGGGCACCATCTTCTTAGGAGGCCCTCCCTTAGTTAAAGCTGCTACGGGGGAGATTGTCACTGCTGAACAATTAGGGGGTGGAGATGTTCACTGTCGAATCTCAGGAGTTTGTGACCATCTTGCCGAGAATGATGTGCATGCTCTTGAAATCACGAGAAATATTATTGCCCACCTCAATTCAAAAAAACCTTTAGAAATCAAAAGAAAACCCGTCATAGACCCTCTTTACGACCCAGAAGAAATTGCTGGGATTATTCCAACTGACCCTAGAAAATCCTTCGATATCCGAGAAATCATCGCCAGAGTTGTTGACGGCTCTCAGTTTCAGGAGTTTAAAGCGCTTTATGGAACCACTCTCGTTTGTGGTTTTTCTCATATTTGGGGTTATCCGATTGGAATTTTAGGAAATAATGGAGTTTTATTGAGCGAAAGCGCTTTAAAAGCAACTCATTTCATTGAACTTTGTACTCAAAGAAAAATTCCGCTTTTATTTTTACAAAACATTACAGGCTTCATGGTGGGGAAAAAATATGAAAGTGGAGGCATTGCTAAGGATGGAGCCAAAATGGTAACAGCCGTGGCCAATGCAAACGTCCCTAAGTTCACCTTGGTTGTAGGTGGAAGCTATGGAGCTGGTAACTATGGAATGTGCGGTAGGGCTTACCAACCCCGCTTTTTATGGATGTGGCCAAACTCCAGAATCTCCGTCATGGGAGGAGAACAAGCAGCACAAGTTCTGTCCCAAGTTAAAATTGAACAACTTGAAGCTCAAGGAAAAACCCTCACTCCCCAGGAAATCGAAAGCATCCAGAAACCCATTCAACAGCAGTATGAACGAGAAGGAAGTCCATATACGAGCACTTCACGACTTTGGGATGACGGAATTTTAATTCCTTGGAAGACTCGAGAAACTTTATCTCTATCTCTATCGGCTTGCCATCATGCTCCAATCAAAAATACCCAGTTTGGAGTTTTTCGAATGTAAAAAGCTCCTGGATCAAAAGCAGCCTGTGTGCACAAATTTTATAAATTGACTAGGCAAAGTCTTCAGTCACGTGAGGTCGTCCATTCCAAATTTTAAGACTAGCTTGGGCTTTTCCATCAACGTACTCGATAAAAGCATAGGTTCTGAGAATTTTATGTCCCAAAGTCGACATATCTAAACTAGTAATGGGAATCCATGTCCCTGTATTGATATACTGTTTTCCACCCGGAAAGATCCGGGAAGCAGCTTGGTGATTATGACCCAAAATCACGATATCAAAGGCTAAATGATCCCGATCAGGATCAGTCAACTGCGATTCAACCATTTCTTCTAGGGAGGGTCGATGAAAAATCTCAAGAATGAGAAGAAAAGTCTTTCTTAAACGAGCAAACCTCATAGGATGAGAAATAAATCTCATTTTAATAAAAAACCAAGCAGCATAAATTCCATTCATTAGGAAAAACATAGGCTCTAAGAGCAAGGATAAACGAATGTAGAGCCTAAAAGGCTGAACTTGATTAATATAGCTTCGCTGGAGTTTGACACGATTGACAAATCCAAGAACAAAAAAGCTACCAAAAGGTAAATTTTGAATTTTCTTAATCCCTTGCTTTGTTTTACGCTCAATAAACAAATTTTTTTCATCAAAATGATTAATCACTTCGTACTGATGCCCATGATCAATACATATCCGATCAAAAATATATCGATCTTTTTGAAATTGAACTTGGTCTGGACTCTGTGGATTCAGTCTTTCAACAATCAATGATTGAACCTGCGGCCAAAGCAAAGCCGCATCATGATTCCCCCAACGAAATACAATTTTCTTGCCTCGCTTTAAAAAAAGTTGAAGAGCATTAAAAACAATTGGATGCCCTTCAAGAATCGACTGAAATTTCAAAACAGCAGCAGGTTCTTCTACTTCTAAAGGAAACTCTAATACATCGACTGACATCTTTTTTTCAGGAATGGGAATAACAGCCAGAGGATCAAAAAAATCCCCATTAATCACCAATTCAACATCATAGTGCTCATAGCTCCCAGTACTATAAAACTCAAGGAACTCCTGAAATCGATCATCTTCATGAAAATCCTCTAAAGGATTTTTTCGACCACTTTTGAGCCACTTTCCGAGTGAAAGATGAAAGTCACTAACAACAAGCTTTATTTTGTAGAGCACAAAACTAAGGAATTGTGCTTACTGCTTGTTAGCACCTTGGGCTTTTGATTCTTGAAATAGTACTTCCTTAGCTTCCTCAATAGACGTAATCTCAGGCTTCTTTAAATCTGGATTATTAGTGTTTGCTATCTTTTCACATTCCTTACATTCAGTTTCTCCAGTTTGATCTGCTGCATTTGCAATCGGCAAGTAGCTTATCCCTAAAAATCCACCCAGAACAAAACCTAACGCGATTAAATTTATTGATTTTTTTAAATTCTTGAATGTGATCATTTTTTTATACCCCCAGATTTAGATTTTATTTAATTTTACAGCACTTTACTTCTTCATGTCAACTCATCCTAAAAAATAGTTTAATCAAATTGATTTTATGCTATTATGCTTTCCTCACTGTTCAATCAATTTGGAAAAATTCTTTTAGTGGAGACAAGCATGATTTTAAAGCCAATTCACTTCTTTTGTTTTCATTTATTTATTTCGTTTATTTTAATTCCGTATTCTTCAGAAGCTTTTCAGCACCAGTTCCACCCCGAAATAAAACCAGCTCTAGGATATGGATTAAACGTGAAAAACCCGAATCAATCTTACCCGAATTGTTATGAGTTCCGTCATTTTAAAAGTCAATTTTACAATACCTTCTCCTACACTTCGAAAGTAATCGAGTCACAGGCGGATCTCAATCGAGAATTAGGATTTTCATCTCTCATGGATGCTTATTATCTATTTCACCAGGTTCACCAGGGCCCAAGCAAAATACTCTTTAATTACAAACCGTTATCTAACCGAGAGAGTCTTACCTGGCTCGTTGCTGCTCAACAAAAAATGGAGTTAGATTTTCTTAAAAATCTATTCCTAAGACATGAATACCATAATCTTTCAGTAAAAGAGCTTTCACAAACCTGTGGACCAGAAATTGTAACAGAGCAGCACAAAACAGTCTCTATTTTCTTACTCATGACTTTCCATGGGGTTTCATCAGAAATCAAAGAACTATTTAAAAGCACCTTAAGTGATCTTGATCCAAAAACTCTAACACAGGAAGGAACGACTACAAAAGAAGTAACTCGAATTCTAGAAATAGCTCTACTCAGAAAAGAACTTGAAGCTTATGCTTTTTATTTTGAAAACAATAAAATTATCCCAATCCATCAGGTCACATCAAATACCTTTGATCGATCAAAGTTTCATATCAACGAAGCTCTTCAAATGATGAAAAACGGACCTCAAGAGCTTCTCTACAGACTTCAAGGTACTCCCACTTTATTTAAAACTCTTCCTATTGAAAAAATTTTAAATCAATCGGGATCTTCTTTCGAGCCCCCTATAGAACCCAAGGAGGATCTTAAGAAGAACGAAATACATGCTAGCAAAATTGAAAAAATATACAATAACTCCGTATTTGTTTTGAATCAAATAAATCGATCAACTAAAATAACCAGCACAATTTCTCAAGAATTTCCAACAGAAATAATAATTAAATCAGAATGCAACTTATGCACTTACCAAAAAGCATTCGAACTCCTTCAAGAAAGAGGGAGAAAGTGCTGGGCGGAGAACACATCAGAATCCTGTGAAACTCTAGATATTATGAATGAATTTTTTAAAACTGATTCAATCTTAAAAACCTTAAACGCCCCCTCTGAATCTCTACACTAAAAAGACAGATTGACTCCAGCAGGACGAATAATCTCCAATAGATTTTGAAAAGCAGAAGTCACCTGAAAAGCGATTTTTCTTCCTGCTGGGCTTTCTACTTTTTTAATTTCTCCGCTGTTTGTATAAGTCACTGAAATTGTCCCTAAAGAAGGATCTGTAATTTGAATAGGCTTTGAATTTTCATTGTATTTAAATGATATCTGTTTTTTATCTTGATCAATAAGTGTTAAAATTCTTCCGCTTGAATCATAAATAATTTTAACTTTTTTCCCTTCAGAATTTTTTGCGAAAATAAGATTATATTTTTTATCATAATCAAATTGAGCCCACATTATTTTTTTTCGATCTGCTTTGAAATACCGAGAAACTTTGCTAACTTTTCCAGCTTGAGAGTCGTAAGTAAGCTCAGTAACTTCCGACGGAGTTTCTTTTCTTTTAACATGCCCTTTCTGATCATAATCAAATGTTGTAATCTCATCATCTTTTTGAATTCTAACAGGAAGTCCAAATGCTTCATTGTAAACAGTCTCTGTTCGCTGACCATCTAAAGTGGTAACCATTTTCTCAGTCCACTCTTCACCATCATGTTTTCTTTTAGAAAAATACTCATATTGACTTTTTGAAATTATTTTTCCATCTGAAGTTTTCATAGTCACTTCAATTTCAGAATGACTACCTGCAGCAGAGCCTGTCTTATAGATGTATTCTGATAAAGTTCCATCTCTATCTTTTACGCTTTTAATATTTTCATTTTGATTTAAACGATAGTAAGTCATTAACTGAGTCGTTTTGTCCGAATACCCAATAAAAATCAGATTATGATGCCCTTCGGTATCATATTTATATTCATAAATATGACCATCTGCGTCTTGACTCCGAATTAGCTCAGCCAGTGAATTATACTGATATTCAGCTTTCTTTGAGTTCTCACCTTCAATTTTCTTAAGCAAACCTCGATTGTCATACTCGAGAAAAATTTTTCTATTAAAGTTATCAACTATTTTTTGAATATGCCCATCTTTTCCATATGACAGTTGGATGAAATTCCCATTTTTATCTGATATTTTTTGGAGTTTTCCTGCATCATCAAATTTTTCAAGTTTTCCAGAGTCAAAATTTCGAATATAACCACCAACAATTTTTGTCAAATATTGATAGCTAAAACGATTTGAACGAAGCTGAGTTCCAGTAGCTAGCTGTCTAGGTTGAATCTTGCCTTGAGAACGAAACTTCTCCCATTCAATATTTCTAAAATTAGCATCTTTTTTTAAACGATCTCGATAAGAATTGAGAGCAACTGCATCACCAGCAACTCCTAACTTTTGAGCTATTTTAACAATTTCTTCTACCGATCGATTTAATTCATCTGCTTTATAGACCAATGGAGTAAAACGATTTTCTGCTCCACTCCCGTACTCATGCACAATTACACTGCCATCCACAGAAACTGTCAAATAGCATTCATACTCATTTCCCCAACCCCATCCAAACATCCCTTTGTAAGGAGTCTTTGAATTATAAATTCTATCAATTTTAGGCTCAAATCCACCTGAATAAACTATGTCTGTATATCCTATAAAAAAATTTCCATTTTTCAAGCTTACACTTGCTTGAATTTGGAATGAAAAAGCGATAGTAATCGCAAAAAAAATCCAATAAAAAATAACTCTGCTTTTGCGACTATTCATATATCCCCCAAAAAACAGTTTAATCAATTAAACATCAATTTTCACTATTTTCATAATGACAAAAAATCCTACAACTTCCAATAAAATTATACCCATAATGATAATCCATCCAACAGGAGTTGTATAGAGAGGTCTCATAAAGTCTGGATCTGTTTGATAAAACACTCCAGCTAATATAGGTGGGATCATCATAACAAATACACCTTGATAAAACCCTTGAGCTGTTAACGCGCTAATTTTGTTCTCAACTTTAATTCTTTCTCTAATCGTACTAACAATTGTATCAAATGTTTCTGCAAGATTACCTCCAGTTTCTTTCAAAATATTGACGGAAGTCACAAACATCTCAACATCATCTGTCTTAATTCTTGAAGAAAGATTTGTAAAAGCATCCTCTAAAGAAACACCTAATTTATTTTCGCTTAAAACTAAACTAAATTCTTGTTGAATTGGATTTGGCATCTCTTGAGTTACTAACGATAATGATTGAACAACAGATAGTCCTGACTTTAACCCATTTGACATAAGACTCAATGCGTCTACCATCTGTAATACAAATTTATCTACTCTTTTATTATAAATATAGTCAACAATAGGTTTTGGAATTTTCCATCCGAAAATAGTCATCATAATCGCAAACGGGATACCAGGAAATAACTTAGGAAGAAAAGCAAGAAAAACAAACGACCCCATCCCAAAACTTAAACAAAACAAATACAGGAGGATTTTTTGTGGAGGAATCTCAATAAACATCCTGCTAAGCTTTTCTACAATATAATCCCGAGTCCCTAAAGACTGAAATCGAATCCAGTCTAAAAATATTTTATTGTAATGATATGAGATAATAAAAACAGCGATTCCAAATCCTAAAACCCCAGAAAGTTTTAATATCATGAAGTTTTACCTGCAAACAAGTTTCTAGATATCTTCATTCCTTTAGCTTCCATTTCTTCTACAAACTTTGGAATAAAACCTGTAGGAACAAATCTTCCTATAATTTTTCTTTTTTTATCAAGCCCTTCTTGCTTAAAAACAAAAATGTCTTGCAGGCTAACTACTTCTCCTTGCATTCCTGTCACTTCAGTGATGTAAGTAACTTTTCTACTTCCATCACTTAATCTTGACTGCTGAATAATCAGTCCTACAGCAGAGGCAATATTTTCTTTAATTGCTTTTGCAGGAAGTCCTAGACCTGCCATCATAACTAAGGTTTCAAGTCGCCCAAGACACTCTCGGGGATTGTTAGAATGCAAAGTTGTCAGGGAACCTGAATGCCCAGTATTCATTGCTTGAAGCATATCAAGGGCTTCTCCACCTCGGCACTCTCCAACAACAATTCGATCAGGCCTCATTCTTAGACAGCATTTAATCAAATCTCGAATACTTACTTCCCCTTCTCCTTCAATATTTTTAGGACGAGTTTCTAGTCTCACGACATGATCTTGACCCAATTGAAGCTCAGCTGAATCCTCAACTGTAATAATTCTTTCACTTGCTGGTATAAAGTTAGACAAGACATTTAATAGAGTTGTTTTCCCGGACCCAGTTCCACCCGAAACTACAATATTAAGCTTGGCTTCAACACAACATCTCAAAAAATCAGCAATTTCTTCAGTCATCGACCCAAATAAAACTAAGTCTTTATACTCAATCCTCTTTTTTGGAAATTTCCGAATTGTAATGGTTGGACCCCGAAGTGCGAGAGGGGGAATAATCACATGAACTCGTGAACCATCAGTTAATCGAGCATCTACATAAGGAACTTTTTCATCAACTCTTCGACCCAGGGGAGTAACAATTCGCTCAATCACGTTCATCATTTGTTGCTCACTAGAAAAGTTCACTTTAGAGAGCTGAGGTTTTCCAGCTTTTTCAATGTAAATTTGATCTCGGGCGTTCACCATGATTTCAGTTACTGAATCATCTGCTAACATGTCCTCAAGAGGTCCTAAGCCTAAAGCCTCATCCAATACTTCTTTAACCATTTGTGCCTTAAGTTCACGAGTGTTCAAAAGGCCGCCTGAATCTTCTGTATTAAGGATATCTAAAATTCCCTTTTGAGTTTTTTCCCTTAAAATAGCGAGTTGCTTAGGGTCCTTGGTATCAGTATTCATTTTTTTAAGATCCATTTGTTCCACTAATGCCTTATGGATCCTGAGTTTCATCGCAGTCCAAGCATCCATAGGCGCAGCTAAGCTACGCCCACCAGGCCCACCACCTTCTTTACCAGATTCCTGAGCTCCATTAGGGGATTGGCTTTGCGCTGCTTTTGCAACTACACCAGTGGGCTTTTTAAGACGGGCAAGATTTTCAAGCAAGTTTGTCTGTTGAACTTTTCTAATCACATCATGATAGGCACGAGCAATAGGTGTACTTGCTGCACCAATACATATAGGAGTACTTTTTGCTAAAGATGCATCACAAGTTGAAACATCCTCAGGAATTGCTGCAAATATATTTATATTTAAATTTTTCTGAATTATTTGTGGATTAATAATGTTAGCCTGAGAATATCGATTTACGATGACCTGAACCATTTCAGGTGGGAACAGAAGTTCTTGAATTTTTGATAAAACTCTTTTTGTCTGATTGATAACAATTACATCAGCAGTTGTTATAACAAAAATAGCAGCTGCATATTCAAATGTTTTTAATGCCCAAGGATCCATTCCGTTTCCACAATCAATTACCGAAAGATTAAAAATAGATGTCACACCCTTCAAGAATTTTCCTAATCCATCAATATCTAAATCACGAGCTACGATTGATTCCTTTGGAGCTCCAATATAACTATATCCAGCTGGGGCATTCACCATAAACGGAGATAAAGTTTTAGGATCAATCGGTCCTGGGGGCATTTTAGATATATCTACAATATTCTTTTGAGGATTTTGACCTAAAATTATATTTTGGTCACCTAAACTTGATAAATCAAGATCAACAATGAGAGGTCTTTGCTTAAACTCTTGAAGATACGCAATAGCTATATTAGCAGAAAAAACACTCTTACCCACTCCACCTTTTCCACCCACGACTGCAATGATGTGTCCTGCCATAAAGCGACTCTCTTTCTTATTTAGATTTTACTCTAAAATTCTTTTTTAAATCTTGAGTTCCATCCGATGCGTTTTCAATAATTTGAGGTGTTACAAAGATGACAAATTGAGATTTTTGTTTCCTAAATGCTTTAGAATGTAGCAAAGTAAAAAGTGGACTAGTTCCCTGATCAAAAGATCCCGACTGAGGTGAATCTTTATTAAAATCAGTTCCAATAGTACTTGAGGTCACTCCAGCCACAGCAGCACTTTCAGTCGACTTGACATAGATTTTCGTTGTTACTTTGTGCGTGGCTGTAGTCGGAGCTGCCCCTGCTGTAGGAGGCCTGCCCGTTAGATTTGTTTGATCCAGCTCTAAATCCATCTGAATGTCTTCTGAGTGACCCAAAATCGTTGGTGTTATAGCCACTGTTAGACCTACCCCTTTACTGGCTGAAGTCACTTGTCCATTAGCTCCAGTTTGTGCAAATGGAAACTCAGTTTGTTCAACAAGTTTTGCCGGTTGACCACTGCGTACAATGATTGTTCCAGTCTTTAAAATTCGAGCAAAACCTGCAGCTTGCGTGTTGTAAAGCTTGGGCAACAAACTAGAAATCGTTCCACTAAAAGTAGGCCCAGTACTAGCCCCTGCTGCTCCAGCTTGAGTTTGACCTACTGAAATCTGAGGATCTGAGGTAAACCCAGGCTGCCATTGGAAACCAAAGATTTTATTATAATCTTTAGCTAATTCGACAAAGTGAACCGTGATTCGAACTAATTTTTCCTCTTTTTTTGGAGGACGAGGATTCACAATGATAAAATTTTGAATTAAACTACGAGGTGCTAATCGTTGAACTGATGGGTCTTTTTCCATAAAACTTCCAGGTCTTAAGTCCGGTAAATATAAAGAAGCCACTGATGCAGCTCTCTTGGCTTGATCGATATTATCAGTAGTCCCTTCTAAGAAAATCATCCCATTTACAACTCGAGTCGTCACATTTGGAGCAAAAGAAACAATATCTTCTTGAATTTTCTCAGATAGAAATTTCATTGATAATGGAGAAAGAGTTGACATATTTAACACAAATTCTGAATAAGTTCGATCCTGAATCACAGTCAATAATCGCCCATAATCAGCAGGTACCAATACTTCTCCTTCGACAACAACTTTGGGTCCAACAATACGAATATCAAGCCCTTCAACATCTCTGAGAAGATTTCGAATCTCAGAAGCAATCCTCAGGAGATTCGAACCTGTCACTCGCACAATAAAAATAAGACGAATTGTTCCATCATTATCTCGAATTGTAACCGTTGTCTCTCCAGCCTTAAGAGGCTTAAAAATGAGTTGTCTTTTTTCACCAATTTTTACAAGAGTCGTTGTCAAAACCTGGGGGTTTCCATAACTAATTCCGTTAGCTCCAGCATTAGCCTCAAAATCAAGATCGACGGCCTTATCCTCCCCAGTACTCAGAAGAAGATACCGTTTATCAGAAACACCCTCTGATTCATCATTAGTCAATTTTGATCGTTGATACTTGTTTTTTCGAGTCACAGGATCTTCAGCAGCTGCATCTGGAGATAAAATCTTAACTCCAAAAAAAAGAATGATCAAATAGAAGACCCCAAAAAGACGTATCATCGTTTCCCAGGCCCTCCTTTTAATTTAGCAGCATCAGATCCTAATAAATCTCCAAAGACAGTAGAAGGAACATTAACCCGATCCGTATCATCATTATTTCTTAATGAAAGAGTAATAGCACTATCTCCACCTGCTAAAATTAAGGCGATCATTTGGGCTTGAATAGGCTCAACTTCTAAGGTGACTGAAGCAAAACTAAAATCTTCTACTAAGGACCGGATCTTATTGGGGCCTCCAAAAGGATCTGCTTCTACTGTACGAGCGACATTATTAGACACGTATCTCCCAATCGAAAGAACCACCACATCCTGAAGAATAGTTTTTGCTATTTTGTTTTCCTTCCCTCCGCCCATATCAATGATTGCAAGTAAATCTACACGATCTCCAGGCTTAACAAGCTTTGCCACTCCACTCGTTTCATTCACAGGAACAGCAATGGCTCTTCTACCAGGAGCAATCTGTGGAGCTAAACCAGTACGAATACTAGCCTCAGTTAATTTATTATAAGTAATCTGTTCTCCTTTTTTAACAGGAACGACTGCAACTGTTCCCGCTAAACCTTTTAGAGTCCGAGATGTTTCTTTGTCTTCTTCTTTCTTTTCTAGAGAAATAGCAGCAGGCTCTAGAAATCTTTTTGGAATAAGCTTAAACTCAAGCATCGTCTCATTGACAGTCTCCATCTCCTTGATATCACGTCGTGCTGTAATCACTAAAACTTCTGTTCCAAACTTCTTTCTTGCTTCATCCTCAATACTAGAAACATAACTTTGAACAAAAAAAACAGCTAAAACACCCATCACCAACGAGAGAGTCAGAGCTTTATTGTTCATATTTCATTGGACTCCCACAAAAATTATTAAATACTGCCTGCTCGCTTAGAGCTGAAGGTCCTACTGCTGTTAAAAAATTAGAGGCTAATGGAAGAATAGGAGAACTTCCTACTCCACCCCCCACAAATAAAGTTTGAGTACATAATGTCACTGTATTTCTAATCCGGACTAAAGACCTAAAATCAGGTTCTTGGTTAGACTCATCAGAGCCTCTAATTAATGGATTTCTCGAAATCATTTGAACAGTTGCTTTAGGTTTAACTAAACTGTCATCATTTCCAATCGAATTATCCATCACACCTAAAATAAATTGGTTAGTTGAAGTTGAAATAAGTCGTTGTTGTTTTTTTAGAGTGGGATAGTATGCATTATTAAAAGTTAGAAACAAAGCCTGAGCTCTAGCATATTGTTGATCAACAATTGCAATCTGGATCGCTGTATTTATCCTAACTAAAATCGTTGTAAATCCTATCATCACAGGAAGCATTAAAAGAAATTCGAAAACACTTTGACCAGATTCATTATTAGCATCCATTATCAAAAAACCAGCGCTTCCCACCCATATCACTTCGACACTCAGAATCTGTAGGCTCACGCCCCAACCAACTTTCTGAAGTCAGAGTAACAGAGTTCACTGAATTTGATGCTTTTCCCCCTGCCCCAGCTAAAGGCAAGAGAAAAAGTTTACTCTTAAAAGTATATCGGACTCCTTGCATCCAACTGAAGTGTAAATCTGTAGGAGAATATTGAGAAGCAGGACCAGCTTGAAATCCTCCTGGATCGCCACCACCAACTCCCTTGGCAATACTAGGGAATTTATCTACACCAGCTTGTCCAGCAGATTTTTTCAACATGTAAACAATCACATCTTTCGAACGAGATTTTTGATCCTCTTCAGTAGGTCCTGCAGCAAAAAAAGCCCTAGCTGACATAAAAGTGGCATAATGAACATAATTACCAAAAGAGAAAACCATACTGAGTTGAAAAAAGAATAGAACATAAGCGAGCAAAAGAATTAAAGTTAACGCAAATTCGATCGTAGACTGCCCACTTTCATTACAAAAAATATTTTTATATTTCATTTAATGATCCGGATTAAAGAATACTCTAAAATTATTGTTTCCTCCACCCGTATCAGCCCTTGGATGATAGGCAGGTCCACCATCATCATATCCCTTTGCTTTCACATGTCCGTACCGATATGCAGCTGAAAAAGTCGTAGTAATAGAATTAGTAATTTTTTTATCAAGACCCAATCGACTGATTCCTTTAGATACTCCTAAGTAAATTCCTAAAATTATAGCCATCATTAAAACATATTCAATCATGGCTTGACCTTGATTATTTTTGATTATTATAATTATTTTTTCTATTTTAAATTTTAATTTTATATCTAAGATCAAAACAAACTCCCAAATCCCATCCCATGAAATGGATTTTTTAGCATCACCCAAATCGCTGCAACCGCCATAGGCAATCCGAAAGGGATAGTCTGAGAAGAATCGATCTTAGGCCATTGAACAAGAAGCTCTTTAATCAAAATTGAAATTAAAAATGAGAGCATTTTTTTTGAAAAATTCAAAAATTTTCTATTAAAAATAAGAGTTAAAATGGATATAAATCCACCCAGCAATATGGACAATAATGCTACGTCTAAGACGTATCGATACCCTCCCCAAGCTCCAAAGACCATCAAAAGCTTCACATCTCCACCCCCTAAAACCTTAAATCCAAATAATCCTCCGAATAGAATCAAACCAGATAGCATTCCTAGAATAGACTGTAATCCACCCTCTGCCCCAAGGTTAAATATTGAGTAAATGAATCCCAGTAATGCAGCAGGAATCGTAAAAAAATTAAATATTTTTCTAAAGGATAGATCCATAATCACCGCAAAAAAGGAGATTAGGATAATGGAGTTTTGAAAAAATTCAGTTTTCCCAGACACTCAAAGGTGCTCTTCCAGTTTTTAAGTCTTTTTCAAGCTCTCCTCCCAACCTAAGAACAGCTTGATCCAAGGACTGGATAATTTTTTTGGCTAATGCTGATGCTCCAACAACACAAGCTGATAGAATCAATAAATATTCTACCATCCCTTGACCTGATTCATCTTGAAATAGATTGGTAATTAAATTTTTATTTGCTTTAATTACCATCGCTTTGAGTAGCTTTATCAATTTGACCTCCAACATTATCAAGTATTCCTGTTAATTTTGCTTGGAATGTCGTCTTAAATTTCATAGCCACCATAACAACTACAGCCAAGATGAGAATATACTCTGTTGTTGACTGACCCAGATCATCATTCCAGAGTCTTTTTAGATATCTATTCATGTTTTTCCTCCTCTCACCTCTAGATGAATCACTTATCGGAACTCATAAATTAAACCTAACATTCTTTTAAATTATATAATTTAAATATAAATAGTCAAATCAGGTTAAATTTGACACAGAAGAACTAAAAAATAATGGCGACTAAAGTGGCATTATCGTGATAAATTGAATCCTGGAGTATTTGATTGAAGTCTTGCATTGATTTTTCTAGTGATTTTTTTATATTTTTTCTTTGAATTTCAACTAGTTGATTGACAAGTCCTTCGGGAATCCCATCACTTGCAAAAATAACCCAATCCCCTTGCTTAATTTTGTATTCAACAATTTCAGGCTCGAGATCTTCTGAAATCCCTAAAGCTATGAGCGGGACATCTAAATTTTTTTTCTCTTGAATCGACAATGGGTCACAAAGTCGTTTAAAATTTCTAGGCATAACTAGCTTGACTTGTCTTTGATCCCTAAAAAGCCAGGCTTCACATACCCCTACATTAGCAATGGCTAGTAAATCGCCATCTACAAAACCAGCAATGAGAGATGCCCCTCCTCGTTCATGGATTGATTTCCCCTGATTGATTTTCCTGAGTTTTTGATTTGCAAAAATTAAAGAATTAAAAAGAACATTACCAGCAAGTGAAAAATAGCTCCTCAAAATAAAAGGTAAAGTAGCCTCTAAATCCCCCGCTTCTTTAAAAAGAAAGCTTCGAACTGCCTCACACGCAGTTTTTGATGCTTTTAGACCAGAAATAGGACCACCAAATCCATCTGCAACAACAAAAATTCCTTTTTCTCGGTCGACCCAATGAAAGTCTTCTTGACTAGGAAATACCCCTTGTGAGCTAAAGGTTAAAATAAATCTTGCTCTTAAGCCACTACCGTCTTGAGTCACTTTGGAGAAGTCTCATCTTTCTGAAAATAATGGGCCAACTTTCTTTGAGCTCGTTCATAGTAGATATCATCTTCGGGAGCAATAACGATGCACTCCTGAAACATTTTTTTTGCCATTACAAAATCACTGTAACTTTCTGCTAGAATGGCTTCTGTATAAATGATTTTTGCCCGATCGTGGAGGATGCCTCTCACACGAGTCACTCCGAGATGCCCTTCTGAATTTGATGAATCAATATGAATTACTTTTTTATAGAGACTGAAGGCCTTTGCATATTCTCCTGAGCTTTCCATCTGTTTGGCTTCTAGCAGAATAGGTTCTCTCAAATTTTTAATTGCTCGATGGCATGAAGCAATTTCATTTTTTGCTATAATAGGAAGTTTTTTGTCAGTGGTTTCAATACCTAAAACCTTTTCAAATTGAGTAATTGCAGAATGATATTTTTTAGTGTGTTTTAGATTTAAACCTTCTTGATAAAATAACCAAGCTCTTTTATCGATATCTTCTTGAACTTGTCTTTGTTGCTCCTTAATTCGAGCTGCTTCTTCAATTGCTTCAATCTCTTTTTTCCATTTTGTCACACTCCCATTATCTGGATCTATAGCTAATATTTCTGGAAACATCTCCTGTGCTTGATCGTAAAGTTTTTTTTCCATTTTTTGACGAGTTTGCTCTACAAGTTGAGCAATTTTTCCTCTTAACTTATCTTCTTCTTCTTTTTTGCGACGCTCTTCCTCTAAAACGTCCATTTTACGTTTACCTTCTCTTGCATACCTTTGAATTTCTCTGGAATCTTTATATTCTGGAATAATTGAAAATATTTTTTCAATTTCAAATAAAGCTTTATCGTATTCTTTATTTTTATAATAATCAAAAGCAATACTATGTTGAGATTCAATAAATTGTCTTTTTTCTGCTGGTATTGAGTCAAAAGTTGCAACTACACTAATGGCCGGCGACACAATTGGAGTTGGTTTTTTAGATTGAGTATCTTTCTTTTTTCCTACGGAAGGTTCATCTTCTTCCATCAGCCAACTCCCCAAAAGAATCAGTGCTACAATTACAATGTACTGGGTTCGCTTTGGAAGAACTCTAAATTTTTCAAGTAAAGAC
Organism: Oligoflexia bacterium; assembly: GCA_903935335.1. Lineage (GTDB taxonomy): Bacteria > Bdellovibrionota > UBA1018 > UBA1018 > UBA1018 > CAIZRG01. Next base: position 18,949 of record CAIZRG010000017.1, read on the forward strand.
CCTCTTCCACTGGATGAAGACGTTATACCCGTAATTCCAGGAATACCGCCCATAGAAGCATCTAGGGGCACTTGAGGTGCAGAAAAACTTTCTTGCACTCCTAAATTTTGAGCTAATCCTATTTCTCCTGGCTGCTCTGCGGGTGGAAGTTCCACTGAAAAATCTAAATTTCTTGAGCTTTCTTCCTCTACACTTTCTACAACTGCAGGCACTGAAATAAATTCTTTTTCTTGAGCAGCATAATCTGCACTCATTGCTTTAAACTGAAACTCAACCCCCCCCACCTTGATAAGGTCATCCCCCTCCAGTTCTTTGTCCTTGATTTTTACTCCATTGACAAAAGTACCATTTACAGAGTCAAGATCTTTGACAAAAAACTGAGACCCTAAACGGGTAATCACCGTATTTTTTCGAGAGGCTTTCTTATCATTGAGAACAATATCACAATCTTTTCCTCGACCTATTGAGACAAGATCTTTATTTAACTCATAGACATCGACATTGGCTAATCCATGAGGAAAAATGAGCTTCACAATAATTTTTGTGACTGCCCCTATCTTTGTCTTTCCGTCATCTTCAACCCTATCGAAGGGCTGACTCACTTCTTCTACTTCTTTTGAATCCAACAAAAGTTTGGGACTCAACTCACTAGCTCCGTCTGAAAAACCTTGTTGCTCTATCTCGTTTTGTTGCTGAAGTTGGCCATCTTGAGATAATTGAGATAGAGGTTTGAGATCTTGAGTCTGCAATGTATTCATCGATGGGCCCATACCCCCAAATTCATCTGCGCCGAAGGGTTTTAATTCTGCTATAGACTCAACCCCAGAAATCAATCCAGTATCTAAAACCTGTAAAGAAGCTGAATCTACTCCAGAAGTAGGAAGAACTTTAGATTGGACTTGATCTTGAGCTTGCAGCTTAGAAAAGGAAACTCTAACCATGAAAGGACCGACAATGAGGACATCACCTTCCTTTAAAACAGCTTCCGAACATTCAACCCCATTGACTACCAAAGGCGCAAACTCACTCTTATTTTGAACCTGAACGGAGTTCCCAGTGCTACGGAATAAAGCGTGATGTCGAGAAATTGATCGATCCTGAATTCGAATAGCACACCCTTCAGCTCTTCCAAGTAAAGCCTCTCCTTGAAAAGAATGAGTTTTTTGGACAACTCCATCCCTCATAACAGTTAGAACAACGGAAGAACTCATCCGCCGTCCTCCCCTTTCATTTCCTTCAGAGTTTTTTCAAACTGGTCCTTGGCTTCCACGTAAGAAGGACTACTTTGATCTCGATATAAAAGACGCATGGCACCTTCAAAATGAGCTTTTGCTTCTCTTAACCTCCCTGCTTGATAGGATTTTTTTCCATTTTCGAGATGATTTTTAACTGCAGAATTCAAAGAATTATTACAATTTTCAAGATAAAGGGTCGCCAAGGTATTCCCTGGGCTGATCTGAAGAACTGTTTCAAATTGAGTTCGAGCACGGCTATAATTTCCAGCTAAGTATTCCCGAAAACCATCTTTAAAAAAAATTTCAGCTGTTTTATTTTTTTCTAATTGAGGTAAAAATGAAGCCAGATCTTTGGAGTGATCTACAGATTTTTTAATTGGCAAAGAACGAGGACGATCCGTATCTCCTAAGAAAAGATAAAGAAAAACACCCAAAACACCTAAGACTAGAATTTTTTTTAAATTATTCTCATTGGATCCAGAAGAGTTTTGAGTCGAATTCAAACCTGATAGTGCCTTAGGTATTTTTAATGGATTATCTAAACGACGCTGATCAACCTGAAGCTGATCCATACTTCGGGGTGGCGCAACCAACATCATGGTACCCACCTCAGAAGTGATAAACTCCAAGGTTGTTTCTCCCACGGTGAAACGATCATTGATTTTTAGTGAAGCCTCTTGGGTAGACGCTCCATTCAATAAAATTCCATTTGCACTTTTTAAATCTTTGATTCTCCAACCTAAAGAAGTAGCTTTGAGTTCAGCATGAACTCGCGAAGCTTTTAGGTCAGAAATGATAATATCATTTTCTTCACCTCGACCTATCGTAGCTCTTGCACCACAAATCACATAAACAGCTCCATAATCAGGTCCTTGAACAACCTTCAGGCGTGCGAGCTCCCCATTTTGACGACTGACTTGAGTCTGCTTGAACCTTATCGCATTTGGCATTCCATTCTCATGATTCGATTCTCACCGCAGCAAGCAGATAGCATCGAGCCTGACCCCCTAAAGAACCAAAAGCTCCAGCATAGATTTTATAAGAAATCCCAGAAAAATCGTAATCCTCACTCACGCCCTCACCTCCAGTTGGGGCTCGACTCAAAATATCTTTTGTAAAAACAACCATGGATTGATCCCGAGCAACCACCGACATTTCCTGGCCTAAAGCTGACTCAGAGCGAATTCCACTAGCCTCTTCAAACTGTGAGTTCAAATAAACAATTTTTTGATTGGAATCAAAAATCATCAAACCAAACTTTGAAAAATCGCCAATCATTTTAAGAGGTCCAAGATATTCTTCAACTAATGAAGAATAATCTCCTCCTGTTGTTAAAGACCCCAGTAAAGAGGAGTTAGATTTTGGAATTCTTTGAATTGCAGAATTAATAATATCCCAAAGAGAATTCATTTCTTCAAATTTATATTCTCGAGTTACTTGAGATATATCACCTTTTAAAGCCTTGTCCATATCCTCATTCAAAACTTGGAAAGGTTTCAAAGTTAATTTATAAAGAATAAGAAGAATAATTCCACCAAACAGCCCTGTTAAAATAAGTGTTTCTGCGTAAACCATTCCCATTTCTCCCAAATCAGGAGTCGCTAGAGTTGTATCAACTGAAACAATAGCCATTCCAACGATGATGTTTTTTCCTGCAGCAGCACTCATGATTTTTACAGGTTCAACTGCAATCACAATACCTTCTTTTTCAGTAATGACTCCTGTTTCTCGCCCACTTCGAAACAAATCTCTGGCTTTCACAGTAGCTATTGCCTCCTCTCCCGAGGCTAAGTACTGATTGAGTTTTGTCCCAGGAGCAAGAATTCGACTATCAAGATCAACGAGAACAGCAACCCGAACTCCTTCTGCATTTTCAACCATACCAATTTCAGTTTTTGTTTCAGCTCGAGCTGCAAGAAAGGGGGCATTTTTTTCAACAATTCCCTGAGCCATAAATTGAGCTCTTCGCCCACTTTCTTTTACAATCGCCGCACGACTAGATTCTAAAATAGGATAAACAGAAATAATTAGATTTCCTAAAATAAATAAAGAAAAAATACTAATGCAAATAATTTTCCATTCATTTTTTAAGTTAATATTATATATAATAGGCATGAATGTATGCTCGAAATACCAAAAAATCTTTCCTTTCAAATCTTTTGGAGCCTCATTTGCCCGAATCATAGCTGAATTTAATTCAGAATTAGAACTGAAGCCGATTCCCGCTAATTCTCCTGTTTTTATATTCCCTGGAGTAGAAAACTGAAGGGGATTACCAAAGCCCGACACTACAGGTGCTTTCTGTGAGGGCTTTGCAACCATTTGGGTAAGCTCCAAGACATATTCCCCAATACTGATTCTCTCCCCAGGTTTTAAACTCCGAGACTTAATTAAAGCTCCATTTACAAAAGTTCCATTTGAGCTTCCTTCATCTCTCAGTAGGACTTCTTGACCGTTCACTAACAAAACACAGTGCTTCTTAGAGATTTTAGAAGAGGGCAAAACAATCGAATTCCCAGCTTGCCTGCCAATTGAGGTTTCCCCTTCTTTAACTCCATAGGTACTTCCTCGGTTTGGCCCAGATACGACCGTTAACTTATACATAATTCATCTCCTACTTGAATATGACTCGTTGCTACTGATCCGGCAGGTAACTCCAACGTATCGGATGCCAAGGAATCTCTGACAGGTAAAAGCCGCCAGGGTTTTAGATTTTCTTTTAAAGAGGTCACTTGATAAATTCCCCCTGATTTGGATTGGCCTTGTCTTTTTATAAAAACAACATCAATCGGAATACTCATCATCCACATATGAATATCATTGCAAGGACTTAGGAGTAGTCCTTCTCCAGAACGAAGCAGCTTTTTCCCTATTAAGCCCCTCAATCGGTCCATAAATGACTCTGCCACGACACACTGATCGGCTATACAATAATTATTTTTAAGAGATTGAACCTGACATAATTTTGCCCTGCTTTTTGACATTAAAAGTACTCTCTCCTATCAGTCATTCATTTCATCTAGATGAAGTCATTTAAGGCACTCCATTTGGATAGAGAAAACCTAAGGCAAAGGGACCAAAAATCATGAGCATTACTGCAGGCAGAATAAAAATGACTAATGGCAATAAGACTTTTTGTGCTGCAGCTGCTCCTGCTTTTTCTGCTCGGACCATCCGTTCATTTCGAATCTGTTCAGACTGCTGCCTTAAAATCTTCCCAATGGAGGCTCCCATTTGATCTGCAGAAATCAAAATAGCAACAAAGGAGTTGATCTCCGACATTGAGATTCGAGCTGCCATTTCTCTCAATGCTTCTTGACGTGAAGATCCTACTTTAATTTCTTTTAAGAGCTGACCAAACTCTTCGACCAAAGGACTTGGCTTGGCTTTGTCAACAACTTTCCCAATTGCCCCCACAAAATCTAATCCTGCCTCCGTAGAAAGTGCTAATAAATCAACAATAAATGGCATAGATCGAATGATCTTTTTTTGACGATCCTGAATTCGACTCCCGACCCAAAAATTTGGATAGAACCAACCTAAAGCTCCTGATCCTAAAATAGAATACCAAGCCAAGTCGATAAACTCACCTGCCTTTAAAAATCCACCCACAATCGGAAAAAATAAAATTAAAAGGAGCTTAAATGCAATCAATTCATCAGATGTGAGCTCTTCCTTTAAACCAGCAGCAATGAGTTTTCTCTTAAATTCTTTCCGTTTATTATCCCAAAAAACCTTGCCACGGAGCATCGGAACAATATATTGAGTAAAAAAAGGTCTGAGCAGCTTCACTAAAGGGTTACTGGCCTTGCGATCACGAAGATCAGCTAAATTTTCTTGAGCCGCTCGACTTTCTTGCTCCTCAACGAGCATCCTGGCCAAAATAAAGGTTCCAAGACCCACTAAGGTGTAGGCAGTATAAAGAACGAACTGACCTCTTTCAATGGCACTCATCGAGTTTGGGAATCTCCCAGAAACTCATCGGCTGATCCAAGCAAATCTCAAAGAAAGACTTGGACATCTTTCAAAAAGAGCATAGAAATTCATTCTCATGACACAAAAAGAAGCCTCCGAAGCCCTAGGCGAACTGTTTATTACTGGATTTAGTGGTCTTGAGCTCACAGAAAATTTTGTTCAGTGGGTTTCACGATCGCAAATTGGAGGAACTATCCTATTTGCTCATAACTATGAAAACCCAGCACAACTTGCAGAACTCATCCATCAGATCCAAGAATGTCGGACTGAACTTCCCCTCTGGATTAGTGTGGATCAAGAAGGAGGTAGAGTTCAGAGATTTAAAAAAGGATTTACCCGAATTCCTGATGCTGCAACCGTTGGATCCTTTAGATCTCCTCAGATCGCCTTTGAAATCTCTGCAGTCATTGCCAAAGAGCTCAAAGGCGTCGGAGTGAATCTTAATTTTTGTCCTGTAGGTGATATTCTCACTCATGCAAAAAACCCAGTCATTGGCAATCGTGCCTACGGCAGCAACCCAGATCTTGTCTCAAAAATATGCACAGCCGTTATTCGTGGACACTTAGTACATCAGGTTCAGCCTTGCATGAAACACTTTCCAGGCCACGGAGATACGAGTGTCGACTCCCATTTTGCTCTTCCCAAAACAGATACTCCTCTTTCTGTTTTAAAAGAAAGAGAACTCAAACCCTTCTTAAAAGCTTTTCGATCCAAATGCTCCATGGTCATGGTTGCTCACATTCTCAATACTAAGATCGACTCCACTTACCCTGGTACACTTTCCCGAATTCTCCTTCAAGACCTCCTTCGCAATGAGCTCGGTTATGACAAACTCATCTTAAGCGACGATATGGAGATGAAAGCTATTACTGACCATTTTGGAGTAGATGAAGCTCCCGTCCTTGCTTTACAAGCTGGATGTGATCTTTTGATCTATCGATCCCAAGCTCAAGCAGAACATGCTTACTCAGCCTGTATCCATGCGATTGAAAAAGGAAAACTTCATCCAGAAATCATTTTAAAAGCCTGTGAACGGATTAGAGCTCTGAAGCAGAAGTGTCTCCTTCCTTATCACCCAATCGTCATTGCTGAAGTCGGAAAATCAGTAGGAACTCCAGAAAATTTAGCGACTGTACAAAAGCTAGAATCAGTTGCCTGATACTTAAGAAATAGGTATCCCTAGTCCTCGGGAGACATCTTAAAATATGGGAAAAGAACGGGTTGTTGTTGTCACTGGAGCTAGGACTCCTTTTGTTCGGGCTAGAACCGTATTTCGCAATTTACCTCCATCCACATTAGGAGGTACAGTGCTCAGAGAAGTCATAGCAAAATCTGGTTTAGATCCAAAAATAGTTGAAGAGCTTTACTTTGGCATCGTCAGCCCTCCAGCTGAAGGAACAAACGTCGCCCGAGAAGCTTTATTTGATTCTGGCCTTCCTCCAACTATCCCCTGCACCACAGTAAACCGATACTGTGCTTCTGCAGCAGAAGCTATTGCTGGGATTGCTGGAAAAATTCAGTCCGGTCAAATTGATATTGGACTTGCAGGAGGGGTAGAATCCATCAGCTCTGTTCAAGCACTTTTCAGCTTAGAAGCAACTTATTTTTTGCAAAACTTTGTCAAAGCAAAATCGATAGGGCAAAAACTATCCTGTCTTTCAAAATTTAAGCCTAAAATGCTCGTGCCTCAAGAACCAGGAATAAAAGAACCCACCACAGGCCTAACCATGGGACAATCAGGGGATCTCATGGCCAGAGCCTTTCAAGTGAGTCGAGAATCCCAAGATCAGTATGCCGTCGATAGTCATCTCAAAGCTCACCAAGCTTGGGAGAAAGGATTTTTTAAAACCCATGTCATTGCTGTAGCGACACCCGAAGGAACCGTAGTAGATCGAGATACGGATATCCGTGCGGATACATCTGTAGAGAAACTTTCCAAACTCAAACCCGTTTTTTACAAAGATGGAACTGTAACTGCTGGAAACGCAAGCCCGCTGACTGATGGAGCAGCATGCGTACTTCTGATGAGTGAATCCAAAGCCCGTGAATTAAAAATGCAACCGATCGGAGTCATCCGAAGTGTTGCAGCCGCTGGAGTTGATATCAAGAAAGAGCCATTGCTCATAGGTCCAGTTTTTGCGATCCCCAAGGCTCTGAAACAAGCAGGAATCCAATGGAATGATCTTGATCTCATCGAAATGCATGAAGCATTTGCCGCGCAGGTTCTCTCTACCCTTCAAGCCATTGAGTCTAAGACCTGGGCAAAAGAAAAGCTCAATTCTGATCAAGCTATCGGCCAAATTGATCCTACAAAGCTCAATGTGAACGGAGGAAGCATCTCATTAGGACATCCTTTTGGAGCAACGGGTGCACGTATTTTACTCCAAACTCTTCATGAACTCAGGTCTCGAAAGAAAAATCTAGGGTTACTCTCCATTTGTGCTGCTGGGGGATTGGGGATGGTTATGGTTGTTGAAGCAATCGATTCTTAAACAGAAATGAACTCTATTGACACTCCTTTCTAAAAAGGATAGTGTTCTAATCTTATTTTTTAATCTGATTTTTATGACTTTGCTTTTGGCATAGATATATGGTAAAAGGATGCACAGTTCATGATGAAGGAAGTAGCATCTCTGCAAAAACAAGCCATACAGCTTAGACTTCTTAATGAACTGTCCACCCATCTGCAAAGCTTATTGGAGTCGGATCATTTCTACCAAGAAATTGTAAATATCATTAAAAGTTATTTTAATTATTACTGCATTCATATTTGGAGTGTCAGCTCTGATCATTCAGCAACCCTCGAGGCTCAAGCGGGAGCCTATCGGAACCACCTCAAAATTGGGTACACTTTAGCCCCCTACCAAGGGATCAACAGTGTTGTCATTAAAAGAAAAAAAAGTTACCTTTCCAATGACTTATCAGGGGACCCTAATTACACGAACCTTTCTTTTCCAGTCATTTCTAAATCTGAGCTTTGTGTCCCTATTATTAAAGACCATAAAGTAGTAGCCACTTTAAACATTGAGAGTGACCATAAAAACGCATTTGATGAGGACGATATTGTCACCCTGGAAGCCATTGCTTCTCAAGTAGCTGTATCTATGACTAATCAAAAATTATACAGTGAAGCCAAGAGTTTTAATAAAAAGCTCCAGCAAGCTGTTGAAGAGAAAACCCTTGAACTCAGACAAGCTCACCAAAGAATTTTGGAACAACAAAGGCTTCTTCAAAAGGAAAATAAGGCTTTAAAAACTCTAGTGAACCAGGACAACAAAGGGATGGGCATTGTAGGTCAGAGCCCCTCTGTTCTGAGTGTTTTAGCAATGGTTGACAAGATTGCCCCAACTACAGCAACAGTTCTGATTCAGGGAGAAAGTGGAACAGGTAAGGAACTCATTGCACGAAGGCTTCATTTCAAAAGCTTAAGGTTAGATCGACCTTACGTCATAGTCAATTGTGGAGCTCTGCAAGAATCACTTCTTGAGTCAGAGTTATTTGGCCATGAAAAAGGGGCTTTTACGGGTGCTATCTTACAAAAAATGGGCCTTTGTGAAACTGCAGATGATGGAACTTTGTTTCTGGATGAAATTGGTGAAATGTCTTTAGGGATTCAGACTAAACTCCTTCGTTTCCTTCAAGAAGGAGAGTTTTATCGCATTGGCGGTAAACGCCCAATTCGTGTTGATGTTCGAGTTCTCAGTGCTACCAATCGCGATCTAGAAAAAGAAGTCAAGGAGGGTCGATTTCGGGAAGATCTTTTCTATCGTCTCAACACGATCACACTGCGAATGCCTCCTCTCAGAAAACGAAAAGAAGATATCCCAGATTTAGTTAACTTTTTTTTGAAGCATTCTAGATTTGGTGGAGGGACTCAGCAAATTAAGCGGATCGACCCACGTGTTATCGAAGTGTTTTCAAATTATAGCTGGCCAGGCAATATTCGGGAGCTTCAAAACACGATTGAGCGACTGAAAATTCTTTCTGAAAACAATGAAATCCGCCTAGGGGACCTTCCCTTTACAATGAGGGCTCCCAAAATACGGCCAGAATCCCAAGACTTTGCCTTAGACTCACCCCTAGAGGATGTCGAGAAGGGACATATTCTGAGAACTCTTTCCTATCACCAAGGGAATAAAACAAAAACAGCCCAAAGTTTAGGGATTACAATCAAAACGCTCTACAATAAATTGCACCGATATGGAATACTTCAAAGTTCAACGGAAACAGCTGAAAACACAGTTCAATAAAAATAAATAACAAGGGAGATGATTATGGCTACAAAAGCACAGGGCAAAACAGCCCCAGCAAAAAAAGAGGTAACTAAAAAACCATCAGCACCCACGACTGAAAAAGGAACTAAAAAAGCTTCAAAATCAAACGATAAAGTGGGTGAGCTTCAACAAGAAAGTGAAGTCTCGTCGATTGATCCAGATGAACTAGAAGAACAACAAGATGCTGCAGCAGCTGAGTCTTCCCACTCAGAGGGAAATGCAGCAGCTCTAGCAGCGGCTACTGGAACACCCACTGAAATGTCTGCTTCATTCAAAAACTTTAGACATCATCCAGATATGGAAAATTTTTATCGGTTCATTTTCGATAACGATTTACGCCATGAAGCATTAGCCATTATCGATACAATCATTCATGAAAAACAACAGCGTAAATTATCAAAAATGGCGAAACCTTAAGTCCAGCCCTTCATAGAGTAGGATGAGTATCAACAGGATTATCATTGGAACGCAGTGGGGGAATGAAGGCAAAGGAAAGGTTGTTGATTTCTATAGTTCCCAAGCCGAGTACATTGTTCGGTACCCAGGTGACAGTAACACCCATCATTTCATCCCAAAAGGGGCTCTACAATCTGAGAAAACTTGGCTCATTGGAAATGGTGCAGTGATTGATCCCATTGTGTTTTTGAATAAAATAAGCCTATTGAATGCAGCATCTGTCTTTTCGTCTGCCCCACATGAGACCATCCGAGTGAGTGAACGAGCTCACTTGATCTTCTCTTATCACCGAAAGCTCGATCAGCTGCGCAAAGAACGGGATTCAAGAGATAACATTGAAACAACGATGCTAGGAGTTGGTCCAGCCTATGAAGATAAGGCTGCTCACCGAGGCATTCAAGTGATTGATTTACTTCATCCCAAACGACTCTACGAAAAACTCAAAATTGCCATCGAAGAGAAAAATATTTTATTTAAGTATCATTTTAAAGCTGATGAAATAGAATTAGAGCCTCTTTATAGTTCCTGCCTACAACTTGGCAAACAGCTAGAACCCTTTGCAACAGATGTGCAAAGAGTTCTGACTGAGGCTCTCAAGCAAAAACGCCCTCTTTTATTTGAAGGCACTCAAGGAACTCTCCTTGACGTTGATCATGGAACTTACCCTGACGTAACCTGCTTTAATACAGTAGCTAGCCATGCGTTTACAGCTTCAGGACTTGGAGTTCCTGCAGTAGCACCCCAAGTCATTGGAATTGCAAAGGCGTATACGACTCGAGTGGGGAGAGGACCCTTCCCAACAGAAATTGAAAAGACTGATTCTGAAATTGCTCAAAAGATCTGTGAATTGGGAGATGAATTTGACGCAAATCAAAGCAAACCCAGACGAGTGGGTTGGTTAGATTTAGTTGCATTAAAGCATGCTACTGAGGTGAATGGATTAACAGGTCTTGCTTTAATGAAAGCAGATATTTTACAAGATTTTGATTATGTGAAAATTTGCACAAGTTACCGTTTAGCAGGAACCACTCTTTACGAGCTTCCTGCTTGTTTTGAGGATTACAAGGAGCTGGAACCTGCCTATGAGGTTCTGCCAGGGTCGACGAAGTTAGACCCTCATCAGATTCATAGCCGAATCGACTTACCCATTGAACTGCAGACCTACATACGCGTCATCGAAGATTTTTTAGGCATTCCAATCATTCTACTTAGTATAGGCCCACAAAAAGAGGAAACCTTAGTTCTTTAGCCTCGTTCCTTTTCTATCCATTTTGAATGACAGAACTGGTTGACGCAAAGACCCTATAAGTGTACAAGGTATGAAATTGAACTCGCTTGTCTGCACTAAGTCTATATCTGCGGAAATCAAGAGAGCCATTAGCTCAGTCGGTAGAGCATCACACTTTTAATGTGAGGGTCGATGGTTCGAATCCATCATGGCTCACCATGATTTGAGGAGTATATTAGGCACCGTTTGTTCCCTATAAATTTACCTTAGGTCAAAAATCCAAATCGTGCTACAGAAGTGAACTAACAGGAAAAAATCATGAACCCTATTGCACTTAAGCAAAGAATAGAAGCTCTGGCTCCTGCAACTGAAGCTCAGATCATGGATTTGACTGGAACACAGAATCACTATCAAGCCCTGATTGTTTCTCCAGCTTTTGAAGGACTTCTGACCATTGAGCGACATCGATTGGTATTTAGCTTAGTTCAGGCAGAAATCGATTCAGGAGAAGTTCATGCTTTGACCCTAAAAACTTATTCTCCCGAACAATTTAAAAAATTGAACCAAAAAAATTAAGAAAGGCAAAGTTCTATGGCCCATCCTTTAACCTCTCAAGTAGAAGAAAAAATCAAGTCAGCCCCTGTCGTGATCTTTATGAAAGGAACACCCGACTTTCCTCAGTGTGGATTTTCATCCCGAGCTTGTCAGGTCCTGAAAGAGGCTGGAGCAGATTCTTTGCTTGGGGTCAATGTGCTTGAAGATGACGCTTTTTGGGATGCATTAGAAGATTTTACTCAGTGGCCTACAGTACCTCAGATTTTTGTGCACGGAAAATTTATCGGAGGTTGTGATATAGCCTGTGAAATGTATGAAAACGGGGAACTCCAAGAACTTATTCGACCCAAGTCTTAAAATTTTAAGACATCGGATAGGCTTTTTTCTTTTTGGCCCGTTTACTTCGCTCCACAGCCACTTTATGGCGACGAGGCATTTCGCCTGCGAGATAAGCAGTTAATTGGTCTTGTCTACGTTTTCGGTGCTTGTTACTGAGTCTTTTTGACATTTTAATCGTCTAACATAACTCTGAGGAAATCACAATCAGCCTCTGTTTAAATTGACTTCTAGGCATCCTCTCGCTAGACCCTAAGCCCGAGGGAAGGAAGAAATTTGATGGCAACCATTCTTCACCGTTTAGTAGCTTGGGCTGATTCTGATCCAAGCTGTGTAGCACAATCCTATAAAGAAGGCGGGGTGTGGAAATCCATCTCTGCTCGGGATTATTGTGATCGAGTCTACTGGCTTGCTTTATACCTTCAATCTCAAGGGATGCAGACACACAATGTCTTAACCCTACTTTCGTATAATTGCCCAGAGTGGGTGCATTGCAATTTGGCGGCTCAGCTTATGGGGGCTCAAGCTGCAGGAATTTATCCCAATTCAACTCAGAAAGACATCCATTATGTCTTAAATCATACGAACTCTTCCTTTCTGTGTGTACAGAATCGGGAGTACTATCAAAAGCTAGTTGGAGGAGCTTTCCCGGAGCTTCCTTCTCATATTAAGCAAGTGATTGTTTTTAATGGAGACACTTCTCTCTCCTCAAAGGCTATCGGCTATCAGACAGCTTTAGAAGAAGGCAAAAGATTAGCAGGATTGAAGGGTGCAAAATCTCTTTCTTCTTATTTACAAAGCCTTAACCCTAACCAAGGAGCTTTCCTGATTTACACTTCAGGAACCACAGGCAATCCCAAAGGAGCTATTCTTTCTCACGACAATTTAGTTTACACGATTGATATCGGAATCAAGTATTGGCAACTCACTCGAGGTACTGGAGGAAGTCTCTTTTCTTTTCTCCCTTTGTGCCATATTGCTGAAGTTCTTCAAAACATTGGAGGAGGCATCGAGCTTCGATGGAATGTTAATTTTTGCTCCAAATTCGAAAATGTTTCTATTGAGCTTCCTCAAGTTCAACCCACTTTACTTCTTTGTGTGCCTCGTCTTTGGGAGAAAATGATGGAAGGAGTCATGAATCGGATTGATCATTCATCTGAGTTTAAGAAGAATCTAGCCTTATGGTCACTGAGAGTGGGATCAAAAGCCAGTGAGACCCTTCTGTTTAGCAAAAAGAAGTTAAAAATCTGGCATCGACTCCAGCTATGGGTAGCAGATCGTCTTGTGCTTTCAAAAATTAAGCGTTCCTTAGGACTAGCCCAAGCAAAGGTATTGGTATCAGGTGCAGCGGTTCTTCCCATTCATGTCTGTCGTTGGTTTCGGGCTTTAGGTTTGGAAATTGTAGAAGATTTTGGACAGACCGAATCAACTGGGATTATTTGTATGACTCAAAGAGGAGTAGATTGCGCAGGAACAATCGGTAAGCCTGTCCCTGGATTAGAGGTGAAAATTGAAGGAGACTCTGAGATTTTGACTCGAGGACGGCATGTTTTTAAAGGATATTTTAAAGACGAAAAAGCAACTGCAGAAGTACTCACCGGAGGATGGCTTCATACTGGGGACTTAGGGGAGTTTGATCATCGAGGATTGATCAAAATGAAAGGCCGAAAAAAAGAAATTTTAAAAACTTCAGGAGGCAAAATGGTCGCTCCTCTACCCATTGAAGAAGCTTTGAAAGCAGCCCCGGGCATTAGTCAAGTCTGTATGGTGGGAGATGGGAGGAAGTTTTTATCGGCTTTAATTACTTTGACTGAATCCAAGCTGAATGAACTTTCAAAAGTCCACGGCACTTTAAAAGAGATCACGGTGACTGCGTCTTTTGTGATTGATGAGATTAAGAAATATATTGATCAAATTAATGAATCTCTAGCAAGTTATGAGCAAATCAAACGATTTGCTGTTCTTTCCAAGGAATTTTCAATTGATTCGGGCGAAATGACTCCCACCTTAAAAATGAAGAGGAATGTGATTGAGTCCCATTACAAAGGAATCATTGAAAAACTCTATGAGTTACCCTGAGAATGTATTTGAATCGGGTGAGAGAAAACTCATCCCAGCTGTTTTAGTTTATCTCTTTCGAGAAAAACAGGTTTTAATGATTCATCGAAACTCTCAAATCTCAGGGAAAGTGGATCATCACGAAGGGAAGTGGAATGGTTTAGGTGGAAAATGTGAGAAAGATGAATCCCCTTTGGAAGCAGCTTGCCGTGAAGTGGAAGAGGAATCAGGATTTGTGTTTGATTCAAAGAATCCAAACTCTACACTGAAAAGCCTAGGGGTTTTGCAGTTTCCCAATTTTAAGCCTCAAAAAAATGAAGATTGGCTTGTCTTTGTCTTTAGCGGGATCATTCCACAGTCAGAAAACTTTAAGTACAATGAAACCCAGAATGAGGGCGATCTTCACTGGGTTTCAATCGATCAGGTTTTAAATCTTAATCTTTGGCCTGGAGACCATTTTTTTATTCCTTATGTGCTTCAGGGTAAGCCTTTTATGGGGACTCTCTGGTATCAGAATCAGCAAGTCGTAAGAACTTGGATTGAGGAACTTTAACTGCCCTCAAGCTAATATTACGCAGTCACCAAGAGCTGCGTCAAACAAGCTTCTGAGATAGCCTACTTCTCACAATCAGAAGAATTACGCTACTTCAAGTAGAAGACTATCGACAATACTCACTGGCTTCTGTACATCCCCACGTTTTCCTTTTTCCGCAATAAGACTCACCAACCCGACTGCTGTTAATCGGTAAGAATTTTTCTTATTGCTTCCAAGGACTCAAAATATTCTCCACGAATAGCTCCTGAACTCCCCTTTTTAGAGTCCCACCTACGAGCAACATCCATTAACTCTGACTCAAATTGCTTTTTCGACTTAATTTGAATTCTCTTCACTTTCATTTTTTGCCCTCCCATGGATTGCCATAACTCCCACATCTCTGAGATGTCAGTTTCACCCGTTTCAGTGTCACTAGGCCTCCCACTTCTCATGAGTCGCTGCTGACCGAACCAGCTCTGTAAAGTGAGCCCAGTCTCTTTTCGAAAGAGCCTCTGGGCGTTACGAAGAGATATTCCTGAGCTTTTGCAAAGCTCTGCAAACCCTTGATCACCGGAAATGTTCTTCATGATAAGAGAAGCGAGCTTCTTTAAACGAGGGTCAACGGGTGCTGGCAAATGAAGGCTTAACGCACAATGATGCTTTTGTTTCATTATTTGATCCAGCATCACCTGAAAGACTCGAAAATCATCAACTCTCAGCGATTTCTTGTAGTCCACTGTAATAGCATAATTAAAAAGCTCCTTAAACAAAGGAGAGACCACAAAAGGAAAGCACTCTCTAGCAGAAATTTGACTCGAAGATTTTTTAGAAAAATAGAGATTGTTTACTGATACTTCTTTTGAAAAAGTCACAGTATGAGCGCATCTCTCCGGTATCCAGATCGCTCTGTTCGAAGGACAAATCCAGGTACCATCTTCCGTCTGGATTTGGGCTGACCCCACTGCAATGTGAAGTACCTGGTTAAAATCATGTCGATGAGGAAGGGCATCCTCTCTCAACTTTGTATAATCGGATCGCAATGCACCAAATGAGCCTGGAAAAGAGAGATGCACGAATTCAATTTCTGAAAAGTTTTTTCTTTGCAATCTCATATGAAAACAATCTTAAATCATTTCGTCTCTTTTAAACAAGTTTTTGACGCGAGGACAAAAGCAATTTTTGATGAAATAAACGATATTCAGTGAAGTCTCAATTATTTACAATTGTGACCACTCAATGCAGAGGTCTATTTTATATGAAAATCGATCTAACCTATAAAATTCAAAAGAAAACTGTCAATCATCTGATGAACTTCTGGAAAATACGCAGAGATAGAAGTTGCTTTGTTGAAAAAAGGTCACGTGGGTACCCATCTTGATATTATGAATTTTAATTCCATTCCTTTGGATTATTGCCTTTCAAATGGAAAGATTTTTTCGGTTTCTAAGATCAGAGACCGAGATATTGAACTCAGTGACCTTTCTCCCGAAGTTCAAATTCAGGAGGGAGATTTTGTGTTGTTCCATACCGGCTTCATAAATGAACAAGAATATGGAACAAAAAAGTATTTTCAAAACCATCCTCAGTTTTCATTTCAGCTGATTGACTACTTGAGAAGTAAAAAAAATCCGATTTATTGGACTTGATGCTGCAGGTGTCCGCCGTGGGTCGGAACATCATTCCGCTGATGAAAACTGTGCCCGAGACGGAGTATTTATTATTGAAAACCTGGTGAATCTTGGGCAACTTTTTGAACACATCACTCAAACTCAATCTCTCCGAATCCACTGCCTCTGGTGGGAAATGGAAAATGCTACAGGAATTCCCTGTAGAGTCGTTGCAGATGTGGAAACGGTTCCCAGCACTCAGTGTTGTAAGCATTGCAAGGCCGGGTAAACCAGTCTTTTTATGAAATAATTGTACTGGCTGGCTCACAGCTTTGCATGATATGTACTTCTGGTTTAGAGATCATCGAACCTATTTTTCTTGGGCTTTCCTCCTGACTTCTCGCCCTCTTCGATCAAAGACGACAGTAGACCAAGCTCACCATTGAATGGGCATTTTTTAGATTGAGGTAAATAGTGGAAATAGCAATTTTACTTTTTGTTGGAATCACGGCATTGGATGCGATTGGACCCTATGAGGTTCTTAGCCGCATGCCTAACACCCGTGTAAAATTTGTCGGGAAACAAGTGGGTCCTGTTAAAACAGATAATCAGATGTGCACCGTTGTCGCAGACTACTCGATTACGGATGTTAGAAAGCCGGATATTCTGGTGATTCCAGGAGGATGGGGAGCAGATGAGGTAATGAAGGACCTTCAGATCTTGGAATGGGTTCAAAGTGTTCATCAAACTTCGATTTGGACCACCTCAGTTTGTACGGGTTCTCTTGTCCTGGCGTCTACCGGAATTTTGAAGGGGCAAGAAGCGACAACTCATTGGACTGCATTAGAGGAGTTGAAAGCTCTTGGCGCTTCGGCAGTCTCTAAACGAGTTGTAAAGTCAGGTAAAATTGTAACTTCAGCTGGAGTATCGGCAGGAATTGACATGGCTCTCCAGTTATCCGCATGGATAGGTGGAGAAGACTTGGCAAAAAAAATTCAATTGAGTATGGAATATGATCCTCAACCACCGTTTGATGCTGGAACCCCTGCAAAAGCGGGAGACAAGATTGTGTGCATGATCAATAATAAATAGCTTTCGCTCCGAAGGGGGTTTGGCACCCAGATGTACTTGACTTTTTTTTAAGAACCGTTAGGGGTTCATTTCTTCTCTATTGTCCAAAAATGGGAGTCACTTTGTCTATTTGATTTCCTAGTGGGTTTCCTGGGTGAGGTATTCTAAGAGTTCATTCTGGGATTTCTTTCTCATTTCCCAAAAAGTGTGAGTTTCAATCTGACTGAAGAAGACATCATAATATTTTCCAAAAGTCTTGTTTGCTCCTTCATAGCTGAGAGGGTCTATTTTTTGGGTTACTTCTCTCAAGCTTTCTAGAGTTTTTTCAGAAATTTCATTTCTGAGGTCTGGGTCTGTTATGATTTTTTCTAATAGAAAGTCTGTACTTATTCGAGCTGCGCTTAGGGATTCCTGAAGTGAATGTCCACCCACCGCACAGATACTTGCCCAAACCGATAAAATAAAAAGTCTGACCTCTTCCGGATTTAAGTCTGCTTTTGATTTCAAGAGAGAAGCAAGAGCGATATTTGTGCTCCCAGATAGTCCGCAGCGAATTGGAATTTGAAGTTGATTCATGGATCGGTTGAAGTTGCCATCATTTGTGTCGACATGGCAAATATCCCACGCAGGAGCCCATGAACGGCCATCAGATGTTCCAAGCTTAGGAATGTCGAAACGGGCAATCCCATATTGATTTCTAAGAACTCCATTGTGCTTATCAAATCTCATCCCACGCTCTTGTGTGATAACTTGATAAATTTCATCTCGAATTTCAGTCATTTTTGAGCCAATTCCAAGTCCATCTTGTTTTTTTGCGTTAAATAATAGAAATTCGAGAGATAAAGCGAAAGATTCTCCATTCTTGATTTTAACAAGCTTATCGTCAAACTCAAAATTTTCGATGAAATGGAGTGTAGTGAAAATGGCTTGATCCCATCTTTCACTTGCTATTGCAAACCAACTTTCTGTATGATTTTCAATGTAGATTTTATCCATTTTTTGAAATATTTTTATGTAAATAGCAGAAATAATTTTGTTAAGTTCTGAATCATGGATTATGTTTTTTACAAGGAAAGATTCATAGATACTGCTGATATTAATGTTTTTAAACTGATCAGGGAGTTGTTTTTCTTTTTCTGATTCAGATTTTCGAAATTCATTATGATTTTCAATAATTGTAAAAAAAGGGTCAGCTTCTATTTTTAAGTGATTTTTTGTTTCTTTTAAATTCATAAGATTTAAATAATAAGAATAGTGAGGAAATTCTGGCTGGTTGAAGTTTCTAACAGGATCTACTGTAACAGGATCTACCGCTTGATGTTTTTGGCATGCAGAAAGAAACAAGAGAGAAAGAGCTGTAGAAAACCAAAGACAGTTCAGATTTTTTATTTTACTGATAAAAGTGAGTCGTATAGAAACGGCTGTCATAAAAGTTACTTCACTTAGAGCTATATATAAGTTTTATTTTCTGAGATCTCTTTGGAGATTTATTATTATTAAAATTGGTTCTTCTTTTTTAGAAGGATTCAATTTCGAGAGAATTATACTTCAATTTAATATAAAAATAAACAAGAAATGATTTAAGGAGCTTTCTAAAAATAGAAAAACAATTAATGTAATTTAAAAAAATAAATATATAAACTTTTTTAATTGCATTTTATGTATTGAAGTCTACCCCTTCATACCCGAAAAGACATTTTCTTAAACAGAACTTAGGCCTTTGGTCAGCTTTTAGACCATGCTAATTCCTTCTGTTGTGTTTTTATTCCGAGCACTTTGGAAATGAACCAAACCCCGTTAAAAATAGTCTTTTTTTGAAATTCTTTAACTGCTAGAATACTACAGTGTCTAAGTAACTCCTATTTTTGGACAGTCTTGAGATACCACACAAGAGGAGCATAAAGCTTTTCTTGCCTTACAAGTTTTCCTGCCATGATCAATGATGAGATGATTATAAATGTTCCAATCCTCTTGAGGCAGGATTTTCATGAGATCCTGTTCAATTTTTGCAGGATCTGAATGAGAAGTAAAACCCATCCTTCGACTTAAACGTCCGACGTGGGTATCTACAACTAGAGATGGGACTGAAAAGGCAACTCCCAATACAACATTCGCTGTTTTTCTTCCTACCCCTCGGAGACGAGTTAACTGATCAAGATCCGCAGGAACTTGTCCTTGAAACTGGTCCACTAAAATTTGAGAAGTTTCATGAATAGCTCTTGCTTTATTTCTAAAAAAATTTATGGAACGAATCAGTAATTCAATTTCTTCAACACCAGCTCTGGACATTTCATAGGGAGTTGAAAATCTTTTAAAAAGCTCAGGAGTTACTTGATTCACACGCTCATCAGTACACTGAGCAGAAAGAATTGTGGCAACCAAAAGCTCAAAAGGACTTGAAAATCGCAGACTACACTTCGCATCTGGATATTCTTTCTTTAAAATCTTTAGAATTTTTTCAATTCTTTTATTTTTTAGTGCGGTTTTTCCCTGAACCCTTTGAATGGAAGTCATGAGTTTACCTGAGAGATACCCGTTTGAACCATTGCTCGACTTCGCTTGCCGTCTTTGTATTTAAAACCTGAGTGGCAGGTAAAAGCGCTTTTCGAGCTACAGCCACTCCATAGCAAGTATCTTTTAATCCTTGAGTAGAATGAGCATCTGGATTCACCGAAGTCCATGCCCTTGTAGCTCGCATCTGGGGCCCCCAACGCCAATCTAAGTCTAAACGTGCAGGATTTGCATTTGTTTCAACTGCAACCTCACATCGAGCTGCTTCTGTAATGACAGCTTCCATATCAAAATCAGCTGCTTTTCTTCCCAAAAGAAGTCTCCCCGTAGGATGCCCGAGAAACCGTGTATAAGGGTTTTGAATGGCCTTTAAAATTCGATCCGTCATCTGTTCTCGGTTCATCTGTAATCGGGAGTGGACGGAGGCAATCACAAAATCAAATTTCTCTAGAACTTGAGGGGAATAATCCAAAGAACCATCTGCTAAAATATCACTTTCGATTCCCCAAAAAACTCGGATCTTTGGGTATTTGGCCTGGACCCTCTGAACTTCAGTTTCCTGTTCTTTTAAATCTGCCTCCCTCAGCCCTTGAGCATAAAATGCGGATTGACTGTGATCTGAAATCCCAATGTACTCATAACCTAAACGGTCAGCCTCTCTGACCATTTCTTCTAAACTCGCAGTCCCATCTGAACGAGTCGTATGATTGTGAAAAACACCTCGAATTCCATCCCAAGAAAGAAGTTGATCTAGCTTTCCTGCTCTGGCTAGCTCAACTTCCTCTCCCGTTTCTCTGAGCTCTGGAGAGATCCAAGGAAGACTGAGCTTCTGATAAAAAGCTTCTTCAGTCTCTGCTTCAAAATAAGCCGGACTTCCTAATGCTTTCCAGTGAGCTTCTGTAGCAGTCGTCTTGGCTAATTCATATCCAAAGTGAGAAGAATGAACCCAGTGAAGCTTCACTAAAATGAAAGATCCGCTTTGAGATCCTTGATCCTTGAAAAATCGATCCACAACTTGTTCAGCCAAAGCCTGAACGCAAAGTTGAGAATCCTTTTCGATTAAAAACTCAAGACAATCAAAAATTTCAAGTCTTCTTCTAAAAGCACCGGTCAAACTCACCTTGAGGCCGCCGCAAGCTTTTGAAAGATACTCTAGGAGTTTCTGTGCTTGATGATTGACATCACTCCAACACTGAAAACCTAAATGAGATTTTTGAAATAAAATTCCTTCTAGAATGTGAGCTTGAGCCTTAACCCCAAACCCTTTCAGGCTCACCAATCGATTCTCGTGACAAGCATACTCTAACTCAGCTAACGACTGAATCCCTAATTGCTCAATCAAAGTTCTAGCCTTCTTTGGGCCTAAACCTGGAATTTGGGTGAACTCAAGCATTCCTGAAGGGATCGAACTCAAAAGTTCATCCCGCACCCCAGAGGAGTTGTCCAAAAGATACTCTTCAATCACAGAAGCAATTCCGAGCCCAATCCCAGGAAGCTCCGTCAATGTTTTTTGTTTGGCTCGATCCTCAAGATCTTTCCTTCCCTCAAGAATCTTAACAGCCTTCTCATAGGCACTGACTTTGAAAGGACTGTCCCCCCTCAGTTGCATGAGACGACGGATTTCTTTCAAGAGCTCGATCACTTTTTGCATGCCTTCATCTTACCATTTTTATCGAAAATTCCCTACCTTTCCCTTCAAAAGCCTTTAGACGTTGAAACCCTGATCACATAGGAGTATAGAAGTTGGAACATGCCAAAATCAATTCAAGTTGGGATCAATGGATTTGGAAGAATTGGACGAGTCATTACTCGATTAGCACTTTCACAAGATGGGATTGAGATTGTAGGAATTAATGACCTATCCAAACCAGAGCAAATGGCGCATCTCCTTAAATACGACTCAGTTCATGGCACTCTCAAAGAGGAAGTGCGAATTGAGGGAAACATTTTACACGTAGGTTCTAGAAAAATTCAACTCTCAGCTGAAAAAGACCCCACTGCTTTACCTTGGGGAAAACTAGGAGCCTCCATTGTACATGAGTGCACAGGTGCATTTTTGGAGCGAGAAAAGGCTGCATTACATCTCAAAAGTGGAGCTCAGAAAATTATTATCTCCTCTCCTTCAAAAGATCCAGATATCACCCTTTGTCTCGGGGTCAATCAGGATGAATACGACCCTAAAAAACATACGGTCGTATCGAATGCCTCTTGCACAACCAACTGCCTAGCCCCTGTAGTGAAAGTTCTGGATGATCAATTTGGTGTTGTACGGGGGATGATGCTGACCGTACATAGCTATACGAATGACCAAAACGCTCTGGACCTTGCGCACAAAGACCCTCGTCGAGCTAGAGCTGCAGCCCTTTCTCAAATTCCTACGACAACAGGAGCTGCCAAAGCCGTAGCCCAGGTGATCCCGCACCTCAAAGGCAAGCTTGATGGCCTTGCCATTCGGGTTCCCACTCCTAATGTTTCGCTGGTGGATTTCTCAGGTGAACTCAAAAAAGCGACGACCCGAGACGAAATCAATCAAGCCTTTAAAAAAGCGTCTGAAGGACCTCTCCAAGGAATTTTAGGTTACTCCACGGTTCCTTTAGTTTCTATCGATTTTAACGGTTGCCAAAACAGCTCTACCGTCGATGCAGAGCTCACCCATCTCATCGATGGGACCCTTGTCAAAGTCATTGCTTGGTATGACAACGAAACGGGATATTCCGCTCGGATGCTCGATGTTACTCGCTTTATAACAAGCAAAGGGCTCTAAAATGTCAGCCAACAAACTTCTTCCGTTTCAACTCAATACCATTAGGGATCTTCAAATTTCAGGAAGAACTGTTTTTCTCAGAGTCGATTTTAATGTTCCGTTAAGTACCCCCAACGAGCAAGGAGAAAGACATGTCGAGGATGAAACACGGATTCAAGAAGCTTTGCCAACCATTCGACTCGCAATCGAAAAGGGAGCTAAAATCATCATTGCTTCCCATTTAGGGCGGCCTCAAGGAAGAAAAAATCCAGAATTTAGCTTAGAACCCATAGCTTCCTGCCTGGCAGAGATGCTAGGCAAAGAAGTCACTCTTGCCAATGACTGTGTAGGAGAAGGAATTGAGCTCATGAGTAAGAGCTTAAAAAATGGACAGATTCTTCTTCTAGAAAATCTTAGATTTTATCCAGGGGAAGAAGCTAATGATCCTGAATTTTCAAAACGACTTTCTCATCTAGCTGAAGTCTATATCTCTGATGCCTTTGGTGCTGTACATCGAAAACATGCCTCGACTTATGGAGTCCCCACTCTTCTCTTAGAAAGAGGAATCGGACTTCTTATAGAAAAGGAGCTAGCGTTCTTAGACCCCCTTCTTCATCAACCCAAGAGGCCCTTTTACGCTCTTCTAGGTGGATCCAAAGTTACCGATAAAATGAAGACTGTGGCATCTTTGATCAGAAAAGTGGATGGATTGATGATTGGAGGCGCAATGGCTCATGCCTTCTGGGCAGCTCAAGGAGACACAGTTCCTAGTGATACTAAGCCAATCAGTGCCAATGATGTGGAGGCAGCACGTCTGCTCATGAAAGATGCAAAGCGCCGAGAAATTCCACTCCTCCTGCCATCGGATACGGTTAAAGGCTTTGATATTGGACCTGAGACCCTTCAAAAATTTTCAAACTTTCTGCAACAGGCAGGTACGATCTTTTGGAATGGCCCTCTAGGCTGGTTTGAAAACGCTGACTACTCTCACGGAACCTTTGAAATCGCAAAAGCCATTGCTCAAACCTCAGCCATCAAGATTGTTGGAGGAGGAGATACCGTATCAGCTGTCAAAAAATCAGGGTTTGCTGAAAAATATGATCACTTATCTACGGGAGGTGGAGCTTTACTCGAATATCTCGAGGGGAATGGGCTACCTGGAATTGAAATTTTAAGACTGACCCATCCTCAGTTGGCCAAACTCCAAAACCCAGTTTTAGAAGAATAGATTCTTTCGGAGGATCCATGATAAAAATTGGGCTAAAACCCAGAGGGATTTGGATTGCTGGTAATTGGAAAATGAACTTTGGCCCAAAAGAAACTCAAGATTTTTTTTCAGATTTAAGAACTGCAATCCAATTACATTGGGACTTAAAAGATTCAGAGTTTTTACATCAAGGACAACTCAGGGCCTGTTTAATTCCTCCAGTAATCTGCCTTCAGCAAGCTTTACTAGAAGCACAAAACCTCCCTTTTCCACTTGAAATTATAGCTCAAAATGCCCACTGGGAAACCCAAGGAGCGTTTACTGGAGAAATCTCAGGACCCATGCTTAAGGAAATTGGAATTCCGGGTGTCCTCATTGGACATTCTGAACGACGGCAGTTTTTTGGAGAAACCAATGCCTCAGCTAGACTACGCGTAGAAAGTCTTTTAAAGCAAGGGTTTCACGTGATTTTATGTATTGGTGAAACACGGATTGAAAGAGATCATGGAAAAACTCAGGAGATTTTGTCTCAACAAATCCAAGAAATTCTTTCTGAAATTAAGTTTTCTCAAGGCCGTTTCATCCTGGCCTATGAACCTATCTGGGCTATCGGTACAGGTCTTACGGCCACTCCTACTCAGACCAATGAAGCTCATCAACAAATTCGAAAAGCTCTTGAAGACCTGCGGCAACCACAAGCTACGAATACGCCTATCCTTTACGGAGGGAGTGTCACCCCCCAAAATGCAAAGGCCCTTCTCTCCTGCTCCGAAGTCGATGGACTTCTCTTCGGTGGAGCAAGCCTAAAAGCAGAAAGCTTCCTTGCCGTTCTCAAGTCTGCACTTCAACTCAAAAGCTAAAACCCACTTTAGTTCCTAAAGAATGAGTTCCAGCTGAGCTATAAGCTCCTTCAAGAGTAACGCGAAGCCCTATATTGGGAGGTTTCAAACTCAGCCCAATCAAAGCTAGAACTCCTCCTCCTGGATCAGCTGCAATAGAGTCGATCCCTGGAAGAGGATCCCCGGTGATATTCACATTAAGTCCTCCTGTGACATACTGATAACCTAACCCGAGATAAGGGTCGGCAAATTCGAGTTTTTTAGAAACAAGAAGCATAGGGGTCCATGTCACAGCATCTAAGCTCACATCAATGGTTCGATCTAAGATAGAAAGATTTCCCACGGGTAAATGGACTGAATTGCGACTTAAGCGGATTGCCCATGTAGGCCCTTCTTCTGGATGAGATAGAACAATCTTTAAATCGATTCCCCAAATCAAATACCCCTGATATGAAAGAATCGCCCCTCCCACATCAACTGAGTTAGAAATACCTTTATGAAAATTTAATTCTCTTATAGAAGGTAAATCAGGAATAAAAGGAAGATCAAGACCATACCCTTGCAGTTCATCAAAAAGCTCATTGGGGATTTGAACTAAATGAAACTCAACCCCAAGATCAAACCCAAACTGAGTCCCTAGGGGAGTTGCAGGTTCCATGGGCCGGTGATTAAATACTAAACCAAAAGTTCTCACCAGTGGAGAAACCACTTCTTTTGCTAGAAGGCCTGGGAGATTATTTAAAAGATTATCTAGCGAAAGAACAGAAGCAGCACTCACCGGGATACAACACCCCAGGATAACGCATCCAATCAAAACAAAAGGGCGATATTTCTTCGAAATCCCCACCATTCTCAAACAAGTTTAACTAAACCCACTCAAAAAAGTTACTTTTTTACTGCGGAAGGACTTACTGCAGAACTTGGAGATGCACTGGGTGATGGACTCGCCCCCTGAGCAGGAACAGAAGCAGTTGCTGATCCTTCAAAAAGACTTTTGCGCCCCTGACTGCCCATCAAGGTAAGAACAACTGAAGTCACCATAAAAACAGCAGCAGTCCCTGAGGTAAATCGAGTAAAAAAATTGGCCCCTCCCGAACTCCCAAACACAGTCTGACTGGAGCCTGACAGAGAAGTACTAATCTCAGCTCCCTTCCCAGACTGAACGAGAACGACTAGGACCAGCAAAATACAGGCAAAAACATGAATCACCGATACCAGAGTGTGCATATTCTATTTACTTTCCTTGGCTTTTTTCTCCTGATGCTTTTTCACCATCTCTTCTTGGTTTTGTTTAGGAACTGGGGAGTACTCCAAAAACTCCATGGTAAACTCACCCTTACCTTGAGTAGCAGAGCGAAGGTCGGTTGAGTACCCAAACATTTCATTCAGGGGAACCTTAGCTTCAATAATCGCATACCCTTCATTTGAGGTGCTGTTCACAATAATTCCTCGTCTTTGATTGATCTGACCCATCACAGATCCTTGAAACTCTTCAGGAGCTTGGGTTTCAAGCTTCATAATCGGCTCAAGAACTACAGGGCCTGCTTTTTCATAAGCCTCACGAAAGCCCATCAAAGCAGCTGTCTTAAACGCTTGCTCCGAAGAATCCACATCATGGCTTGCTCCATCGTTAATCAACGCTCGAACCCCGACTATGGGAAACCCAATCAGTCGACCTTCTTTAATCGCTTCCTGAAAACCTTTATCACAAGCCGGAATAAACTCTCTTGGAATCGATCCCCCCACAATATCATCGACAAACTCATAGGTTACAGCTGCATCAGCAGGCAGCGGCTCAATATAGCCCACCACTTTCCCAAACTGACCCGAACCCCCTGTCTGCTTCTTATGAGTGTAGTTAAACTCTCCACGCCTCGTGATTGTCTCACGGAAAGCCACTTGCGGCTTGCCCACAACCACCTCACAATTGTATTCTCGCTTAATCCGCTCACAGTAAATTTCAAGATGAAGTTCACCCATTCCACTAATAATCGTTTGGGCAGACTCCTCATCCCGATGAACTCGAAAGGTCGGATCTTCTTTGGTAAATTTATTCAACGCCTTGGAAAAGTTTCCTTGTCCAGTTTTATCTTTGGGTGCAATCGCCAATGAAATAACAGCATTTGGAATAAACATGGACGTCATCGTATACTTAATCGTTCCATCAGTAAACGTGTCACCGGATGCACAATCCACCCCAAACATGGCCACAATATCGCCAGCTTGAGACTCTTCAATGTCATGCATTTCATCAGCATGCATTTGAACTAACCTAGGAATCTTCACTTTCTTGTCATTAGCTGAGTTAAAAATCACATCTCCTTTTTTAACCCTTCCTTGGTAAATTCGCATATAAGTCAACTGGCCATACCGACCATCATCCAGCTTAAATGCAAGTCCTACAAAGGGAAGTTCAGAGTCTGATTTCAAAATCACTTTTGCTTCACTCTTGTGCTGATCGAGTGCAATGTTTTCCTTTTGATCTGGGCTGGGAAGATAATAGGTTACAGCATCTAATAAAAGCTGTACCCCTTTGTTTTTATAAGCTGAACCCGTCATCACAGGGGTAAAATTCAAGCTGAGAGTAGCCTTCCGGATAGCAGCTCGAAGCTCATCCACAGTGGGCTGCTGCCCTTCGATGAACTTGTTTCCGACAAGTTCATCGAACTCACCTACGGCTGCAATGAGCTCTTCTCGGTAGGTCTTGCTTTCTTCTAAAATTTCAGCCGGCACATCCTCTTCCCGAATATTTTCTCCGTTATCTCCATCAAAATAAAAAGCCCGAAAAGTCACAAGATCTACAACCCCTCGAAACTGATCCTCAGCACCAATCGGATAGGTAATAAGGTGAGCATTGTGACTGAGCTTCTCGCGAAGCATCTTAACACCCCGAAACGGATTAGCCCCAGCACGGTCCATCTTATTAATAAAACAAATCCTAGGAACCTTATAGCGTTTCATCTGCCGATCCACAGTAATAGACTGGGATTGAACACCAGCCACAGAACAAAGCACCAAGACCGCCCCGTCCAGCACTCTGAGAGAACGCTCCACTTCAATCGTAAAATCAACATGGCCAGGAGTATCAATCAAGTTAACATTGTATCCCTTCCACTCACAGTAAGTCGCAGCTGACTGAATCGTGATCCCCTTCTCACGCTCCAAATCCATAAAGTCCATGGTAGCTCCAACCCCTGACTTTCCCTTGACTTCCTCAATCTTATGAATTTTTTTCGTATAAAAAAGAACTCGCTCGGAGAGAGTTGTTTTACCTGAATCAATATGAGCAGAAATACCGATGTTACGAACTTTATCCGTTGAAATGCGGGCCATGAACTTTCTCCTTAAAAACGTTTGCAGAGTTTTACAAAAACGACCCGTTTAATCAAGTGAAAAATCCTTGAGTTTCAGGTTTTTAGATACATGCCCATCCTGTTTCACCACTCCAAGCAATGTCTTCCTTTTTGAACCTTTTGAGCTTATGATCTCACAACAACCTATGAAGCACTTTTTTTGGATTGACCTTGAAATGACGGGTTTAGATGAGAAAAAAGACTCTATTTTAGAAATTGCCGTAGTCATAACGGATTTAGATTTCAAGCCTGTCCATGAGTTTCACCGAATCGTTTACCAACCACCGGAAATTTTAGAAAATATGAACGATTGGTGCAAAAAAACCCATGGAGACAGTGGCCTGACTGCCGCAGTTGCCTTGGGTACTCCACTGGCTCAAGTAGAAATTGATTTAGTTGAACTCCTAAATCGTTATTTTAGCACAAAAGACCGAGTCCCCCTTGCTGGAAACTCGGTTGGTAACGACAAGCGATTTATTGATTTTTACATGCCGAAACTTTCAAGTAGGCTTCATTATCGATTGATTGATGTTAGCTCATTTAAGGAAATTTTTCGTGAAAAATATGGTCTTTCAGTAGAGAAAAAAAATGGCCACCGGGCTTTAGATGACATCTATGAATCGATTCGGGAACTCCAGTACTTTCTATCTTTTATCCATATCCCGCCACCTCAAGAAAGTCTTCTATGAAAGAGCCTCAAAGACCCAGCTTTGAACAAATTTACCTTGATCTTGCTTTTACTCTAGCAAAGCGATCCACTTGTCATCGCCTCCAGGTGGGGACAGTGATCACAAGCACAGATTTTCGTAAAGTCTTAGCCATTGGCTATAATGGAAATGCCACAGGCCTTCATAATGGCTGCGACCGGGATGAAGCAGGTAACTGCGGGTGCCTTCACTCTGAAGAAAACGCAGTAATTAACTGCGATGCCCCCCGATTTACTGAAAAAATGGTCTTTGTCACTCACCTCCCCTGTGCCCAATGCGCTAAGCGACTGATCAATTTAGGGGGAGTAAAAAAAGTTTATTATGGACTGGACTACCGTCTAAAAGACTCCATAGAAATTCTCAGCTCTGTAGGTATTCCATGTGTCTCAACCCCCTTTAAACAGAACACTCAAGCTGTTTAACTTGAGCGGAAGATAAACGATGCAAAATAATAAAACGAATGTCATTCTATCACACTCACCTCTTGGTAAAAAATCAACTTACATTAATACCTATACACCCTCTTTACTTTTCCCACTTCCAAGGAAGAAAAAAAGAGATGAAATAGGTATTTCTGATCCACTCCCCTTTGAAGGTTTTGATTTTTGGACTGGCTTTGAAATTTCTTGGCTCAATCTCAAGGGGAAACCTATTGTTGCAATTGGAAAATTTAGAATTCCTGCTCACTCAAAATACTTAATTGAATCAAAGTCTTTTAAACTTTACTTGAACTCGTTTAATCATTCTCAATTTGAATCTTTCGATGAAGTCAAAGAGATGATGAAAAAGGACGTTTCAAATGCTTTAGAGAGCTCTGCGGATGTTTGTCTTTACTCACTTGATCAAGGGCCTAAAACAATTACAGAGCCCAAAGGGTTCTGTCTAGATCATCTAGACATTGAATGTAATCAGTACCTCCCAGAGGTATCCTATTTAAAAACTGAAAAAGAGTGGATGATAGAGTCATTCCATACAAATCTACTTAAATCAAATTGCCTTGTCACCGGGCAGCCGGACTGGGGAACTATTGAAATCAACTATGAAGGACGAAAAATCAGCCACTCTGGTTTTCTTAAATACATTGTATCTCTCAGAAACCATAATGAGTTCCATGAACAATGTGTTGAGCGTATTTTTATGGATATTATGAATCAATGTAAACCAAAAAATCTATCTGTTTATGCTCGATATACACGTCGAGGGGGGCTTGACATTAATCCTTTTAGAACGAATCTAAATATAGAATTTCAAAACATTCAAGATCGTTTTGTCAGACAATAAGAAATCTAAACTTAGCTCGCCTTTTCAAGCTCAGCTTTTTTTATAATAACCTCTCTGCGACTCAAAAGCATCGTCTTCATTTTTTCAAGAGCTCTACAAATCTGAGCCATCTGCTCTAAGATCAACGGATTGCTCAACTCCTGGTTTTTTTCTTGGAGTTTCTCTAAAACACAACCAGCTACTAGCATAGCTACCCCTAGGGTATTAGCTACATCATGAATAAATTTTCGCTCTTCATTGGGTTCATTCGGCATAGATATTATCCAAATTAACCTTTCATACTAAAGCTTTTCTTTTTTCAAAAACTTCACCGAGCATATTGTTAATGGTCTCTCGAAGCTCCCCGGGCCAAAAAGGTTTAGGCAAAAAACTAGGGCATGATTTTTTACCCATCGTAACCTCTAAAAAAGCTTCTACTGGAATTCCAGACATCAACAAAAAAGGCATTGAAGGATCCAGCTCTTTGCATTTTTCAAAAATACTGAGTCCATTCACAGAATCGGGTAAAAGATAGTCTGCAATCACAAAATCAAATCGAGATTTTTGAATCTGATCCATAGCCTCTTGAGCAGTCGTAACCCAATTCACATCCACGTCATTACTCACAGAACTTAGAATCCTAAAAATAGCTGCCTTCAAGCAAAGATCATCTTCAACAATTAAGACCTTAATTTTTACTTTAGAATTTCCATTTTCTCTCGGAAGATTTTGGTCGCTCTGAGCTTCACTCATACCCATCTCCTTCTTTCAAAAGGCTAAGCCTTTGTTTAAATCAATAATATATTAAATTAGTATGGTAATGAATCCTATCTTCGTGGTTTTTTCACCACAGTTCCATAAAGTGCTATAGTTCTTCAGGAAATGTTTTTGGGTTGAAATTGAATTTTAATCACTATCTAACTGAACTTCAGCGGCACTTTCTTTCGGACTAAGCGATACCCTAAACCACGGACTGACTGAATCATGTACTGAGTCACTTCAATTTTCTTCCTAAGATCACTGATATGAGAGTCCACTGTTCGATTTACAACATGTACTTGCTTACCCCAAACCCAATCAATCAGTTCATCTCGAGACAACCGTTTTTCTTCATTTTTAGCTAAAACTAACAGCAATCTAAACTCAATTGGAGTCATATCAATAAGAATGTC
Organism: Oligoflexia bacterium; assembly: GCA_903935335.1. Taxonomy (GTDB): domain Bacteria; phylum Bdellovibrionota; class UBA1018; order UBA1018; family UBA1018; genus CAIZRG01. The sequence continues at coordinate 50,071 of CAIZRG010000017.1, forward strand.
TTGATGATCTTTGAAATAATATACCTTTTGCATTGAAAGAATAAATTTAATACCATCTAAAACATAAATTTGATCTTCTTCAGATTTTTTCTTGGCTTTTCTAAGCTTAGAAAAAACCCGAGCTTTTAATTCTCTTAGATCAATTGGCTTGACTAAATAATCATCGGCACCAAGGACAAAAGCTGTCACTTTATCATCAATAGAATTTCTTCCTGTTAAAATGATTACAGGAGTTTTCTGATGAGTTTCTTCTTCTTGAATTTTCGAACAAAATTTTAACCCCTCTCCATCAGGTAATGAAAGATCGAGAAGAATTAAATCGTACCGCTTTTGACTCAAAAGAGCCCTCGCTTCTCCAAAAGTTCCTACTGAGTCACATTTCACTTCTTTTGAAAACTCCCTTTCAACTTCATCTCGAAAATCAGGATCATCTTCAATCCATAAGATTTTGGAACCCGAATAAACATCCAGCATCATTGAATGGGTCCTGCCATTGACTGCGAAGATAGAAAATGGCGATTTATCGTAAAAGCCTCAGAAAGTGCTGATAAAAACTCTAGACTCAGAAGATTGGACTGAGTATCCATTAATCGAGACAAAGCTTCTTTGGGAGAAATTCCAGGAGAGTTTGGATTTTTAACAACAAGAGAGCAAAATTCGTCAGCAACAGCAACAAGGCGTGCAACAGGATGAGTCATCGCTTTACTGAGTTGTTGTGGATACCCCACCCCTCCCTCCCTTTCATGATGATGTAAAACAGCTTGAACTAAATCGGATGGAATAGATGCAATCTTTGATAAAATAGAAGCTCCTTTTGTTGGATGCGATTCATAAATTTTTAGCTCTTCTGGAGTAAGACTCCTTCTCTCTTTATTGAGGATATCTGCATCAATTTCCTTAAAACCAACATCATGAAGTAAACCTGCTAGAGCAACTTTATAAAGAGTCTCCTGGCTCTTCCAACCCACTTGCCGTGCAATGATCACTGAATATAAACTCACTCCCAGACTATGAGCATAAAGAAAATTGCAATGTGAATTTAAAGAATAAATAATATCAAGTGTTTTTTCCTGTTGTGCTAAAAAGAAAACAGCATTTTCAGCAATTCCTTTTGCATCCAAAATCAAATTTTGATCCAACTCTTGAAAGCAAGTTTGTTCAAAAAAAAGTTCTGTTGTATGCTTCATTAAATTTAAAACTTTTTCTTGTTTAATGTTTTTTTCAGTTCTTAAAACTTTTCCAAGACAAAGTGTCATTTTTAAATATGAATAAAAATCATCTTTCTCTAAATAAAGATATCGGATCCCTTTTTGTTTGAGAGACTGAATTCTTTCTTCTGAAATATCTTCTGCTGCATTTGCTACTTTTATAAACTTATTTTTTGATAGTTTAATATATAAACCAAAAGAAAACTTGTTCCCAAATATGAAATCATCGATACTTAATTTACAGTATTGATCTTCTAAACGTTGCTCTTGTTCAATTTTTTCATTTTCAATCTGACAAATCTTAAAAACCACCTGAATTAACATCTCAGCATGAATGGGCTTAGTCAAAAACCCAGCCGCCCCAAGCCGCATTGCTTCACTCTCATCCATCACCTCAGAAAACTCTGCCATGAGAACAACAGGAGAATTTGTCATGCGCTTAGCATAATGTAAAAGCTCAATCCCACTATTGACAGTAGCTCCCATTTGAACGTCTGACAAAATAATATGGAAGCTTTCACCTTGAAGGAGTTCTTGCGCGGCAAGACCATCAGCCAGACAAAACACCAAAAACCCTTCTTGGGATAGAACTTTTTTTATACTTTCTCGAGATATTTCATCATCCTCAACAAGAAGAACTCGATATCTGGTTTCTGCCATTTTTCCCCCTGGATTTTTGTTCCAAACCTTAATCTTTCAGTTCCAAGAGAATGGGGCAATGGTCTGAGCCTCTTACCTTGATCTGATGATCAACTTGGACAAGCCGATGGGTCATAGCCTGATTCACGACAAAATAATCCAACCGCCAACCCACATTTTTTTCTCTCACACCTGGCCGATAACTCCACCAAGTATAATGCCCCGGACCAGACTCAAACTCTCTGAAAGCGTCAATATATCCTTGCTGCATCAACTGATTAAACCATGATCTTTCTTCAGGAAGAAAACCTGCATTGTTTTCATTGGATTTAGGGTTCTTTAAATCAATGGCTCGATGAGCAATATTAAAATCCCCACAAATCACCACATCTCTTCCTTGGGCTGTTACCCTATTACAATATTCAAGGATTTTTTCACAAAATTCCAGTTTATATCCTAAACGAGCATGATCTCGCTGACTGTTTGGGAAATACGCATTCACTAAAATAAACTGTGGAGTTTCAGCAATAAGCACTCTTCCCTCTGCATCGATTTCAGGAACCCCAAGACCAACTTGAACAGTCAAGATTTCCTTCTTTGAATAAATCCCAACACCACTATAGCCTGCCTTTTGAGCCGAGTGCCAATAGGAGTAATAACCTAAGGGATGAAGTAAAGTTTCTTCCAATTGCTCGGGGCGGGCTTTCGTTTCCTGAATACAAATAAAGTCAGGATTCACCTCTTTAAGCCAGGGATAGAAATGAACTCGAAAGACTGCTCTCACTCCATTCACATTCCACGATGCAATTTTCATAAAATTACCGACTTCCTTGGGGCTGGGAGTAAAGGGACCAAGCCCCCTGTTTCCACCTCATCAACCAAGGCTCTTGAAAACCGCAGTCCCGAGCCAAACGTCTGAAGTAATCAAAATCAATTTCGTGAGAGTCTCGAAGAAGCACAAAATCTGGGCACTTCCTTGGGAGCAAAAAAACCTCGGGCCATCGCATGACCCATTTTCTTCCTGCAACCCAAGGACCGGCTAATTCATCAGCTGAAAGAGAAGCAGATTCAGGGATTTGCTTAAGTTTTTCTCTCAATGAAGAAACCTCCTGAGATGAAACCCAAAACTCTCGCAACTCCATGATCGGATCAGACCTCATTTGAAGCAAACTCCAGAACACCCACACCCCAAGAAGTGTGTTTGACCGATAGTACCTCAGGGCAAGCAAAGTTAAGGCTGCCAGCACAGGCCAAATTTCTAAAACATAATGAAATTCAGACCGGCGCAGTGGAAGATATGTAGCAAGAGCGGCACTCCCTAATGAAGGCAAAGCAACTAAAAACCAACTTAAACTAATAAGATTTTTACGAATTAAAATTAAAGGAATAAATAACCAAGGAGAAAAAAGAGTGATTCCATATTTTATGAGCTCCCAAGCTCCTACGGTTCGAATCACAATCCTGGGATCCTGGATCAGTGTTCTAAAAAAATCTGTCAAGTTATTTCCGAGATAGCTATAATAACGGAGAAAATAGTTCTTATCAATAGGGTGACCTAAATTTTCAAAACGAATAAAAAAATAAAGGAGTCCAAAAGCACTCAAAACTAATAAAAGGGAAAATAACAGGCTTTCTTTTTTCTGAGCTTTTGTATGAACTAGAAAAACTGCCCAAACCATGAAAAAAAATGAAACATCTAGTAAGAGAATCTCTTTTGAACCGGCTGCTATCAAAAGTAAAACAAATGCAATGAAGCGAGTTCTCCATTTCTGATGAGGCCAGGCACGCCCTTCTCCTAAAACCAAAGCAAAAGCCCACGAAAGACAACAAAAAGCTATAGCGTTTTCATGAAATCCCCATTTTAAATTGCCCCAAAAACTTTCAAAGCTAAACAGAATCAGTGTCAAAGCTCTGAGCCATTTTTTACGATATTCTTCTGAAATTCCTTCTATTTTTGAAGCTAGAAAAATCCAAGATAGCCCTCCCCCAAAAAGTAGAATCGGTTGCAAAACCGGAAGGAAAAGCGGACTTTTTTTAAAAATTACAAAAAGAGGAACCAATAACGCCAAGGAGGGAGAAAAATGATCAGACAAAAAATCACCTGCTCCACTGATCGTGCTATGAAACCCTAATCCTTGAGACAAACTCCATAATATTTGATGAAAAATCCCTACATCATAGAGAGTCGTTCTCAAGGAAAAAGCCTGTAAAACTGAGAGCGCCAGAGAAACCCCTAAAGCACTCAAAGCAAAACACCATCGAAACCTTGGGATCATCAAGGCTTCGAAAAATTTCTGAGCTCCTTTTAAAATAAAACTTTTTTGGCGAGTCTGAGGCAAAAGAAAATAGAAAAATCCAACCAAAAGCAGGATGATTCTCCGTAGATCAGGGCCATGCTTCAGATAGAGATGGCCCTGCCATCGCACTCCCCCCATGAACCAGACTCCTAAAAAAAAGAGCAAAACTCCATCTAAAACTCTGATTAAGAATGCGCTTAGGATAACTCTTCGAGCCATCCCCTGGGAGGAAACTGGAATGAAATCACAGTCCTTCGAATTTCTGTGCAAGTTGCCCTTTCCTGTTTTATAAACACTTTTGAGGAAAATTCATGCATAATCTAGTATTAAAACCATTTGAAGGAAAAAAAGCTCTCATTCTAGGTGTGGCCAATGAGAGAAGTTTAGCTTGGTCAATTGCACAACACCTCTATCAAGGGGGAGCAAGACTTGCGTTCACCTACCAGGGTGAGGCTTTGGAGCGCCGAGTTCGGCCTCTTGCTGAATCAGTTCAAGCGGATATCATCTATCCTTGCAATGTCTCAGAGGACTCGCACCTGGATTCGCTTTTTGCTGAAATCAAAAATCAATGGGGCGGAATGGATATCCTCATTCACTCGGTAGCCTTTGCTAATAAAGAAGATCTCGAAGGTCGATTTGTTCATACTTCTCGAGAGGGCTTTCGAATTGCCATGGATATCAGTGCTTTTAGTTTAATCGCAACAGCTCGTAGAGCTGAGCCTCTCATGGAAGGTCGAGAAGGCTCGATTATTACACTTTCTTACTATGGAGCCCAAAAAGTAGTACCCAACTACAACATTATGGGGGTTGCTAAGGCAGCTCTAGAAGCAAGTGTTCGATATCTTGCCTACGACCTAGGCCCTAAAAAAATTCGAGTGAATGCAATCTCAGCTGGACCTGTGAAAACCTTGGCCGCAGCAGGCATCAAAAATTTTAAATCCATGCTTGCAGCTTCCGAGGAAAAAACCCCACTCCATGAAAACATCAGCGCAGACGATGTTGGATCCCTTTCTGCTTTTCTTTGCTCATCCTATGCTAAGCACATTACGGGAAGCACTCTTTACGTCGATAGTGGAGCTCATATTATGGGAGTTTAATGGAAAGTTGAGTGGCAAACAGGAATTGCCCATACCGGCCCAAAAATTAAAAAACTTTTTTAATTTTTCTCTTGCTATCTACAAAAAAAATTATTATAACCAGATCAATTTCAAGTCGTTTTCGCGGGCATCCCACTTCCCCCCCCACACACTGAATGAGGTGCCCGTGGCTGTAAAGGACTCGGAGGAGCAATCCTCCGAGTCCTTTATTGTTTTCTTTTATTTAGCCAGCTTTACGAAGTTCCTGAACTCCTCGATATTCTTGTGCTTTTAAGCTATGCCTCCGAAGCAGCCTGAGAAAGTTACTTCGATCCAGTTTAGCTTCTCTGGCGGAAGAGGAAACATTCCCTTTATTTTTTTCAAGAGTTCGAATCAAATAATCCCTCTCAAAAGCCTCAGACCATCTTTTTTTGTTCTCAGTATAGCTCAATGAAGATGCTGTCATTTGAGAAAGGTTACCAGAAAAACTGACTTCCAGCTTTTGGAATGAGAGACGCTGGGAGCTTTTAGAGTCTGCAACCCAAGCAAATCTTTCTACCTCATTCCAAAGCTCTACTAAATTGCCAGGCCAAGAATATTGAGACCAGCTATTTTGTAAATCAGGATTAAACCCTTGAAAATTTTGACCCAAGGTCCGAAAACACCTTTCAGCAAATTGAGTCGCTAAAGGAAGAATATCTTCGGGTCGCTCTCTAAGGGGTGGCACTGTAATCAGAGTTTTACCTAAAAAGTTTTTAAAATCTTCCCTTTTCCCGTTTAAAAATTCCTCCTGAATTCCCTGAACAGCAGCAATGACTCGAACATCAAACACAACCTCAGCTGAGGACCCCACCCTTCGAAAACTTTTTGCCTTGAGGGCTTGCAAAAGTTTAGATTGAGCTTCTTCATTCAAGCTCTCTATCCGATCTAAGAACAAAGTCCCCTCATGAGCTAATTCTAAGGCACCTCGCCGAAGGTCCTTCCGATCCAAACTTCCATATTGCTCATATCCATAAAGCTCGTGGTCGATCTCATAAGGAGAAAATTGAGCACAATTTAAAACAATCCAAGGACCTCGATTTCTTTGCGAGCCCAGATGAATAGCCCAAGCAACCCCCTGTGCACCGCTACCTTTCTCTCCGAACAGCAAAACAGGAGGCTCCTCGGCAATCCCTCGCATCACATCTCTCCGTAGACTCACCAAGGTTTCATTCACAGTTTGCATAGAGCGAGACTTTGATGAAAAGCAAAATCGTTCTTCTAATACTCCTTCAGCTCTTTTCAACCGAGCTTTGGCACGAGAAATCCAGCGAGCATTTCTAAGCTCTTGCTCGTATTCATTCAAACGAGTCATCACAGACTCAACTATGTCTTCCATCCTGAAGGGCTCAATAAAGTAGTCCTTTACTTGACTTTTTAGAGCTCCTAAAATCTCAACTTCATTTCGTTCACGAGCAATTCCTATCACTCCAAGAGCACGATCTTTCTGTCTTGCTTCATTAACAAATTGACGAGCTCTACCCGAAAAAGCTTGAAAATTAACCAAAACCAGATGAAACCTCTCTAACCTGAGAAGAACAGATAGAGATCTCTCAAGATGAGCAACAAAAACTGTCCCCATTTTTCTTCGCTCGAATTCGATTTTTAAGGATTGACACATTTTTTCATCATCATCAATAATTAAAATTCTCATTAACATATTCGTCTTTTCGGACACAGGGAACTTTTCACTGAGTTTTATTCAATTCTTTTTCATCTGGCTTCCACTTCACTGCAATGGCCTGACAAAGAACTTGACCCTCCATGCCATCATCTGAACATTCAGCGGAAGGATACATTTCACGCCTTCCATCCTCTAGGAAAACAACCGATTTGACATCAATCACTGCATCTCCTCCTTGAGTTTTTGCAATTTTTACCAAATCTCTAACAGCTTTATTAAAATAATTATGACACAGAGCATTTTCTTCATGATTGGGATCTAAAGAAATAAAGTTCGATTTAGCTCTAACGACCCCTAAGACCTGATAAGGTCTTTGGACATCTCCAAAAAAAGCGAGCTCCTTTGGAAAGGAATAAGCCTTATGCTTTGGAGTTGGCATTGAGCTACAAGCCAAAAAAGAAATAGATAGCAATGATAATATTTTATTCATAGATGTACCTACAAAACTCGTTTGAATTTCAACCTAAAACAGGTGTAGCATTTTATAAATGTTATCAAAATTATTTTTAGGGATATCTTTAATGGGTTCAGAATGGGTTCTTTACTTCCTAGTCACAATCTCTCTCTTTTCCATGACTATCATTTTTGAAAGAACGTGGTTTTATCGGGTATCGGCTCGAGGAATCACATCATTTCGAATTAAAATTCGAGAAGAGATTTTAAAAGGTAACTCAGAAAATGCTTTAGAAACAGCTAAAACAAGAGTTCTAAATCAATTAGCACCTGATTTAGAGTCAGAAATGATCTTTATCATACTTTCCCATTCTCAATATTCTTCTGAAATCTTGACACAACTTGCTCAAGATGCAGTGGTACGAGCTAGACTAGCCTGGGATAAAAACCTTCATATCCTTGCTACCATTGGAAATAACGCTCCTTTTGTTGGGCTCTTTGGAACAGTTCTTGGAATCATTAAGGCTTTCCATGACTTATCTGAACAAACTGGGACAGGCCCCCAAACTGTAACATCAGGAATCTCTGAAGCCTTAGTTGCAACTGCAGTAGGACTCCTGGTTGCAATTCCTGCAGTCATTGCTTTCAATCTTTTTCAACGCCGAGTTAAATCAGGTTTATTGCAAGCAGAAGCATTGAAAAGTTTTTTAATAGGAAACTTAACTCAATCTACGAAAGATTAATCGGGATATTTGTATGGCAGGAAACTTAGGAGAAATCTCAGAAGACGAGCTCATTTCAGGAATTAATATAACTCCTCTGGTTGATGTTGTCTTAGTCTTACTCATCATTTTTATGATCACCGCACCATCAATCTATCAGTCAACTATAAAAATTCAACTCCCCAAGGCTAAAACAACGAGTCAAACCAATGAAAGTCATCTTCATTTCTTAATTAATTCTGAAGGTCAACTTTTCTGGAATAAGACCTCGATGGATTGGAAAACACTCAAAAATCAACTCAAAGAACTCGCTCAACCCTCACAGAAAACAGCCATTATTTCTGCCGATGAAAAAGCTTACCATGGAACAGTCATCCGCTTAATAGATGCTCTCCAAGAAGTTGGACTGAGTCAATTTTCACTTCAGGTAGAATCCGTTTCATCACGATAAAACCTAAGTCTGTCATGAACACTTGCAATTGGAACAAGGTGTTTTCGCTGAAATCTGACCTCTTACCCAGATAGCCCACTTTATTTTACCACACTTCAATAACCATTCTGAGAGAAAACCTGCTAAAAATTTTCTAAAAATCTGAATTCCTATTTTAGCAAAAACTAAACTTACAATTCCAAATACAATCATGTCTTGATTCATTTTTTAAAGTTCCACTTTTTAAAATCTAACCTAATCCTATTCTTACTGAAATTTGATACGTCAGGAAAGATCCGAAATAAGCCAGCCCTGTCATATAAACTAAAATGAATGCCGGCCATCGAAGCGAATGAGTCTCTCGATGGGCTACTGCTAAAGTTGAAAAACATTGACAGGCTAAAACATACCAAACAAGTAAGCTCAAAGCAGTAGCTACACTCCACTCCTTGGCAATTCTTTCACCTAAAAGATGAGAGCCCCCTTCTTTCTCATCCATCGCATAAACAGTTGCTAAAGATCCCAACATGATTTCTCGAGCAGCAAAACCTGGAATCAAAGCCACCGCTATTTTCCAATTAAAGCCCAAGGGTTTCACCCCGGGCTCTAACCAACGCCCCAGTTGTCCTGCAAGGCTATAAGAAATAGCAGGACCCGGCTCTCCTGGTAAGGGCTTTGGATAGGATGCTAAAAACCAAAGAAGAATCGAAGCAGTCAGAATCACAGTACCAGCCCGGTAAATAAAAAGCTTTCCTCGGTTTAAAAGACCTAAAAAAATATCTCTCAAGTTGGGCCATTTATAAGTAGGCAACTCCATGAGCAAGACTGAGTTAGCACCTTGTAAAAACGACTTCCTAAAAATGACAGCCATCAAAAGAGCCATCACAACTCCAGAAAAGTAAAGACCTACCATCACTAGTCCTTGAAGCCTTAAGGGACCTAAAATGACTCTATTTGGAATAAAAGCAGCAATCAATAAAGAGTAAATGGGCAATCGAGCTGAGCAGGTCATCAAAGGAGAGATTAAAATAGTTGTCAAACGGTCTCTTCTATTTTCAATCGTACGAGCTGCCATGATTCCTGGAATGGCACAAGCAAACGAAGACAAAAGAGGAATAAAAGCTCTCCCATGTAAGCCCACTCGTGCCATAAGCCGATCCATCAGGAACGCAGCTCTGGACATATAACCAGAATCCTCTAGAAATAAAAGAAACGCAAAAAGCAATAATATTTGAGGTAAAAAAACGAGCACTGAACCAACTCCAGCCAGCACTCCATCCACTAGCAAACTTTGAAGTGGACCTTCAGGTATCTTTCGGTGAATGACCTCCCCTAAAAAACCAATCGAGTCCTTAATCCAATCCATTGGAACTTGAGCCCAAGTAAAAATAGCCTGAAACACAAAAGCTAAAACGAAGATCAAAAATAAACTTCCCCAAATCGGATGCAAGACTACCTGGTCGATTCGATCCGTCCATACTGTAAATTGAGGTAAGCATCGAGTTGCTAAAGCTAAAATTCGATCAATTTCCAAAAATCGCTTTTTAATCTCAGCTTCACCCCATTTCTGAAACTGAGGGGAAATTTGGCTTTGAGCCATCTTAAGATCTCTCCCCTTCAAGGCCTCCTTTTGAAGCTCTGTTGTCAGCTCAGCAATCCCTCTTTTCCTAGGAGCAACAGTGGGAATCACAGGAAATCCAAGCTCCCGTGACAAAACCTTCAAATCAAGATCTAAGCCCCGCTGTAAAGCTAAGTCCATCATATTCAGGGCTAGAACTAAGGGCTTTCCTAGGTCTCGAAGCTCCAACACAAAGCCCAAACTCCTTTCAAGCTGAGTAGCATCCGCCACTGCTAACAAAACATCGGGAGAAGATCGATCTGGATGAAACCCTAATACCACATCTCGAGTAATCTCTTCATCGGGAGTCCTGGATGAAAGACTATAGCTTCCTGGTAAGTCTAAAAGACTGAGAGTCACACCAGAACCGGTTAAAACTCGGCCCTCTTTACATTCCACGGTAACACCGGGATAGTTTCCGACTTTTGCCCTTCCCCCCGTCATCGCATTAAAAAGAGATGTCTTTCCGCAATTAGGGTTTCCTAACAAAGCAATTTCAATTGGTTTTTCCTGGTTCAAACTCACTCCAAAATTCATTCCCGAAAGTTTATTCCCGAAAGTTTATTCAATGACAACCTCAATTGCATTAGCCTCACTTCGCCTCAAAGCAATCATCGACCCTCGAATTCTCACTGCAATAGGATCTCCTCCAAACGGAGATTCATGAACAACTTGAACAGATTCTCCCTCTAAGAAACCCATTTCTAAAAGCCTAGTCCGCCACTCAGAACTGAATCCTTGAAGTTGAATCCCACTAATCCTAGCTTGAGTTCCTCTTTTTAAGGTTCCCAACCTAACTTTGCTCTTCCCATTCACAAAAACTCCTCAACATGTTTCATTCCTTCTTGAAGAAGTTGATTAATATGTTCGTCATCAAGCGAGTAATAGGAAGTCCGACCTGCTCTGCGAACATTGACGAGCTTGAGATTTCGGAGCGTCCTCAAATGATGACTCACAGCCGGCTGGCTCATGGACAACTGAAAAGCAATGTTCCCAACGCTCGTTTCACTCTGAGATAAAAGCCAAACAATCTTGATCCGGGAGGAGTCTCCCAAAGCCTGAAAAGTCTCAGCTAACAATAAAAACCTTTTTTTAAACCGTAAGGTTTCAGCTCGATTCGGCACCGTCTGTAAATGCATAAACAGTTGTTTATATGTTTATAACAGAAGTGTCAAGAAACGCTCAAAGAATGATTTGAGTGAAGGTTGAAGTTGAACTTATGCTGAGAATCCCATAAAACAAGAAATCATAAACTGGATATTTCTATGAAACTACCTATGGATACACCGACAAAGAGCGAAGCTCTCTACAAAATTCGACATAGCCTAGCCCATATCATGGCTGAAGCTGTCTTACAATTGAGACCCCATACGAAGCTTGGATTTGGCCCACCTATTGATAACGGATTTTATTATGATTTCATCCTTTCTGCTCCACTGACAGAGGAAGATTTCCCTGAAATTGAAAAGCGGATGCGGAAACTAATCCAAGAAGGGTTTGCCTTTGAGCGAGAAGAACTCCCTCGTCAAGAGGCACTCTCTCGACTCGACGAAATGGGAGAGCCCTATAAAAAAGAATATGCTCAAGAACTGTTTGAGAAGAAAAACCTCAAAACCCTCAGCTTCTACCGAACAGGACCATTTTTAGATATGTGTGATGGGCCTCATGTGGACAACACCCGGACTTTACCCATTCAAGGCTTTAAGCTCCGAAGCTTAGCAGGGGCCTATTGGCGTGGAGATTCTAAAAACCAGATGATGACCCGAATCTACGCCTGGGCTTTTGAAACTCGGACAGAGCTGGATGCTCAAATTCAAGCTTACCAAAAAGCTCAAGAGCGTGATCACAAAAAACTAGGCAAGGAACTAGAGATCTTCACCATTGATGATACCGTAGGCAAGGGGCTTCCCCTTTGGCTCCCCAATGGAACTGTCATCCGAGATGAACTGGAAAAGCTCATGCGAGAACTTGAGTTCAAGGGAGACTACCAGCGGGTTTGTACCCCTCATCTAGCTAAGGCTGAACTTTACTATCAAACAGGTCACCTCCCTTACTATGCAGCCCACATGTACCCAATGATGGAGCTCAAAGAATCGAGCCCTCTAGAACTCTCTGAAGAGGTCTCCCGTGCTCCACGAGCTGAGGGCACCCAGGAAGTTTATTACTTAAAACCCATGAACTGTCCTCATCACCACAAAATCTATGCCTCAAAGATGAGGAGTTACCGGGATCTCCCTCTTCGCTTAGCTGAGTATGGGCAAGTTTATCGATTTGAAGACTCAGGTGCACTTTCAGGCCTTTTACGAGTTCGGGGCATGTGCATGAATGACGCCCACATTTATTGTACGAAAGATCAGATCAAACAAGAATTTCTGAAAGTCATGGATTTACATCGGGAAGTTTATGAAATTTTAAAAATCACCTCGTATCACCTAAGATTTTCAACTTGGGATCCTCAAGATCCGAAAGGAAAAGAAAAGTACGTCAATCAACCTGAAGCCTGGGAGTGGACACAAAAGATTGTCTATGAAGCCATGCTTGAAAGTGGTCTACCTTTTATCGAAGGAAAGGGCGAAGCGGCCTTCTACGGACCTAAAATTGATGTTCAGTTCAAGACAGTGACTGGAAGAGAAGAAACGGCGAGTACCAATCAACTCGATTTTGCTATTCCAGAAAGGCTGAACCTCAAATATGTGGGTGCAGACAACCAGGAGCATCGACCTTATATTATCCATCGTGCCCCCTTAGGAACCCATGAACGCTTTATTGCTTTCTTAATTGAACATTATGGAGGAGCCTTTCCAACATGGCTAGCCCCCATCCAGGTAAAAATTCTGACAGTGAGTGAAAAATTTACAGAATATGCAAACAAAGTAGTCACTCAATTACGAAGCCATCAAATTCGGGCAGAGCTTGAGTCATCTTCAGACACCATCAGCAAAAAAATCCGTAACGCTTCTCGCTTGAAGATTCCAAACCTTTTGATCATCGGAGAAAGAGAACAATCAGAGGGTACGGTCACCCTTCGAAGATTTGGACATGAAGCACAAAAAACCCTGGCCTTAGATCATTTGACGCAGCTTCTTTTAAAAACTATTCAGACTCGAGGAAAATTAGATGAATAGGAACCGCTATTCATTTCTCTCTCGTTACGGTATTATAAAAAAGGAATGGAAATACCATCAGGATACATGAAGGTTTCGCCCGTTTTCTTACAGGCAGAAGAGCCACTCCAAGTGAGTCTTTATATCTTCATGCCATTAAACAAAAAAGTAGTCCCTTATCAAAAAAAAGGTGAAATTCTTCCGACCGCTAAGTTATTGGAACTCATGAAGCTCTCCTCTTCAGTCATTCTTACTCCAATAAACGAAGGTTCCGGTGCCATGGACGAGGTCGTTCAAGATATCGCACAAGATCTAGAGACCTCCGGATCAATCCATGAAAAAACGAGTGAAGCTGCTTCCCGAGTCGTTCAGTCTTTAGCACAGATTCAAGAGATTGCTTCTGAAGAAGTTCGGCTCACAGAAACTCATTCCATCTTAGACGAATCCTCTAAAATGGTAACCTCGATTGTAAGTTTATTGAAGGAATCTGGATCAAAAAAAGGGTTTCAAAAAGTTTTAACAAACCTAAAAAGTGATCATAGCTCATTAGAGTCTCACCATCGGCATACTTCGGCCTTAGCAGTCCTTCTTCTGCTCTCTTTTGGGGAAGGAAACTCAAGTGATGTGGCTGACCTTGCCTTTGCAAGCTCAATTCATGACTTAGGACTCAAGTCTCTTCCTGAAGCGGAACTCCTACGCCACGTACAAGGAGATGAAATTAAATCCGTACTGAGTCCAGCCCTAGCAGCAAAAACTAATATCCAGACCCCCAGAACTAAACATATTGATGGAACTCTGAAAGCTCTCAAGGACTCTGGCACTCAAATCTCTGAAAATGTATTTAAAATTATTTCTCAGCACCATGAAAATTTTGATGGCAGTGGACCGATTGGACTCTCTGGAAGAAAGATTTTCGGATCTGCTAGAATTCTTCGACTCACAGATGACATCACTTGCCTCCTAAATCCCTTAACTGGCATAAGTGATTTAGAGTCTGCCTTCCAAGGATTAAAAGCTGCCAATGTAAAAGCTGGGCAAGTCCGCTATTACGATTTAGAATTAATAGATCAATTAGACAAAGTTATGCACAACGAAGAATAAAACTCTTTTCTTGCTGAAGCAAAGCAGATTACTCCTGTCCAGAAATCCAAAAAACATCATTTTATCTATAAATTGCTTCAAATGACTTTAAGGCTAGGCTCTTAATTACCCAAAATACTTTGAGGACAACGAAAGACTATACCTGTGATAGACACATTCGTTTGTCGTGTACCCCCACCATGCCGACCATAAGAACCAGTTTGACCAGCTCGGTTGGTCAGCATCACGACAGCATTACCACCCATGTCAACAGCTTTGTTTTTTAAAGTATTTCTTGCTCCTGTTTCCATGTTTTCATTACTTGTCAAACCACCTATAAAAGCGTTTCCTTGATTGCCAGTTGCTTCACCCAGGTATTTACAACCTTTTGGCTCTGATTGCATGAAGTGAACTTTTTCTGCTCCAGGTTTTAATGGTTCTGCGGCACAGCCAGTTAACAAAAGCAAAACTGTCCCCATGATGCTTTTTTTCATAAATCCCCCAAATTTAATTAAATCCGTTCTTTAAATCACAGGTCTTAACTGAGACCCACTAAAAGCCGTAGAACATTATTATAATATAATTTTTTCGGTAAGCTTCCAGTTTTTCTTAAGTATCGTGAATGAAAAATATCAAATTAAAACATTTGTCATATAATTTTCTACTATGCTTTTAGGCAATGCTTTTTTGATTTTCGAACAGACTTATTATTTATTTAATAATTTTAGAAATTTGACTTTTACTGCTTTTTAAAAAAGCAACCATATCACTGGACTCATCTTCTAAGCAGGGCGTAAAAAAAGCTCCCTCCTGAGTCAATTGCTCTTTTTGAGCATCAGTAAGCCCCCCCTTAACTTTCGCCATCAAAAAATCCCCCTTAGCTTTTTTTAGGTCTTCAAGCAAAGGAATGAAGTCTTGAAAGTTTTCTCTGATTTTCCTGAAAAACTCAGCGTCAGTGGTATTGGACAAACCAAAAAGACCCGAATCACTAAAATCTGTTGTAAACACTTTATTCACAGCAACCCAAGCTGCACCCGAAGGATATTGCTGTAGAACTGAAGCTTTTATTTTTTTTAGTAATTCTTCTGAAGAGTCACTATTTTCAATGAATCGAACTGAAAAATCATACTTTGTAGGCAACCTGACTGCATGAATCGAAAACACCTTGCCTTCTGAACTTTGAAGCTTCATCAAAGCATCTTCGTAATCTGGAGCTGAAACCCATTGAACAGGACCTTGATAACGACTATAAATTTTTGGATCAACTCGAAAAATTTCGTCTTTTTTAAAAAAAGATTCTTTATAGAAAATTTCTAAAAAATCTGAAACTTTATTGACGGCAGTCGGCCGAGACTGAACCTCAATAATTTTAATACGAGGATACTGAGCAAAAACACTGTTTACCTCGTCTAAGTATTTTGTTGGAGACAAGATAGCTTGAATCGAAGAATAAGGAAAAGAAAGTTGAGTTTTAATTTCTACAATGGCATTTGTTTTTTTGATCTGACTATTAGATAGAAATGCTTCATCTAAACAACGACCTCTCCCTTGATAAAGACCATCGTTATGCCCTATACTATAAAGACTATAAAATGCTAAAGAAGTTCCAGGTAACATCTCCATTTTCTGGAAAATTTCACTCTCATCAATCTCTTTTTGAGTCAGCTTTCTCAGCTCTTGAGGAGGAGTTAGAATAAAAACTAGGGTACTGGATAAACGATCTGAAAACTCTTGAAGACCGGCTGCCTGGTCTTTTGCATTTCCTAATGCATTCAATGGGGAATGCAATGGCCAAACTCTTTCGTGTGCAATACCAAAAATTCCACGAGTCTCTTCAAAAACAGCAATATGAACAGCATCCCTGACTTCCTCTTCAGTCCTAGACTCAAGATTAACATAATTGACACTGATCTCAGGCGCTTTTAAACTTGTACCCAGGATAAAAACAGGACTAACTCGATCCTGTGCTTTTTTGGAGAGTAAATGATAAGGCTGAATCCCGTAGGTTGAAATGCTTTGAATTATTTTTCTAGCTTCATCTTCAGAAACTCCAGAAAAAGTTAAAGTAGGATTCACTAAAAAAGAAAAATAAAGACCAAAACATAAAAAATAAAATTTTTTCAAAATTCACCTACTTTTATACATTGATATTTAACATGAATGCAAAAGACATATCATGATTGAAGTAAATAGCAATAGATTACAAATTTTTATCTTCATGCTCAAAAAATATTTGTCTCAAGCACTCTCTTGCAATTTAAGCGGGGTCGTGTTGAAGTTGAAAAATGCACTCCTTAGAAGCTCAAGAATGGATGGGAACTCTTTTTCTTGCCTTCGCCATTGTGAACACTTTATTTACTAAAAAAATAAAAAATCTCGCTTTTTATTTTCCAAAAAAATCCCTCTTTCACTCACTTTTTTATTTGTTAGGAGAAGTAGAACTTGCTTTTGGCTTCTGGGGAGGACTTTATCTTCTTTTTCTCTTCTTAGCCTATGACTCTATTCATGTTTTCAATGATCTCAAAAACCAAAGTTTTCTAGAACCTGTGTTCATTTTTATCATGATGACTCTTTGCTCAACCCGCCCTCTCCTTGTCTTAGCTTCAAAATGGATTCACTCTGCATCCAAATTCCTCCCCATAAAAAAACCTTTAGCCTTCTATATCACTACCTTGACAATGGGTCCATGCATAGGAAGCTTACTCACTGAGCCTGCAGCTATGACTTTGACTGCATTTGTTCTCCTGAGGCATTTTTTTATCCAAAATATTTCTCCATCCCTTCAATACTCAAGCTTAAGTCTCCTATTCGTGAACGTCTCTCTAGGTGGAACATTGACCTCCTTTGCAGCTCCACCTGTTCTCATGGTTGCTCAAAAGTGGGGATGGAATAGCCAATTCATGCTATCTCATTTTGGATGGAAAGCTCTGATCGCTATTTTAGTCTCAACGCTTTGGATCACTTATCGATTTAGACATGAAATCATAGCCATTCCATGGGAAAAAGAAACTCTAAAATCAGACAACAGTCCCCCTCTTTGGCTGACTCTAGGACATGGCTGTACCCTTTTTTTAGTTCTTCTCTTCTCTCATCAAATTTCAATCCTTCTTTGTATTTTTGGCTTTTTTCTGATCCTGATTCATATGACTCAAAGTCATCAAACGAAGCTCAAACTGAAAGAAAGTTTCTCTGTCTTTCTTTTCCTCTCAAGCCTGATTGTCTTGGGTAGCCACCAAAGCTGGTGGTTAGAGCCACTCTTGCTTGAACTTAAGAACCTACCCCTTTATTTGGGAGCAATCCTGCTCACTGCTATCACTGATAATGCTGCACTGACTTACTTAGCCTCGCAGGTCCCTTTTCTAGACAACTCCTCACGCTATCTCCTGGTTGCAGGCACTTTGGTCGGAGGAGGCTTAACACTGATTGCAAACGCACCTAATCTCACCGGGTATGAAATCCTACGATCTTCGTTTGGAGAAAAGGGGATCAGTCCCTTTCAACTCTTTACAGCAGCACTCACTCCTACAGTCATTGCGGGGTGCTGTTTTTGGTTTTTCTGAAAAAATTAAAACTTTACTATCCACTTTCTGAGCAAGATATCCTGTTTTTGGCGAACCCGTTTATTCCATGAATCAGCCTGAGTCTCAAGACTTTGAGGCAACTCCTCCAATCTATTGAACGCCTTGCGTTTCCCAGGTGAAAGACATAAGATTGCAAAAATAAGACGCTTACCCGAAAGAGGATAAAGATATCCTGCAATCGCAGTCACATAAAACAGACTTCCCGTTTTTGCCCAAACTCGAAATTGAGCCTCTGGATGGCTCAGTCGACTCGACAAAGTCCCCTTCCATCCTGCAATCGGCAACAGAGATTCATAACTCCGATTATCAAAACGAAAAGGATCTATATATTCAAGAATGGATACTAATTGCTGAGCCGTTATTCGATGCATTGGGCTCAGACCTGATCCATTAACGAGCTCAAGAGAATCCCATGAAGATGAAACCACCTCTTGAGTGAGCCATTTTTTTAAAATCTGGGCTGCTTTTTCAAGAGTCACTGCTTGCCCTTCGATTTGACGAGCGGCTGCTAGGAGGATCAACTCAGCCATGAGATTATTACTGTACTCAAGCGCTCTTTCAACTAAATCAAGTAACGGAGGACTCTGATGGACACCTAAAATCTTGACGTTTTTAGGCATCATTTGAGACTGAGGACTTGAGAGCAAAATCCCATTCATTCGACAAAACTGAGAAAATAAAAGTGCGGCCCTAAAACTAGGATGTCTGATGGGTATCCTTTTTTCGCCATGTGAACTGATCGATGAAGAAAAAAGCCACTTCTCCTTCACCTGATCTTGGGAATCATCTTGCAACTCCTCTTGTAAGGAAACAATTTCATCACTTTTTTGACCCCTCTTTGGGTCAGTAAAAAACCCTAACTCAACCAAAGGAAAATCAGGGGTTACTTTAACATCCAAAATAGACTGAGTTTTTAAATTGGGACTCCATTGAAGTAAAAGCTGATTAAAATCTACTGAAAGTGCTCCCACCCCTGGATTATGCGCAGCTGCCTTATCCCCATCTAATCGAATCATCGACTGAGAAAGAACCTCAGACTCATCGTAGTAAAAGTTTCCAATCACTTTCTGAATTCCATGATCGGACAAACTTCTCATTAAGCTCCATAGATGCGAAGCAAACAGACTCGGATCACCACTGCCTTTTAAGTAAAGATCACCCACCAAGGTATTTTTTTTTATTTCCCCTGAGTAAGCAACTTGGGTTCTAAATCTAAACTGAGGGCCTAGGATTTTTAATGCGGCAACTGTTGTCAGTATCTTTGTCGTTGAAGCTGGAATAAATGACTGGTTTTCAGCCCGATGATCTAAAATTCGACGAGTGCTTGGATCATACAAAAGATAGGCAACTTCTCCTTGAGGAATCTTTAAGTTGAATTTTTCAAGATCTTCCTGAATTTCATGAAAATACTCCTGATCCTCAAGAGTCAGTCGGCGAACCTGATCCCTCTTTTCAACTGGATCAACCCTGTTCGGACTGCTTTGACACGACACGAGAAAAGGAACCAGAACTAAGATAAAATGAAATACAATCTTCCCGAAAAATCTCCAGGGTAAAGCAGCATCAGCACCCGCATACTGAACTCCAATCCTTGGACCCGTTCGAACCTCTCCACAAGAGGGTGGACTACCCGACTCTAGCCAAATCCCTAATTCAGGCTGAAGAGGAAGACCATTATGAGAAGAATGAACCCCCAAACCTTGTGCTACTTTCGCAGGCCCTTGAAGCCACTTTTCTAGGCAAGTAGGTGGGTAACGTAATTTTTTAAAATTTCGATTTTCCCGGATCCTCTCTAACCCCTCGAGAGGAATCGCCCCCCGGACCATCACCGCCTCCCCCACACCCTCTTTCCCAGTTACAAAGTTGAGAATCCAGTGCATTCCATAAACGAAATACACATAACTGACCCCACCTGCTTCAAACATCACACGATTGCGAACTGTCTTCCGACCACCAAAGGCATGGCAAGCTCGTTCATGCTGATGATAGGCTTCAACATCACAAAGCCGTACCCGCAAGACCTCTCCTTGCACTTGAACACAAAGATCCCGACCCACTAAATCAGGAGCAACCTCAAGGGCAGGTCTTCTAAAGAATTGAATCTGAAGGATTGAAGAAGCCATAAACACGTATTTTACTCTACTCTAGAGCATTTTATAAATTTAGCTGAAATTTTTCGCACCAAAGGTTAAGAGAATTTATGATGAACACATTACAAAATGTGCCTGTATTTATTTTGGCTGGAGGTCTGGGTACGCGAATCTCAGAAGAAACACATCTTAAGCCTAAACCCATGATTGAAATAGGTGAACTTCCAATTTTAGTCCATATCATGCGATGGTACTATTCACACGGCTTTACGGACTTTGTGATCTGTGCAGGATATAAGTCATGGGAAATTAAGCAGTATTTTCTGAACTACGAGTTTAGATCAAATCACCTCCTCATTGACCACCGAAATTCTCCTCACACCCCACCCATGGCTCTGGGTCAAAACTCAGGTCAGGAGCGTTGGCGGATTCGTATCATTGATACAGGTATCGAAAGCATGACTGGCAGTCGAATTGCCAGGGCATTTGACGAAATTTCTAAAACAGATTCCTTTTCTACATTTGCAGTCACCTATGGAGACGGCTTATCTGACACGAACCTCACTGAAGAATTCAAGTTTCATCAAAACCACGAAAAAATTGGAACTGTTCTCGGCGTTATTCCATTCGCCCGATTTGGGGAACTAGACACTAACTCTACAGGTTGCGTAGAAGGATTTTTAGAAAAACCAGAATCTAAACAAGGACGAATCAATGGAGGATTCTTCTTTTTTAAACGTGAATTCAGAGAATACCTGGACAACCATCCTCAGTGCATCATGGAGAGAAATCCTCTCGAAAAACTCGCGAAAGACTATCAACTCATGGAATTTAAGCACTCAGGGTTTTGGCAACCGATGGATACTCTTCGAGACAAGAATATGCTTCAGTCCCTTTGGGAAAGTGGAAATGCCCCATGGATCCCAAAAAAAACCTGAGCGCACCACTTACAAAAGTTTAATGGGAAATTCCTTAAAAAATTATATTGATATTCTAAGTTTAATAATTGTGAATAAATAGGTAAATACAAATTTGATAAGATTCCTTTTTGTTTCACCAAACATTCTCTGTTTAAAGGAAAATGGAATTTCTTTCACTTTCATAGCTGGATGAAGACGATGCAACTTAAAAAGAATTTCTTCAATAATATCAAAATTGTGACACTTAAGATGAAGCTCCTTCATCCAATCTGATCTGTAAACTTTGTAACTATTTGAAATATCCTTGTAATTAAGATCAAGGACGAGTCTGTAAGTGAAGTTTAAAATACGACTCATGCAAATAAGTAAAAAACTATTATCTGTGTGCCCACCTGGAACGTAACGTGACGCAATAACAACATCGCAGGAAGAAACCTCAGCTAACATCTTAGGGATGAACTCAGGAGAATGTGATCCATCAGCATCCATAAAAAGAAACCATTTCCCTTTTCCTGCCTGAATTCCAGTTCGAACAGCATCTCCAAAAGATGACCCAGGACCCCTCCTCACACAAATGGCTCCAAAATCTTTTGAAACCTCCTCCGTTCGATCCAGAGGTTCAGGAGTATCGATAATGAGTATTTCACAAGAAAACGAAAGATTTTCAAGAGTTTTTTTAATTCTAGGAAGAATAATTCTTAGGTTCTCTTCCTCCATATACGAAGGAAGGATAAGACTAAAATCAATAGACATTAAATACACTCCCTTACCCAGTGAATCATATTTAGAAGACCTTCATTTTTTCCAATTTTTGGTTTCCAATCTAACAATTGTTTTGCTTTTTCAATATTTGCCACAAATACTTTTTGATCACTTTGTCGCCAAGGCAATTGAGTATAAGACAACTGAATAGACAGTTCATGCTCAAGAAATTTAAAAAGCTCAAGAAGAGATAGACTATTTTCTATTCCTCCTCCAATATTAAAAACTTGTCCTTTTACAGAATCAATCTTTTCAACAGCAGACAAATAACAGTTCACTAAGTCACTTGAAAAAAGTACATCTCGAACCTGCTTTCCTGTTCCAGAAATCGTAAAAGAATCACCACTTCGAAGCTTTTGCTGGCTCAATGCCTTCTGCACAAACCACCCAACCCATCCTTGATCAAAAGTACTAAACTGACGACCGCCAAAAATTGAAGAATGCCTAAAAACAACGGTTCTTAAACCAAATAAACGGCTAAAATCTAACATATATTGATCAATTGCTCCTTTTGAGCAACCATAAGGACTTCGAAAATCTAAACCCATAGATTCATCAAAACCCTGCTCATAACCCCTAGCCCTATAGCGAGTTGAAGTTTCAATGTATTCCAAGTAATCTAAATCACCATAAACTTTATTTGTTGATGAATAAATAAGAATAGTTTCTGGTAAATTTTTTCTTACGACCTCTAAAACATTGTTTCCTCCTATAACGTTAGTTTCAAAATCCAGTCGTGGATTATCAATTGAAGTGGTCATCGCAACTTGCCCAGCAAAATGAAAAATCACTTGAGGACGACTCAAAAGTAATGCACGATCAACGTCATGGTATGAACGGATATCAGATTGAAAAAAATGCAATGAACCCAAAGTCTTAAGCCATTTTAAATTCTCTACACTTCCTTGACGTGTTAAATTATCAAAAAGAAAAACTTCTTCTCCTCTTTTAATCAACTCAGCAGCCAAGTTGGAACCTAAAAATCCACATCCACCTGTAATAAAATATTTCATAATTTCAAACTTAACCTCTCCGATTCAATTGTTTTTCGAAGACCTTCCTCCAAGGAAACCCTGGGCCTCCAACCCAACTGGGACAAGAGAGAAGCATCAAGTTTAGACTCCATAATTTCATGATCACGGTAAGGTAATCCTCCAAACTCGAATCGAGTGACAGTATTATGAGTCATTTTTTTCACAAGCTCTACAAAATCACGAATTTTAACAGGCTTACAACTTCCTACTTCAAATTGAGTAAAACCTGCCTTCATTGCAAGAGCGGATTCAATGACTCTATCAAAGGCAAGAACAACATCTTCAATATGAATAAAATCTCTTTTCTGTTCTCCTGGGGTAAGCGATATGGCTTCTACTCGACGAAGAGATTGATGAATCAACTTTGTCACAAACTTTGAAGAATCGTCTCCAAATCCATAAAAATGATCTAACACGACATTAACACATGTTAAATGATTAGAAAATTCTTTAAACCACTCTGTAAAAGTCTTTTTAGAATGAGCATATAAGCTAATCTTTCGATCTAAAACAGTATCTGTATTGATAAAGATTTGAACATTAAAATTTTTAGCTTGTTCCAATAAAAAAAGAGGGAAAATAAGATTCGTTTCAAGAACCTGACATATTGTTTCAGATCCTCTTCCATAGCTCGTAGCACAGTGAAGAATAGCATGAATTTGATTTTCTTGAAATACACGGGAAACTTCATCCTTACCACAGTCAATATTATACATCGAAATATTATCTAAAACTTTATGAAGACTGGAGAAATCAGAAGTCTTTCTCTTCAAGAGAAGAATTTTATAATTCTTGTGAACGAGGTGTTGTACAATGCGACTTCCTAAAAATCCAGTACCCCCTGTAACAAGAACGTTTTTTTTACCTGCTAACAAAATAAATCCATCTCCTTCAAAAAAAGGTTTATCTCATCAAGCCACTACTTATGAATCTTTACCTTCAAAAAGTAGGGCATTTTATAGGCAGAATGTGCCAAGTAGGCAACAAACCCAAGCCCATCATATTTAAATCGAATGCTTGCCGACTCCCCTCTCATATTTAAAATTCCATCATCCATCCACCAACGAAGAAACCGTTTAGACTGGCTACCAGAAATTTCCCCATTAGAATGAAAATAAAGCTCTTCGTCAAGGCTATAAGGCAAAAAAGCTCTATTACCCACTCTCCATTCAACGACATGTGCCGAGAATTCGGTCATTGCTCGAAGAGAGGGTGGAAAGCAAATTTTTAAAAAGATAACAAGAACAGGAAGTGAAATAATGACAGCAGAGCCTAGTAAAAGAGTTTTTAAAACTCTTTTATGACTGATGTAAGTATCAAAATTAATTTTTCCAAGGCAGTGCCTCAAAAATTGATTTTTGAGGGATAAATAACTGGATTTCGAGCTAAAAGCATTTCTTGAAATACTACAGGATAGTTTCCCCTGTTTCCATTCTTGGTAAAATTCTAAAATTAAAATAATAACTATTAAAAAAATAAAAATTTGAGGTAAAGCATAAGTTCTCCCAAAAATTCTTAGATTTTCTTTTGACTGAAAAAAATTACCTGCAACAAAAAGAGAAAAAGTAAATCCAATCAAAATAGAACCTAAAGTCAAGCTTTTGCCCTTAGGCCAGTGATCCATAAGACAGTAAACAGGAAAAATTAGAAGCACTAGATAAGTCATCCAAACAACAGGAGAAAAAACCAGCATAAAAATACTAATCAACGAATAGATAAGTAGAGCATTGCTCTGATAAAAATTTTCTTTTCTTTTTTTACTATTTCTTAAAAAATAGAGAATTATAAAACAAGAAAGAGTAAAAAAAACACTTGCACATGAAGCCGCAAAATGAATCAATCTATCAAGATTAAACTGAGTCAGTATCCGAGTTATCACAGCTTGCAAAGCCATGTTATTCGAATCAAAAGGTCCTGCTATAGGATTCTTAACAATCTCTATCCAATGCAAACAAAGGCTTCCCAGCTCACTGGGAGAGTAAAAAATCAGAGAAGAAGACGATAAGATTCCAAATAGAACTAAAAAAATTCGGACAGTAGTTAGAAAATTTTGTAATAGAAACGGCAAAACAAAAAATGCATAATGAGGCTTCAGCATAACTAGGGGTACAAGGAGAGCCACCCCCAACCTGAGTTCTCTTCCTTTCAAACACTTCATAGATATGATCAAAATTGTGATAAATATAACGTGAAGGTTGCCAACCATAAAATCTTCATAGACAGAAGGGCTCACGAAAACACTTGCTGCTATTGCACCAAGAAGGGATCTTGAATGGATCTGTTTTGATGCATGTGAATGAGAGGACAAAAGCAAATAAGGCCAAAGAAAAAAAAGAAAGAGCTTCAAAACAAAAAAAACAATTTTACAAAGCTTTATGGGTAGAATAGTAAAAAGAAAAAATACCGGACTTCCCAATGGAGGATAGGCATACATTGGAGCCATCTCTGAAAAATTATAAATTTCACTTTGAAAGCCTGACTTAAAAAGTTCACCCACGAAATAATAGATATCAAAATCAGCCCCTACAGCCAAATAGGGTTTAAAGCTTTTAAGCCCCATCAGGGTTACAAATGCAAACCATACAAAACTCAAAGCAAGAAATGTTTTACTAGACTGAGACACAAGATCAGCACTTATCAGAATAGAAAGCTATTTGACCAGAGAAAATTATATGATAATGATCATGCTATTGAAAAAAGCATATTGCCCTAGAGTCGTTTATTTTTTTTACTTACTTTCACCACTTTTAATACCCACAGAGCCTCCACAATCTAATATAGTCAATACAACTGTACCTTTAAAAAAAGAACTTCTACAGGACACTGAAAAATTCATTTTTGCACCCCGCTGGGAAAAAACAGATGCAGAAGCTTGTATTGAACAGACATCCAAAGCTTTGCCTTACAAAAACCAATGCCCCACTTATGGAGCAGATCCCAGTCATCAGTCTTCCCGTGAAGCTTACGATCTCATTCAAAAGCAGACAGAACAGCTCAAAAGTACAAACCCATACGCCAATCCACCTTTAAAATACGAAATGGCACCTACGCAAAACGGGTTCTAGAAAGCAGCGATTGTAATGAAGGCATAGCTTTGCTAACCTTTCTCTGGAGTGATGTAGAAAAGTTGGGTTTTCTAGCCTTTCTAGACTTAAAGAGGAGCTTTAAAACAATCATGGTAGACTTAAAATTCATTCGTCAAAATCCAGAGGCAATCCGAAAAGCAATTCAAGAGAAGAAAGTAGATCTGAGTTTAGATGCACTCTTAAGCACAGATGAAACCGTGCTGAGTTTTAAGAAACAATTACAGACCTTAGAGGAGGAAAAAAACTCGAACGCAAAAAAAGTCGCTCAAACCTCACCCCAAGAGCGTACGACTCTCATTGAGCGAGGCAGAACCATTAGTCAAAAGATTGAAGAAATCAAACCCCAACTCTTGCAGGCAGAGGAAAAACTCCAGGAGTTTCTCTGGCTAGTTCCTAACATTCCTGCTCCTGAAGCACCACGAGGATTGACTGAAGAGGATAATGTTCAGATTAAACAATGGGGTACACCCAGATCCTTTGATTTCCCTCCTCTCGATCACGTAGAGATTCTTGATCAGCATCACTGGGCAGAGCTCGAACGCATCGCCAAAATAGCTGGAAGCCGTAGCTACTCTCTCCGAAACGAAATGGTCCTTTTAGAAGCTGCATTACATCGATTTGCATTGGAACACTTAAGAGCAAAAGGATTCCAACTCATTACGGTTCCGGCAATAGCAAGAGATTTTGCTTTCTACGGAACAGGACATTTTCCCACAGGTAAGGAACAAGCGTATTTTTTACCTCAAGATGATTTGTATTTAGCAGGCACAGCAGAAGTCCTTCTCAATAGCCTTCATCGAGGCGAAGTCTTTAAGGAGAATGATCTTCCGATTCTATATGCTGGTTTTTCTCCTTGCTTTCGTCGAGAGGCAGGAAGTGCAGGTAGAGATACTCGAGGATTGATTCGAGTTCATCAATTTATGAAAGTAGAACAATTCATCATTTGTAAAAATGATCCAGCAGAATCTGCTCATTGGCATGAGGAACTTTTGAAAACTTCAGAAGAAATCGTTCAGGCTTTAGAGTTACCCTATCGGGTTGTTGATGTTTGTACGGGAGACATGGGAGCTGGGAAAATCCGCCAATATGACATTGAAGCTTGGGTCCCAAGCGAAAAAAAATACCGTGAAACTCATAGTTGCTCTTCTCTTCATGAATGGCAGGCTAGGCGGACTGATTTAAGGTACCGTGAAAGCGATGGAAAAATGAAATACTGCCACACTCTCAATAACACAGCCATTGCAACCCCCCGAATCTTGGTCCCATTATTAGAAAACCACCAACAAAAAGATGGCAGCATTAGTTTACCTCAAAAAATTCAACCTTATTTATCAGGGCTACACAAATTAGGATGAGCACAAATAAAAACATTAACCTAGACAACTCCCTTTAAGGAAGTCCGACTCATCAATCTACCGGCTATGCCAAGGGTAGTCTGAATTAAATCTCCTTGTACCAAATATTAAATTAAAGTAAATAGAGAAATATGTTTATCAATTTGAATAAATTTATTTTTTTGTTCACTGGGATTCATTTTATATTGAGTTCATTTACTTTTTGTGCTATCCGGAAAGAAACCACATCTTTGGTTACC
The DNA here is from genome assembly GCA_903935335.1 of Oligoflexia bacterium. Classification (GTDB taxonomy): domain Bacteria; phylum Bdellovibrionota; class UBA1018; order UBA1018; family UBA1018; genus CAIZRG01. The sequence goes on from CAIZRG010000017.1 coordinate 77,428, forward strand.
TATCAACAAATTCGACCTACTAAAAACAAAGAGAAGGTTAAAATAAACGTATTTATCCCAACTGAAGCAGGATGGGAATCATTCGAACAGATCCTTAAAAAAGGACTCCCCTTAGCAACAAATGTATCAAACGAAATGAAAGAAACAATGGGAAAAGCATTTCCTTTCGTCAAAGAAGATTACAAATTATTTTTTAAAAGTTTTAAAAATAATTTTAAAATAACAGCAGAAAATAAACTTATTTTTAATAAATTTTTTAGCAAGTTTATCTTTGGATTTGCTGCTCTTTCTCCCTCTTATCAAGCTTTATGTATTGAGAATCCAGACGAAAACTACTGTAAAGACCATTTTGATTCAGAATTTAAACCTTTTTTAGAAACTCTTTTACCTGTCATCTCTACTCTCATCGAGACTGCCGAATACTTTTCTATCCCCATTACATATAACAATGACGCCCGAGTAAAAGTTGGAGTCATTCTAGCAGAAGAGAACATTCTAGGCTTTGGCCTAGGATTTTATATAGACTCCGAAAATGACAAAATTCCTTTTGTATACAGACAACAAAGCCCTATTTTTTATCCCGCAATTCCTTGGAAAAAAAGAATAGGCGATGTTCAAGAGCACGACTTTACATTTTTAAATGGAAGCCTCATTCCAACTCAATCTTCTGGGTTTAGGTTTACGTATTACCCAAGTTTTATGAACCAGCAAGGGATCTTAAGACAGTCAGTAGAGGTTGAGAAATATCATGGTTCAAAAGGAGAAAACCCTTATTCTCGGTCAATTCAATGTGTTAACATTGAAATATTAAAATCTCTAGATCAAGACCCTTATCTAGAGATTTTACCCAATGCTTTTCTGAAGCATTTAGAATCAGAAAAGTATGCTTTTCTCTCAATCCCTGAAGAAAATAGCTTTGATGAAAAAATGCTTCAGCTTCTCATTACTGAAAAACTCATCGAAGAACTAAAACGAGATCCCACTCTTGAAGAAGTGGAAATCAATCAAACTTTAGAGTCTTTAGAATTCGATAGAAGAACCATTGAATCTGAAATTATTTCAAAAATTTCTGAAAATCCCTCAGAATACGAAAAAATGATCGAAGCAGAGTGGACTCAAAGACAAGAAGCAATCAGTTCTGGATCTATTTACTTAACACAAAGTTTATCTTCCTCTGCTACAAGCCAAAAAAGAAAAAACAAACAGCAATCCACACACAAACAACCCCAGACTCAAACAGAGAATAAACAAAATCATGAACGGAAAATTTTAAAAATCTTTGATCAACTTAAAGCCCAAGGAGCACAGAAATATAGAGACTTAGTTCAAATTTCTGAAAAAGCTAAAGAATTTTTCTCTTTTAAAATTCAATCAAAGATTCACATCAATGAGGTTGGAAGCCATCGAATTCTTCATGGATCTTCTGGATCATTTTCAATGGTTGTTCCACACCAAGGAGATGGCAGCCTACCTGATTATCAAGTGAACAAGTGGCTTAAGGGATTGATTCGCTTTTTATCCAATGAAAGTCTAACCACTGAAAGTCCAAAATAGCAGAAAATTTCAAGATCGCTCTACTTTATCTTTTTTATTGGATGAGTATTTCTGGGATTTTGTATTGAACAACCTGCCCAGAAAACTGTTCTTTAAACTTGCAAACCCCATAATACGAATGAGAAACAGGAGCATTGACTAGGTATCCATTGAGATCATAAACTTGAATGCCATTTTTCCTCGACTGATTGATCGCCTCCCAGTGAGCAGCGGCTGAAGTACTCAGCCTAGCTTGGCAAACAGAATCTCGCTTCTCATAACCAAACAAATAGTGGGCACGATGGCCCATGAAACAAATTAAAATTTTGGATTCTAAAACAGGTTCTTCCAAAAAAAGAGACGATCTTTTTTTTACCGCTGAAGATAACCAAAAACTTAAGTGCTGACTCCCAATCAACTGAGACTGAGTAAAAGATTGAAACCAAGAAAGAGGAGGAACTGTAAAACCTTTATGAGATCCAAATTGAGTCAGGTTTTTAACAAATGAAGGCAAAACATCCATACTCAATTTTTCCCATTGAGTTTCAATTCCCTCCTTTTTTGCATAGCTTAAGGTTCTTTTTATCCGGTGAGATAAACAACCCCATTGCTGAACTTCAGTTTCACAAATTGGAATTTCTAAGGTAGCTGCCTGACTTTCAGAAAATACCGGAAAAGGGAGATGTTTGAGACGCCCCTCATACTGATCTTCCTCCCAGCGAGGTTTCATACTGAGCGAGATAAACTTAGGATTCAGTTTAGAAACAGCCATAGCAAATGTAGCTAACTGTCGAGTGACATCATGAGGATGATCCCAATGAAGAAAAGGACCGTTGATGCACTCAAATTTCATACCTAAATTCATTAAATTTGAAGCACAAAAAACGATACCCCCCACTCTTTCGTCAGGACTAAAAACTAAAAAGCATTGACCTGAAACCACTTCTGCAGCTTGAGCCCAGGATAGACTTTGAGCTAAGGGAAGTTGAACTTCAATTTCATGCCAAACTCTTCGTTCTTCAGTAGATAAGGTAGAAATTGGCTTAGCAATCCACATCAGAAGTCTAGTCTAGCAATAAAGTAAATTTTTGGTAAAAAACTCATGCATGAGATTCAAAGGAACTCTCATTTGTATCCACGGCTTTCTTGGACAAACCAGAGATTGGGATCCTATTCTTCCCATGGCATATCATTCTGTTCGAGTTGACCTATTTTCATCACAAGCCCAGGTCAAATTTCCTAGAATCAAAGCTCCTCAAAAAGACCTAAAAAATTTAGGCTCCTGGATGAATAAAACTCTGAAAGATCTTAAAACTCCTCGAATTTTAATAGGTTATTCTCTTGGCGGCAGACTTGCTCTGCATGCCCTACTGAGCCATCCAACGCCTTGGTCGGGTGCAGTTTTAATCTCCACACATCCTGGATTTTCAGAAAACACTGAAAAACAAAAGCGTGTCAAAGCTGACGAAGTTTGGGCTAAGCGATTTGAAGAGGATTCATGGGACTCAGTCATTCAAGATTGGAACAACCAACCGGTGTTTTTAAAAAGCAAGCCCTCCCCTTATCGGCATGGCCCTGAGTTTTCAAGAAAATCACTGGCTCATGCTCTGCGATGCTACTCCCTTGGCAAACAAAATCTACTTGAACAGCTCCATGAGCTTTCAGTTCCCACACTTTGGATTTATGGAGACCTAGATCTGAAGTTTAAACAGATCCACAAAGAACTCTCTTTAAAAGCCCTTCCTTTAGTCAAAACTCTCAGTATCCCTAGCGCAGGTCACCGTGTTCTATTTGAACAGGCAGAAAAAGTGCAACAAGCTCTGGTTGAATACTTAGAAAGACGTGAAGATTTGGATTCTGACCCAAAAATACTTTCTTAAGGAAAGGTTTCAGTTGAGATTTTAAAACTTTATGCTAAAGGATATTACGATCATACAAAAATGTTTCCGTAGCATACGAAAAGGCTATGAAAAGTGCTATATCCAAGAGACTCCATAGACTTCAATCTTATCTCTCCTCCTTTCAGTGCTCTTTCTCTGAATAATTTACGACTTCAAGTCAAACTAGGCTATGGGGAAGAAGAACGAAAAAACCTTCAATTTGTTCGCTTTGATATTCGTATTCGTTTTGAAACTCTTCCACCTGGATGTTTCAGCGATCAGCTGCAACAAACAGTTTGCTATGCAGAATTAAGTGAACACCTCACCCGCATTTGTCTCAAAGAATACCACCTCATTGAACATCTCGGCTGGACAGCTTTTTCGCACTTAAAGTCACATTTACCAAAAACACTCAAGCTTTGGATAAAAGTTACAAAAGAAAATCCTCCTATTTCAAATCTTCAGGAAGGTGCTTCTTTTGCCTTGGGAGATTGGAACGAGTTCTAGTGATTATTCTGGGACTAGGCACTAATATTCCTATTCCAGGACAGAATCGTCTTTATTTTCTAAGGCGAACGATTCAACTTTTGAAATCAGTTCAATGCTCCAGATGGATTGAAGTACTTGCTATTTCACCTCTTTATGAATCCGAAGCCTTACTTCCAAATGATGCACCTCAATCCTGGAACCATCCTTACCTCAACCTTTGTTTGCTCTGCAAGACAGAGCTTGAACCTCCGCTCCTTCTCAAAAAACTAAAGAAAATTGAAAAACAAATCGGCAGAAAAAATAGGGACCGCTGGGCCCCTCGTGAAATTGACATTGATATTTTAGCTATGGAATCCGGCACATTCGAAAGTCCTGATCTTAAGATTCCCCATCCTTCCCTTTTGAATCGACCTTTTGCACTCTTCCCAATGGCTGACTTAGTTCCTAACTGGAAGTTGACGCAGCCAGGCCCTTTTCATAAAAAAACTGCGGCCGAATTTGCCTCATTCTGGAAATACCAAACTCAAGGAAAACTCCCGTTTCATACTCACCGCTCTTTATTGAGTCTGACAGAATTCATGGGAATCTTAAACCTAACTCCTGACTCCTTCTCTGATGGAGGTCAGTTTTTCAATCCAAAAGCTGCACTGATTCAAGCTGAAAAACTTTTAATTGAAGGAGCCTCAATTCTAGATCTTGGAGGAGAATCAACGCGACCGGGCGCTCAAACCATTTCATGGGAAGAAGAATGGAATCGGATCAATCCAGTTATCAATTCTTTGAATCTTTTATTTTCTCAATATTCTTTTATTCTCAGTGTCGATACTTATCACCCTGAAACTGCAGCACGGGCTATTGCTGCAGGAGCCCATTGGATTAACGATGTCACTGGATTTAAAAATCCAGAAATGATCAAGACTGTTGTCAACTCTCAAGTCGACTTGGTACTCATGCATAGTATGAGTGTTCCTCCAGAAAAAACATCCCTCTTGCCACAAGACGTAAATCCTATCGAATTTCTCTTAGAATGGGGCAAAAATCGTATTAAGGATCTCCAACAAGCAGGAATTTCAAGAGATAGAATCATTTTTGACCCAGGAATTGGCTTTGGAAAATCAGTAGAGCAAACCTGGGATATTTTTAAGAAAATAAATCAATTCCAAAAACTAGGGGTTCGGTTGTTGATAGGACATTCCAGAAAATCATTTTTTTCAAGCATCATTACAACTGAAGCCTCCAATCGAGATCTGGAAACCGCTACACTGACTGTAGAACTCTGTAAAAAAGGGGTCAATTACTTAAGGGTTCATGATGTCCAAAGTAATCAAAGAAGCCTCAAAGTGTGGTCTCAATTAGACGGGATCATCCAGTGTCAATCTTAACTTACCCTGAAATCATAAAAAAAATTGAAGACCTAGAACTCATGCCTGAGACTCCTCCAAGCCTTGACCGAATAAAAGAAGGCTTAAAAAAAATTTTAACTTCGTCCTCTTTCCAACCTCATCAAACCATTGTCGTTGCTGGAACAAATGGCAAGGGCAGTGTTTGTGTGTTTTTAGAAGCCCTTTTCCTTTCAATGGGTGAATCCGTTGGTCTTTTCTCCTCTCCTCACCTTGAAGAAACTACAGAAAGAATTCGCATCAACGGCAAGGACATCGAAAAAAATCTTTTTTGTAAAGCCTACGAAATTGTCAACAAAAAAACAAAAGACCTGAAACTCAGTCATTTTGAGATTCTTACCCTCATTGCTGCTTGGGTTTTTTATTCTAAAGAAAGCGACCTCATCACTCAACGTTTTATTTTTGAAGTAGGTTTAGGTGGAACCTGGGATGCAACCAATGCAATCCCACATCAAAACTGTGTGATCACTTCTTTAGATTATGACCATCAAAATCTCTTAGGGCATACTTTAAAAGAAATTGCGCTCAGTAAATTTGGGATCATTGGTCCTCAGTCTATCGTTGTTCACTCCCCCTTGCCTAAAGAGGTTCAATCTGTAGCCCAAGAAGTCCAAATTTCAACAAAAAGTTACTGGCGGCAAAGTGCTCCATTCTCTCTTAAAGTCATAGATTCAAAATCAGAACCTCAATTTATTCTACAAACTGAATGGGGGAAAACTAAACTGGGTCTTCCTGGGCTCCGATCAGCCCAAAATGCTACAACTGCTCTCACTCTTTTTCACGAACTTGGATATCAACCAGAAAAACATATCAAAAGTCTCTCTCAGATTCGATGGCCTGGCAGAATGGAGCGTATCCTACATCCTAATTGTCTTTGCCCCCTCTATTTTTCAGGTGACCACAATCCAGGAGGAATAAAAAGCTTGCTTGAACTCCTTCCTTATTACCCAAGAAACCATCTTTACATCCTTTTAGGAATTGGAAAAGATAAAGACCAAAACGGCATTCTTGCTCCACTTTTTAAGCTTCCCGATACTTCAATTTTTTTAACAGAGACTCCCTTTCGAGGTCGATCCTTGAACCAATATGGCTCTTGGCTAGATCATGCTAGCGGAGCTTTTTTAGACCCCTTAAAAGCCCTAAAAACAATTATGGAATTGGCTAAACCATGCGACCTTATTTTAATAACTGGATCTCTTTATTTAGTTGGATTTTTAAGAAAAAATCTGAAGAAACTATGATCAAGATAACAAAAAAAGTTGTTGTTCATACACTATTTGTAGAGCCTGTTCGACAAGTCACAAGAAACATCTCCAAAATATTATATAATCACAGGATAGTTTAAAAATCCATGAAATGCTTCAATGAAATTTTTATAGCAAGTCCTAATTCGTCACATCTTCTTGAATCAGCTTATTGATCACTTGACTGACCTCCCCCAAAAAATGAACTAAACGAAAGGAAACTTGTTTTGGAATTATTTCCAAATATCATCAATGATTGTAGCCGTTTTGTCTTTTTTCCCTAAATCGGATAGCCCAAGAATCTGCTCAGTCGTGGCTAGAGTGCTGTAATGATCGTAGCATATGCTTGATGCAGATCCTGGATTTACACCCGCTCCATAAAAAACCGGGTAGATTTGATTAGGTGCATCTGTCAGGCTTTCATCATAATTAAAAATCACGAGTGTTCCAGTCATAAATGCACTGTTTTTCAGGAAAACGTCAAATGTTTGAGACAACCAACGGTCAGCATATGCAGGCCCTGTATCGTGACCATCACTTGCAAGATTTGGAACATAAAGACTAAATTCAACCAGATCATTTTTATCTATGTCCGAGGCCAATTGTGATGCTGGCACAATATTTGAGCACTCAGCAACAGATCCAGTAACATTCTTGAAACTCAAAAAAGGAACATGCTTCCGAACATAGTTTCCGGAAACCATCCCCTGAAAGCAATCTCCAGGATAATCTTCTGCATAGACTCTCCACCTTTTTCCAGCTCCCTTCAGAAGGTCTCCAATATGCTGACTATCGAGATTCACTTCATCGTCTCCTGTCACTCCTTGAGTATCTCCGGAAATTAAAGCAATATAATTAGGTTGTGATGGGTGAGCGACAGCTGAAAATCCAGCAAAGCTAGCGCCATTTTTAGCTAATTCTCCTAAATAAGGCTGCGCAGCTGCAACACTAGCATCGACATTCTCCAGCATGATGATAAACACTCTTTTAATCTCCTGCCAACTCAAGGGCGCTTTGAATTCTTCACGAGGTTTTCCTTGAGTACACTTGACTTCTAGTCTCTGACTGAAGATGGGAGTCGAGTTGTTTTCTAGTATCTTTTTGGTACAGCCATAAATGGCCCAAAGTAAAACAACAATGGGACCGATTTTTATTGGGTCTTTACACATGGTATTTAGAATAATTTTAAGTTAGATATAGTGCAATTTTTTTAGTTGATAAATCCCATTCGAATCGAAGGAATTTGCTCCATCGAGATCCAGAAACCCTCTAGGATTGGGTCTGAAACTAACCAATACCTGCACCATTCTGTAAAAGACCAGGCCTCGATACCCTAATCTGATCGGGTTGAAACGAAAAGTGAACTCGTCAAGATAGGATTAAAGGCTCAGTATGTCTCTAGGTCACGTCAAGTGCATATCCAAAGACAATCTCTCTAGCACCTTGAAATCATTGGTGCTCGCGGAGGGACTTGAACCCCCACGCCTTTTGGGCACTGGCTTCTAAGGCCAGCGTGTCTGCCAATTTCACCACGCGAGCTTTTTTAAAGTCGTAAACTATTTTCTGAAGATACACAATTTGAATCAGGAAAAATCCTTCATTTTTAACTTTTCCCCTTCACGGATGATCTCATGCACCCTAAACTTTACGAAATCCCCCCGAATAAAGAATTTCTAGGATTCCAGGACAATGAGCTTCTCCACAGAGAACCAACATAGTCCGATCTACAGTCCGCTCGAACCCAAATTTTAGAATTTGGTTTGCCATCACCTGATCACGACGGCGAACCATAGACTCAATCAAAAGATTTTCCCTAGAGGACATTCTCAACTCATTGAGGAAATACCCAGCAGCACCCAGACCTGAAAAAACTAGGAGACTCTTAGCAAAAGAATGAGCACCTAGGCACTTTGCAAAACTCAAGGTAGCAGCAAGACTCAGTCCAGTTTTATAAGCAACTTTAAAACGCCGAACTTTTTGGATCAAGGAATCCAAAAAAGTAATCACTTCTACTGGCAATGGGTCGTAAGACTCAAGAAAAAGTAAGTTTAATGAATGATTCTGTTGAATGGCCCATTCTTCTGGATTTTGAGTAGATGCATCCAAAATCGCAACACCTCTACTTTTGTCTCCACTCATTTCTTCTTGTTCTTTGAAAAATCGACTCACAGCAACAGTAATTGGACCTGGAAACGATCCAGCCCTATGTATAAAAAATGCTAAAAACCAGTCAATAGAACTCAACTCCTTCTGCAGCTCTTCACTCAATTGAATTCCTTCAACACCAATCAGGTGAAAGCTATTCACTAAAACTTGACCACACACATACCTCTCTTGATTCACACTATGCGTCTCCCCGACTAAAACCAAGGCATGAATCAGTCCATCCACCTCTTTTTCAAGAATGGTAACAGGATATTTTCCAACTCCAACTGCAAGCTGCAGTGCTTCAAACTGCTCCTGAGAAAGCTCTACAGCAACCGCTGAACTCAGACTAAAAAATATCATAACTACACTGAAAAGATTTTTTATCATAAATAAAAAAATTAATTAATTATAAAACTATAGATATTTAGATGAACCTTTCGTAGTCAGTAATCAATAAAATGTTTTTTGGAGCATGAAGATTTAGATTTCGATCCAAAACATTTTATTGAGCACTCTAGAGCACAGAAGTACTTAACGAGCATTACCAGCACCTCCAACAGGCCCCTTTGGAATTTGAATAGAATCGAGTTGATTTTCAAGTTCGTGCTTTTTCTTGAGAGTTGCTTCATCTATAAATTCCTGAGCAATTTGTCTAGGTTCTTTATTCATTTCTTTTTCAGCATCTTCTTTTAGGATTAACGCTCTTTTTAAAGCACCCCCTGGATCTTTCCCAGTCGCTTGTTCTAGATTACGTAAAATATTTTCAATTTCCTGTATTTTTTTAGATTTTTTTTCCGTGCAAATCCTGCGCATTGATACAAAATGTTTAGCAAATTTATCAATTAACTCATGCTGAATGTCCTGAATTGGCCTACGATCAAATGAACTTCCTTTTAAATTTAAAATCCTTTTTTCAATTTCTCGAGCACTTGTTGTAATTCCTTTGCAAGAGCCATCTGCAATTTGATCTCGAAATTTGTCAATTACTTCTTGTACTTCTGTATTTGTGTATTTTTTTGCAGCTTGGGCAGAAGGAAATTGATTCAACATAATTCCTAAGACCCCTAAAGCAACCCATAGTTTTTTCATAAAATCCCCCCTCATTTTTTCATGAATGCGAGTGCCCAGAATTTGGACACCCATGACACCCATGTTGTGTACTCTCCCGTAGATCACCTTGCCCACCTACAGAAAAACATGAAATTAACTTTTTTTTAGCTTTTGTTTGACATTTTGGACAAATTCCGTTTTCAGCTACATTTGTCGAACTCATTTCTTCAAATTTTTGGAGACATTTTTCACAATAGTACTCATAAAGTGGCATATTTATCGATGGCCATAGCTTTCTCGTACCCAAATACCTCAAGACTGTTGTATAGAAAAGGTCTATGCGACCTCGTAGCTCAGCTGGATTAGAGCAGGTGCCTTCTAAGCATCAGGTCGGGGGTTCGAGCCCCTCCGAGGTCGCCATTCCTTTCTCATTATTAGGATGAATCCATCTGGATACCCAATTCAAGTGGTTTTTCAAGTTTCTGCCCATTTTTCATGAAAGAAGGAGTTCTCATGAATTTTAAAAAAAAATAAAAACTAAAGCCCATCCTAAATTAAACTGATCTGATCAAGAATTGTTGAGAACAGGATCCCATGATACACACACCCTTTCCTCTTCCATCCTCTGAAACTGGATTCAAAAGACAATTTATTGTCCAAACCCCAATGAATAAATAAGGAATAGCTATCCATTGAACTAGATATGAAATCGTTTTTGAATACTGCCCAAAAACAACAAGTGAGACTTGAAACGCTATCAACAATCCAACATAAAAAAAGAAAGGTTTTAATACATTCAATCTTTCTTTCTGAGAAGGAATTTCAGCAAGAATCAAAGGTAAAATAAAAAAAACTGAACTATGAAACTGAGGATGCCCTACCTGAAAAAAAAGGAAAAGGACTAAAGCCATAGCAGCAATTGCTCTATTCCTGGATACTTTCCCATTCAAATACCTAAAGAGTACAAATCCAGCTCCACAAGACATTAAGGTCTTACTCAGAAAAGATAATATAGCCATGACCTGGTCGACAGGTAAAAAAGGCATAAAATCAAAAATTCTTTTTTGAAAAAAATTAAAAATCGATAGCATGGCAGGAGGTCTGTTTGATGCAAACAGCAGAGGATAAAAAACACTCTTTCCCCAATAAAGGTAAGCTATTTCATACCCAACCACTAAAGTGATAAAGCAGCTCATCAAAAACCTTAGATTCCAGATGATCTGGTTTCTTCTCAATTCGATCCAAAAAAAAGGTATTAAAAAAATAGGAAAAAATTTCAATAGAATTGCTAAACCAATTAAAATTCCTGAAAAAATTTGCCTTGATTTTTGAATTTCAACTGCAGCAAAAAAGACAAGAAATGCTACAATTGCATCATGATGACCCCAGGAAACAAATTCGATCCAAAAAAATGGATTCAAAAGAAAAAACATCAGAACAAATGGGCGCTCATTTTTATTCCACTGAATACTTAATGCCGCATAAAAAGAAACAGCCAACCAAGCCCCGATAAAGATCATCTTAGGTAACAAAACGTGCCAACTATATAGCAGTGCAAATGCATTATGAAAGGGACCATAGGCGTTCGTCGTAGGAACTCCACCTTGAATCCAAGGATCAAGTCCCATCAGGACATCACTCCATTGCCAACCATAAGCAATGTAGTCATGGCGAGCGCCTAAGAGAAAACCTACAATCAAATACAGAACAGCAAGCAGATATCCAGCTACTTTTAATCCAGTGGAGGCAAAATGCATCGGCTCAAATTAGTTGGGTCAAACAGATTTAGATAGTAAATTCATCCCGACCAACTGTAAAAAGATAAATTTGCGTGCCCTAGCTCTCTATAAAAATAGAGTTCGAATTTGAAGACCGAATAATGCACTCATCACCTTCAAAACAAACTGAACTGATTTGATTCCAGAGATAGAAGATAAGCCCACTTTTCTTGGACTCATTCGAACCAATGTTTCTACAACACTTAAACGCCTAGCAAGTAAAATGGCAATGGACTCTGCCTCTGGATATTCATCTGGCATCTGGCTAAGCAAAGTTAAAAATGCGGATCTGGAGTAAACTCGAAGACCTGATGTAGGATCAGTTATTTCCCTGCCTCCAGAAAAAAAGAGTAAAGGCACTCGAATCAACCAGCCACCTATTCTGCGACTGAGCGTAGTACTCTCAAGTCTTTTAAGAGGCACTTCTTGCGTTATTTTAGGATCCCTCATTTTAGTGAACTGAGAACCAATGAGCAATTCCATTTTTTCCGTAATGGCTTTTTCTACAAGAGCAGGGATTAACTCAACGGGGTGTTGTCCATCGGTATCACACCGCACTACAAAATCAAAATTTGCTGCATTTGCAATTTTAAACACTGTCATTAACACACCTCAAACCCTAAATTGACCGTATGACTGACATATTACCCAGGAAAGTGTTTCGCTAAATAATTTTCTGATCCATCTTCTGATCCATCATTAATGATACAGAACTCTAGGTAAACAGGAAATTGCTTTTTCCCAAGCTCTTGAAGGCGAGAGATCATGCTTGGCAAAGACATTTGCTCATTGTAGCAAGGCAAAGCAACTAATACTCTTGGCAGCAACTTAGACTCAAAAAGCTCAACAAGCTTCATTTGTGATGACAAATTGATTTTTTGCTAAAGAAGATACAAAGTTTCTAAATTTTCTATTTTGCTCTAAAATTTGTGTAGCATGATTTATATTCTGATAGAGAAAAAAAAGAGTAAACCCTGATAAAACTAGATTGCTAATAACCTGAATACCTAAAAAATCCGCCAAAGGCCTAAGCAATTTAGGATCAATCCCAGCAATCAAAAGAAACAATAGAATCATCCACCACTCTAAGGATGATTTTGCTGCTAGTCTTCTTCCAAATTCTGAAATAATCGCAAAAGCGAAGCAAATAACAAAAAAAGAAAAAATTAAACTCACAACTCCAAATAACTGATTCTTGTGCTAAATTCAACAACTGGAGCAGTGAGACAAACGTGGTAAAAAAAATATTATTGCATTTTTTCTTTTTTTTATAGCATGCAGTCAATTTATTTGGTCAACTATAAACCCCATTTTCCAAGCATCAGATGAAGTACAGCACTTCATGATGGCTAGCTTAATGGATAAATATGGCATTGCATTTTATGGAAATTTAAAAAAACTAGCTGCTCCAGTCAATTGGAAGCTATTTGAAGAATCTTATGATTTTTCCAATGATTTTTACCAACAAAAAGGAGTTGTAGGCAATTCAAACGCCCGAGCAAAGTTTAACCCATCTTCTCGATGGGGTATAAAAGAAAGAGAAACTCTTCACGAAAGTCCTTTCGATCTAAAAGAAGGAATTGATACAACTCGACATACCACAATGACTTATCCTCCCGGTTACTATCTGATCGCAGGAAAATTCGCTGGGTTATTCCGTCCATTTAAAATTACTTTAGTTTCTTATCAACATTTAATACGATATTCAGGATTACTGTTTTTCTTGTTTTATCTAGTCATGTGTTGGAAACTATTTGCACTTTTAATTTCAGGGAAATCAAAATATTTTTCTTTTTTAGCAGTAGCACTTCATCCAATGGTTGTATTTTTATTCTCAGCAACCAACAATGATCTTGGATTGTTGGCATTTGGAGCTGCATTTCTCTATTTAATTGCACTAGTTGCACTTCAAGGATGGAATAGTCTTCGTTTTTTTTCATCAGCTTTAGCTGGAGCAGCAGCAACCTTAAGCAAAGCGAACGGAATTATTTTTTCTTTGTGTTTTTTAGCAATTCTGGCAGCTTACCAACTGTATCAACGAAAAATTAAATCTATTTTTTCTACAATAGGACTGGCTGTAATTGTTACTTTACTCCATTTTTTATTTGTTTGGATAGCAGGAGATTTAAAACTAAATGGTGAAACACACCCTGTAACTCTTCTCAAATGCCTAAAAATTATTTCTACCCCATTTTCTATGTTTAAAAGCTATTTTGGTTGTTTTTGTTGGTATGAAATATCTTTTTCAAATTGGGTTTATGCATTTTATTATAGTTTAATTATTTTTATTACATTTAATCTATTTTTTTCTATGCGGCGTTCAAAGCAAGAAGAAAGACTGAATCCTAATCACTTAGTCAATTTAGTTCTATTTTTAGGTTCATGTCTTTTTATTTTATCAATGTATAGTGCTCAGTTTTTCTTAATGAAAAAAGTAGGATTTATTCTCCAGGGGCGCTATTTTTTACCTACTTTACTTGTATTATATTTGTGGATAGGAGTTTATTTTGAAAAACTATCCTCTTCTCATAACAAATTAAAAAAAATGAACCTTGTTACAATACAGAAAACCATACTCATTTTTTTAATCATTTTATCAAACTATGCTCTACTTCTTGTTATCAAGAGACATTACATGAGTCCTGGCGATAAACTTAGATTTTTATTTAATTCCTCTTATATGGAAATGATATTAAACCGAATGATGCAGTATAAACCAGAATATTTAAAATCTGACTTTGTGTTTACCATCGTTTGGACTAGCTATATTCTTTCACAAATAGGAATGTGTATTATTATATCGTTATTTGACAGGAATTTTTTAAAAATCCAACACAAAAACAAGACAGACTTCAGCCTATACGTTCCTAGATAAATAATTAAAAAATTTAGCAGAAGAAACCAAAAATTGCCTGAGGACACCTTTCAGGCCTTGTGATTTATAATTTTTAAAGATTATTTTAAGTTCAAAATTCGCTCGATCCCACAGAATAAATTTTCGGTCATTATACATTTCAGATTTTGTTGCCACTAATTTCAGTGGAAAGACGTATCCTAAAGGTTTGACTGCATAACAACCCTCCAGGATAGCCTGAAAAGCTTTAAAGCCATTGAGAGAAGAATAAGACAAAGACAATTTTTCTGCCGACGCACTTAAGGAATTTACCTCAGTTGAACTCAGGCAAAGTAATTTCTGAATAGCTTCATTGGGTTCAACTGGCTTTGTCACTAAAATACTGTTACTCGAATTAAAGATTGTATTTGATCCGCCGTTCTGCGTAATAATAGGCACTGCTCCACAAAAAGCAGCTTCAAGCGGAATTAGACCCAACCCTTCATAAAAACTGAAGTCAGCATAAAACTCAACTTGATTAAACAGAGTTGCCATTCCATGAGAGTCTAAATCCCCGTGAAGAGTAGCAAAACCCTGAGGTAGCTCAAAAGCACCACACTCTTTTCCAAAAAGATGAATCTGGTAACCCTGTTTTTTAGCTAAATATAAAAAATTCAAAAGATAACAGGATCCCTTTTCAACAGTAGTTCGGAGACAACCTGCAATTGATTTTGGCTGTCTTGTTTTATTTTTTGAGTAATAAACTAAAGGACTTGGTCCCCAAGAAATGTTTTTGATCTTTGCTCTGGGATCAGAATAAGCCTGAAGGTATTTATGCAAATACTCTGAAACACAAATAATATCAGAGGCCTCAGAATAAGTTTGAGTCACCGTTTCAAAAAACTGAGCGTTATTAAACATTCCTTCTGGTCCTTGAACGAAATAGACATATTTTGCATTTAATTTTTGACTTAATTTTTTTGAAGCTAAAACAGTATTATAATGAGTTGAAAAAACTAATTTACATTTTTTTATATTTTTCAAACTTCTTAATCTTATTGGATTGAAAGAATGAAATTTTTCAACATAATTTTTATCAATCACTCCTGTGACAAAAATATTTGCCTTATAACCTATCGCATTTAATTTTTCAACAAGCTCTACCACAACAGAAATACCACCACTTTTTTCAATCATTGCTGGTAAAACAAATAAAACATCATACTCAAAAGAATCCAACATCCATTTACTAGTTTGCAATTTCAAATCTAATCTAAAAAGCAGATCTTTGTTTTTAGAAAATTTTTTAATCTCTGTTAAATGAGTTTTTCCCCATCGCTCCATAAAAAAATCAAAATTAGCTTTTCTTTTTGCGTTCAGATCTTCCAATTGAAAAAAACTGCCTGAACCCAAATGATGAACCAGTAAATGATCTACAATGACAGAACGATAGCCCAAACTTTTGAGATGATAATGGAGATCAGACTCTTCCCCATAGCCAAGCCCAAAAACTTCATCAAAAAGGCTTGGACGGTCAATCGCCAAACGCCGAATTGCTAAACAAAATCCAACAGCTGTACAAGCTTCTGGATAAGTAGGTTGAAAAAAATTGAAAATGTGATCCAAATCTACCCAACTATGTCCAGAAGGGATTCGAACTGTTAAATTCGCAGCAGACGTAGAAAAAGGAGTGGCTAAAGCAATTTTAATGTCAGTTTCAAATGGTTGAAGCATTCGTGGAAGCCAGTTTTTTGGAACCAGAATATCAGAGTTAATCAAAATGCACACATCAGCAGAACTGGCATTAAACAATCGATTACAATTTTTAACAAAGCCTACATTCTGCTTATTTGTGATAACACGTAATCTAAAAGAAGATCTCAGTCGAAATGACTCAATGACTGACTGAGTTGAAGGATCACTCCCATCATCCCCTACCAAAAGCTCATTGACTTGATCAGGATCCGTATGCGCAACTAAACTTTCAAGAAAATTGAGTAATAAATTTGGACTATTATAAACTGGTAACAGAAGATCGGCTTTTATCATAAAGTCATTTTAATTTATTATTTCTCAATGCTTTTTACTTCAAAAAAATCGTCTAAAACTTGATTTAAACATTAGATTTTAATAATCACTGTTTACACTTTATGTAGCGAATCACACTTTTCACTCTGCTTTTGATAAAACCCAAAAAACTTCTACTCTCCTCTAAAAGACGAGAATATTCTTTGACTTGTTGAGTTAATTGGTTTACCTGATCTTGAGTTCGTCTTAAATCCGGCTGAAGCTCTTCAGATATTCTTTTTTTCGCAGAATAACATTCAAAAAGCAACAAGTAGATATATGAAAGTTCAAATTGAACATCATCTTTTGCCTCAAGCAATTCTGAAAGCAACTCAATTTTTTGAGCAGACTCAGGATTTAAAAATAGAACGCCAAGACCCCAGCCCTGAAGAAATGAAAAGGTGGGATATTTTTTTGACAGCTCTTCCCAGAGCTTCCAAACTCCAAAATCATCATGGCGAACTACGATATCATGGAATAAAATAACCCCCTGCTTAGACATCTTAGGTAGCCAAGTTTCAAAATCATGTTTTACAGCTTCATAAGTATGCAATCCATCAATATGTAGTAAGTCGATGGTCTCATCTGAAAACTGTTTTAAAAAATGATCAAACTGACCTCTGAGCAGATAAGCAAATTGCTGATAATATTGATCCCGATGGCGAAGAACAGCTTGATAAATATCTTCCCCATAAAATCCTGAATGCTTATCTCCTTCCCATGTATCAATTGCATAAGCAGTACAGGAGATTTGATTTTCAGCAATGCTTTGGCAAAAAGAAAAAAAGGACTCCCCTTGGTGAGTTCCAAGTTCAACCAATATTTTTGGCTTTAGACTGGCAACTAAATCATATGCAAAAAAAACGTGTTGAGACCATGCTCCTATTCGAAAAAGTCGAGGTGAGTACTGCATCGACTTAAAATACATAGACATAAAAGCCACCTTACTTTTCTATGCTAGGTCTCTCATTCACTTGAGCTAATCAGCAGTCACTAGTCCCCACCACCTGTAGGAGTCTTTCGCCCTGCCCCACCCTTAGGTGAAACAGCAAGAGGGCCATGACCGCCGCCTCCCTTAACCTTGGATCGAGACTGGAAAAGACGCTTAAACCGACCAAAAGTATCTTTAGACCCTGATTCAGACTTACCCCCTTCAGATGCTGAACCCCCTTCAGTCGAACTTGCTGCTGGTTTAGCCTTTCTCTTGCGATCCAAGATAGGGTGATCCACAAGCTCAAGAACAGCCATTTCTGCAGCATCGCCCCAACGGCGATCAGCCATTTTCAAAACTCGTGTATAGCCTCCTGGTCGAGACTTATATCTCTCTGCAAGGGTTGTAAAAAGCTTAGAAACCACTTCGTTATTTCGAGTCCGATCAAAGGCTAAACGACGGGAAGCAGGAGATCCACTTTTTCCAAGCGTAATCAGCCGATCTACTACTCTACGAATTTCTTTTGCCTTTTGAACCGTGGTCACAATCTGTTCTGAACAGATCACCGAGTTGGCCATGTTCCTAAACATCGCTTTCCTGTGCGACGTATTTCGACCAAACTTACGACCGTCGACTTGATGCCTCATAAAACTCTCCTCAAACTACCTTTCCACAGACTGGAAAACCTTCAGTTCAGCCTTAAATTAAAACAAAACTGAGCTGAACCTTTTTCATCAACCTAATTCATCGGGGGTATCATCCATTCCTTCATCAAAATCTTCGCTTTTACGTCGATCATGCATCCGATTCTCATCTCCATCCGACTCAGCTTGCTTTTGAGGCTGTGAAGGAGCTACAAACCCATCCAGCTTCATCCCTAAACTCAACCCCATCTCACCTAAAATATCTTTAATCTCGTTCAAAGATTTTCTTCCAAAATTCTTTGTTTTTAACATCTCAGATTCAGTCTTTTGTACCAACTCATAAATGTACTTAATACAAGCGTTCTGAAGACAGTTGGCCGAACGCACGGACAATTCTAGCTCTTCTACTGACCTGTAAAGATTTGGATTAAACTGAGAACTTCCTTCTTCCCGAGCCTGAGCAATGGGTTCAGGTTCTTCTTCAAAATTTAAAAAGACAGAAAGCTGATCCTTTAAAATCTTAGAACCTAAAGAAACTGCATCCTCAGGCTCCACAGAACCATCTGTCCAAACCTCAAACGTCAGTTTATCAAAATCAGTCCGCTGACCCACGCGACTCTGAGTCACTGTATAATTAACCCGACGAATGGGAGAGAAAAAGCTGTCAATAGGAATCCATCCCAAGGGCATTTCTTCCATCTTATTTGCTTCAGCAGCTCGATAGCCCCGACCCCGAGCAATTTGAACCTCGCCCTTCAGCTTTCCCCCTATCCCTAAAGTAGCAATGAGCTGATCAGGATTTAAAACCTGAACTTGATCCGAAACCTGAATATCAGAGGCTTTGACTTCTCCCGGGCCTGTTTGATCAATAGACACCGTCACCTGTTCAACTCCATGCAACTGAAATCGAACCTCTTTTAAATTCAGAATGATTTCAGCAACGTCTTCTTTGACATCAGGAATCGATGTAAACTCATGAACAACTCCATCAAACTTCACAGCAGTTACTGCTGCCCCCTGAAGTGAGGACAACAAAACACGTCGAAGCGAGTTTCCCAGAGTCAAACCAAATCCTCGCTCCAAAGGCTTAGCAATAAACTTACCGTAAGAAGTACTCAAGGTTTCTTTATCAACGTCTAATGCCTTAGGTTTGATCAAATCTCGCCAATTTTTTTCTAACATCTCTTTCTCTCCTGTTTCATCCCCTCACTGTTCTATCCTTGAACCAGCCATACGGGGAAGTATTCAAATTTTTCTTATTTTGAATACAGTTCAACCACTAACCGCTCTTGCATCGGCGCTGTCACATCATCTCGAGAAGGTAAATCACGAACACGAGATTTCATCGAGGGCGAATCCAACTCTAGCCATTGAGGAATTTCTCGACGTTTCACAGCTTCAAGCGCGCCTCCAATTCGTGCGATAGTACGGCTCTTCTCACAAACTTCAACCGTATCTCCTTTTCCAACTAAATAAGAAGGAATATTAACCCGCCGCCCATTCACTGTGAAATGCCCATGCCGAACTAAATGCCTTGCCTCAGCCCGGGAGTTAGCAAAACCAGATCGATAAGCCACATTATCCAATCGCCTTTCTAGCATGGACAATAAATGAGAGCCTGTGACCCCTTTCATCCGCTCAGCCTTTTCAAAAAGATTTCGAAACTGACCTTCAAGCAATCCATAAATTCTTTTAATTTTTTGCTTTTCTCTCAGCTGAAGCCCATATTCAGAAAACTTAATTCGTCCTTGCCCATGCTGACCTGGAGGGTAACCTCGTCTTTCAAAAGCACATTTATCTGTACTACAACGATCTCCCTTTAAAAAAAGCTTCTGATTTTCTCGACGACAAAGCCGACATACTGAACCAATACAACGAGCCATAAATTACACTCTCCTCCGCTTTGGCGGACGGCATCCATTGTGAGGAATAGGGGTTACATCTTCGATAAAATTAACCCGCAAACCTGCCGATGCAAGGGCCCGTAAAGCAGATTCTCGACCTGCACCGGGACCACTTACAAAAACCTGAACATTTCTCATTCCATTTTCAACTGCTTTCCTAGCAGCATCCTCTGCAGCAACTTGAGCTGCAAAAGGAGTGTTCTTCCTGGATCCCTTGAAACCCTTACCCCCAGCACTCGACCAGCAAATAGCATTGCCCATCGGATCTGTAATAGTCACAATCGTATTATTAAAAGAAGAAAGAATATAAACATTTCCAGAAGAAATATTTTTCTTGCCCTTTTTAATTTTTTTCACAGTGCCATCACTACCAGGAATCGCAGTGCTAATCTCTTTTTTAGAGTCAGTTTTTGAAACTTCTGGTTTTGTTATTTCTGGATTTTGATCAGACATATTCATCACCTACTTCATTGCTTTCACAGATTTTTTACCTGCAATCGCCACTGCAGGACCCTTTCGAGTCCGTGCATTTGAATGGGTTCTCTGGCCCCGAACAGGAAGACTCTTTCGATGACGCATTCCCCGATAACAGCTTAAATCTACTAAACGCTTAATGTTTAAGCTCACTTCACGTCGAAGATCCCCCTCAACTCGATGAGCTCGATCAATGATCTCTCGGATCTTTGCCACTTCAGATTCGGTTAAGGTGTCTGATTTCTTATTCAAGTCAATACTTGCTTCAGCCAAGATCTTTTTAGACATTGGCCGCCCAATTCCATAAATATAGGTCAGGGCTACTTCCATCCGCTTATTGCGAGGGAGATCAACTCCCGCGATTCGAGCCACGTTTTTACCTTCCTTTCAACTTCCTCAGGTTCATCTTTTAACCCTGCCTTTGTTTGTGCCGAGGGTTTTCACAAATCACTCGGACTACACCTTTACGACGGATTACCTTGCATTTATCACAAATTTTCTTTACTGACGCTCGTACTTTCATAAAAGTCTCCAACTCACTTCATCTGACTTCGCTGATTTAAACTAAAGTCAAAATCTCCGGCCCTGCCGAAGTAATAGCGACCGTATGCTCAAAATGAGCTGAAAGCGAGTGATCTACTGTAATAGCTGTCCAGCCATCTTCTAGAACCCTCACCTCATAACGACCTGCATTGATCATAGGCTCAATTGCTAATACCATACCTACTTTCAATAACAAACCTTTACCTTTAGACCCATAATTTGGAACTTGTGGATCCTCGTGTAGTGCTCTACCTATACCATGACCAACGAATTCCCTTACCACGCTATAACCAAAACCTTCAACATAATTCTGTACTGCGTAACCAATGTCAAAAATTCGGTTTCCCTCATGACAAACCGCAATTCCCTTTTTCAAACCTTCTTCAGTCACATCGATCAATTTCTGAGCCTCTTGATGGATTGAACCCACTGCTACTGTTCGAGCAGAATCTCCATACCACCCTTCACGACTCACTCCAAAATCTAAACCGACAATGTCTCCCTGCTTGAGGATACGCTTGGGAGAGGGGATTCCATGAACAACCTCGTCGTTCACAGAAATACAAACCGTTGCAGGGAAACCGTGATAACCTTTAAAAGCAGGCACCACTTTCAATTCTTTACACCGAGATTCAGCATACCGATCGAGTTCCCCTGTTGTTATCCCAGGCTGAACCAACTGAGACATCTCATCAAGAATTTGAGCAACAGTTTTTCCTGCTTTTCGCATTTGATCGAGTTCACGCTCAGACTTCAAAGAAATCATCGGCCCATCCAACTTTCTTACTTCAACAGATCAGACAATCGATTAAAAACTTCAAGAGCAGGCAAACGAGCATCTAAGTTTTTAAGCTTATTTTGCTGGCTATAAAAACCGACAAGGGGCTCAGTTTGCTCATGATAAATCGCCAAGCGCTTTTCAACCACTTCGGGTTGATCATCCGGCCTCTGGCTCAGCACACCCCCACATTGATCACACTGATTGCCTAACTTTGAAGGCACAGACTCCAAATGAAACATGGATCCGCATTGAACACATGTCCTACGCCCAGAAAATCTTTTCACTAATTCAACATCTAAAATATCAAAGAAAATCACCCAATCCACTTTTCGCATCTGACGACTCAGCATCTGGTCTAAAGCTTGAGCCTGAGAGATATTTCTTGGAAACCCATCTAAAATAAATCCAAGCCTACAGTCAGACTCCTTGTTTCTTTCCTCAATCAAGCGAATCACCACAGAGTCGGGAACCAGCTTCCCTTGGTCCATGAATGCCTGAGCTTCTTCCCCCAATCGGGTCTTCTTTTCAATCGAAGCACGCAACATATCCCCAGTGGATAACTGAGGCCAATGCTTTTGCTTGGAAAGGAGTTTGGCTTGGGTCCCTTTTCCTGACCCCGGAGGGCCTAGAAAAACAACAATCATGTGTAAGCCGCTCGCCCTTTCAATCGAGTATGTTTCATAAACCCATCGTAGTTACGGGTCAGTAGAAATGTCTCGATTTGGGCTACGGTATCAAGCGCCACCCCTACCAAAATCAGAACACTCGTCCCACCAAAATAAAAGGGGACCTTCATCGTCTGAGTAAAAAAGGTGGGTAGAACACAAATAGCAGAAATATAGACCGCTCCCCCTAAGGTGATCCTCGATAAAACATAATCAATATACTGTGCAGTCGGAGCTCCAGGGCGAATTCCAGGAATAAAACCTCCGTATTTTTTTAAATTATCCGAGACATCTTCCGTCTTGAAAGTCACCGCTGTGTAAAAAAAACAGAAAAAAACGATCAAGGCTACAAAAAGAACATTATACAGGAGTGTCCCTGGCTGCAACAGAGCGGTCATCTTCTGAACACGCTCAGATGGGAAAAAACTAGCGACTGTTGCTGGAAACATAATCAAAGAAGATGCAAAGATGGGAGGAATCACCCCAGAAGTATTGACCTTGAGTGGCAAATGGCTATTTTGCCCTCCGTAAACCTTCCGTCCCACAATTCTCTTAGCATATTGGATGGGAATCCTTCTCGCTCCCCGCTCCACAAAAATAATGCAGAAAAACGTCGCTACAATCACTGCTAAAACGAGTAAAATCTTAAAAAAGCTGAGTTCCCCAGAACGATAAAGACTCAAAGTTCCCCCGATTCCTTGCGGAATCCGAGCAGCAATCCCTGCATAGATAATCAGAGAAATCCCGTTCGTAATCCCCCGCTCTGAAATTTGCTCACCCAGCCACATTAAAAACACAGTCCCGGCTGTCAGAGTACATGTCGTAAACAACCTAAAAGCAAGCCCAGGATGCAAAACGACTGCAGGATTACTATAATGCTCCAAACCCGTTGCAATTCCATAACCTTGCACTAAGCAAAGCAAAACAGTCCCATAGCGAGTGTACTGAGTAATTTTTTTTCTTCCCTGCTCACCTTCTTTTTGCAGATCGTGAAGATAAGGCCAGATCACCGTAAGAAGCTGAAAAATAATCGAACTACTAATGTAAGGCATGACCCCAAGTGCAAAAATACTAAAACGCTCTAAAGCCCCACCACTAAAAAGATTAAACCACCCAAAGATGGTCCCTTTCATATTAGAAAAAACGTGTTGGAGAGCTGCACCATCCACGTCAGGAGTTGGAATATGAACGCCAATCCGGTAGACAGCAAGAATCATCAAAGTAAAAAGAATTCGTTTACGCAATTCCGGAATCTTTACAAGTCCATCCGCGCCTGACATTTGCACCCTCTGTCTGAGAAGAGAATCTTCATCCAACCTTCTGTTTCCGTGTAGCCTTTCCAGGTACAGGAATCAACTCTACTTTACCACCCACTTGAGCAATCTTTTCTTGAGCAGAAGCACTCACTTTATGAGCCTTGACGTGAAAAGCGTGAGTCACTTCACCTTCTCCTAATACCGTTAAACGGTCATAACGGCCTTTAATCCGCTTAGCAGCTATGAGCGACTCCAGAGAAATCTCCTTCAATTGAGATGCGCCCAGCTTTTCAAGATCAACAAGATTTAAAACCGCAATCGTTCGCCTTGCGAAATTTTTAAAACCTCGTTTTGGAACACGTCGGTAAAGAGGCATCTGCCCCCCTTCAAATCCAGGTCGAACACTTCCACCTGAACGAGCCAACTGCCCCTTATCCCCTTTTCCAGCTGTAGGGCCATGTCCAGAACCTGAACCACGCCCAAGACGCTTTCTTTTATGAGTTGCCCCTGGCTGAGCCTTAATTGTATTGAGTCTTAACATAATTACCCTCTTTTAACCCGTCTCAGCCACCACTTCGACTAAGTGTAATACTTTTTTAATCATCCCTCTCACGGAAGGAGTATTTTCTAATGTTCTGACCTGTTCCCTACGCTTTAAGCCTAATCCATGGATTGTTGCTCTCTGAGTCGGACTACAGGCAATCGTTCCTCTCATTAACCGAAGGGTGATTGTTTTTTTACTAACGGCTGACATACTTCACTCCTTTTTGCCATTCCAGTCTGGCTTATCTCATAAAATCTCAGCGACAGTCTTTCCTCGAGCCTTTGCAATATCAGCAAAATTTCTTAGCTCTTTTAATCCCTGTAAGGCCGCACGAACTACATTATGAGGATTATCTCTTCGAATCGACTTAGTTAAAATATTTTGAACTCCAGCCACCTCCATAATAGCTCTAACTGAAGAACTGGCAATAATCCCAGTTCCTTCAGGTGCAGGCTTCATCAAAACTTGACTCGCTCCAAAATGACCCACGACTTCGTGAGGTATTGTATTGCCTTCAAGAGGGATTTTCATCAAATTCTTTTTTGCCTGTTTTCCTGCTTTTTTGATGGCCTCAGGCACTTCACCCGCCTTACCTAAACCGACTCCCACCTGACCTTTTTTATCTCCAACCACCACAATTGCTGCAAAGCTGAAACGACGCCCCCCTTTCACCACTTTAGCACAGCGATTAATATGGATGACTTTGTCTTCAAATTCAGATTCTTCATGCTGACGGCCTGCTTGTTGACCTACTGCCATAATTTCTCCTTAGATTATTTTTCTCTCTAAAACTTCAGGCCGCCTTCACGGGCTGCATCAGCGAGTGCCTTAATCCTTCCATGATATAAATATCCACTCCGGTCAAAAACGATTTGAGAAATATTTTTAGCTAAAGCACGCTTTGCCACTAAATTTCCTAAAGTCTTTGCTCCTTCAATGGTACTAGACACTTTTTCCTTCAGCTCTTCTTCTAAACTTGAAGCAGAAACTAAAGTATGTCCTTTAGCATCATCAACCAACTGAATATATAAATTCCGATTTGAACGAAAAATTGCAAGTCTTGGCTTTTCGAGAGTTCCCTCCACCCGAGCACGAATGCGTTTTTTCCGTTTAAATCGAACCACCTGCTTCTGACTCGTCACTCGACGTATCTTAGTAGCCATAAACTAAAATTCCTTGTTACTTCGCACCAGCAGCCTTACCCTGCTTGCGAATAATATGTTCGTCCATATACTTGATTCCCTTACCTTGATAAGGCTCAGGTTCCCTAAAAGACCGAATCTTAGCAGCTACCATGCCTACCAAGATCTTATCTGCTCCTGTCACTACAATATGTGTATTATTTTCTACCTTAGCTGAAATCCCAGAAGGAAGCTCATAATCAATCGGATGGGAGTAACCTACTGTTAAGGTTAATGTAGAACCTTTCACAGCAGCTCGATACCCTACTCCAACAATATCAAGCTCTTTAGTAAAACCAAGATGCACTCCGTGAACCATGTTATAAATGAGCGTACGAGTCAATCCATGAAGGGCTGCAGCTTGGTTTGTGATGCTTTCATCCCGAGTCACAATCACTGAACCATTTTCAATTTTAACGACTACTCCACGTGCCAGCTTATAAGAAAGCTTACCTTTTGGGCCTTCTACTTTAACGAATCCATCTTTTACATCTACTTTAACGCCCTGTTGAATCTTTACAGGGACTTTACCCACTCGTGACATAATTCACCATACCTCACAAAGAATCTCGCCGCCCACCTTTTGAACTCGGGCCTTATGTCCAGTCGTTACACCTCTGGAAGTTGACACAATAGCAACTCCAGCACCGCCTAAAGGTCGTGGCATTTTTTCATATCCCGTGTAACGCCTTAGCCCCGGGCGACTCACCCTTCGAATCCCTTGGATCACGCTGTCTCCAGCATCGGTGTACTTTAAATAAACCTTGATCATGGGACGGCCTTCTTCTCGCATTAAGCGGAAGTTTTTAATATAGCCTTCTTCTTTCAAAACACGAACCACATTTGCTTTTAAACGAGACGCCGGCACTTCCAACTTTTCATGCTTCTCTTGAGTCGCGTTTCGTATTCGGGTTAATAAATCTGCAATAGGATCAGTCATACTCATAATTTTGTATCCTCTTCACCGCTTACCAGCTAGACTTAGTCACGCCAGGAAGTTGTCCCTTCAATGCCAAACCACGGAAACAAAGACGACACATATTAAATTTCCGCATATAGGCTCTTGGACGACCACAGAGAGGGCAGCGATTTTTCGTCCGAGTCTTAAATTTTGGCTTCTTTCCAATTTTTTCTAGTTTACACTTTTTGGACAAGATCGATCTCCTTTTTACTTACGGAATGGCATACCTAACTCAGCTAATAAAGCACGAGCATGCTCATTGGTCTTAGCGGTGGTCGTCACTGTCACGGTCATCCCGCGAACCTTATCCACCTTGTCATAATTAATTTCAGGAAAAATAATTTGTTCCCTGATCCCTAATGAATAGTTCCCTCGACCATCAAATGATTTTGCATTGACCCCTTTAAAATCTCTCACTCGAGGCAATGCAACATTCATGAGCCGATCTAAGAATTCATACATCCGAGCACGCCGAAGGGTAACCATAACTCCAACTGGATTGCCACTTCTAACCTTAAATGCCGCAATGGCCTTACGAGCACGAGTCAAAACAGGCTTCTGACCCGTAATCGCCATAATTTCTTCAAAAGTTCCATCCAATACTTTTGGATTAGCTACCGCATCTTTGACTGCACAGTTGACAACAACCTTTGCAAGCCTAGGCACTTGCATCGAGTTTTTAAACTGGAACTGCTTCATCAAAGCCGGCACTGCCTTAGACTGATATTGCTTGAGAAGTCGAGGCGGCTGGCTCGGAGAAACTTTTGTTTCTCCAGGAGCAGCGATTTTCAAGGCTGAAGCAGCAGCATCTTCCTTCGCTCTCTTGGCTTTTGCTCGAGCAGTATCGGCTGCAGCTTTCTTAGCTTCGGCTTTGTGTTTTGCGGCAGACTCACCTCCACTCGGCTCAGCTCCGTCTTTAGAACCTTCATTTTTTGATGCTACCATGACCTACCTCCTATCTGACTCACGCGACATCCAAGGCTTCACTGCAGCGCTTGCAGATTCGAATTTTAGCTTTCTTTTGACCTTTTGAAGAAGCTTCTGGCTTCGTATTCTGTTTATTGACTCCATCCATCCATTTTATCCCGTGACGAACTCCACGATTACACTTAGGGCAAAGTAAAAGCACATTCGAATAGTGAAGAGGCAGTTCCTTCTCAACAATTCCCCCTGAATTTTTTTGAGTAGGACGAACATGCCGCTTGACTAGGTTCGTTTTTTCAACGAGAACTCGACAGTTTTTCAAATCAACCTTAAGAATTTTTCCAATCTTACCTTTTTCACGACCTGAAATAACTTGAACCTCATCGTTTTTTCGGAGCGAAAATTTATAACTATCGTTTTTTAACATAAAACCTCACAGTACTTCCGGTGCTAACGAAATAATTTTAGTAAACGCACGAGCCCTAAGTTCCCGCGCCACCGGTCCAAAAATACGGGTACCAATCGGTTCGTTTTGAGCATTAATCAAAACCGCTGAATTCGTATCAAAACGAACATAAGTACCATCGTGTCGATTGACTTCTTTCTTCGTACGCACAATGACTGCTTTAAGAATTTCACCTTTTTTCACTTTTCCGTTGGGAGCAGCGTCTTTCACAGTGACCACAATCACATCACCTAAAGAAGCATATTTTCTTTTAGTTCCACCTAAAACTTTAATGCACATCACAGATTTAGCGCCTGAATTATCTGCAACGTCTAAGCGAGTACGCATTTGTATCATTGACTCATCTCCTCTTTTACTTTAGACGTTCGCTTCAGGAGCCTGAACTGCCCGACGAATAATCGATTGCAAAACCCATCGCTTTTCACGGCTGATAGGACGAGATTCAACTAATGAAACCCGATCACCTAGCTGTGCTTCATTTTTTTCATCATGAGCCTTATGACGACGATTTTTTTCAATATACTTTTTATAAAGTGAATGACGAACCTGACGGTCCACTTGAACTACTATGGTTTTTTGCATCTTAGTACTCACCACAGTGCCAACGACAGATCTTCTCTTCTGAAGAGCATTTCTTGAGTCAACCTGACCCACTGTATTCTGCTGTTTTACCTTTTCCTCGTTTACACTAGTCATTGCCTTGCCGCCTTCTCAACCTTTCCTTCAGCACTGGACTTAGAAGAAGAATCAAGCATCTTCATGCGGGCTAAACTTTTGCGCAAACGCCAAAGCATTGCCGTATCTTCTAACTGCCCCGTTGCTTTCTTCATCCTAGCATCAAAAAGTTGTGCTTCGGATTCCCGAATTTTTGTTTTTAGCTCATCTTGAGACAAATTTGTCAGCTCTTTAAACCGCATTGTAGCCACATTTACTCCTTAATTAAGCCTTGAGCTTGGCAGCCACTGCCATCTTCTGGTTAGCCTTTGCTTTACGTAAAGCTTCCCTTTGTTTCAATGCTAAAGCCTCTGTCGCCTTACTGATGGGCTTACAATGAAGTGGCAACTTATTGTTGGCTAACCGAAGAGCTTCAAATGCTTCGCTCTGCGGAATACCACCCATTTCAAAAATGACTCGTCCAGGCTTAATCACTGCTGCCCATTCTTCCACATTTCCTTTCCCAGATCCCATACGAGTTTCTGCAGGTTTCTTCGTAATAGGCTTGTCTGGAAAAACTCGAATCCAAATCTTTCCACCCCTCTTTACATAACGAGTCATCGCTACTCGGGAAGCTTCAATCTGCTTTGAATTAATCCGGCCACATTCAGTTGCTTGCAGACCGAATTCTCCAAAAAAGAGAGTTCCTCCTCGATCAGCTCGTCCTCTCATCCTACCTTTTTGCTGCTTTCGCCACTTGACTCTTTTGGGTGATAACATAATTAATCCTTACTTATCCTTATTCATCCTTCAATCGCACCACATCAAGCACTCTGCATCGACCTAGCTTCAACTGCTGCTTGTTTTTTCAAAGTTTGCGCTTCACCATGATACACCCAAGCTTTCACACCAATCACTCCATAGGTGGTTTGAGCTTCAGCAGTTCCGTAATCAATATTGGCGCGAAGGGTGTGAAGAGGAACACTGTCTTCACTGTACCATTCAGTCCGAGCAATCTCGGCACCTCCTAAACGGCCAGAAACACGAATTTTAATTCCCTTAATTCCCTGCTTGAAAGCAGAAGTCATACACTTCTTCATAGCTCTACGAAAGGGAACCCTTTTTTCCAACTGAGATGCCACGTTATCTGCAATCAAGGTGGCATTTGCCTCAGGCTTTTTGACTTCAATGATATTTAAAAAAACTTCGTTTTTGGAAAGTCGCTGAACATCACTCTTTAAAGACTCAACCCCAGCGCCTTTTTTACCAATCACAATTCCAGGACGGGCTGTATGCACATTGATTTTTACCTTATTGGCAGCTCGTTCAATTTCAATCCGAGCAATTCCAGCTCCTTGTAACTTGCCTTCCAAATATTCACGAAGCCGAATATCTTCATGCAAAAGACGGCTATAATCTTTTTTTGCATACCACCGACTATCCCAGGTACGGGTAATTCCTAAGCGAAATCCAACTGGATTAACTTTTTGACCCATATTCTCCTCTTCACCGCTCCGCGAGCGTTACGCTCACATGACTAGTTTTCTTATGAATTCGAAATGCCGAACCCTTCGCACGAGGTCGAAACCGCTTGAGTGTGGTGCCTTGACCCACCAAGATCGTCTTCACAAACAAGGTATCAACATCTACCGTTTCTCTTTCATCAGCATTGGCCACAGCACTTTTTAACAAGGTATGAAGCACATGAGCGGTTCGCTTTCGAGGTGAAAATCGAAGATAATTCAACGCCTCGTTGATTCCCTTGCCCCGAACTTCATCGGCTAACAACCCCATTTTCCTTGGGGTAATTCTTACAGAGCTTACTTTTGCCGTCACTTCCATCGCTTACTCCTCATCACGCTTTTGCTGGGGCTGCTGAAGTTCCACTCGCCTTGGGTGCACCGCCCGCAGAACTTGCCGAAGCTCCCCCACCTTCAGCCGCTTTCTTATCTGCCGGAGTATGACCATGGAAAGTTCGAGTTGCAGCAAACTCACCTAACTTATGGCCCACCATATTTTCAGTCACATAAACAGGAATAAATTTTTTCCCATTATGAACTGCAAAAGTTAAACCGACAAAATCTGGAAACACAGTCGAGCGCCGCGACCAAGTTTTGATTACTTTTCGATCTTGAGTCTGTCGAGCAGTCTGAACCTTTTTCAATAAATGGTCATCACAAAAGGGGCCTTTTTTAATTGAACGAGCCACGATTCACTCTCCTTACCGGCGACGTTTCACAATAAAAGCGTCAGTTCGCTTATTATTTCGAGTTTTATAACCTTTAGTTGGAACACCCCAAGGCGTTCTTGGATGACCTCCACCTGAGGATTTTCCCTCTCCCCCTCCGTGAGGATGATCCACAGGATTCATAGACACACCACGGTTCGTAGGTCTCACTCCCATCCACCGATTACGCCCTGCTTTGCCAATGGTAATGTTTTCATGATCCGTATTGGACAACTGACCGACTGAAGCCCGGCAACGCCCATGGAGTAATCGAATTTCACCACTGGGCATCTTCACCTGACAATATTGACCATCCTTTGCCATCAACTGAGCAAAACCTCCAGCTGATCGAGCCAATTTACCTCCTCGGCCAGGTTCAATCTCAATATTATGAATCAAAGTTCCAACTGGAATCACTAAAAGTGAAAGGTGATTAGCTGGCTTAATATCAGCCTGGTCACTCGCAATCACCGTATCTCCCACGTTTAAATTCAACGGAGCTAAAATATAAGTTTTCTCTCCGTCAACATAATTCAACAATGCAATGTATGCTGTTCGATTTGGGTCATACTCCAGAGAAGCAACCTTGGCAGGAATCTCCTTCTTAGCCCTAAGAAAGTCAATCAAACGATATTGACGCTTATGACCTCCTCCTCGGTGCCGAACGGTCATTTTACCGAACTGATTTCTGCCACCCGTACTTGTTAAAGCGATTTTCAGCTTTCTAGGCTTCCTAGGCTGTTTTTTCTTAGGAGTAAGAACCGAAAAATCAGCCACATTCTTATATCGAAGAGCTGGAGTGATGGGTTTAAAAGATTTAATCGCCATAAACTACTCACTTTGCTTGGAAGAAATCAATCTTTTGTCCTTCAGGTAAGGTTACAAGAGCCTTCTTCCAATTGGCTCGCTTTGTTTCAAAACGGCCTACCCGTTTCACCTTGCCATGCATCACCAGGGTTCGAACATCTCGAACCTTTACATTAAACAGTCTTTGAACTGCAGATTTAATCTCTTCTTTCTTAGCCTTCAGTGCTACTTCGAAGACATAGCGATTGGCTACCTCTGCAAGGGCAGTACTTTTTTCGCTGATAATTGGTCTACGAATTACTTCATATAGCGTACGCATCCCTCACCTCACCTTAATTGGTCGGTGCAAGGCGAGTTTCTACTGCCTGCACCGCACGCTTTGTCATCACAATCCACTCATTTCGAACAACATCGTAAACATTCAGCCCCTCTGTCCTAAGAACTTTCACTCTTGGAATATTTCTTCCAGAAAGCTCTAAGCTTCGGTTCACATCATCAACAATGAGCACCTGATCGATTTGAAATTTGTCCTTCAATAACCCATTGAGAACCTTTGTCTTTGCAGACTCAAACTTAAATTCGTCAACCACCAAGAGTCGTTGAGATTGAAGACGATCTGATAATACTGACCTCAATGCTCCACGCACCATTTCCTTCGGAGTTGCTTGAGCATAAGAGCGAGGCACCGGCCCAAAGGACTGACCCCCTCCCGGCTGAAGTGGTGAACGAGAGGAACCCTGTCTGGCATTCCCAGTTCCCTTCTGACGAAAAGGCTTACGCCCCCCCCCTCGAACTTCGGATTTCGTCTTCGTCTTTGCAGTTCCCTGTCTGCGCCCAGCAAGCTGAGCTTTCAAAACTTGGTGAACCAAAGCAATGTTAACAGTCACTCCAAACACATCTTCTCTTAAATCGATGGTTCCTATTTTTGTCTTTTCTTGATTGATCAAATCTAAAGTCGGCATAAATCACCCAGTGTTCTTCACAGTTCGTCGAATCGTTACAATCCCACTCCGTGGCCCCGGAACACTTCCGTGAACCAAAAGAAGCTGATTCTCGAGATCAACACGGACCACGCGAACGTTTTGAACCGTGACTCGCACATTTCCCATTTGACCGGCCATCTTTTTATTCTTAAAACATTTACCTGGATCAGCACGGTTCCCAATGGAGCCCAGTTGGCGATGAGAGAGTGAAGCCCCATGGCTTTTCATTCCGCCTGCCATATGGTATCGTTTCATCCCCCCTTGGAAGCCTTTTCCCTTACTTACTGACGTCAAATCCACTAAATCGCCTACCTTGACAAATTCAGGCGAAAGAACCTTACCCACAGCTAGATCACCCAAGGACTCACCCCCCGGGATTCTAAACTCTTGGTAATGATAAAATCCTGCAGATCCGGAGGTTTTTAGATGACCTTGTTCAGACCGATTGACTGATTGAGGCTTTTTTTCAAGCAGTCCCACTTGAATGGCTTGATACCCATTTTTTTCCTGAGTCTTTAATTGTGTAATCACAGAAGGCTTCAAATCAATCACTGTCACTGCGAGAGCCTCCCCTGCCTCATTATAAACCTGAGTCATCCCAGCTTTAATCCCAAGAACCCCTCCCCGGCCCTGAGATAAAACCACTCGCTCACGCGAAGAAACAGAAGTCTTCGGGGTACCTGAATCTATCGGCACACTATCATTCACCCCTACTTCAGGAGTTTGATCCATAATCTTATCTCCAAGACGAAACTGCTCGCCTACTCTCCATTCACTTAACCTACGAATCTACCCTCACAGCATCACCGGGAAGCCGCCACGTTTCTTACTCCGGGCCGCCGGATGCTTTCATGGGATAATCGTTGAACTTATTGACTTTCTTTTTGGGAACTCCTTAAAAGCAGCTGCAAAAAGTAGTTTCAACTTATTCCAAATAGATTAAAGCTTAACTTTCGCTGAGCTCAATCCAAAAATTCAAATTCAAAAACCTAAAAAACTAAGACTTAATCTCAACATCCACACCCGCAGACAAATCCAATTTCATCAATGAATCAATAGTCTGCTGAGTCGGCTCTAAAATATCTAAAAGCCGCTTATGGGTTCGTGTTTCGAACTGTTCACGGGACTTTTTATCTACATGAGGAGATCTCAGAACGCAATACTTATTAATCACTGTTGGCAGAGGAATTGGACCCCGCACAGTCGCACCTGTTCTTTTGGCAGTGTTCACAATCTCCCAAACAGACTGATCCAAAACTCGATGATCAAAAGCTTTTAATTTAATTCTTATTTTGTGTTCCATACAATGACTTCCACATCTTTCCTATTAAATGCTTGATTAACTTCGAGGAGTTCCCTGATCCACAGATGTGATGTGGATCAGCAATCTATCTCAAACGTTAGAATTCATGATTTATACTGCTTTTGAAAATTGAAAACAATAAAAAAAGAACCTACCCCCTAAGAATCCTCAAGCAACTCCGAATCAAGAGATCGTTCTTGAAACCACCCCCGAGCGAATTTTGATCTCCTCACCGATCTGATCAGGAACGGGCTCATATTGAGCAAACTCCATCGTATAAGTTGCCCGACCCTGAGAAGAAGATCGAAGCGCTGTCGAGTAACCAAACATGGTAGCTAATGGAACTTGGGCTTTAATCACTTGCAACCCATGTCGAACCATCATATTGAGAATTTTCCCTCTTCGGCTATTTAAATCCCCAATCACTCCGCCCATATAATCTTCTGGGCAAGTAATTTCACAAGACATCATCGGCTCAAGGATCAGAGGTTCAGCTTTCATAACTGCTTCCTTAAAAGCCATAGAAGCTGCAATCTGATAAGCAACCTCAGTTGAATCAACCTCATGAAAAGACCCATCCAAAAGAGTTGCCTGAACTCCAACGACTGGATACCCAGCTACAATCCCTCCCAGCATAGCCTCTTGAATTCCTTTATCAACTGCTGGAATAAACTCTCTAGGGATTGCAGCTTCACGAATGAGGTTCACAAAGCGATACCCTGATGGCAACGGCTCAAATCGAATCACACAGTGCCCATATTGGCCACGCCCCCCCGATTGACGAACAAACTTCCCTTCCCCAAGAGAAGACTTAGAAATCGTTTCTTTATAGGAAACCTGTGGCTGCCCCACATTTCCTTCTACTTTGAACTCACGGCGCATTCGGTCCACAATAATTTCTAAATGAAGCTCCCCCATCCCGCTCACTAAAGTTTGACCTGTATCTTCATTCATATGAACCCGAAAAGAGGGATCTTCCATGGCAAGACGTTGAAGAGCTGTCGCTAGTTTATCTTGATCTGCCTGGGTCTTAGGCTCAATCGCAATTGAAATCACAGGCTCAGGAAAATCCATTTTTTCAAGTAAGATCGGTTTTGATTCATCACAAAGCGTATCTCCGGTAGTGGTCAGCCGAAGTCCAACAACGGCAGCAATATCTCCTGCTTGAACTTCTTCAATATCCTCACGCTTATTTGCGTGCATCTGCAAAAGCCTTCCCAATCGCTCTCGCTTTCCTTTAGCTGAGTTATAAACCATCACTCCAGATTTCATTTTTCCAGAATAAACCCTGAAGTAAGTCAATTGACCCATGTATGAATCGTTCATAATTTTAAAAGCTAAAGCTGAAAAAGGGGCATTGATATCGCATTTTCTCTCAAAGGACTGGGTTTCATTTTCAGGATTCTTTCCTATAACCGGAGGCCGATCCAAAGGAGAAGGCAAGTAATCCACAATGGCGTCCAACATGGGTTGAACTCCCTTATTTTTAAAACTTGCACCACACAGAACAGGAACAATCTTTAAGGCTACGCATCCCTTTCGAAGGGCTTTTCGAATTTCATCAGCACCTAAGACTTGACCTTCCAAATACTTATCCGTTAAAGCTTCATCGCAATCTGCCGCAACCTCTAAAAGCCGCTCTCGATAGGACTGAGCTTGAGACAGCAAATCTTGTGGGATTTCTTCCTTTGTAAAAGTAGCTCCCAACCCTTCTGAGTGCCAGGCAATAGCTTTCATATCAATTAAGTCGATCACTCCTTGAAAAGAATCTTCTGACCCCCAGGGAATCTGCAAGGCCACTGGATTGGCCTTCAAATTTTCTTGTATCTGACGCATGACTTCAAAATAATCTGCACCGACTCGATCCATCTTATTGACAAATGCAATCCGAGGAACGTGATATTTGTTTGCTTGTCGCCACACAGTTTCAGACTGAGGCTCCACCCCACCGACTGCACAGAAAACTCCCACAGCTCCATCTAAAACCCGAAGAGAGCGCTCCACCTCAATAGTAAAATCAACATGACCCGGAGTATCAATGATGTTAATTCGATGGTTTTTCCAAAAACAAGTGGTTGCTGCTGAGGTAATCGTAATGCCTCGCTCTTGCTCTTGAGGCATCCAGTCCATGACAGTCGTACCTTCATGGACTTCACCTAGTTTATAAGTTTTTCCTGTGTAATAAAGAATTCGCTCAGTCGTTGTTGTTTTGCCTGCATCAATATGAGCCATGATGCCGATATTACGAGTTTTTTCTAGAATCGACATCTTAAATGCTCCATTCACCCGGAGCGAAACACACCCAGCAACCGTGATTCACTACCAGCGATAATGAGCAAAAGCTTTGTTTGCTTCTGCCATTTTGTGAACGTCTTCTCTCTTTTTCATCGCACCCCCTCGACCATTGGAGGCCTCAATCATCTCTCCAGCTAGACGTTCGGCCATCGAATGCTCAGGACGTGTACGAGCCGACTCAATCAACCACCGAGAAGCAAGGGACTGACGCCTCGCAGGCTTCACTTCGACAGGAACCTGGTAAGTAGCTCCCCCTACCCGGCGAGATTTCACTTCTAAAAGAGGCTTCGTGTTTTCCAATGCTTTCTTAAAAAGCTTCAGCCCATCTTCTCCCGTTCGAGCTTGCATGACATCCACACATCCATAAAAAATGCTTTCAGCTACGGATTTTTTACCTTCTTTGAGAAGACTACTCACAAACTTAGCAACCACCACGTCATTAAACTTGGGGTCAGGAAGAATTTCACGTTTACGAATAAAACTTTTTCGGCCCATTTGAATTGTCCTTCTAATAAAAACAGATCATCACTTTGATGCTGCAGCTCCAGGTGCTCCGGCTGCAACCTTCTTAGCTCCATACTTAGAGCGACTTTGCTTACGGTTGGCTACCCCCTGAGAATCCAAAGTCCCTCGTACTGTGTGGTAACGAACCCCGGGGAGATCTTTCACCCGGCCTCCTCGAATCAAAACAATGGAGTGCTCTTGAAGATTATGACCAATCCCAGGAATGTAAGAAGTGACTTCATACCCATTGGTCAGGCGAACCCGGCAAACCTTCCTCAGAGCTGAATTGGGCTTCTTAGGAGTTGTTGTATAAACACGAGTGCAAACTCCTCTTCGCTGAGGACAACTCTCCAGGGCAGGAGACTTAGTCTTCCAAAATTTATTGGATCGGCCCTTTCGGATCAGTTGATTAATTGTGGGCATGAAATACTCTTTCCTTTCCTAACATCACTCTAAATAGCCTTGAAGGCTCTGAAGGTTAGACGACTCAAATCATCAGGTCAAGAAAAAAAGGGGCATTCAGCACAAAACACTGAACACCCCTGAAAAAACTCAGACCTCACTAGAAGGAAAGAGCGGAAAGCGGAGCACTGACAGAAAGCATCCAGGTTGAAGTGCTGTAGGAGGCTCCATTCGTCAACTCAGTGACTTTGTTATTATTGTTCACATCCGTGTAAGAGGAGTAGGAAGATCGAATGTACTCTAGGTTTGCAGAGAGAAAAGGTAAAATTTTATACCCAGCCCCTACCTTAAAAGATGTTCCAGAGTAGTCATATTTTTGGTTAACACTATTTAGGCCAGTTGCTTGGGACGCAGCCTGCGACAGAACGACATCACAATCGCTGTTCAGCTGATCTAAAAAATTATATCCGACCCAAAATCGTAAAGGAAGAATCGGTAACTCAACCCCTGCTACAACCCCTAAGGTAGTCCTAGATGTACCATTATCAACGACTTTAGAAAGGCCAGGAATATTTGTTATAAACTGATCACTCGCAGCATAACCCAGCTTGGAATAAGAAAAATCAGGACCCACAAAAAACAGGCCTTGAAATTCCACTAAAGCTCGTGCACCGAACCCTAATCCTTTCAAACTCCCCAGATCGGTCGTAGTTTTTGTTTGATTTGACTCAACAGTAGTCTGACTCATAGACCCCATCGTGTATCCCAAATAGGGTTCAGCAGTAAGACTCAGACCAGAGGCATGAGCCCCTAAACTAAAAAATAAAGAAGCAAAGACTCCATAAACAATGTTTTTAGATTTTATCATTTTTAATCCCTTTTTATACCTTTCTTAAAAAGAAAGCTTCAATCTAGCACAGCCTAAAACGAGGAGCAAAGAATTTTGATTTTAAACATAAAATGAAGGTAAAAATCCGTATCCAGCTGCCAGCTGAACAGATTTTTCAGCGTAGTCTAACACCTGGTTACTATAGCCCACCGATCCCACAAAAAGCAATTTTTCGCTCGAACCTTAACTATTAAACTACAAGAAAATACCTGAAAAGAGCTAACTCCTCTTCTATATTCTCGCACTGATAGAAAACATCCAGCTTGAAGTCTTACCAGAGACTTCATTGTTTCTGTTGTTGTCGGTCTCATTAAGAAAAGAAGAGTAGGAAGATCTCATGTACTCCACATTTGCAGAGAGAAAAGGTAAAAATCCATATCCAGCTCCTAACTTAAAAGATTCTCCAGAGAAATTCGCCACGTAGTGATCATATATTTGAGTAGATGACCAGTAAAACCAATTTGTTCTCAAGTGATCATAGAAATTATATCCGATCCAAAATCGCAAAGGAATGACTGGCAGCTTAATCCCTGCCACAAGACCTACGGTCATTTTAATTGTATAATCGTCAGTCATGTGGTCAATTCCATACCCAGTCAGGGTTTCTATATATTGATAACTTGGAGAATATTTGAAACTTGAATAAGAAAATTCAGGACCCAAGAAAATCACATCATTATAGTCCACCAAAAACCGTGTGCCGAACCCCAACCCATTCAGAGTTCCCATATCCATTTGTTCACCTGCTGGGTTAGCTGCCGTAGGAGGATTTAGATCAAAAGATCCCGCCGTGTATACCAAATAAGGTTCAGCGAATACACTCACATCCGAAGAATAAGCCCCCAGACTAAAAAAGAAAAAATAAAAAATTCCAAAAAAAATTTTTTTAGGTTTTATCATTACTATTCTTTTTCTTAGTTGTA
Source organism: Oligoflexia bacterium (assembly GCA_903935335.1). Lineage (GTDB taxonomy): Bacteria > Bdellovibrionota > UBA1018 > UBA1018 > UBA1018 > CAIZRG01. The sequence continues at coordinate 116,111 of CAIZRG010000017.1, forward strand.
GTTTTATATTTTATATACACACATTAAGAATAAGTGATTTAACTTTTACCACAGCTCAAAAAAAAGCAAACCATGAGCGACATCAATGCTTAATCGTCTGAGGGAGTTGATCCACAGGCTCATCCCTAACCCGTTCTACAGGATGAATGGAAGCCATAGTAATCTCGCCTACCCCTTTTCGCATTAAAAACTCTTCTGGTTTTTCAAGATCCAAGGCAAGTCTTAGAACTTGATCCGCATGCTCTACAGGAATAATCCTCATCCCTTCTGTAATTTCTTGAGAGATTTTTTTCATATCAGGAACATTCCCTTTGGGAATTAAAACCATCTTAATGTTTCCAATTTTAGCGGCTAGTAATTTTTCTTTAAGCCCTCCAATAGGAAGAACCCGACCTCTCAAAGTAATCTCCCCAGTCATCGCTACATCCCGTTTGACTGGAACTTTGATTAAAGCACTTGTAATCGCAGTTGCCATGGTAATCCCTGCTGAAGGACCATCCTTAGGCACAGCTCCCTCAGGGACATGAAGATGAATATCCATATTTTGATAAAATTCTTTATCTAAACCCAAAAGGGGTGCCCGAGAACGAACATAGCTCATTGCAGTTGCCGCAGACTCCTGCATCACTTCGCCCAGCTTTCCTGTAATCTTCACCTGCCCTTTTCCTTGGACCACACTCACTTCAATTTGTAGAAGATCTCCCCCAGACTCGGTGTAGGCCAACCCATTGGTTAAACCCACTTCATTTTGCTCTTCTACTTTATTGACCGTATATTTGGGAGGGCCTAACATCTCCTCAAGGTCTGGATCCGCAATTGAAATCATGGAAGAAGGCTGATCACTCTCTGGCTCCACACCTCGCCGATCAATCATCTTCTTCGCTATTTTTCGGCAAACAGTTGCAACCATTCTTTCTAAGTTTCTGACCCCTGACTCACGAGTATAATTTCGAATCAAGCCATGAACTGCAGAATCTGCAATTTCCATATCTCCTGACTTAAGCCCATGAGCCTCCATCTGCTTGGTAATCAGATACTTTCGAACAATCGCATACTTTTCTACTTCAGTGTACCCTGAGATAGAAATGACCTCCATTCGATCTAAAAGCGGCCTAGGAATCGTATGAAGCGAATTTGCTGTTAAAATAAACATCACTTTAGAAAGATCGTAATCCACCTCTAAATAATGATCCCCAAATGATAAATTTTGCTCCGGATCCAAAACTTCAAGCAATGCCGAAGATGGATCCCCTCTAAAATCCATACTCATCTTATCCACTTCATCTAGAAGAAAAACAGGATTAGATGAACCCGCTTTTTTTAATGATTGTAGAACTTTCCCAGGCAAAGCCCCAACATAAGTCCTCCGATGACCCCGAATCTCAGCTTCATCTCGAACTCCCCCTAAAGAACATCGAACAAACTTTTTATTGAGCGCTTTGGCAATAGATTTTGCCAAAGAAGTTTTACCAACACCGGGAGGACCTACAAAACACAAGATCTGTCCCTTTGAGTGATGAGTCAAAATGCGTACGGCTAAATACTCAAGAATCCTCTCCTTGACTTCTTCTAAACCATAATGATCCTCTTCTAGAACTTCATGAGCCATTTTCAGATCATTACGATCCTGGGTGCATTCAGACCAGGGTAAGCAAATGAGCCAATCAATGTAATTGCGAACCACAGTAGCCTCTGCTGACATCGGGGACATCATTTTTAGTTTTTTTAACTCTCGCCCCGCTTTTTCTTTCGCTTCCTTGCTCATAGGCTTAGAGCGGATCTGTTTTTCAAGCGCTTGAAGCTCAGCCTTAAACTCATCTTTTTCTCCAAGCTCCTTTTGAATCGCCTGCATTTGTTCATTCAGGTAATACTCTTTTTGGGAGCGCTCCATTTGCTTCTTAACCCGAGAACGAATCCTGCGTTCAACCTGCAAAATTTCAATTTCACCTTGCATTAAATGCAACAATTTCTCTAACCGTTGTGAAGGATTCTGAATCTCAAGAATCTCCTGCTTATCTTCAAGCTTCAGATTTAAGTGCGCCACAATCAGATCAGCCATGCGTGAAGGATCTTCAATGGAATTCACACTCATGAGCATTTCTGGAGGAATTCTCTTATTGAGTTTCACATAATTTTCAAAAGTTCCCTTTAAAGAACGAATCAATGCCTCAAGCTCCACTGTGCTTTCAGTCACATCAGAAAGCTCTTCAACCTCAGCTTGAATCATTCGATCTGTTTCAATATATTCCACAATTTTGGCACGTCGCTTACCTTCAATGAGAACTTTCACAGTATTATCGGGAAGCCTAAGGATTTGCAGAATCGTCCCCAATGTCCCTACTTGAAAAATATCCTTTTCCTGAGGACTCACCGTTGTGGCCTGCCGTTGGGCAACTAAAAACAAGTCGATTTTTTTATTGACGCATTCTTCTAAAGCATTAATCGATTTCTCACGTCCCACAAAAAGCGGAACCACCATATGAGGAAAGATAATGACATCTCTGAGTGGAAGCAAGGGAACTTTAATCCGGGCTGACTTCTTATCTTTGTCATTCTTTATGGGTTGGCTCATAAGAGTTCCTCTCCTAAATTAACTACATCATAAGCACTCAAACGTTGCAAACTTCTAAAAAATGAAAATTTGAAAAGGTTCTTTCTGAAAATTTTAATTTAGAATTTTTGTCCTTCTTAAACTTAAATTTAGGCACTCTCTGCCTTGGCTGATGATGAAGAGGGTAGTTTTGCCATCTTTGTTCCATCTGCTAACATCATCACAGGTCTTTCCCCTTTTAGAATGACATTTTTAGTGACAATACATTTTTTCACATTATTTTTAGTAGGTAAATCGTACATCACCTCTAACATCGACTGCTCTAAAATAGCTCTCAGTCCCCGAGCTCCCGTATTTCTCTTAATCGCTTCTTTGGCTACAGCTTCAAGAGCTTCTTCTTCAAACTCAAGTGTCACACCATCATATTCAAACAATTTTGAATACTGCTTTGTCAAAGCATTTCTAGGTTTTGTTAAAATTTCAACTAAAGCTTTTTCATCGAGTTCTTCAAGAGTAGCAATCACGGGCAAGCGCCCAATAAACTCTGGAATAAGACCAAATTTAATCAAATCCTCAGGCTCAACCTGAGAAAGAAGCTGGGAAACACTCTCTTGGGTTTTTGAACTAATATTGGCTTGCAATCCAAGACTTCGTTTGCCTTTACGCATCCCAATGATTCGATCAATACCTACAAATGCCCCACCCACAATAAAAAGGATATTCGAAGTATCTACTTGAACAAAATCTTGTTGAGGATGCTTTCGACCTCCTTTAGGGGGGACATTAGCAAGGGTTCCTTCAATGATTTTTAATAGAGCTTGCTGAACTCCCTCTCCACTCACATCTCTTGTGATGGAAGGGTTTTCACTTTTTCTTGAAATTTTATCAACTTCATCAATATAAACAATTCCTTTTTGGGCTCGCTCGACATTATTATCGCAATTCTGAAGAAGATTAAGAATAATGTTTTCTACATCTTCGCCAACATACCCTGCTTCAGTCAAAGTGGTTGCATCAGCCATAGCAAACGGAACATTGAGTAATTTAGCCAATGTCTGAGCAAGCAGCGTTTTACCAGAACCCGTTGGGCCAATCAGAAGGATATTACTTTTTTGAAGATCAACCCCATCTTTTCCTTCTTTGCTTTTTTTATCTACCTGATACTGAATTCTCTTGTAATGATTATAAACAGCGACAGAGAGCACTCGTTTTGCTTTTTCTTGTCCAATGACATATTGATCTAGAATTGCTTTAATTTCAGCAGGTTTTGGGATTGCTTGAGAAGACTTTGCAGGAGAATCCTTTTGGCCTTCCTCAGCAATAATGTCATTACAAAGCTCAATACACTCATCACAAATATAGACAGTTGGACCTGCAATTAATTTTTTTACTTCTCTTTGATTTTTTCCGCAGAAAGAGCAGCAGAGATTTCCAAACCCATCACCATATTTTTTCCCATCCATAGTTGCTCCTTACTTATGCATTATGCTGTTGACCGTCTTTCAACGACCTTATCAATGAGTCCATACTCTACAGCTTCTTTTGCTGATAAGTAATTATCTCGATCTGTGTCTTTCTTCACTTGATCCATACTTCTACCCGTATGCAGAGATAAAATCCCATTGAGCCTATCCTTTAAAAACAAGATTTCTCTCGCTTGAATTTCAATATCGGAGGCCTGCCCTTTGGCACCTCCCAAAGGCTGATGAATCATAATTCGACTATGGGGTAAACTAAAACGCTTTCCTGCTGCTCCAGCTGTTAATAAAAGTGCACCCATACTCGCAGCCATACCAATACAATAAGTGCAAACATCAGACTTAATAAATTGCATCACATCATAAATCCCTAACCCTGCATAAACAGAGCCACCCGGAGAATTAATATACAAATGAATGTCTTTATCTGGATCCGAAGATTCTAAAAAAAACATTTGAGCCACTAAAAGATTAGCCACCGTATCATTCACTTCTGTCCCAAGAAAAACAATCCGATCTAAAAGTAAACGGGAATAAATATCATACTGCCGCTCTCCTCGAGGAGTTTGCTCAATCACAATCGGATTTGGAATGTAATTCAAGTGAGGACTCTCCAAATTAAACCCGACAAGATCAGGCTGAATTAATTCATCTGGAACTTTCCTGGGTGATAAGCTCAACATCATCAACGACCTCCCAATTTTTGGTACTGCATACTTTAGCTAAGTATACATAAATCATCCAAATATTGCTCTGGGCCAATCAAAAAATGATTCAGTTGTTAATCTTTCTTCTGAATCAGGTCAGCTTGAACCGTCTCAAGGTAAATCAACATCGCATCTCTGAGTTGCTCTAAAGTGATCTCTTTTTCATTTTTACCTGATTTTTCAATGAGTTGAACAAGTTCTTGACTCACCCAAGGCTCGGGTAGCCCAGTCAGTGAGGCTAAGGTATCCACCAATTCACGACCATAGGTCTCTTCCACGTTGGAGACTTCCATTTCCCCGACCCCCCTCTCCCTCATCATTAGTATATGAAGGCATAACTCTCTTGAGCAACTTTATTTTTTAGGAAATTTCGATTATACTGTTAAGTTATGCCAAACTCCAAAAAGAACCCAGCGACTGACACTCTTTTGGGGAAATCTCCTGAAAACTCCTCAGTCAATATGAGTGAGATTGTTTTACCCTCAGATACCAATGCTCTAGGCACGATCTTCGGTGGAAAAATTATGAATTGGATTGACATTGCAGGAGCCATTGCAGCAGGGAAACACTCCAGACGTGTGGTGGTTACAGCATCGATTGATGCCCTTCATTTTTTAGCGCCCGTCAAGGTGGGACACGTGGTTCATATTCGAGCTCGTGTCAATTTTACATCAAGAACCTCCATGGAAGTAGGTGTTCGCGTGGATGCAGAAAATCTAATTACTGGAGAAACCACTCATACGGCTACAGCTTATGCTACTTTTGTTGCCTTAGATGATTACGGACGTCCCACCCCAACCCCTCCCATCTTGCCTGGGACAACGGATGAGAAAAGGCGTTTTGAAGCAGCCAAGAAACGCCGAGAATCCAGAATTCAACTCGCCGAAGTTCTAAAAGAACATTTTCAATCCTAAAAACTGATTTCACAAACACAGACTGAATGGCTGATTGTAAATGATTTGCTTTGCAAACTCAGGAACAACATCGGGATCCGTAAAGCTCCATTCAATCTGGTTTTGATCATTTTCAGAAACAATAGAACCTCCAAAGAGATCACTTTGAACTAAAGACTGGGCAACGGCTTGAGCTGAGTTCACGATCCTCCACCCAGGTAAAGCTTTTTCAAAAGCAGAGTGAATCCACGGATAATGGGTACAAGCTAAAAGAGCGACTCCTGTAGAATACCTCATAAGATGAGGACGTACGTACTCAGCAACTGTTTGATGCAAGACTGGATGATCAATCCAACCTTCTTCAATCAAAGGCACTAGAACTGAACAGGGCTGTTCTAGTACAGGAAATCTACCCAACTTGAGCTGAGGGCAAAACCGAATCTCTTTTTCAAAAGCTAAAGCATAGGCTTGACTCCGAGTTGTCGCTCGAGTCGCTAGGACAAGAAGGGGTATCTCAAAATCTCCGCTCTTCATACCCTCCAACGCTGACAAAGCAGCCTGAACCCCCGGGTGAACAACCCCAAAAACAGGTATAGGGTGCATCATGGCCCTCACTGCTTCTAAAGCCAAACTTGAAGCCGTATTACAGGCAACAATGAGGGCATCCACCTTTTTTTTCTTCAACACTTGAGCACATTCCACAGAAAGCTTTTGGACTTGAGAAGGACTTTTTGCTCCATACGGTAAATGCGCTGTATCTCCGAGATAAAAATAACTGACCCCTTTGAGCCTTTTGCAAAGCTCTGTGAGAACTGTAATTCCTCCAATCCCTGAATCAAAAATACCAATTTTTACCATGCTTGAGATATCCACATTCACCTTTCATACTCACCTTAGCCTTCTCTGCTTGACGGAGGCAAGCCTTGCCAGTTATTTAAAAAAAATGCAATTCTCCCAAATTGACCTGTTACCCTTGATACAAAAGATAGAAACCCTTTTTGAAGAACTTATTCAGCAACAACAAAAAAAGGTTCTTCAAACCGCTCGCACTCGGTTATCTCACCTCACCTCTGAAGATATCTTAAATCCTCATGACTTTCCTGCCCTGATGTCAGACCCGATTTTCAATTATGAAGAAGGTCTTGCTGCTGGATTAATGACCGCTCAAATGGCTATCCGAGCTCGAATCTTAGTTGACCTGAAAGAAAATGAGCTTGCATCCGTGAACTAACCATGCCCCCCCATCAAAAAGGGCTGAGCTAAAAATTGAAGATCTCTTGCTTGGGTTTTTTTTTCAAAAAAAATCTTGGACTCGGCCCACAGGGTCTCAGGATCTGAAGTTGAAAAAACGAGCCGTCTAAACTCATGGCAGCCTTGAAACCCAGCCGAAGACCAAGCTATCCATTTGCGTGCATGAATCATAGCCACTCTGGGTTCGTAGACCTCCTCCAGTAAAGTCCTTTGCTCCTGAAGCCATGAACTATAATCCTCCCCTGAGAGAGGTTTCTGTCCTTGCCCCTCTCCCCTTCTCCAAAGACATTCTGCTTGCTCAAAAATAAACGGGTTCCGAAGAGCTCCTCGCCCCACCATGACAGCATCCATGCCATATTTCTTCAGTTTTTCTAGGGCTAATTCTGGGGTGGTTAAATCTCCATTTCCAACAATAGGGATCGAGCTTTTAGCCTTAAGGTCTCCCATAAAATCCCAGTCAGCAAACCCACTGTAGCCTTGCGAGCGAGTACGGCCGTGAACAGCCACCCAAGATACTCCAGCATCTGTTGCTGCTTGGACTACATCCCAAGCATTTTTTGATTCTGCATCCCATCCAATCCGAATCTTAATAGTAACCGGAATCTGAACTGATTTAACCATTGCTGTCAGAATTTGACCTAGCCAGAGAGGGTCTCGACACAAAGCTGATCCTGCCCCCTTTTTAACCACTTTGGGTACAGGACAACCTAAATTGAGATCAACAAAGTCAGCTCCTAGCTTCTCAACCCACTGACTTGCTTTACATAAAAGTTTTAGGTCCTCTCCAAAGATCTGAAGACCTACAATTCGTTCTTCTTCATGAAAACGGAGCAAATCAAGACTACGCTGACCTGAATATTCGATTCCATGAGCAGAAACGAGCTCAGAAATCACTAGAGCTGCACGATGCCGACGCATCAATCTCCGATAAGGAGAGGTCGTAATACCTGCCATGGGCGCTAAAATAAAGGGATGCTCCAACTGAAAAGGCCCAAGACGAACTGAATCACCCATCCTACGCTCGCAACTGCTCAATTTCATCCCGCTCTTTTGGCACTCCTTGAGTCAAAATCTCACAACCTGTTTTTGTGATCAAAACATCATCTTCGATTCGAATTCCTATATTCTGATATTCTCTAGGCACTTCAAAATCAGAGGGCTGAACATAAAACCCAGGCTCAATCGTAAAAACCATTCCAGGCTCTAAAGGCCGAGGTTGTCCATTTTTCATATACAAACCAGAATCATGGACATCCATCCCCAACCAATGGCTGGTGCTGTGAGGATAGAATCGGCGAAATTGTTTTCTTTTATAAATCTCCTGAGGGCTCCCTTCCAATAATCCCAAACACAAAAACCCTTCTATCATAACCTCAACGACTCTCTGATGAATCTCAGGAAGGGTCACCCCTGGCCTAGCCATTGCAATCGCTTCTTTTTGAGCTTTCAAAACCCAATCATACATCTGAGCCTGAACTTTTGAAAAATGCCGACCCACGGGAAAAGTCCGAGTAATGTCAGCCGTATAGTAATTGTATTCTCCGCCGGCATCCATCAGTAGCAATTCACCCTCTCGAAGGACGTCGCGGTGGGAGTGGTAATGTAAGCAAGCTGCATTTTTCCCATTTGCCACAATACTGCCGTAACCTAATCGTTGGCAGCCCTCTTTCCGACAAATATAATCCACGAGAGCTTCAACCTCGAACTCTCTCATACCTGGACGAACTTCTTGCATGACTCTCCGATGAGCCAAAGCTGAAATCTGACAAGCTCTGCGCAAAGCAATCAACTCTTCTAAAGACTTATAAAGCCTCAACTCACCTACAGGACCACGGGGATCTTGAACCGATAAAAGAGATCGACCCGTCCTTCCTTGACGGCTCCTCTGGCTTTCAAGTGCCGTTAGTACAATTTGATCCATTTCAGCTGAAAATCCCATCCGATAAAAAACTTCTTCAGCACCTAAAAACAACTCTGGGAGCTTGGAACCCAGCTCCTCAATAGGATAAGCTTCATCTGCTTGAAAAACTTTTTTTGCCCCTTCCACTCCATACCGCTCACCCTCCCATATTTCCTTCTCAGAGTCTTTGGGTTGAACAAATAAGATCATTCGATCAGACCCTGTTTGCGAAGGAACAAGAACAACACAGGACTTAGGCTCATCAAACCCCGTGAGATAATAAAAGCAACTATCTTGACGATAGGGATGGTGCACATCCGAGTTTCGGATCCAATGAGGATGTGCAGGTAATACAAAAACAGCAGAAGGATGTGCAGCCATGAGCCTATGACGACGAACTGGAAAATCTTGCGGTATTTGAGTCAAAAGCATCTCACTCCTATTATATGATTCAATCCACAGACTGTCTATCGAGAAGAGGATTGCAATGCACCCCCTTTTCAGACATAATCTCGACACCACAGTATTTTATTTGTAGCTCATTTCCCTGCAAATGTGATAGGTAGCCAACCTGCAAGGCCCTGATTGGGTAATCCTCCATCAGATCCATAATGACAAATCCACCTTTGGAGAAAAAATATAAAATCAAGTTTCCCTCACCTAATAAAATTTCATGAATGAACTCAGGATGGAACATTTTCTTTTTTGTGTGTATTGAACTTAAATAAATCTACTGAAATTTTATCATTATAAATAATAATCTTAATTCAGACCCAAAAAATTAAAAGGCCAAGATCCAAGACAGGAGGCCTTATCTTGAGTTTAACACTATCCTTTCATAGCATTATTTATTTGAAATTCAATTAAATTGATCGTATTATTCCTCCAAACAAAGATTCTATACGAAGTCTTTGAGGTTCAAGCGGAGTTTCGTAATGAAAACAGAAAAAATCGATTTATTTCTGCATAAAAAAATAAATCTCTTGATTGACCAAGAACTCCAAGTTCAATCCATTCCGCCATTATCTCAGTCTTTTGGTTCATTTTTTTATCTGATTAAAATTGGGGAGGACTTCTATTCAACTTGAAATCACCTAGAGGAGAATTCATCATGCAGTCCCTGTTTTTTAGTTTTTTTGTTTTATTTTTCAGTTTTATATCTTCCCCTAATTCATACGCTGGAGGGAAAAATCGACCAGAAGCAAACCTCATCCGTCATTCAGAGACCAACAGCTACTTTGAACCTATTCCAAGTTTAATAGATTGCACTCATCCAGTGAACGAATTCACATTAAAGATCGCGGAATCACAACTCAAAAAAATCTTCCAAAGCACACAACAAGCCATTAATCTCTTCGATCAAGGAGCTGAGAACAATCCACCCCTTGATCTCGATAAAATATCTGAATTACACGGACTAACACAGAACGACCTCATTCAAGTTATTAAACGAATTTCAGAAAGCGATAAATCGTTGCTTCAAGGATTAAACATAGAAATTAAGAAAATTTCCTTTATTCAAGAAGACACTACTCAAGAAGACACTACTCAAGAAGACACTCCAGTCAGCCATGAGCAAAGCATTCAAGAATTTACTCAACTTAAAGACGAATGGGCCGCTCTCAATAAAATCAAACAAAAATCTTCCTGCCCTTATGCAAAAAAAGCTATATTTTATAAAAACGAATTTACATGGAGAAGTCACGAAACAATTCTACAAAACATAGTTCGATTTGCTCATAAAGATTTTATCCCTTTCATTCAGGCGGTTCAAAACGAAGAAATTGACGATAGACCTGTCGATAGCATTATATTGCAGGCACCTGGAAAACTTTATGGTGAAAATGAAGATTTGCTAGCTAAATTTCTTACTGAAGTTTTAGAAATTTTAAATTCATCAAGTATTCAGTCTGTTCAATCTGCATCAAATAACAATGAAAAATGGAAATTTGAAATCCAAGGGATTCCTTTTTTTATTGTAACACTTGCTCCATTTTATAAAGCTAATCATTGCCGTTATAACCCCTCTGAGAATGGAAATGTAATCATTGTTTTTCAAACACAAGCTTCTTTTAAAAGAATCTTACCTCGTAACCGTGAAGAAAATCAAAAGAAGCATGAATTAGCGAGAAAGCAATTTGCAAAGGACAGTCGTCCTTACCCTATCTATCAACGCGATGATGAAAAATATGTTAAGCCAGTTGATTCCAGTCAAGGTCCCATCCAATTCTGGAAAAAAAAGGACGTTAAGCTTCCTTTTGAACCGCAACAGGCTTTTCATCGGGTTTCATTGACAGTTACTCTTCGAAAGGCCAGCCCTGATGTCCTTAAAGAAGAAAATACACTGAATCACTGGATACTCATCGAGCAGAGTACTACTGACACACTCCGCACCACTCTCATCGACACACCCGCACAAGAGAGTCAACTCGATATAGATGAAGAAAAGGTACCCAATGATTATTTTGAAACAGCAATCTTACCTGAAGAACTAATAATTATGCCTGATTTTTAGTTCTGGTCATGAGAAGACGTCTGAGTAGATTTTGACTGTTTTTCATGATCCACATAAGTGTACCCATTGAGAACTTCTTCATAGAGTTTTTGTAACTCAACGCCTTCCCTAGGCTTAATTTGCCCTTCTCGAACTTTAGAATCAATCTGTTCTTTGACTCTTTTTTCTAGATCTGTTCCACTGTACTGAATCCAAGAAAGAACGCCTGCAATCGTATTTCCCTTAATGACTTCTTCAATATAATACCCGCCAGGTTCAGTCTCATCCAAAAAAACATGAACTTCGTTCACACGGCCAAAAAGGTTGTGTAAATCACCCATAATATCCTGATAGGCTCCCATCAAGAAAAAACCGAGATAATAGGTATCCTGGTTTTTTAAGGTATGTAAAGCAAGCGTGTCCTTAATATCTCTGAGATCAATGAACTTACCCACCTTTCCATCCGAATCACATGTAATATCCACCAATGTCGCTTGTCGGATAGGCTCCTCATCATGACGATGAATAGGAACAATGGGAAAAAGATGCTGAATTGCCCAGTGATCTGGCATCGACTGAAACAAAGAAAAATTACAAAGGTACTGATCAGCTAAATGCTTGTTTAACGCCTCAATTTCATCGGGCACATACCGTAAATGAGCTGCGTTCTTATGAATGACCTTGCAAACTTGCCAAAACAAGGACTCCACCTTGGCCTTATCTTCAAGAGATAAAAACCCTAGCTTAAACATGCTTAAAGCTTCTTCTTTTCTTTGAACTGCGTCGTGAAAGTGCTCAAGAAGATTCTTTGAAGATAAATTCTGAGACAAATATCTCATTTCCTTAACAACTGCAGTCTCATCCTCTGTTTCTTCTAAAACAATAGGAGTTGAGCCTACCTCAATACTCCCAAAAACATTGACGACCAAGACTGAATGATGAGCTACCAAGGCCCTTCCACTTTCTGAAACAATATGAGGTTCAGGCACTTCCTCAGCAATACAGACTTCTTTGATAGAATAAACGACATCACTTACATATTCATTTAAAGAATAGTTAATCGAACTTTCGAAACTTGTTCTTGAGCCATCATAATCCACTCCCAGTCCCCCTCCAACATCGAGAAACTCAAGAGCAATTCCCATTTTTCTAAGCTTTGCGTAAATTCGAGTTCCTTCTTTGACAGCATCTTTAATCGTCTTAATATTGGTAATCTGGGATCCAATATGAAAATGAAGAAGCTTAAAGCTATCTTGCAATCCCTCCTGTTTGAGCACATGCACTGCATGAATCAGCTCGGGGGTGGTAAGACCAAATTTAGCAGACTCACCTCCACTGGACTCCCATTTGCCACTTCCCTTGGAGTAAAGTTTGGAGCGTATTCCAATCAGTGGAGTCACTGATAACTCTTTAGCCACACTGATCACTTGAAAAAGCTCAGAAAGTTTTTCAACAACAATAATAACTTTCTTGCCAAGCTTGAGTCCCATTAAAGCTAACTTAATAAAGGCATAATCTTTGTAGCCATTACAAATAATTAAAGAACCAGGCGTTGTATTCATCGCAATCACTGCGGTTAACTCTGCTTTAGATCCTGCTTCTAATCCAAAGTTATAGGGCCGACCGGCATCAATAATTTCCTCGACTACCTCTCTCATCTGATTGACCTTGATCGGATACACACCCTGGTACTGGCCTTGATAACCAAACTCTGCAATCGCCTTACGAAAGGATTCATTGAGATTAACGACCCGATGACGAATGATATCTTGAAATCGAATGAGGACAGGTAACCCCAAGCCCTCAACCCGAGCTTCGTCAACAACACTTTTGAGGTCAATCCCAAGACCTTCTCCTCTTCGAGGATGAACGGTCAAATTTCCAGACGGATTAATGCTGAAATACTGATCTCCCCAGTTCTCAATATTATACAATTTTAAAGAATCAGAAATACTCCAAGTTTTCATATCTTGAGTCCCTATTTTCTCGCGAACCAAATCGCCAAGCTTGTCAAATTCAAAAAAATGCGCAGAACTGTAAGCCGGGTTCTGTCTTCGATATTTAAAATATCGGAGGTGACCATTCCTCTAGGGCCTTTGTTGCCAAAAACCTCAAGCGGCCTTACCCGGAAGTATAAACCAAGCAGATCTAGAACTTCCCTATTTGGCCTTGCTCCAGGTAGGGTTTGCCATGCCATCTCCGTCACCGAAGATGCGGTAAGCTCTTACCTCACCGTTTCACCCTAACCGTCTGAAATCTCAAACGGCGGTTTATTTTCTGTTGCACTATCCGTCACTCCTTCTTTAAAAAGAAGTGCCTGGCCGTTAACCAGTACCTTGCTTTACGGAGCCCGGACTTTCCTCCCGTAGCTGAATCAATCCAACTACCAGCGATCACCCGTTCTGCGCTCAGTTGTGTTTATCATGGGAAGATCTTCAAAACTATATTTTTCAAGATTGTAAAATCAGAATATCTGCCCTGATCTTTCAATTTTAGAAACTCTAATCCTTTGCTACCAAGGGCACAGTCAAAGGAACAAATAAGAGCCGATGACAGCTGGGACAAGAATGTAAAGTCAATGCTCTTTGAACCTCATTATAAAGCTGAGCTGGAACCATCATATTACATCCCTTACATCTTCCTGCCACTGCAGGAACAATCCCTATCCCTCCCCGTGCTCCCCGAACCCGATCATATTGAACTAGGATTTTTTGATCGACTTGAGAACAAAACTGAGCTCTTTCTGCTAACAGAGAGTCAATGTCTGTCTTGTACTGATGAACTTGACCCAAAACCACGCTCGCTTGACTCTCCCTTTCCGTTTGAATTTTTTCAACTTCTTGCGTAATGAGTTCAACTTCTTTTTTTAAACTTTCAAGCTCTTGCAAAAATTTCTGATCTTGCTCTTCTAAACCAGAGCTTAATTTTTTTAATTGCTCGATCTCTTTAGTAGCAGCCTGAAACTCTTGAGCGTTATGAACTTGTTCCAACTTGCTATTGGACCGAACGAGTCGATCTTGATTGAGATCTAAGGCAGATCTGGCTTGTTTATGAGCCTTCTCAATTTCCTCCATCTGCTGCTTTTTGGCATCCAAAGACTGTCGAAGCTTCAATAAAGAATCATCCACAGTCTTTAAGCCTGCTGGCAAAGCATTTTCATATTTTTTCAAAGAATCAATTTTTAAATCTAACTCTTGTAAATTTTCCAAACTCTTGAGCTGATCCACTAAGGGAAACGGCTGACTCACTCCATACCTCCTAAAAATATCTGCGTCGGTGTTTGAACTTCAACAATCCCTAAGCAAAGAACAGAAAGCCAATCTTTCATGATTTCAATAAAAAATCGCTCACTTTCACGATGTCCTAGCTCCATCACAGCCATCCCTCGATGAAACGCCCCGAGTGCTGGGTGATAGCCCGCTTCTCCCGTGATAAATACATCACATTTTACCGAAGAAGCGGCCTTTAAAAGAGAGACCCCCTTCCCCGCAACAAAACCGACTCTTGTTACAGTAGAAGGGACAGGACTTGTTATCCAAAACCCATTTATATTAAATAACTTTTTAACATCTTTAATAAAATCTGGAAAGGATTTAGTCACAGGAAATTCACCCCAGAATCCATACCCAAGCCCTTTTATCTGTCCTTCAACAGAAGGAGCCTGCTGAACCCGGTAAAGATCATAAGCAACCTCTTCATAAGGATGAGCCTCCAGAAGAACCTTGAGCACTGCTTTTTGCAATGTTTTTGGAAAAACCGTCTCCAGCCGTACTTCTGAGATTTTTTCAACTGTTTGACGTTTTCCCACAGCAGGGTGCGTGGTTTCATCCCCTCTAAAAGTCCCTTCTCCCACCACAGCAAAAGTACACAAATCATAATGACCGATCTGTCCAGCGCCTGCCCCAACGAGTGCTGCCCGAACTTCATCTAAGTTCTGAGCTGGAACAAAGGTCACAATCTTCATCAAGGAGTCAGACTCCTGGTCCCATAAACGGCCCCGGGGCTTAAGGTGAAGCCCTTTGCAAATCGTGTCCATGACTTCAAGTGCGCAGGTATCAAAATTGCTGTGATAAGCAGCTACTGCAATTCCGTGCTTCAGAGCTTCATAAATAGGAGTCCCTGCGACTATCTGCGATACCCCATGTCCAAAAATACAGGGGTGGTGATTGATAATAAGAGAATAATTGTTTTTGATGGCTAAATCGATCGCTTCAAATGTTAAATCAATTGAAACCACTACCCCTTGAGTGTTTTGTGAAGGGTCCCCCAATAATAAACCTACATTATCCCATGGGGCAGCTGCAGCCAAAGGCGCTTTTTCATTTAAAAATTGAAGAATATCTGAAATAGACCGTCTTGCTAAAGAGCTCATTTGTAATCTGGTTAGTAATCCCCTGAACTGAAGTCAAGTAGATTTTATGGTAGGCCCAGAGGGACTTGAACCCCCGACCAATCCGTTATGAGCGGACTGCTCTAACCAGCTGAGCTATGGGCCTTCTTAAGAGTCAATAAAAGCCTTTAAAAGTTTAGCTCGAGAAGGATGCCTGAGCTTACGCAAAGCTTTGGCTTCAATCTGCCGAATTCTTTCCCGAGTCACAAAAAAATCTTGCCCGACCTCTTCTAAAGTATGATCAGACTTCTCCCCGATCCCAAATCTCATCCGAAGAACTTTTTCTTCTCGCGGAGTCAGGGTCGCTAAAACTTTGCGGGTCTGCTCTGATAAATTAATATTCATCACTGCATCTGCAGGGTTAATAATTTTCTTGTCCTCAATGAAATCTCCCAAATAAGAGTCCTCTTCTTCACCAATAGGAGTTTCTAAAGAAATGGGCTCTTTTGCAATTTTAAGAACTTTTCGAACCTTATCGACCGGCAGCTCCATCTTTACAGCCACTTCCTCTGGAGTAGGCTCACGCCCTAACTGCTGAACTAAAAGCCGAGAGGTCCGAATCAATTTGTTAATGGTTTCAATCATGTGGACCGGAATACGAATCGTTCTCGCCTGATCCGCAATAGCCCGAGTAATTGCCTGACGAATCCACCAGGTAGCATAAGTAGAAAATTTATATCCACGGCGATACTCAAACTTATCAACCGCTTTCATCAGACCAATATTCCCTTCTTGAATCAAATCAAGAAATTGCAAACCCCGATTCGTATATTTTTTAGCAATGGAGACCACTAAACGGAGATTCGCTTCGACCAACTCACTTTTGGCCTGATCTGCCTTTCTTTCTCCAATCGTTAAGGTGTTGTGAATCCGATGCAATTCATCAACAGCAATTCCAGCCTCTTGCTCGAGTCGACTGAGTTTTTCATCAATTTCATCTTCACTGAGAACTAACTGAGCAAGCTTTTGCTCAGTAACATCATATTCTTTACAAAGAAGAACGTGCGGCTCAGAGACTTCTTTAAATTCACGACTGATCTCATGCATTTCCTGGATATTTTTAACCCCAAGGAAATCAAAAATTTTCTTTCGATCATCTAAGTATTCCCTCCCCCGAGACCAGTAGCCTTTAATCTTGCCAGAAAGTTGGTTAATCGTTTTGCGATTAAAAGCAATGTCCTGAAAAGCAATTTCTACCTGTTGTTCCCTTTTTTTTATTTCTTGAAGAAACTGCTCTTTGGATTTTGCAGCTGCTTTCTTCGCATCTGCAGTTAAAGCTGGGTCATCAACTTTTTCTTGATAAACAACCAATGACTTTACTTTTGCAATGGCTCCTAATACTTTTTCAAGATATTTTTTTTCATCATCCATCGAGACTTCTTCGTCCACTCCTCGGATGACATCTTTCACTTTTGTTCGAGCCGTTTCAAGACGCTCCCCTAAATCCACAATCGCTAAAGTTCCAAGCTTGGAAGCCAAAAGAGCACGAAGAATATCGACTTCCCCCTCTTCAATCCTTTTAGCAATCTCGACCTCTCCCTCTCTCGTCAGCAGGGAAACACTTCCCATTTTCTTTAAATAAAGTTTAACAGGATCCGCGCCCCGAACAAGGTCTGCTGCAACAGGAGCTTCCTCTCCCGCTTCGTCTCCCTGAGCGACTACCACAGCACCTAAAGGCATTTCCTCACTGTCATCATCCTCATCGGAATCTTTAGGGCGCTTGGTTGAATCAATAACCTCAATCTCATTTTCAGAAAGTAAGTTCATCACCTCATCAATCGCCTGAGAAGTAATGATCTCTGGAGGCATCAGCTCGTTCACCTCTTCATACGTGAGGTATCCTCGCTGAACCCCCATATCGAGGAGTTTTTTGATTTCTTTATTCTTATTTAAAGAGTTTCCACTCTCAGATTTTTGAGAGGGCAAGGCAGTATCCTTATTCTTCGTCATAGAAGTTGGTAAATTCCTTTATTTTGCGTTGAACGTCAAGGTATTCTTTCAATAGTTGACTGTGCTGGCCAGAGTCTTCCCGAATCTTAGGATCCTTCATAGCAGACTCGATTCGATGCGAAAACCGCTTCCAGGTCCTTCCTAAACTTTTCATTAAAGCTCCCTTGAAAGTATCTAAATCGACAGCAGGCCCTACAGATAAAAGAGCCTCTATCATCATGGATCGTACCTGGTGATCCAACTCAGGACCTAGGAAAATCTTAGGTTGAGTTCTTAATTGATCAAATACTTGTGAACCTTCCGGCTGTGAAAACAAGAAGGCTACAAAATTCCTAGCCGGAGCATACTCCACTAAATCACTTAAAACCAAGTGAGGAGGCAAGTCACCTTTGACCTCAAGCCAGGCTTGTACACAAGCTTGGCTCGCTGCTACCCCTTTTAAAAGGATTTGATCCGATTGCAGCATTGCAGGACTTTGGGCAGCACTCCCGGAAACACCTTGTCGTAAATTTTGAGCTCCATACGTCTTCCTAAACGGGATCTTAGATCCCTTTCCCATCGCTTGCTCTAAAAGAGAACGAGAAAGACCCAAACGACTTTGAATGGATTCTAACCGAACTTCTCTTCCAACAGGATCTTGAAATCGAGCCAACCATGCCCCCATCTTTTTTAAAGCTTGCGATAAGCCTTCAGGAGACTCCTGAGCTTGCCGAATCGCTGCTTCAGTTTTTAAATCTAAAATAGCCTGAGATCCTTTCAAAATCTCAGACATCTGCTCGACTCCCTCTTTTGATATCTTTTTGAGTTCAGAATCAAATAGAATCTCATCAGGATCCAAATCTTTTGGCATCCGAGCCTGATAAAGAACCTGCCCTAAATCCAGTCCGAGCTCCATTGCTTTCTCCGTTGCATTGTCTCCGGCCTGATCTCCATCAAAAAGAACAATAACCCGATTGGCTAACCTTCTAAAAATCGAAAGATGATCGGCCGTCAAAGCTGTACCACTAATCCCTACCACATTCTGAAACCCTGCAGCCTGCATTGCCAGAACATCAAAATACCCCTCAACCAAAATAATTTCATCCTGACTTCGAATATGCTTTTGAGCTTGCCAAAGACCATAAACCAACTGACTCTTATGAAAAATAAATGACTCTGAAGAATTTAAATACTTCGGAGCATCTGAACTTAAAGACCTCCCTCCGAATCCAGCCACCCTCCCACGTAAGTTTAAGACAGGAAAAATAATCCGGTTCCTAAAGAGGTCAAAATATCCAGGCCCGTCTTTTCTCCCACTGCCATTCTGCCTAGAAGGTCGAATCAACCCAAGCTCAACAGCAATCTCAAGAGGAGCCTTTTGTGTTTTTAAGTGCTGGGCTAGTAAATCCCAAGAAGGAGGTGCCCACCCTAAATAAAAAGATTTCACTCCTTCTTCATCAACTCCACGAAGCCTACAATACTCCTGTGCATGAGGATCCTGAATGAAGTTCTGATGAAAAAAAGCAGCTGAAAATCGATTCAGCTTATAGGCTAAGGTCTCTTTTTGGTTCTGAGTGGATCTGTCCTCTTGCGCTTGAGAACCCCCTGGCTTTCTATTCCAGTTTTGAGGTAAAGGGATCCGAGCGCGATCCGCCAGTTCCTTCACCGCCTCAGGAAAGCTAATGCCGAGTACCTCCATGGTAAACGTCACTAAATCCCCCCCCCGCTTACATCCATGACAATGGTACAATTGCTTATTTTCACTCACACTAAAAGAAGGAGTCTTTTCTGCGTGAAAAGGACAAAGACCTGAAAAATTCGATCCAGACCGCCTAAGAACAACGTGCTCCCCAACTATTTCAAGGATGTTCACTGCATTCTTAATTTTCTGGAGCAACTCAGATGAAAGATTTTCCTTTCTGATCATAGTTTTTGCGTAAAATAAAGCAGGCCAAAAAAATCAAACCCTGTACGAGTCAGCCCTGACCTAACTTTTCACGAACCAGCTGACTCACTTGCTTTCCATCAGCTCTGCCTTGAACTTTCTTCAATAAGAGTTTCATGACCTGACCCATATCTTTGGGTCCTGTGGCTTGAGCCTCAGTCACTGCCCATTGGACAAAATCTCTTAACTGAGCTTCGTCTAGAGGTTCTGGTAAAAAACTCCGTAAAAACTCAAGCTCAGCCTCCTCCTTGATCACAAGATCCTCTCTTCCCCCTTGCTTAAACTGCTCAATTGAATCTTGGCGCTGTTTGACCAAAGAACTGATGATCGGAATCACACCCTCGTCTTCTAGAGTCACTCGGTCATCAATTTCTTTCTTGCGAATCGCTGCATGTAAATTGCGACAAAAAGTAAGCTTGTTTTTTTCGCCTGATTTCATAGCTGCTTTCATTTGATCAGCAAGCTTTTGCTTAATAGTACTCATAAATTTATAACCTAATGAACGTATGAAGCTTAGGCTGCAACCCTACCTTTTAAGATCCCAAAAAAGAGAGTTGCAGCCCATCCCAAACTTTAGACGCGAACCGGACGTCCGCCTTTTTTCACAAGACGCTTCCGAGCCAAAATAGCCTTCTTTTTACGCTTCACAGAAGGCTTTTCATAGGCCTCACGCTTTCTTACTTCTGAAAGAATTCCGGCCTTCTCACATTGCTTTTTGAACTTTTTGAGAGCAGCTTCAAAAGAATCTCCCTCTCGAATTACTATACCTGGCATACGCTCACCTCCTTCCAAGTCAATCTTGAATGTAGAGGTTCTTAACTATAGGGATCCCCCATAAAAAGCTAGGTAAACTTAGCTTCCTCAGTCATTCAAAAGTCAATCAACAAAAAAGTCCTCGAAACCAAATCAATCTGAGCCAGCCTCGAGGACCCCTGGTTGCTACCCTACGGTACCAACGAGAATAAACTTTTATTTGTCACCTTATTATTTAAATAGGTCGGCGCAATCCACTTGTCAAGCTCGGCTCAAAAGATTTCAGAGAATGACTCGGCCAAAGTGCCACGAGCATTCCTCCACCACCCGCACCTGTTAGCTTAACAGCGAGCGCCCCCTCCTCAATCAGCTGCTCTTTTAGTCTTTCAGCAGGCTCTGGAACCAACTGCCAAGTATCAAAACATTGATGAGCTCGCTTCATGGCTTTTTGAAGCAAATCAAGCCCCTCTTGACAACTGCCAGCATCATAGCGAATCAACCCTTCCAAAGCCCACCGTGAAGCGACACTCATCTCTTCATCAACACGAATGGCTAAAGCAGCAGACTCTTCCCGAAATTGCTCTACCCGTAAAACACAATCACTCGTTCTCGTCCTAAGATTCGTGTCATGCAGTGTAAAAAAAGGCAGCTTTTTTATCCCAATCAAATTCACGCCTTCACCCATGACATATGAAATCGGCTCACCATAAGAAATTGCCGCTACATCCATTCCACTGCTTCGGCCATGGAAACGGTGCTCTAAACGAGTTGCAAATTCAACCCAATCTTTCTCTTGAAGTCCCAGTGGCTCAGCCATCCAACGAGTCAAGGCCACACATAAAGCAGCCGAAGAACCTAAACCTGCTCCAATGGGAATCGTACTCTTAATTTCCAGTTGTCCCGTCGGATAAACAAAAGTGTTACCCTCTTCTTCCCAAGCATCTGCAACTGAATCAAATAGTTCTTGAACCAATCCCTGAGCAGATTGAGGCATCACATTCAAATTCGAATTTGTTTTGAACTCAAAACAAAGACTCAATCCTACAGACTGATAAGGAACAGCAATGGCAGTTGCACCCCTTAAAACAGAATGCTCTCCCGTTAAAACCCACTTCCCGGAAACCTCTGTTTTAAAATCAGACCAATTCATTGAACTTCTCCATCCCCAAAAACCCCTTCTAGAGGAAAGGCTCCTTGACCCTCTTCATCTTCTAAAACCTCAGAAAATTTCCTACGAAGACGGACACTCCAATCTTTTTGTCTTTCCTTTGCAACTAAAACATGAAGATTCGGACCTGCATCCAAGGTAACAATGGGCGGCTCCTCGCTACGAATCAGAGGAGAAAACCACTGCAAAGCCTCAATTGTCCCAGGAGCCCAGTAAGAGAAGGGATCCGAGCAAGTATGAAATAAACTGTGCATTTCCCACATTTCTGACCAACTGACTTGAGCCAGGGTCTTCACATCCTGAGTTCGAAGGGCTGAAATCATATTTTTCAAACGGTATTGAACCCGATCCACCCTAGACTCCCATAAAGGAGAAGTGCGAACTCGTAAGTGGGCCTCCGAAGATGAGACCTTCTTGGCCTCTGCTTGAATTAAAACCACAAAGTGAGCCATCGGAGGCATCGAGGAAAGAACGGCTCTCGCCTCTTCGCCCTCCCATATGACCCAAGGACCCTCAAAGGATCGGCAAGAGCTTCCTGATCCCTGTCGAGAAACCTGGGCTAAAGCTCGACGAAGAAGAAGATCCTCCCTCCAGGCTTTCCGAAAACAAGCAGAATCCTGAGCTAAACTCTGAGCAAAAGCTAAAGTAATAGCTGCAAAACTCGAAGCACTCGAAGCAATTCCTGAACAAGCAGGGAAAGTATTGGCTGTTTTTAAAAGATACCGAGTCCCTAGGGGGCGTAGTGGAAGAGAAATTCCAAACTTTTTAAAAATCTCGGGGATCTCTCGTAAAGCCAGTCTGCAATACCTCAAAACTTTTTGGACCTCTGGGTCTCCCAAGTCTGGAACAATTGCTCGAGAAGACAGGGCTTGAAAATTTGGATCGACTTCCAAAGTTTGAGGCTTTTCTGCAATCCAATCAATCGAATCCAAATGACTCTCAGAAATAGAAAGTTCTGCGAAAGTGCAAAGTGAGTTTAAGGTTAAAGAAAGACTTGGATTTTCAGGTATATTCAGATTTGGGTTTTTTTTCCCCATATATTTGATTAAGGCAATATTGGAAGGTGCCCGAGCACAAACAACTAGGTTTCGCACATCACACCTGACTCTAAAGTCACTCCATTAGCTACCAGGGTGAGCCCTCTGCTTTGAGCCTCCTCAATCACCCTCTCTCTTGTAGATAAAAAATCTGCAGATCTGAGCAAAACAAGAACCGCATCTGACTGCAAAGCTCCAGCACCCTTCACTCCTAAAACTCCTGGCAATTGCCCAAGCATCTGTCGATCCTCCCAAGTCGACTGTACTTCTAAACCTTCTTGATGCAAAATATCTGCAAACTGAGACATGGCTTGTCCTAAAATCATTTCATCCCCTTTGCGAATTGCCTCCAGAGCCTTCTGAATCGTTTGAGCCAAAACAGATTTGAGTAAAGCAGATTTCAAAGTCAGCTTTGAATCCGTAAACTTTCTTCTGGCCAAAGCCTCCAAATGAGAATGAGTGGGAACTTTTCGCCCAGGCTGCCCAGTGGCTGAGAAAACTAAAAAAGAAAAACTTTTAAAAAATTCTCCTAAATCTTCAACAGATCCTCCAAAAACAGGGTCAAAAGCAATCACTCCTCCCTGCCACTGGGCAACTAAGTCTCCTCCACTGGGAACCAGTGGTTCATCTTTCATCAACTCTTGATAGAGTTTTAGAACTGCCTTCCAGCTCAGATCTAAGCCTTCTGAGCGTTGAGCACTCTGCTGATAAACCATTGCAAACTGAGCCGTAGAAGCCCCAAAACCTCCTTGACTTTGATAGGGGTCATAAAATTGACCTGTCACAGCAGGAAAACATCTTTCTCGCATCCAATCACTCAAGCGAGACACTGGAGAACCCTGAGTCCAAGAGTCTAAAACCATCTCCCCCTGGATTTCTGAAACGATTTTAAACCGAGGAGAAAAAGTAAAAATAACCGCGGGTAAGCCTAAAAGAACAGCATACTCCCCAATCAAAAAAGCCTTACTTGGAACACTTATTGTACAGGAACTTAAGGTTTTCATCTTTTGCAAATGATTAGTGTATTTTCACTGTTTGATCTAATTCCCTGATAGAATCTAAAATTTCACGAGCTCGACTTAAATTAATCGACTTCTCAACCAATAAAATTTGAGCCAAGCGATCCCTCACTGCAGCAATTTCGTGAACTGCAGCTCCTGCTGCAATCGCAAGATTCGCTGCATGAAGTTGCATATGTCCCTTGACAATCCCGACAGTCGTTAAGGCTTTGAGTGCACCTAAATTTTGAACTAAACCTACGGCAGCACAAATTCTTGCTAAATCCTCAGCACGACTCACCTTCAAAATCTTCAGGGCAACACGAGCCGTTGGATGAATCCGAGTCACACCCCCAGCAATTCCTACAGCTAAAGGGACCTCAATCTTTCCTACCAAATCGGATCCCTCCATCCTCCAATGGGTGACAGGCTGGTACTTCCCACTTCTTGCAGCATACGCATGAATTCCTGCCTCAACTGCTCTCCAGTCATTTCCAGTCGCAATCAAGATCGGATCAATCCCGTTTAAAACTCCTTTATTATGAGTAGCAGCGCGATAAACATCTGCCTGAGCAAAAAGAGTCGCCTCCTCAATTCCAAGTCCTAAGTTTTTTTCTACTCCTCGAATGACCACCTCAGCTGCCACAAGCTTGGTGTCCACTAAGTTTGATAAAATACAAAGCCCTACCCGCTCACCCGTCAACTCCTCAACTCGTGGCTTTAAAGCTTCACAGACCTGGTTAATTAAATTGGCACCCATCGCATCACACGGATCACACAAGATATGCAATACTAACATCGCTCCGTCCTCACCAGGACGAGCTATTTCACGAACTACTAAATCCCTCACTCCCCCTCCACGGTTCACTAATCCTGGAATGCAAGCATTGGCTAACCCTATCAGCAAGTCCTGATTAGCCTGTAAAATCTGTCTGGATCGCACCACATCTTTTAGATGAGGGATCTGAACTTGGCCAATAATTAAATTACCTTTAGAATAAGTTCGAATTGTTCCGTCTCGTTTAATCCACTTAGCAGTAGCACTGGCTGCAGCAATAATGGATGTCTCCTCAACCGCCATGGGAATCAATATCTCTTTTCCATCCATCGAAAAATGAGTGATCACTCCCATGGGGATGGGAAAATAACCAATCGTATTTTCAATTAAATGGTCGGTCACTTCAGGGGGTAGCTGAGTTTCACCTGATAAAACTTGAAGATCTTCATTGGATAGATCACAAAGTTGTTTGAGCCTCTGAAGTCTTTCTTTTTGTGAAAGACGATGAAATCCTTCTACTAAATTGGGTTCAATCGCCATTTCTCTTCCTTTTTTCGTAATTGATCACAGCTTTTAGAGCCCGTGCAAAAAAGTGCTATCTTCAGTTCAAATTCTTGAGTTTTCATCCAAAAGTTGAGTTTTTCAGGGCCCTGCAGGGCAGCCTCTAAAGCAGGCTGTGCATACCCAACCCGATTTGCACCTAAAGCAATGAGTTTTGCTGCATCCAAACCCGATCTTACTCCTCCAGAAGCCCAAATCTCTGTAGAAGGAAGCGCCTGTACAGCCTCGCTCATACATTGGGCAGTGGACTCACCCCAGTTTGCAAAAGTCTGAGATGCCTGAGATTGAACCGTGTCCTGAGCTGCTCGAGCCCCTTCAATTCTCCCCCAGTGAGTTCCTCCTAATCCACTTAAATCAATCGCTGCAAGCCCAACTGAGCGAAGTCTTTCAAGTGTCCTTCTTGAAAAACCGCATCCTGTTTCCTTAAGAACAACCGGTTTTTTAAATGCTTCACAAAGACTCACCACAGCTTGAAAGCCTCCTCGAAACTGTGGAGTCCCCTCAGGCTGCAAAGCTTCTTGGAGAGCATTCAAATGGATCGCCAGTGCTTTTGCACCGATGGCTTCAAACCAGGCTTCAAGTTGGTCCAAAGGGGTTCGGATCAATTGACTCAATCCAAGATTGGCAAAAAAAATCAGCTTTGGAAACTGATCTTTAAATTGGCACCACTGATTTCGAAGAGCACTTTCTGAGCTTTCTAACTCTCGCCTTTGAGACCCAATCCCCAAAGCCCAACCCCTCTCCTGGCAAACACGTGCTAAAGTCTGATTGATCTCCAGTGCAGCAGAATGCCCTGCCGTCATTCCTGCAATGAAAAATGGGGTACTGATTTTTTGACCTAAACAAGTTGAATTCAAATCAATTTCATCAAAATCAAGATCAGGTAAAGCTTCGTGAATCAGATGGACCGCCTCTAAACCACTTTGACCTAAAGCCTGATGAGCCATGTTCAACGAGTGCTGAATATGTGCACGCTTGCGAGCCTCAAATTGTGCTATATTCATAGTTGCTCAGCATCCTACCCTATTTTTCAGAGGAAATAACTGTTAAATTGATTCTAATGCGTTTCAAAAAAAAATGGGGCCGACGGTTCTTACTCACTGCAGTAGGTAGCATAGTAGCAGCACAAATCATTGCATTATCCCCTTCTCCCCTCGAAGAAACAACAACACTCTCTCGTGCTCTTGAAGCCAATAGTTTTATCCAAGATTCCTCTCCCACACTTGCACCAGGAATTCCTACACAAAGAATAGCTGAATACTCGATTGAAAAATTTCATTATGTTTCTATCCAAAATGGAATAAAACAATGGAGAATTGAAGCAGATACAGCTTTTCTTTATCATCCAGAGCACTTAGTGCACGGTCGCACGATTAAAGCCTATCTTTATGATTCTGAAAATAAAATAACAACCGTCACTGGAGATGAAGCAAAATATTTTATGCATGAAAAAGACTTGGAGATCTATGGAAATATTAGGACTTATTTTCCAGACGGATTTGAAATCGACAGTGATTACCTCCATTACCGACCCAAGGATCAACTCATTGAAATCCCGACCTCTTATCTCACAACAGGTTTTGGAGATGAAAAAGCCTCCCAGATCCTCCGATTCAAAAGCAATGGCTTGAAATATTGGATGGGTCCATCAGAAATTGAACTCTTAGCAAAAGTCACTGTCACTTTTGAGAGGCAATCGCTAGAAATCATAGCTCAACCCCTTCAAAAAACTAAGCTCAAAGACATCACTCAAATTACATCAGATCGCTGTCTCATCCATCGGAATGAAAGCTTAGCTCAATTTTCAATGAACAACGAACAACCGAGTGCCTCAGGATTTGTTCACATGACTCAGCCCACTCTTTTTGCCAAGTCCCGAAGAGCAACCTTAAACTATGGAGATCACTCGCAGGTCCTCCACTATCTCAGCGCAGAAGAAGACGTACTGATTGAAGAAATAGATCAAAAATCTCAGTCTTCACGGTATGCCACAGGAGGTCGTGCTAAATTTGATGAGCGTAATCAGCTCATTGTTTTGACTGAGTTTCCACAAGTTTATAGTGATGAAGATACAGCTACGGGTAGCTTAATTTTACTTCATCGGGATACGGGAATCGTTGAAATTGAACATAGCAATGCCTTTAGTGAAGGAATAAAAAATTGAATTTGAAGGGAATCTCATGGATTTTGGAAAAAACAAAAATCGAATTTTAAAAGCAGAAAATCTAGTTAAAATTTACGGTGGAAAACGAGTGGTGAACGGGGCTTCTTTTGAAGTTCAGACTGGACAAGTCGTGGGTCTTTTGGGCCCAAACGGAGCAGGAAAAACAACTTCTTTTTATATGGTGGTAGGACTCATCCGTCCTGATGCAGGCCATGTTCTTGATCAGGACACCGACATTACCCACTGGCCAATGCATCGCCGAGCCAAGCAAGGGATTGCCTACCTTCCTCAAGAAGCCTCTGTTTTTCGCCGTATGACAGCTGAAGAGAATATTCTCAGTGTCCTTGAAACACTCCCCCTCAGTGACTCTGAAAGACAAGACCGTCTCCACCATTTGCTGGACGAATTCAATATCAATCCCATTGCCAAACAAAAAACTTTTACTCTCTCTGGAGGAGAAAGACGCCGAGTCGAAGTAGCTCGGGCCCTTGCTTTAAACCCTGTTTTCCTTTTATTGGATGAGCCTTTTGCAGGGATTGACCCCATTGCTGTCAAAGATATCCAACGGATGATCCAAATCCTTAAAAAAAGAAATATTGGAATTCTGATCACAGACCATAACGTCCGAGAAACATTAGAAATTTGTGATTTGGGTTATTTACTGAGTGATGGTAAGATTATAGAGAAAGGATCTCCACAGGATATTGCCCAAAGCCGAAAGGCTCGGGAAACTTATTTGGGAGATGATTTTCATTTCTAATTAAAAGTCAAGAGAAAGTCAGAAGGTAAGAATTCCGTCATGGCGCTAGAGATCAAACAGAGTCTAAAACTAAGCCAGCAGCTCGTGATGACTCCTCAGCTTCAGCAAGCTATCAAATTGCTGCAACTGAATCGAATCGAGCTCCAAGAGCTGGTCACGCAAGAAATGATGGAAAACCCCATATTGGAAGAACTGGCAGATGCACCGGAGGAAGAAAGCTCGGTATCCAATACGGGAGGTGAAACTTCTGACCCTGAAGCCGAGCAGCGTCGGGATGAAGAGTCTTTCACGAAATCCAAAACTGAAGAAGAACAGATTGTTTCAAGTAAAGATGACTTTAACTGGGAATCTTATGTAGAAGAATTTAATTCTTCTACCAGCTCCTCTCCTTCGATGAAGGAAATCAATGACGAGCTGCCCAGCTTTGAAAACGCACTGACAAAAACAACTTCTCTCGAAGAACACTTAACTTGGCAACTCTCGATGGTCACTTTAACAGAACCCGAGAAAAAACTGGGTAAGCTCATTATTGGAAATCTTTCAGAAGATGGTTATTTAAATTCTAACCTCGAGGACTTAGCCAAAGAAACTTCTTTAGAGTTAGAAGATGCTGAAGAAGTTTTAAAAATCATTCAAAATTTTGACCCATTAGGAGTGGGTTCACGCAATTTGAAAGAATGCCTCATGATTCAAGCCAAATTTATGGATCCTAGGCACCCTCTCGTTGAACGAATCATTGAGCATCATCTCAGTGATTTGGAACGCAAAAACTACTCAGCTGCTTCAAAAGCTTTGGGGATTCCTGTTGAAAAAGTGATTGAAGCGACCCGCCTCATCCTTGAGTTTGAACCCAAACCTGGTAGACTCTTTCACTCGATTGAAACCCACTATATCACCCCTGATATTTACGTTTATAAGGTTGCAGACGAATTTATGATTGTCCTGAATGAGGACGGAATGCCTCGCCTCCGAATTTCCCCTTATTATAAAAATATTTTATCTTCCGCTCAAAAAGACCAAAACAAAAACACTAAAGAATATGTTCAAGAAAAACTGAGATCTGCGGTTTGGCTGATCAGATCAATCCATAATCGACAAAAGACTATTTATAAGGTCACAGAAGCCATTGTTCGAAGGCAACGCGATTTTTTTCAAAAAGGCGTCCAACAGCTTAAACCCATGATTCTTAAGGATGTTGCTCATGATATCGGAATGCATGAATCAACGATTTCTCGGGTAACGACGAATAAATTTGTCCATACCCCCGTGGGTATTTTTGAACTTAAATATTTTTTTAATTCAAGTATTCACGCTGCTGATGGAGGCAACTCTTTAGCAAGCGAAGCCGTCAAAGAAAAAATCAAGCAAATGATTCAAAAAGAAGACTCAAAAAATCCACTTTCAGATCAAAAAATTGTTGAACTTCTCAGGTCCAGTAATATTGATATTGCACGTCGGACTGTTGCAAAATATCGGGATATGTTAGGGATATTATCATCAGGAAAAAGGAAAAAAATGTTCTAAAACATCCTGAGGAGGGTCATTTATGCATCTCAATGTGAGTTTCAAACATATCGATACCAGTGAGACTTTAAAGGAATTCATTCACGAAAAATCAGCTACACTGAGTAAATATTTTGAAGGAAAAATCTCGGTCAATTGGAATTTAACGATTGAGAAACTCAATAAAATTGCCCACTGTCATCTCGTTGGAAACAATATGGATTTTTTTGGAGAAGCTTCAACCGAGGATTTTAAAGCTTCGATTGATTCCGCCCTTGAAAAAATCGAAAAGCAGATCCGTAAACATAAGGAGATCGTAAAAGATCACCTCCATCGAAACGGACATCGTGCCTCTCACCCAGAGCGCACACCTCAAACAGACTAAGATTCCTCTCATCAGGGGAGGGTTGAGTGAAATTTTAGCTTTTGCACTCAGAGGAGTTTTCATCCATGAGCAAAAATTTATTATTGACACTCAAAATTCTTACACTGACTACCGGAATGAGTTTTTACCCTATCCTTCAGTGCATGGCTCAAGAGAAGAAATGGGAAATTGGCCCACTCTTGGGCCTCAGCCAAGACTTGGTAGAGGATGATTCAGAAGGATTTGGAATCTCCCCTACCTTGGGTTTCACAGCAAACTTCAAATGGGGCTCCCATTTGAGAGTGGGAACAGCAGTCCTTTATACAAGTTTTAATCATACACAAATTGAGTTAAAAGACCTCAAGGAAGATCAATATCAAATTTTAGCCAATGCTCAATACCATCTCACCGAAGGACTCCCAGGCTTGTGGGCAGGAGCCAGAGCAGGACTAGGGATTTATCAGCTGGAAACTAACAATGGGGTTGCTCTGAACCAGACTCAAACATGGATCAGTCGGCAAGCGTTCACCTGGGGTCCTTGCTTAGGCTATGATCTCAGTCTGACCCATCAGGTTTCTCTGGGGATTGACTTAAGCTACCTCATCTCCCGATATCCCAGCAAAACGGTGTTCTCTAATCAAACCCTTCCCGAGATCACCCTGAAAAGCTTGAATGCTTTAGTAGCGTTGAAGCTTAGTTTTTAGTGGCTGCGGCTGCGGGGAGGGGAGGTAATGAACTCAATACCCAAAGAGCCGCCTAAAGGGCGATAGTAATCACGATATTCCCGCATTAAACGAGGTTCATTACGTTTTTGCGGCAGAGCATGTAAGGGAGAATCAGGATCAGAGAACGCACGGTGCAAAGGTATTCCCAACGCAGGCCTTGCAAAGCTAGAGGGAAAAATATGAGGTTCTTCTAATGAAGCATAACTGCTAGGCCCCCTCTGATCTGATGGCTCAAGGAGATTCATAGAACTTGATAGAAAAAAAGGACGGCTTTCTACACTAGGAAGCTGCTGCATTCTACGATCTAATGATGCAGAGCTATTTGACGGAGACTGAGGAACTGACTCTGGTGTTTGTGTAAGACTACCCCCCTGACCTACTTGTTGAGCAGATATTACCACTGCTCCAGAGGAAGATTGAGAAAGGGGATTCAGAGGATTTTGTACAACAACTGGAGTTCCTGCAACAGGAGCTACTTGATTTCCACTCCTCCTCAAACGCACAGCACTGAGAACTCTACGAAAAACCGTTCTCCTCGGCTCATTCCGAATCGACGAAGGCTGAGGAACTGACCCTGGTGTTTGTGCAAGACTACCCCCCTGCACTGCTGGTTGAGCAGATCTTTCTACTGCTTCATCAGAGGAATGAGAATTTCCTGTAGCGACCTGAGTGCTTACACCAGAATCTCTTCTGCTTCTCCTCCTCGAAGATCCCTCATCCCGAATTCTACGTCGAGTCACTTCCTGAGCAGGCTCAGGAGCTACCACTTGTATTTGTGTAGGACTACCCCCCTGCACTGCTGGTTGAACAGATATTGACGTTGCTCCATCGCTTCCTCGAAGACTTCTTAGACGGCTTGGCCTACGAGGGAATGTGCTAGAACCGTCTTCTTCAGCATCATAACCAGAACCAGAAGAATCAGAACTAGGGGAGACAAGCCTCCTTCTAGATCTCAAAGAACGCCCTGAATGACCGTCAATGCTCTCCAAACGGTCCCAGAGCTTGCTTACCAACTCACTCAGTATCTGTACCTGCTGAGTCAACGCTTGATTCGAATCCTGAATCGGAGAATGCGCTACAGCAGGACAAGGCGGTAAAGATTCAGAGTATACAACTCCTCTGCGACTCACTCGGTCATTTAGTATACTTAGACGAAGGCCCCTCTCCTCATCGGTGCTGGCGCTATTCACCTCACGACCAGCTTCTCTGACACTACGGTCATAATATTCTCTATCATGCTGAGCTTGTTGCTCTCGAGTTTGTTGTCTCATCTTCTGCTCATATTGCTGAAACTTATTGTCTACATTTTCAACGCCATACATGACTTCTAAACGAGTCTTTGCCATCTGATAGCGTTTTTGAGCATAATGCTCAGGGACTTCAAAACTGACTAAATTTTTTTTATATTCTTTAATATCTGTTTCAAAAACCACTTTATCTCTCTTAAGTTTTTTTAAATCCCTATTCATATATGGATTATTACGAACATCTACTGCTAAAGGAGCTGTGTTTTTTCTTTTATACCAAGGTGTCTTCTTCACTTTCATGGCTTCTTTCAGTTTTTCCAATTCCTCTTTTTTATTTTCTAAACTTTTTTGTTCGGCCTTTACGTTCTGATCCATTTTTTCTATTCCCTCAATAGAATCAATATACTCAGCAAATAAGTCATCATGAATCACACGAGTCACTCTTGTTGTAGGATTATTTGCAGTATGCCTGCTATCAAGCAGATCCTGAGCACGCCGATAACTTGGATCATCACGAGGCGGAATAGCTCTTGCACTCTGCTCAGTTAAGCTTAAACTTAAAATAAGACTCGCTAAAATCAGACTCAAAGATGTCCCCAAGGTTTCAAAAACAGCCTTGAGTCTCTGCACTGAAATCATTTTTAAACCATTCATCACTTTCATACCCCCCTTTACCTCTACATGATAAAGAATGCAAAAACTTGGCCCATTCAATTAATAATACACTAATTTAATGAATTATTGTAGATTATTGGTTTATTTTATTTAAAACACGATAAAAATTAATATTTGCATATTCTGTTCCAGCCACCAAAAAAGAAGCAGATCCTGAAACTTTATACAGCTGGATACAGTCTCCTGCATTTAACTTTAAATCCAGATCCCATTTTAAAACACCTGAATGCCCATAAGCTAGAATATGAGCTGACTCCTCTAGATCTAAACCCTCTCGACCCATCAAGACTGTGTCAAAAGTGACCAAGAGAGGATATGAATATTCAGATGGAATTTTAGAGCTAGCTTTCCAACTCACTCCCCCATCTGAAGATGGAACTGAAAAACCTCCCCACTCCTGACCCAACTGAGTGTTTGAAGAATAAAAAACAAATTCATTAGACGAAGAAAATTCAATTTGATACCCAGGATTTTGCAAAGGAAAACTCCCTAACGACTTAAACTGAGAATCAAAAACAAGAACCTTTTGTTTCTTATTTTTATCTTTTGATAAAATCGCCAAACGAGGCTGATTGCCTGAGGAAACAGAAACATCAATGACATCTCCATCTATCGTGTTTTCCAAAGTTTTTTGACCTTTTGAATCGATTAAAATAATTCGATTATCAGCTAAAAATAAAATGACGTTTTTTTGGTCCTTCGAAAGCTTGAACCCTAAAGCATCGCTTTCAATTGGGAATGAAACCTTTTTTTTTCCATTCCAATCAAAAACATCAAAAGCAACCTGAGGTTGCGCATCATCATCGTGATAACAAAAAATGGATTTTGAATGATCCACCACAAAAGGACGACACGTCACATCTACTGACCAACGTTTTTTCCCTTGAGCGTTGAATGCAATGAGTTCATTTTGATAATTTGAGATCACAATCATGTTCCCCTTTTCATCTAAATCTAGATCTCTGACTGGCGATTTTAAGGAAATCTGCCATAAACGAGTTCCTCGAGTATTGAATCGAGACAAAAGAGGATACCTAGAACGTCCATCAATTTCTTTATCTACAGAAGTGGCCACTAGAATTACTTTTTCATCTCTAGAAAGACTGATTCCAGAGATCGCACCGTTGAGTTTTTTTGACCAAGCAAGACTCGCTGGCACAAAATCAGCTTGTATTTGAATGACGCACCCGGCATAAAAGAATAAAATAAAAAAGCGCTGGATGATTGCTTTCATCATGACTCTTGCAATGCTACTGTATAAAAATAGGGATTACCAACGTTACAGATATCCAATTCAACTTTTGTAGCAAGTACCCTAGACAACTGTCTTTCGGGGCGTAAAGATTTGGATTTCGACTCAAAAACAATTTCTGGAGCACTCTATGCGTATTGCAATTCTGTCTAGAAATAAAAATCTTTACAGTATCAGGCGACTCCGCCAGGAAGCCCGTAAACTCAATCTGGAATGTGATGTGATCGATCCCTTGGACTGTCAATTAGTCATCGACGGAACTCAAAATCGAATTACTACTCATTCCGCGACGTTACCTTACTATGATGCTGTTCTTCCAAGGATCGGAGCTTCAATCACCGAATATGGCCTTTCTGTAGTTAAGCAGTTTGAGATTCAAGGCATGTTTACTATCAATGGTTCTCAAGCCATTGCGGACTCAAGGGATAAAATGAGGTGTCTTCAAATCCTCTCCGAAGCAAAGTTACTCGTTCCATCAACCGTTCTTACCCGCACAACTCGAGGTCTTCGTGCAGCGATTGAAGCGGTCAAAGGCCTTCCAGTCGTCCTCAAAGTCCTTCAGGGCACTCAAGGTGTAGGGGTCATGCTGGTCCATACCCCCATTTCGCTGGGATCGGTCTTAGATACCCTTCGTACTCTGAACCAAGACGTCATCATTCAGCAATTCATTGTGGAGGGAGCCGGACGAGATTACCGAGCTTTTGTAGTAGGAAATAAAGTCGTTGCAGCCATGATGAGAACTGCAGCTCAGGGTGAATTTCGTTCCAATATCCACCGAGGAGCTGCAGGCGAAATGATTCAATTGCCCAAGCAGCACGAAAAAGCAGCCATTCGAGCAGCTAAAATACTAGGGCTCCAAATCGCTGGAGTGGATCTCATGGAAAGCCATCAAGGTCCCATGGTCATTGAAGTCAATAGCTCGCCTGGCTTTGAAGGGATTGAAAAGGCTACAGAAACGAATATTGCGCGACAAATCATGAAACAAATCAAAGCAACTGCACAAGCAAGAAAGACTGCTCGGAATAAAAAACGGAGCTCAAAGCCTTAGACCACACTCTTAGAATATGTTTTTTTGAATATCCTATCACTCTGGAGTAAAAACGAATTTCAAGGCCTTTTAGGCTGGCACTGAGTACCTGAAAAAAACCGGAGCGCTGCATCCTTTCAACCGTGAGTGCCGCAACTGAAAATCGCCGGCAAGAGGGGCAGGCCCAAGCTCATTTGACGTAAAGGCTGTTCTACAGTGAGTTTCTGGTGCTTCCATCAAGTTCAGTGGCACACCAACCTCTTTTGCTTTCACTCCGCACTCAGGGCATACCCGTTCACTTGATCCCCTGAGTTTTGCTTTTAAGCCTAGAATACCGAGCTTTCACTTTCCTTTTTTCCGTTGCTAGCAACCCCTTTTGGTAGTCTCGAAGGGTCAAACAACCATAAATTCTTTTCATCAGAAGAACATGAACTTGACTCCATAACTCTTGAGCAATGGAGGCTTCCAAGGATTTTGGAATTGAAATTTTTAATTTTCTCAAATAGGAAAAATAATCCTCCAGAACAGCAATAATAAAGGCCTGATGTTCAATCTCCTCTACTTGAAAGTGATAAAGATGTTGCTCAAAAATCACATAAAGTGGATCGACTGGACCTGATTGGGTGGCCCTCATGCTCTTTTACCTCTCCCTCACTTCTCGGACTGAATGAAAAACTTCTTTACGGCCTGAGAAGTTTAGCGGTAAGGATTTTGAATGATTGATTCGAATCAGATTCATCGATATGGGGGGCCTGAAAACCTAAAAATGGTCAAGCTTCCTTCTGCTTCTTTAAGCCCTACCCAAGTGAGAATTGAAGTAGCTGCATCCGGAGTCAATTTTGCTGACATCATGATGAGGATGGGACTGTACCCTGAAGCTCCCAAACCCCCTTTTGTACCCGGCTATGAAGTCGCTGGATGCATTACGGAAATAGGAAAACAGGTCAAAGCATTCCAAGTAGGTGATCGTGTTTTAGCAGGCACTCGCTTTGGAGGATATACGAGCCAGATAGTTTTGCCTGAAAATCAGGTCAAAAAAACTCCTTCCAGACTCACTGACATTGAAGCAGCTGCTATCCCTGTCAATTTTCTAACGGCTTGGTTTGCCCTCATAGAAATGGCCCGAATCAAAAAGGGAGATCGAGTCCTCATCCAAAGTGCTGCAGGTGGGGTTGGAACAGCAGCCATCCAAATTGCTTCCCAGAAAGGTGCACACGTCAGTGGGATTATCGGTTCCACAGAATGGTCAGCTAAGCAAGAGAAAGTCCAAGCCCTAGGAGCTTCGACAATTCTGAGCTCACAAGAATGGGAAAAAGCTTCTGATTCAGAGGCAGGAGGTTATCAGGTTATTTTGGATTCAACGGGAGGAGAAAGCTTAAAAAGAAGCTTCAGACGACTCGCTCCAGGAGGCAGAGTCATTACTTTTGGAGTGGCAAGCCTTGTAGCCGGATCAAAAAGATCGATTCCAAATCTGATCTCTACCTTGTATCACACTTTGCTGATCACTCCCTTTAAGCTCATGATGGAAAATAAAGGGATTTATGGGCTGAATCTTCTTCAGTTTTTTAACTTACCTTTGGATCAGCAAGGTCAAAACCCATCTCAGGCAGTGAAAAACCCTCTGACTGAGGCCTTGGATTTGATCCTAGAGCGATTTTCTGACGGAAGTTATCAAGTAGTGATCGGAAAGACTTTTCCACTTTCTGAAGCAGGCGCTGCTCAAACTTATTTACAAAGTCGATCGAATATTGGAAAAGTTGTTCTAACTCCTATTGCATCGAATCGACATCCATGATTTTTTGTAAAGTAGGAGTACGTAAACTTAAATATCTCGAATGAGGTTATTCTTATGATTCAGGTTTCCCATCTTACGAAACTCTACGGTCCTCGAGCGGCTGTGAGGGACTTAAGCTTTGAAGTCAATCAGGGTGAAATTGTGGGCTTTCTAGGTCCTAATGGTGCTGGGAAAAGTACCACCATGAAAATTTTAACGGGCTTTATGCCAGCCAGTGACGGAAAAGCAAGTATTTGTGGTTATGACGTTTTTGAGCAACCTCTTGAAGTCAAAAGAAACGTAGGCTTTTTACCGGAAACTCCTCCTGTTTATCCTGAAATGTCTGTCTATGATTACCTTGAGTTCTCAGCTAGGCTCCATCAAGTTCCAAAGCTTCAGGTCTCAACTGCAGTCAATACGGTCATTGATAAGGTTGCATTAGGAGAGGTGAGAAAACGTCTCATTGGCAATCTCTCTAAAGGTTACCGACAAAGGGTAGGCCTAGCTCAATCTCTGGTTCACAATCCAAAGGTTTTAATTTTAGATGAACCCACAGTGGGTCTG
This sequence comes from Oligoflexia bacterium, assembly GCA_903935335.1. Classification (GTDB taxonomy): domain Bacteria; phylum Bdellovibrionota; class UBA1018; order UBA1018; family UBA1018; genus CAIZRG01. The sequence goes on from CAIZRG010000017.1 coordinate 152,999, forward strand.
GATCCCAAACAGATTATTGAGATTCGGGAACTGATTAAAAGTTTGAGTGGAGATCATACAGTGATCTTGAGCTCTCACATCCTTCCTGAAGTGACAGCCACCTGCCAAAGAATCATTGTTATTAATAAGGGTCAAATTGTAGCTGAGGATACACTCGAACATCTGACAGCACGGATGAAAAAAGGCCTGATCTACTCGATGGTGGTAAAAAACCCTTCGAAAGAAGGGCTTGAAAGCCTCCGAAAGATGGATGGTATTAGTCAGGTCACAGCCCATGGCTCAAAGCTTGCCATTGAAATGAAATCGGGAACTCCTGAAATCAGAGACAAAATTATTGAGATGGCTGTTCAACGGAGCATGGGAGTTTTAGAGTTTAGTGTAGAAAAAATAAGTCTGGAAGAGATTTTCCTCCAACTCACTACGATCGAAACTTCTTCTCAGCCGGCAAGTCATTCGGCAGATCATTCTCAAGGAGCAGGGGTATGAAAATCAGTTTGAGAAATATTTGGACAATTGCAGGCAGGGACTTTAAAACCTATTTCACCTCTCCCATTGCCTATATTGTGATTGCTGGTTTTATGGTGATTATGGGATGGATGTTTTTCTTTAATCTCTCCCATTTCAATATGCAGAATATGCAATACCAGCAATTCAATATGGGAAAAGGAGTGAGCATCACGGAAGGAATCATTCGTCCTTTATATGGAAACATGAATGTGATCTTTCTCTTCTTAGTCCCTTTTATTACCATGCGGCTTTTTGCTGAGGAAAAGAAACTCCATACGATTGAACTTTTGATGACATCTCCAGTTCAACTTTCTGAGATTATTTTAGGAAAGTTTTTTTCGTCTTTCCTCCTGGTATCAATCATGCTCGTTCTGACCGGGGTTTATCCGATTGTTTTATTTGCAACGGGTAACCCGGAGTTAGGACCGATTGTGACAAGCTATATCGGGACCCTTTTGCTTTCGAGCTGCTATCTTTCGATCGGGATTTTATTTTCCTCAGTTACGGAAAATCAAATTGTCGCGGGTGCTCTGACCTTTGCAGCAGGGTTATTTTTTTGGTTAGTCAGCTGGGCAACTCAATCGGCAGGTCCAGTCTGGGGTGAGCTATTGACTTACCTTTCACTCATCAGTCATTACAATAATTTTGGACAAGGACTTTTAAACACAAGCGATATTGCTTTTTACTTATCGTTTATCGGTCTTGGTCTTTTTTTAACTCACCGAGTTTTAGACTCCTTCCGTTGGAGGTAATTCAACATGAAGCATGAAAATAAAATAATTGGCGAAGTATCCACTCCCTTTCTTTGGATCATTTCAGGAATTTTGCTCCTAGGGCTTCTTTTTGCCAGAGCCATCTATCCTGAGTTTCTGTGGCTCACCCTCATTCTTGTGGTTCCTTTACTCGGGGTTTTAGGGCTCTTAGTTTCTCAGAATCAAAAAGCACTCCGAAGCAAAACAGCGGCTTACGGACTCAACTCGTTAGTCACGATTCTCTTGATTTTTGGGATTGTTGGAGTCTTGAATTTTTTGATTTCTCGATACCCTTTGAAGATCGACTTAACGAAGAACAAGCTTCACACCCTATCTGACCAAACAGTTAAGGTCGTCAAAGGTCTCCAAAAGCCGGTCAAAGCAACCTTGTTTTCCAAGCTTCAACAAAAGGATCAATTTCGTCCCCTGCTAGACAATTACAAGGGTTTAAACCCAAAGTTTGAAGTCGAGTACGTCGATCCGGATCGTGAACCGAGCCGAGCTAAACAACTGGGGATTAAAAAATACGGGACTCTTCAACTTTTAATAGGAAATCGTGAAAATAAAGTCGAGGACATTTCAGAAGAAAAATTGACAAACGCATTGATTAAGCTTCTGAAAGAAAAGAGCCCCACCCTTTGTGTGACCACGGGTCATGGAGAGAAAAACTTTAGTTCTCAAGACGCTGAGGGTTATGAAGGAGTGAAAAAGGCTCTAACCGATCAAGCTTATGATGTGAAGGAGCTGTCTTTTCTTCAGGAGAGCAAGGTTCCTGAGTTTTGTGATGCCATTGCAATCGTTGGAGCCACCCGATCCTTCTTTGAGCCTGAAATCAAAGCCATCCGCAATTACCTGGGATCAGGGGGCCGTGCGATTGTAGCAGTTGACCTGAACATCAAGGCAGGAGGAGAGTATGCCCCTGAGCTGATTCCGGTGCTTGAGGACTGGCATGTCAAGCCCATCGTAGCACTCATTGTGGACCCTCTTTCCCGAATGCTAAATATGGATGCATCCGTTTCAATTCTGGCCACGTTTTCTAAAGACAATCCGATCACTCAGGATTTTCAAGGAAACTGTGCGTTCCCACTCTCTCGTCCCTTAGAAATTGTTTCTCCAACCCCGCCTGGAATGCGGGTTCAGTGGCTGGGCCAAACAACACCCAAGAGCTGGGGGGTAACCCAATTAAAATCAATTGCTCGAGGAGAGGTTAAATTTCAAGAAGGAAAAGATAAGGCAGGCCCTCTTTATGCAGCCATTGCAGTTGAAGGAAAGCTCAAAGATTCAAAGGCCACTAAAAATACACGTTTAGTTGTTTTTGGATCTTCTTATTTTGCAACCAATAACTTTTCTAGATATGCAGGTAACCTCGATTTTTTCCTCAACTCTGTTTCTTGGGTGATGGAAGATGAAAGTCTGATTTCAATTCGAACCAAAGATGAAGGTCCCGGAAAAGTTGAACTCACCCAAAAGTCTGGAACGTTCATTTTTTTACTCACGGTCGTAACCCTCCCGCTTCTAGTGGCTGCTCTAGGTCTTGGGATTTGGGTTGCCCGTCGTCGATTGTAAGGAGTGTAAAATCATGAGTCAGATCAATTGGAATCGGCAACTGGGACTTGCACTGAGCCTCTTCGTTCTAGGCACTGGGGTTTACTGGCTAGAATATAAGCATAAGCCAGAACGTGAGGCGACTGAAGATCAGAAAAAACACCTCTTCGATCTTCAGAAAACTCCGGTTCAATCCATTGCCCTGATCGATGGCACCCAACCCCAGGGGCAATCCAAAGCAACTCAAAAAACCTTGAGTGGAGTTACCTTCCAGTGTCAAGATTTTGCTGCGAAGCTTTGTAAACCAGGCGATTCATCAAAATGGGAACTCACTGAGCCCTTAAAAACTCAGGCTGATGACTCCAGTGTCAACACTTTGCTCTCCAGTCTGAGCAGTCTCATGCCCAGTGAAGTGATTGATCTCAAAGATGAAACAGCAGAAAAAAAAGCAGCTCTTCTTAAAGATTACGGTTTAGATCCTGAATCTCAAAAATTAGCAAAGAAAGTTCAGATCTCAACAGAGAAAGGAACGACAACTCTCACCCTAGGTATAGCGCATCCCATGGGTGAAACCCTATTTGCACTCAAGGAAGAGGGGCACCCAGAAACATTTGTCTATCTCATTCCAAATCATTTCAAAGGAAACTTGGATCATGACCTGAACTATTGGAGAAACAAAAAATTATTTTCTTTTGTTTCCCAAGAAATCACCTCCTTCCGTTTGAAGGGTAAGAAAGGGGATTTTTCAGCAGACCTCAAGGCCAACCAGTGGAATCTCCAATCTGGCAGTCAAGAGGTTATGGGTGATACGAATGCTTTCACCTCTTATTTAAGCTCTGTAGCTGCTTCCTCGGCAAAAGCAATTGCTGCTGAGAGTTATGAAAGCCCTGAAGCAAAATCTCTTTTAAAAAGCTTTACTCCGAGCTTAAAGCTCGATCTTCAGCAGAGTAAAGGAAACGAAAAGGACGTTCCAGCTCCGATCATCTTAACTTTGTTTGAAGCGAAGTCATCTCAACCCAGAGGAAAACTCTATGCCACGGTCTCTGGTCGGAAACCTCTCTACGAGATGGAAACCACAGCGATGACCAGCTTAGATAAATCATTTGAACAAATGAGGCTGACTCGACTCATGTCAGCTGGAGAGCAATACGGAATCAAGCGAATTGAATTTTCAGGAAGCCCGTTAGGTCCGACTCCTGTGATTTTGATCCAAAAAAATGGGAATTGGGTTTTTGAGTCCAATTCAACTGAGTTTCCTGTCACAAAGATCAATCCTATTTTTGAAAAGCTGACGGCTCACCATGCAATCCAGGAGTTTATCCAAGCCCGTTCAGCTCCTTCTGGAGAAAAGGACGGCTTAACCGTTCTTCTTGGGGATGAAACTACCTCCAAGAAGCGCCATTATGTCTTTTGGAAAAGCAAAACTCAGCTTTATGCTCGGGATTTACTCTCCAAGCACAATGAAGTCTATCGGATAGATTCTCCGACCCTGGATGTCTTACCGTGGGACTCAGGGTTTTTTAAACCTGCAGAACCTAAGGCACCTCCTCAACCTGAGCCTTCGCACAAATGATCTGCACGGGCTGTAGCTTTGAGCTTTCCGAGGCAGGCCTCACCACGATTCAACCCGTGGACTGTCCTTCTTGCGGTAAAACGCTACAGCTTCCGTCTCAGGCACAAAATTCGAGTTTAGAAATTTTTTGGAATTACTGGATTGATCTTCAACAAATCCTGACTCAACCCAAAGCTTTTTTTAGCCATATGCCGATTCGTGGGGGATACGTACACCCTTTAGCCTTTGCTCTCATCACGCACTGGTTTGCATCATCCATTGCGTTTCTTTGGAGTCTCCTCCTTGGCCACTCTCCCTTAAAATTCTTACAAAACTGGATCCAAGAAACAACGTCTTTCAACTCTCTGAACTCCTTACCCTTAAACTTACTTGGGTCTCAATCCAGGCAACAGATCATAGACTGGTTTTTCGGGGTGGGTCCTGTCATTCTTGATCCTTTTGTGAATTTATTTGGAATCTTGATCAGTTCGATCTTCATTTATGCTGGAGCTCGAATCTTTATTACGCTTAGCGTTAATAATGAACCTAAAGAGATCACCTATGAATCCATCTTTCGCATCCTGTGCTTTGGGATGAGCCCTTCTATTCTTTCAATTGTCCCTGTAGCAGGGGTGATCCTGTCTAAACTAGGCATTTTTGTGATAACCGTGATTGGCTTAAAGACTGTTTACAAAATTGGAACAAGTCGGGCAATCACAGTCTATCTCTTTCCAAAACTTCTTTTTCTTGGAATAATAGGGATAGGGTTCCTCGTTCTGATGATTGCTTTTTTCCGACTCTTCTCCTTCTCATTTTAAATGGGGCACTCTAAAGAGGCTCCCAAAAAACTTCGCTATGAAAAAACAGGTCTTTTTTTTTACACTTTTATTGATGAGTGTCTTATTTCTGACTACAGAACCGAGAAGTTTACATCATGAAGAGCTTTGCCAAAGATTTTATCAAAGCACGTGTTATAAAAAAGTTGAAATTCAGGATCCAACTGGCACTGTCCGCTCTGATATTGAGGGAGAAAAAGCGACACTGAGGATCTATCAGGAAATCCTGGAACAACATCGAAACTGGAGTGAACAAGAAATCGATGAAGCCTTTATCCATCAAATCTATACACCCGAGCAAAATGAAAGAATCCGAGCTGCTTACAGCTGGGTTCAAAATTCAATTGTCCACTTTATTGATCAACAACCTTCAAGTATTTTTTCAAAAACAGAAAAGACTATTTTAAAAACTCGACTTCAAAAGACCAAACTTCAACTCCCTCCACCGGGTTCCCTTTATATGGACGAGCCTGACTTACTGACCAAAAATGAAGCTCATTATCAACGGCTATCATCCTCCTCAGAAATGAGACTTCGAGTGGGAGGGGCTTATGTTTACATTGCAAAATCTTGGTTTAACCTAGTTGCTACACTTGCCCATGAACTGTCCCATTCCATTGATCCCTGTGAACTTAGAATTGCAAATGTTTGGATTCCTGCCTACCAAAGACTCACTCAGTGCTTTTTAGAAAACAACCTCATTGCTCTTCACAAAAATCGTTTTGAGTGCGGCTCTCATGATCAACTCTCTGAAGTTTTTGCTGATTGGATGGCTGCTCAAATCATCACTGAAACACTTGCTTTTTATGCAACTGAGTTTGATCGTCACCAAATCTTAAATGCTGCAAGGAATTCAGTTCGAGACCTGTGTGACCCTGAAGATGATCATCTAGAGTTTGATCTGGAGTTTCATCCTTCCCCTAAGATCAGAATTCAAAATATTGTGGGAGAACATCCAAAACTAAGAACTTTATTAGGATGCAGCGCAGGACCCGATCCAAGAAGTAAAACCAAGCGCTACTGTATGTTGACTCCCTTAGATCAACCCGATTTACCTGTGAGGACAAAATGAAAGCCATTTTTTTCTATGCTTTAATTCCATTTCTTATCCCTGCATGCACAACATCCCCAGAGAAGGAAAACCACTTGCATCCGACTGCTTCCGTTCAAACTACAAGTGGAACTTATGATAGCAGCATCGAAATTGAATATAACCTAGGCAGAGACCACTATCGCTATTTTGCGAACCAAAAAGATCAATTAGCCTCAGCTCAAACCTTATTGGGAGGAAAAATCTTAGCTCAAGGGACAGTCGATGTATTTGAGTATCAACGCTTTTTAAAAAATGCAGTTTCATTTATTCAGTCATCACAGCCAGCCCAAAGCAGTTCCAAACCTTTTTGTCGAAATGCATTTAAAATGGTTCTGAACACCCAAGGACAAAACTATGTTCTCCACGGATGCCGTAACTCTAACCCTGGGGCTTTGAGTCGACTCATCAAGCAAGGGGAGTTTTTGTTGCTCTATTCCAAATCTTAACTCCCTCTGGTAGAGTGTGGATGCTTATGAATCTGACTCACTTTCCTCATCCAGACTCTCAATTTCAGAATTCTCGGTTTCATCTTTCAGAGGTCCAGCATCTCTACGGAAAATCCGTTCATCTTTTATCTGACCCGTTTCTTCTATCCCACCTAGCTCAACTTTGCGCTGAAGCAACGAGTCAACCTGTGATCAATGAACTCATCACGACCCTTTATTCTTCCCTCCTTAAAATTGTAGTCAACCAAGAGTTCCCCCAGAAATTCAGTCAGATCCGAACTCGAATGGCTGCCTTTCATCCGGAGGCAGTCTTTCAAGGACCCATTCTTGACCCTGAAACCCCTGTTGTTACCGTCAATCTGGCACGAGCAGGAACCCTTCCTTCACATATTTGCTACACTGCGTTGAATTATTTTATGAACCCCAAAAAAGTGCGCCAAGATCATATCAGCATTGCTAGGAAAACAGATGATCAGGATCAAGTGACAGGCTCTGAAGTATCGGGTCACAAAATTGGTGGATCCATTGACGATGGGATCGTCTTATTTCCTGATCCAATGGGGGCTACCGGAAGTACTCTTTGTAAAGCATTAGATCTTTACAAAACTCGAGGAAAAGCGAAAAAATTGATTGCGATTCATTGCATTGTCACACCGGAGTATCTCAAGAGGCTTGGAATCCAACATCCGGATCTTAAGATTTATGCGGTTCGCTTAGATCGTGGATTATCTTCACAAAATGTGTTGGACTCTCCTTTAGGAACCTATTGGGACCAAGAGCGTGGCCTAAACGATAAACACTACATAGTCCCAGGGGGCGGAGGATTTGGGGAGATCATGAATAATGCCTATGTCTGAAGAAAATTTAAATAACCACCCTAAAGTACTCATTCCAGAAGTGAAACTCCAGGCTCGAATTACTGAGCTTGCCCAAGAGATCAACCATGATTTTCAGGGGAAAGAAGTCACAGCGATTTGTATTTTAAAAAGCAGTTTCATCTTTTTTTCAGATATCATCCGGAAGCTTGAATTTCCGCTCACCTGCGAGTTTTTAGGGGTTTCTGGTTATTCAAGCAAGATTGTTTCCTCAGGAGAGGTCAAAATCACACTGGATATCAACGACCCTCTTGAAAATCGAAACGTCATTATTTTTGATGATATCGTGGATTCAGGTCTGACTCTTGCCTACATCATGAACTCACTTCGAGCCAGAAGACCTGCTTTGATAAAAAGTTGCTCTCTTCTGATGAAGCCTGAAGGATTAAAAACTCAGATTGAGATTGATTATGTAGGCTTCAAAATTGGGAAAGAGTTTGTCGTGGGATACGGAATTGATTTTTCAGAAAACTTGAGAGGGCTTCCCTACATTGGCTACATCGAGCATGGCCACTGAAGTGATTCACTCCAAAGCTCCCACTCGAATTGATTTAGCTGGGGGAACTTTAGATATCTGGCCTTTATACCTTTTCCTGAAGAATCCTATGACCTTAAATCTTGGGATTAACTTATTTGCAGAGGCCAAGATTCATTCCATTTTTCCAAAAGAAAAGTCAGGACCTGAAATTCGTTTCTTATCTGAAGATCAAGGAGTTGAACTTGAGTGTACCTGGTCAGAGCTCAGCCAAAATTTGATTCAACCCCCAAGTTCCCTGACCCTCCACTTTCAACTTTTAAAATTCTTTTACGAAAAAAAACTCAAGCTCACTGAGAAAGCACACGACCCTGGACAGATTGTGTTTTCTACTTCAGCTCAAAGCCCTGCAGGTGCAGGCTTAGGAGGATCGTCGACCCTGGGTATTGCAATGGCAGGTGCGTTAGATGCCTGGGCTGGTCTAGGGAGCTCACATGATTCTTTAATTGAAGTGGTGCGGGATATTGAAGCTCAAATCATTCAGGTGCCAGCAGGTCTTCAAGACTACTATGGCGCCATGTACGGTGGACTTCAAAGTCTTCATTGGGGGATCGGTAAGCACTCTCAAACACGATGGCCTCAGGATCGACTCAAAGAAATTGAAAAAAGACTTCTTCTTTTTTATTCGGGGCAATCCAGAAATTCTGGAATCAATAATTGGACACTCTTTAAAAATTTTATTGATCAGAAGAAGGGAATCCGAGATCGATTTCAAAAAATTGCTTCTGCTACCCAAGAAATTGAAAATGCAATCCTGAGTCAAGACTGGGAAGCCGTTGGCCTGGGGATTTCTGAAGAATGGGCTCACCGAAAAACTTTGTCTCCTGGGATTACAACACCAGAAATCGATTTTGTGTTTTCAGAAACATCCAAGATTGCGCCGATCTCTGGAAAAGTTTGTGGTGCGGGTGGAGGAGGGTGTTTTTTTATTTATCTATCCAATCCGGAATTACTCAAGGATCTCCAATCTAAAATTTTAAAAATCTTAGAAAATCGTAAAATTCAGCACCTCCCCTTCCAGGGGGTTGAACACGGTCTTGAAGTTCATGTCCAAAGCTCGTGAAACAAATCGATTTTTAGGCTTGGAGCTTGCTGGAGCAAAGAACCAGAAAACTTCTTTGGCTGTGCTTGAGTTTTATCCGAAAGAAAAAAAGATTTTCTTACTCGATATTTTTGATAAAATTGTAGGACATGATTGTCAAACCGGAGATGAAGCCGTCTTGGAAGTCATCCAGGAAGAAAGCTCAGGCTGCGTTAAGATGGGAGTCAATGTTGCTTTGGAGCTTCCCCCTTGCCTCACTTGCACTCGAAAATCTTGTCCACTTCCAAGCCATTGTACAGTCTCCAGTGTCAAATGGATGAGGGAGTTTCATCAAAAAACCTCTCAGAACTTAAATCCCCTCAAGGAGTTTACCCCTTATACTCAACGTCCGGTTGAGCTTTGGATCAAAAACCAAGTCCTTCCCTCCCTTTCATTGCCTCGGTTACTCGAAGTGGATGAAACACTGGGCGGAAATCGAGCTCCACTGACGGCTCGCATGAATTTTCTGAAACGTCACCTCCAAAAAATACCCCTGATCGAAGTTTGGCCAAAACTTACCCTGGCTGTTGTTTCAAATACCTTGGGTATCCCCCAACGGATATTTTCTACTTACCGAGACTTAGAGGAGGGCGTGCATTCTCGTGAGGAAATCCTGACTCAACTCATTGAGAAACAAGCCATCTTTATCTATGACCGAGACTTAAAGAAGTTATCTCAAAACTTGACTGCATTTGATGCCTTGATTTGTGCCTGGACGGCTTTACTTTCTGAACAAAATTTATGTGCTGATTTTCCTATAGGCTTTCCTATAAAATCCGGATGGATTGAATATCCTCAATGGGAGGGTCCCCTTTGACGCAAGAAACTGAAGTTCAAGCAAAATTTACACCGATTTCAGGAATCCCTCAAATCATGAAGATCTTTTCAAGAATATCCAACTCTTTTCCAAGTGGTGTGATTTGGACAAAAGATCAAAAATTAAAATTTAAAGTACGCCTCGGAGAATTCAGCCAAATCAAAAAAAAACTTTTCTTTCTAGCTCCAATCCACTTTAACTTAAAAGAACTTGAATCCAACCTCGCCAAAAATAAAAACAAATCCTGCTTTATTAATTTAATTCATCTAGATGGAAGCTTTTTTTTTGTTTCTGAATTTGAAACCCACGAAAAATCGACTCTCCAATTCTCTCTTCCTCAACTCCTCTATCGAGTCCAGCGAAGAAAAAATGATCGATTTACAATCCCTATAGGCACTCAACTGAAGTTAGAATATAAATGTTCTCTTTCATCTGAAAAGATTTATCAACAAAAAATTTTAGATATCAGTATCACCGGGCTTGCCTTTAGTTGCTCAAAAAAAGACTCATTAGTCCTGAAAAAAGGAGAGTTCTTAGAGCCTCTTCAATTCAGACTCAAGTCAAGAAACTTTTATATGAGAGCTAAAATTATTCATACAAAGCCTCTCTCAGCGTCTGACTCATCGGATGCCATCAAAGTAGGGATTCAGTTTGAAAACCCATCCAAAGAAGACCAAGACTTTATTTCTTACTTTATTTTTGAGCAAACTCAGATGAGGCCAAAAGGAGGTTGACGTGAAAAATCACACCACCCCCCCAGAGTAGCAGTTTTTACCCCCATAAAATATCCATGAAATAGACATTTTTACCCCCATAAAATATCTATTTCATGGTAAAGTTCTTATCTATGGAACGCAAAGCTCTCACTGTATTGAGAAATTGGTGGAATTTGACTCCTTCCTTGAGAAAGCCACTCGTGATCCGAGGTGCTAGGCAAACAGGAAAG